>NZ_ALPU01000004.1:0-97500 GCF_000294465.1 Staphylococcus sp. OJ82 | reverse complement strand
TTGCCTTGGTAAGCCGTTACCTTACCAACTAGCTAATACGGCGCGGGTCCATCTATAAGTGATAGCAAAACCATCTTTTACTTTAGAACCATGCGGTTCCAAATGTTATCCGGCATTAGCTCCGGTTTCCCGAAGTTATTCCAGTCTTATAGGTAGGTTACCCACGTGTTACTCACCCGTCCGCCGCTAACTTCAAAGGAGCAAGCTCCTTATCCGTTCGCTCGACTTGCATGTATTAGGCACGCCGCCAGCGTTCATCCTGAGCCAGGATCAAACTCTCCATAAATGAATTATGATGTTTGATTAGCTCATAAAATACTAATTTGTGTGTTATCTCTAACACGTTTGAACCAACAATTTAATGTTGTGTTCGGAATTAACGTTGACATATTGCAATTCAGTTTTCAATGTTCATTAATGTTTCTATTGGAGCGGGTGATGGGAATCGAACCCACAACATCAGCTTGGAAGGCTGAGGTTTTACCATTAAACTACACCCGCATATTATTTATATGTAATATTTTTGATGCGGCCAAGAGGATTTGAACCTCCACGGGATTTCTCCCACTAGGCCCTCAACCTAGCGCGTCTGCCGTTCCGCCACGGCCGCTCGCAAAACGGTTTGTTTATCAAGTTAACATTATATATTGTAATATACCTTTAATGTTTTGTCAACACGTTTTTAAAGTTAATTTAATAAAATTAATACTTGCTTAACTCAATTGCCTATTAATTTCGCAACGTTTATTATCTTATAATATAATCGACTCATCGTCAACAGAAAAAGCAAACAAAAATGAGTAAAATGATCTAGTTATAAGTTGGATTTAACTATTGATGTTAAAATACACATTAAAAATCACCTAAATAGACCTTTATTACTTAAATTGCACCTATATTTTACTTCAAAATAAAAAAGGCGAGCTAAAACTAATCGTTTTAGCTCGCCTTTTTATAACAACTACTTTGATTGCACAATGTCATGTTGAACCAATTTACCTTTACAATGTCCACACATCATTTTTGTCGTGTTAACTTTTCGTATCCTCGGAAATTGAGCACCGCATGTATTACATTTATAAATATACTTTGCTCGGTCTTCATATTTTTCTACAGCTGAACAGAACCTTGGAGCACCTGTTAACTTACTCAACGCTTTAAAATCCTTATCCTTATGTTGATATCCCTTTCCTTGTATGTGCAAATGATAATGACATAATTCATGTTTAATAATATCTTGAACTGCTTTTTCACCAAATTTAGTATACTGCTTATCATTAATTTCAATATTATGAGTTTGTAATAAGTAGCGACCGCCTGTTGTTTTTAAGCGTTTATTAAAATAAGCTTTATGCTTAAATGAGCGCTTAAAGTGCGTTTCAGATATAGTTTCTGTCAATCTTTGAAGGGTTTCATTATCCATGTGGATCAATCATAGTTAATGATACCTTACCTTTTTTATCATCAATATCAAGTATCCAAACATCTACTATATCTCCAACGCTAACAATATCCATTGGATTCTTCACAAACTTCTTAGATAGTTTAGATACATGTACAAGTCCATCTTGTTTAACTCCGATGTCTACAAAAGCACCAAAGTCTACAACATTTCTAACTGTACCACTTAACTTCATATTTTTTGCTAAGTCTTCGATTGATAAAACATCTGATTTTAGAATAGGCGTTTCAAATTCATCACGAGGATCTCTATTTGGAGCAATCAACGATTTCAAAATATCTTCTAATGTCGGTTGACCTATATTCAATTTCTCAGCCATTTCCGCAATGTTTAAGTGATTTAATGCTGATTTCAAATCTTCTGTTCCAAGATCTTCAGCTTTCATATTGATTTCATTTAATAATTGATACGTTGCTCTGTAGCTCTCAGGGTGAATCGAAGTATTATCTAATGGTTCGCTACCATCGACAATTCTTAAAAACCCAATACTTTGCTCAAATGTTTTAGCGCCTAAACGCTTAACTTTCGCAATATCATTGTTATGTTTGATTGCTCCGTTTTCTTCACGATAGTTAATTATGTTTTGTGCAATCGTTGGTGATAGACCAGAAACGTATTGGAGTAGTGAGCGTGAAGCAGTATTAACATCCACACCTACTTGGTTTACTGCTGTTTCAACCACAAATGTTAACGCCGCTTCAAGTGCTTTCTGATTAACATCATGCTGATATTGACCTACACCTATTGATTTAGGGTCGATTTTAACAAGTTCACTCAATGGATCTTGCACTCTTCTACCAATTGAAACTGCACTACGTTCTTCAACTTGGAAATCTGGGAATTCTGTTCTAGCGACTTCTGATGCAGAATATACTGACGCACCCGCTTCATTCACAATAATGAATTGCACCTTCAAATGATGTTCTTGAATCATAGATGCTACAAATTGTTCAGTTTCGCGACTAGCTGTCCCGTTACCTATTGCTATAAGTTCTACGTCATAATCTTTTACAAATTTAACGAATATTTTCTCAGCATCTGCTTTTTTATTAATTGGAGGGTGCGGATACATCACGCCTTTTGCAACAAATGTACCGAAAGGATTAATAACTGCAAGTTTGCAACCTGTTCTAAATGCTGGATCTACCCCAAGTATTTGTTTACCTTTCAATGGTGGTTGTAACAATAAATTCCTTAAATTTTCACTAAAGACATCAATAGCATGGTTTTCAGCTTTTTCTGTTAGATCTCCTCTTATTTCTCTTTCGATAGAAGGCATAATTAATCTTTTTAAGCTATCTTTAATGGCATCTTCAATTATATAATCACCCTCATGATTTGTAGTTATTTCATTTTTGCGAATGAAGTTTTCAATGCCTTGTGTATCCATTTCTAATTTTACTGATAATACTTTTTCTTTTTCTCCACGGTTTACAGCTAAGACTCTATGGTTAGCAATTTTTTTCACTGGTTCGCTGTAATCATAATACATTGAAAATATTTCTTTTTCGTCTTCAGCATTCTTTTTCTTTTGTGTAATGATATTGCCATGTTGAAAAGTATCTTTAAGGATTTTAGTTCTATATTTAGGTGCATCCGAAACTAATTCTGCAATGATATCTTGTGCACCTTTTATAGCAGCTTCAATAGTTTCTATTTCTTCGTTTAAAAATTGTTGCGCTTTGTTTTCGATTGTTGTGTCTAAGTTAGATTGCTTTAGCCATTTTGCAAATGGTTCTAAGCCTTTTCTCTTTGCTTCCGTTGCTCTCGTTTTCTTTTTTTGTTTAAATGGTCTATATAAATCTTCAACACGTTGGAGTTTTGTTTGTTTTAAAATATCACTTTTTAAGTCTGTTGTTAATAAACCTTGTTCTTCTACATTATGTAAAACTTCTTCTTTTCTTTTTTGAAGGTTAACCATATATTGATATTCATCATCTATTTGTTTAATTTCTACTTCATCTAATCCACCTGTTTGCTCTTTTCTATAGCGCGCTATAAAAGGTACTGTGTTTTTATCCTCTAGGAGTGATAACACTGAATTAATTTGTTTTGTTGTGAAATTGTATTTCTCTCTTATAGATTGTATTAGATTACTATCCATAGAATCCTCCGCTCATTTATTTCTTTTTTATTTTACTTCCTTTAACATTTTAACATATTTAATAGTAACCACTGCTCAAAACATCAGGCTTTAATTAAAGTGATGCAACTAGTATAAAAATTAAAATAAGGCAGCTCCCTAATTTATAGGAATGCTGCCTTATATTTTATTCAATCATTGATTAGCGGCTTCTTGTAATTTCTTGATTGCTGTTCTTTGCAATCTTGAAACATGCATTTGGCTTAACCCAATTCTTTCTCCAGTTTCTTTTTGGCTTAAACCTTCAATAAATGTACATTGAATAATCTGTCTTTCTCTTTCATTTAATATTGGTAAAATTCTTTCTAATATCATACGTTTTTCAGTTAAATCATAATTGTCATCTTGTTGACCCATAATATCTAATAAAGTAACTGTAGAACCATCTTTGTCTGCTTCAATCGAATGGTCAACGCTTAACGCATTATAACTTTGACCCATTTCCATTGCTTCTAACACATCTTCTTCGTTTACTTCAAGACGATCCGCTATTTCTGCAATCGAAGGAGAACGTTCTAACTCATTCGTTAATTCATCAGTCACTTTTTTGATACGAGGTCCAATCTCTTTGATTCTTCTTGGTACATGGACACTCCATGTTTTATCACGTAAATAACGTTTAATCTCACCAATGACCGTTGGTACTAAAAAGGCTTCGAACTTTCTATCAAAGGATAAGTCAAATCGGTTTATTGCACCAATCAAACCAACCATACCAACCTGAACGAGGTCTTCGTGATGAGATTGACCTTTTGAATATTTATATGCCAATGATTCGATTAACTTTCTATAATGTCTTACGAGTTTATCTTGAGCATCTTTATTTTCGTCATTTTGATGCTGCGTTATCCATTGGTTAATTTGTTCAGGTGATACATCATTAACTGATTTCGACTCTTTCGCCATTATTTCGCACCTGCTCTTTTTTAATATACTTTATCATACTGATTGTTACGCCTGATTGTTTATCAACTGTAACTTCATCCATTAAAGATTCAATTAAAAACAGACCAAGACCGCCTTCTCTTAGGAAATCTATGTTTTCGTTTTCTTTATATGGCCCTAATTGTGCTTTTGTCTCTTCATAATCGAAACTTTCACCTTGATCTGAAATTACAATCTTGATTTTATCATCGAAAATTTCAAAGCATAGATTAATCATTCCCACATCTTCTGGGTCATCTTTATATGCATGTTTTACTGCATTCGTTACTGCTTCGCTCACTGCAATCTTCGCATCTTCAATGTCGTCATATGAAGCACCTGCACGTGAAAAAACGCCTGACAGTGTTAAACGTATCAAACTCACATACTCTGCAGATGCTGGCAAACGCATTTCTATATAATCTTGTTTAAGTTGCATGTTATTCGACCTCCGTTCCTTCATTAACATGCATCAAATCTTTTAATCCTGTTATATCAAATAGTCGACTTATTCGATCTGAAACACCTAATATATATAATTCTTTATCATGTTGGTTTAACGCTTTTAATGTACCTACGAATACGCCTAATCCCGTTGAATCCATGTAACTCACATTTTCTAAATTTACATGTAAATCATGAGTTCCTTCTTGTCTCATCGGCACTAAAACTTCTTCTAATTCTGGAACAGTATAAACGTCCAGTTCTCCGCCAACTTTAACCTCGTAATGAGTATCATGTGTTACCGTTTCGATATTAAAATTCATAACATTACACTCCTAATTATAGTCTCATAATAACTTCCATACCCTTAAATTAAATAACTTAACCTTAATTATGCTAAAACTAATTAACTCTTTTTATAATTAGAATTGTTAAATCATCTCTTTTGTCAGGATTTTGTATTTTCAAAATCGCTTCATATAGAAGTTGAACGATATCTTGTGGATGCATGTGCTTATACTTGTGAATCATCGTTAAAAGATGCTTTTTGTCTAAGAAATCTCCTGCTTCATTTCTAACTTCTGTAACGCCATCTGTAAATATAATAACTAAGTCATCTAAATATACAGGGATTTCTTGTTGTTTATATCTCGTTTGCTCGCTGACACCTAACACTCTGCCTCTAACGCTGATTTCTTCAAATTCTTCAGTCTCTGCTCTATATACATATCCTGGTTCATGTCCAGCAGAGCTACAATATAACAAATGGTTTAACTCTTCATATAGTCCGTAAAACATTGTTACAAACATATTCTGATTGACGTTTTTTTCTACTACTCGATTGAGACGCTTTAAACCGTCACTCGGAAGTTGAGAATGACCATAAGAGTCCATACCAAATTTTATCATACTCATTGCAAGCGCAGCTGGTATACCTTTACCTATAACGTCTGCCACTGCAAAACTCATCGTGCCATCTTTATGATCTATTAAGTTAAAATAGTCACCACTTACTTTTTGCGCTGCTACTGATATAACACCGATTTGTATGCTATCAAATTGAGGAATATCCGTTTTAAGCATTGTTTGCTGTAAACGAGAGGCTAAATCAATCTCTTTATCATGATATTGTAGACGATTTACTAATTGTTGATAATCTCTATAACTATACCCAAACCCTCTTACTACTTCTTTAAGCACATTAAAAGTTTCTAAAATTTGAGTTTCATTTAAATTTAAAACTCTGACATAATCTCTATGAATTTCAACTATATCTTCTGGTAATAAATCTCTTTTTATCACTTCATCGGTAAAGCTTTCACACTTTTTCTTTAAATCCGTAGCATCTAAAGTGTGTAAACTTTCGTCAATTAGCGCTTTATATTGATTTTTGAATTCTTCCATGTAGTAATTCCTCCTAAAAATACAAATATAAACCGCATACATCGGTTATAACAGGTTTAAACGTACTATGTATGTAAGTAAAAATATCTTTTATAATGAACGAGCCTACCCTAACTTTGTACTTGCTTGTATTGGTATTGGCTACTCGCTATGTATGATAAACACGCTCCAAATACCTAAAAAAGCTTTAGGATAACCTAAAGCTTTTCAAATTAAAACATCCCACTCAAAGGTATTAAACCACAAAACTAAAATGCTTAATTTTCCAATCACAATTAAATTACTAATTAAGTGGTAATTACATGTTATAGGGAATCGATATATAATTCACTATTTTATTAACTGTTTCTTAAACCTTTGAAAATCATGATTTACTATTTCTAACATTATGTAATCCTAAGCTTATATCTATGGCAACATTAACTTCTTTCATTTTACTTTCAGAAAGGTATGTTAATTTTTCTTTCAGCCTATTTTTATCTAAAGTTCTAATCTGCTCAAGCAGTATTACAGAATCTTTATCAAGCTTATATTTACTTTTTTCTATTTCTACATGTGTAGGTATTTTAGCTTTATTTATCCTACCAGTAATTGCAGCTACAATTACGGTAGGACTATATTTATTTCCAGTATCATTCTGTATGATAACGACAGGTCTTATTCCCCCTTGTTCAGACCCTTGAACTGGTGATAAATCAGCTAAATAAACGTCTCCTCTTCTCATCATTCATTGTTATTCTTAGAGCTGAGGTAAACTTCATTGCAATCACAAGCTTCACATTCAAATGGAAATGCTTCTGCTGCAAGGGAGAGATTTAAATCGGCCATTTGTGAATAGCCTTCTTTTAATAGTTGTTCAATACTATGGTTTCTGCTTTGATTAAAACTTGCCATGAATAAAGACCTCCATGTTACTAAAATAGAATATATTGAGATTCGTTGTTAGACTTATAATAACAAATTTTACATTAAGTGACTATACTATTTTAGTAATTCATTGCGAATTTCTAAGTCTTGCGTCCCATGATAAATTCTAGGAAGCCTTCTATTTAGTCTACATAACACTTCATAATTAATGGTCTGTTGCTGTCGTCCCAGAGCTTCTGCTGATTGTCGACTATCACTATGGTGATCCATTAAAATGACTTTATCACCTGTATTAACTTCTTCAGGAATTTTAATTATTGTTTGATCCATGCACACTTTTCCAATTACTTCACATTGGTAACCATTCACATTTACACTAAATCCTGTCATCATTCTTGGATAACCATCTGCATATCCTACTGGAATGATTCCAATTTTTGTAGGTTCTTTTGCTGTATATATACTTCCATAACTCACAGATTCTCCAGTTTGTAATACTTTAGTTTGAACGACTTCACTAATCCATTGTGCACTTGGTTTTAAATGTATCTTCACTTTTGATTTAACGTACTCTGAAGGATAGTAGCCATATAATGATATGCCTATTCTAACCGTATTACAAAACTGACTGTCTTTCATTAATGCGCCTGCAGAATTCTGAGAATGTATATAATTGGGCTTTTCTACCTGCTCAACAATTCCTTCAAAATAGGCTTGTTGTTTATTCATCGAATCACCCGGTTCATCAGCACATGCGAAATGTGTAAACACGCCCTCAAAAACTAAATGGTCATGTGATTGAATCAAATCAATAACTTCTTTGTACTCATCCACATCTTTTATTCCTAACCTACCCATGCCAGTATCTAATTTAGCGTGAAGCCACAAATCTTTTTTATTATCGGTTGGAATTTCTTCAATAGCCTCAGCGAGCCATACTTTAGATGGCACCGTAATTGCTACTCGATGTTGTATTGCTTTGTTTATGTTATATATTGGGATAACTCCAAGTACAAGTATTTTTGCATTAATTCCATGCATACGAAGTTCAATTGCTTCATCTAATGTTGCAACAGCGAAAAACTCAGCTCCATTTTCCATTAATTGACGTGCAATTTTAATGCTACCAAGTCCATAACCATTCGCCTTAACTACTGGCATAACTGTTTTGTTTGGATGTAATGTTTGAAACACTTGAAAATTCGAAACAATAGCATTTAAATCTACATTCAAGTACGTCGATCTATAATACTTATCAGACATTAAGCATGTACCTCCTATTTCATTAAATAACTTTCACTAATTTTTTATAATAAATCAATTTTATAACAATGATGATAGGATAACCAAATTAAACATACTGGAATTTAGAAAATTTTTAATAAATTAAACTTCTAAAATGACTTGACTCATAGCATAATGTTCCGTATGTGTAATACTTACATGCACTTTAAAGTCTTCATAGGTAATACAGGGCTTACCATTTTCATCGTTAAAACAATCAATATCATTAAATGCTACTGTTTTTCCTAGCCCCGTACCTAGCGCTTTACTAAAAGCCTCTTTACAAGCAAATCTACCTGCAAGAAATTCCATTTTACGTTGTTCATTTTTGAAACAATTAAATTTTTGTTGTTCATTGGTAGTTAATATACGTTCTAGCAATTTCTCTTGTCTGCTATAAAGTTTTTTTATTCTTGTTATCTCTATTAAATCTACACCTATACCGTGTATCATAAGTCTCCCCTCGCTCATATAAAGATATTGATCTATTTTAAATCACTATCTTTATAATGTTCAATTTCTGAAGCTTCATTTTCTGTTACATCAATTGCTTTATTAACATTTTTTATTTTGTACTTTAATGTAGCCGCTATATCTTTGTCGATAAGTTTAATCTCAGTATTTCCGCCTGCTGTCGATAACGTTAAACTTGCTAATTTATATTTGCGCATTAAAATACCTTCGTGTGTATCGACGTTTTGAATTCTGAATAATGGGATATTGATTACTGAAACAAACCATAAACCATTTCTTACAGTGATTTCATTTTCACCTAGTTTGTATCTAAAGATTTGGTACCGGTACGCAGGAATTAAAATAGCACCTAGCAGCAATTGAATTACAATAATAATTATACCAATAATTAAAACCCACATCATCGTATTGGAGTTAAGCCATTGCAACCACAGTCTATTAACTATATAAACAACTGCTAAAATTAATACAAATATTACAGTTACAATATATGCCGAGAGACGCATGACTGTTTTTCCAGATTTATCCATATAATTATATTCATTCATGATGCTCACCTCTCAAATACCAATTTTGAAGCGTTTCAACTTCTTTATAATTATTAAAATTCAAACCGATTGCTTCACTACCCGCAGCTTTTGCAATGATAAAATTGAAATTACCTAAATCACTATTTATTAAAAATGGATTTCGTTTAATTTCCATACCTAGTATTTTATCATGCTTGAAATACGTATTTTTGAATCCAAACATAGTTACATTACGTACTACAAGTTCATCATTTCGTACTTTTAATCCAGATGATTTAATAACTATAAGGCTATGAATAATTAGTAGTATAATCATAATCGCTGCGATAAGAAATGACCAAGGTAACCAGAAATAATTAACAATAGTTGCAAGCACTAGTAGTATGACTGTTTCTTGCCAAAAGTGCCTATGGAAACCTCTCCAAGGCATACCCTTTTCCGCATTTTCAAATGCCATACTAGGGATAAGTGATTTAATGATTTCGAATGCTTTTTTTCGTTTAATAAAAGGTAAAATCATAACATTTCCATCTAATGAAATATCCTCTTTATCATTACCATTCATATCGCTCGTAATCACAAAATGTATAGACGTAAAACCGAATAGTTTTCTTAAGAAAGATTGTCTTTCAACTACAGCTTGAACTCTATCAGTTGGCACCGTGATACTTTTAACATTAAATAAACCATATCGGATATTCAATTGATTATCATTTTGTGTCACTGTGTAGTTATAGTTTTTTATAATTACAATCAATGTACCCAATATATAACTTGCGATAATGATAGTCGCAACCATTATCAACACGATCACAAAAATCGCTTGAGAAATTCGAGCAAATTCACCAGTGAGCCATTCCCATGGTATCACTTCTGAAAAGGCACCAATTATCGGCGAAATGGCTGCAAACGCCACGCCTATAGCTCCACTCGTTAATGCCATAAACAGTAATTCTTTAAAATTAAGCTTATATAAGCGCACAGGTTCTGATAGTTGTTCCGGATTATCTCCATTATCCTCTGGTTCAGGTATGCTAGTTAAATTTGGTTCTTCATTTTGACTAGTTAATTCTCGTTGTTTTTCTTTAATCGTACGTTGTATTAACTCACTTTGTTTTTTAGAAACAGTGTCTAAATCAATACCATCACTCGGTGTTTTGATTTGTAATTTCATACCACCTACGATTTGATTTATAATGCCTTGTGATGTATCTAATGTTTGTATACGACGGATATTAAGTTCTTTTCTTTCTTTAGTAAAGATACCCGTTGCTAAAACAAAATGATCATTTTCAATCCAATATGTCGTGTTATAAACTTTTAATACTTGAGCTATAAATGAAAATAAAAAGACAGCAAAAACGATAGCTGGAAATATGTACGAAGTTATATTTGTAAAATCAAAATCCTGAATATTAAATACTAGAAAAATAATAATCAAAAAGATATTTTGCTTAATAGCTTCAATAACACCAGTTAAATAAGAAATAGGATGTAACTTTTGAGGATTATACATCAAAATCAGCTCCTCTCAAGTAATTGAGTGTTAGTAATTCGAATGAATTCGCATCATCCGTAGACATCAGAGGAAAACTAACTTTATGACCAGCAGTAATTAATGTAGTTTTAGACAGTCCCATTTTCTTCAAAATCGGGTTATTCTGCCTTTCAATAAACTGTGTGCGTTCCAATTTCACTATTTTTTTAGATTTAAAGAAGAAATCATATTTTACTTCTATATAATTTTCCTTAATTCTATAATATGTGTATTTAAATTTAATCCAGGGTCTAACCAATAAATACATAAAATCAAACACTATAAAAGCAACGATTAAATATACAATGAAATGCCACCAATTAAAGTGACTCCATAAAAATATTAAAATAACCGAAACGATCAAACTAACAATAAATTCCAGTCCTTCGATTATGTAGTAATACTTCATAGCTTGTTTAGGACTTCTGTTAAATAGTTGGTCGTTAGTCATATATACACTCCTTAATTAAGATTTCAATTTATTATAACATAGCTTTTATAGTCATTTCATTCCTCATTTAAAATTTATAAACATCTATTCTAACATTAAATATATTGCACTTAACATTTATTATTTATCATAGCTTTTCTTAAAAAACAAAAAAATCATCCCACATGAGTGGAATGATTAAACCTAAATTTCATATATGATAAATTATTTTTATTTTTTGTGGTCAGCGAATGTGCGACCTTTCATTGATTTCTTATTGCTATTGTTTCTATCAGAAGACTTTTCGTTCTTCTTATTATTGTTGTTGAATCCGCCTTTTGAACGACGATTTTTGTTATCAAATTTATTACCACGTTTATTGTTGCCTTGACCGCCACGTTTTGGTCCGCGGCCTTGACGACCACCTTTACCACGAGATAATGGTTTTTCAAATGTTAATTGAACATCAACTTCATCATTTGATTCAACCAATTCTTGTAATAATGAAGCAACTAAATCAACATCACTATATTCTTCAATTAATTCTGAAGCAATACGTTGTAATCTTGGTTCATTTTCTCTAGACATCCACTTTTCAACTTTACCTTTAATATCGTTTTCACGCGCTTTAAGCACTTCTTTACGATGAGGTGGTCTCATTGCAGTCATTTGTCTCTTGTTTGCTTGTTCAATCTGACGGATGTAATCCATTTCAATTGGGTTCACAAATGTGATTGCTACACCTTTTTTACCAGCACGACCAGTACGGCCGATTCTGTGTGTATAACTTTCAGTATCTTGAGGAATATCAAAGTTATAAACATGACTTACGTTTGAAATATCAAGTCCTCGTGCTGCAACATCTGTTGCAACTAAGATATCTAATTGATCATTTTTGAATTTTTTCAATACTTCCAAACGTTTCGCTTGAGTAATGTCACCATGTAAACCTTCAGCTTTGTAGCCTTTAGAGATTAACGCACTTGTTAATTCATCTACACGACGTTTAGTACGGCCGAATACAATAGCTAATTCTGGTTGGTGTACATCTAATAAATTCGTAAATGTA
The DNA here is from genome assembly GCF_000294465.1 of Staphylococcus sp. OJ82. Lineage (NCBI taxonomy): Bacteria > Bacillati > Bacillota > Bacilli > Caryophanales > Staphylococcaceae > Staphylococcus > Staphylococcus sp. OJ82. The sequence continues at coordinate 84,932 of NZ_ALPU01000004.1, read as the reverse complement.
TCGAATTTTTCCAATTCTTTTACGATTGTATAGTATTCTTCGATTTGTGGATTAGACATTTCGTTATTCATTGTTTTAACAATTACTGGTGTTTTCATGAATTGTTGAACTAATGTTTGAATAGCTTTTGGCATTGTAGCTGAAAACAGCATTGTTTGGCGTTGTGAAGCTGGAATTTTATCCATGATAAATTTCATATCATCGATGAAGCCCATGTTCATCATTTCATCCGCTTCATCTAATATAAGCGTATGAACATCATTAGTTTTTAATGTACGACGGTTAAGGTGATCAATCACACGACCTGGCGTACCTACAACGATTTGCGGTCCTTTTTTAAGTGACTTGATTTGACGGTCGATCGGCATACCACCAAATACAGTAACAACTTGTACGTTTTGACCTTTAGCAAATTCTCTGATTGATTCAGCTACTTGCATAGCTAATTCTCTTGTTGGTGCAAGGATTAATGATTGTACGCCTTCTTTGTCTGCCACTTTTTCAACAAGTGGAATACCAAACGCACCAGTTTTACCTGTGCCTGTTTGAGCTTGACCAAGAACGTCTTTGCCTTCTAAGGCAAGAGGGATACTCTCTTTTTGTATAGGAGTGGCGTCATCGAACCCCATTGATGCTAGGGTTTCTGCCATCTTATCTGAGAGCCCTAATTCTTTAAATTTTTGCAATATAATTCTCCTTTATTTATCTGTATTTCTATACATATATGTTCACTTAAGTTTCTTCAACTTCTTAATAGTACCACCTCAAGTATATAATCGCAATAAACCAAATTTGATTAAATGCAATAACTTTGCTTGTTTTAAAATGTTTTAAAACACCAAAAATACCGAAATATATAGGTTGTAAGCGTTTAACTTTATTCTGTAAACTTACTTTATACCCTCTTAAAAAAATTTATTAATTTATTTATTCTGTTAATTATCAGAATATTTTACTTGTAAGATATGACTTATTCACTCCTTATTTAAATTAAATTCAAGAAATTCTTTAACTGAAATTACATTGGTACCGACATTAAGCTTAACTGTATGTTTCTTTAATGAAATTATGAAACGTCGTTATTTTTTCAATATGAGTATGTCAATTACATTTAAGTGTGATAACTTTATAAATACTTGTTGCCTTTTATAAGTTTTCCCGTTTTAGCAAAATAAAAACGAGCTGTTAGATTTCTAATCAAATTCTAACAACTCGTTATTTTGTTAATGTTTAAATTAAAGCTTCGACAACCTCTTCTAGTTTCATTCCTCTAGAACCTTTGACTAAAATTTTATCCTCAGATTGAACATAATTTTGTAAAGTTGTTATCAATGCTTGCTTATCTTCGTAATGTTCTGCTTGTGTTACATGCGCTTTGCCCGTGTTACTAATAAATTTTGAAGCTGCCCCAAAAGTAAATAATGCATCAATATTTTTACCTTCTAAGTATCGACCTACATTTTCATGCATCATCTGACTATCTGGACCTAACTCTAAAACATCTCCAAGTACAATAATTTTTCTACCTTTCATAATTGAAAGCGTATCAATTGCTGCTTTCATACTTGTAGGACTCGCGTTATATGCATCATTAATGACTAATTTATTGTCACTTGTATAATGTTGTTCCATTCTCATACCTGTAAGTTCTACTTTACGTAAGTTATTAAAAATTATGTCATGGCTCAAGCCTAACCTTTTACCAACAGCGATAGCAATTGTTGCATTCTTCATATTATGTTCACCTAAAATAGGTAAATCGAATCTTTCTCCCCCGTTAATATTAAATACGATACCTGCATTTTCAATATCTTCAATCTGACAAACAAGTGTGTTGTCTTTGTCTTTACCAATACTTACTATATCTGCATCTAGTATTTTCGTAACGTGAGATTCTAATAATGGCTCATCACCATCATAAATAAAGACGCCATTTGATCTTAAGCCTGTGATAATTTCAGCTTTTGCTTGGGCAATGCCTTCTCTAGAACCTAACTCTTGCATATGTGATTCACCAATATTAGTAATTATTGCTATATTGGGTTCGGCTAAATTTGACAATAACTCAATTTCATTGAATCCAGACATGCCCATTTCTAAAATTGAAATCTCAGTATCTTGATCCAATTCTAATATTGTTAATGGTAATCCGATTTCATTATTGTAATTGCCTTGTGTTTTTTTAACTTTAAATTGTGGTTTTAAAACACTTTCAATCATGTCTTTGGTAGTCGTTTTACCATTTGAGCCTGTTACTGCAATGACTTGAGGCCCAACAAATTCTAAATAAGCTTTAGCTAATTGTTGTAATGCTTTAAGTGTATTCTCAACCCATATCACTGGACCGTCTATGTTTTTATCTAAAGTTACATCTTTTTGATAAAATACTGCACCTGCCCCATCTTTCAGTGCTTGTGCGACGTATTTATGTCCATCTACATTTTCACCTTTAAACGGAATGAATAAATTTTGATTGTTAATTACACGTGAATCAATAGAAACACCTTTAATCGTATGATCTAAATATTCATTATCAATGTCACATGGAATCCATTCTTTGATTTGTTCTAAAGTTACTTCAATCATTATTCATTCGCCTCAGTCAATTTTGTATTTATTTTGTTTCTTATCTTCATGCTTTTCTTTCGCTAATTCAATTAATCTTTCAATTAATTCAGCATATGTTACACCCATGTTTTCCCAAAGTCTTGGATACATACTAAAAGCAGTAAAACCTGGCATTGCATTTGTTTCGTTAATAAAAATTTGATTGTCTTCAGTGACAAAGAAATCAGCTCGTAACAAACCAGAACAATCTGTCGCTTTAAATGCTTCGACTGCCATATTTCTTAATGTTGTTTGTACTTCTTCATCTAAATCAGCAGGAATATCTAATTTTATTTTTCCATCTTTGTACTTAGCTTTGTAATCATAGAATGCTACTTCTTTAATCACTTCACCTGGCGCAGTCGTTTCAGGATAGTCATTACCAAGTACAGCTACTTCTATTTCTCTCGCATCAATACCTTGTTCAATTACTAATTTACGGTCAAATTGGAATGCTTCTTCAATACCAACTTTCAATTCTTCTTCATTATTACATTTACTAATACCAACACTAGAACCTAAGTTTGCTGGTTTTACAAATACTGGATATTCTAACTTGTCATGTACAAGTTTCAAAATGTTACTTTCATATTTATGATATTCACTTCTTAAAAAGCTCACATAAGGTAGTTGAGGTAATCCTCTATGCGCGAATAATTGTTTCATAACAAGTTTATCCATCGAACTTGAGGCAGCTAAAACACCGTTTCCTACATATGGTATATCTAATACTTCAAACAAACCTTGAATTGTACCATCTTCACCATTCGGTCCATGTAATACTGGGAAAACTGCACTATAGGCGTTCCCTGTGCTACCAATACTAAGTAGTTGAGAGATTTCACCTGCAGCAACATCTGTTAAACGTAAAGTGTCTATTTCATTTATAGTGTCTACGATATTTTCTTTCTTTTTCCAGTCACCTTCATTTGTTATGTAAATGATGTCTATTTGATATTGATCTTTATCTATTGCGTTTAAGACATTTTGTGCTGTTAATATTGAAACATCGTGTTCCGCACTTTTTCCTCCGTATACGATACATACATTTTCTTTAGCCATACTTTAGCCTCCATATACAATTCTTAAACTACATCATATCACGATTTAATATTTTTTTGCATTTGTTAAGTAGTATAAAAACTTTTTATTTTTCAATTTAGTATATGGCACTTTACAATGGATTAAAAGTAATAACTTTAACTCATCAATATATAGTTATCTTATTATAATTTTTCAATTTGGCACCCTACTTCTAGCAATATACATTAAAGTTCGGTAAAATCTATATATATTACAAAGTTAAAGAAAACTAAGCTTTTCAAAGGAGTAAGAAATGAGTACTTCACGTCAATTAAAAAACAACCATTGGATACGGCGAGTCGACTGGACTTTAGTAGGCTTCCTCGTATTGTTAGCAATTATTAGTGTAACAATAATCAACTCAGCTATGGGTGGCGGTCAATATAGCGCCAACTTTGGCATTAGGCAAGTTTTGTATTATGTCCTTGGCGGATTCATAGCATTTTTAATCATGTTAGTTTCACCTAAGAAACTAATGAAATATACATATTTACTGTACTTTCTTTTTTGTGCAGCCTTATTTATATTAATCATTATTCCAGAAACACCGTTCACACCTGTTATAAATGGTGCAAAGAGTTGGTATAAACTAGGTCCAATCAGCGTACAGCCTTCAGAATTTATGAAAATAGTATTGATATTGGCGCTTGCTAAACTAATCTCAAAGCATAATCAATTTACTTTCAATAAATCATTAGAGACAGATTTTAAATTACTACTGAAAATTTTTGGTATTTCCATTATTCCTATGGGCCTTATCCTACTGCAAAACGACTTGGGCACAACGCTTGTTATTTGCGCCATTATTGTTGGTGTAATTATAGTGAGTGGTATCACATGGAAAATAATTGCACCATTATTTATTACAGTATTTCTCTTAGCATCAAGTATCATCTTATCTATTATTTTCAAGCCATCACTTATAGAGAATAGTTTGGGTATTAAAACTTACCAACTCGGACGCATTAGTTCATGGTTAGATCCTTATACTTATAGTAGTGGCGACGGCTATCATTTAACAGAATCACTTAAAGCCATTGGATCTGGTCAACTATTTGGTAAGGGATTCAATCAAGGTGAAGTATATATCCCTGAAAATCATACTGATTTTATTTTCTCCGTTATTGGAGAAGAGTTTGGATTCATTGGCTCAGTTATTTTAATTCTAGTGTTTTTAGGACTAATGTTTCACCTAGTTAGACTTGCAACTAAAATTGAATCACCATTCAGCAAATTATTTATTATTGGTTACACAGCACTAATTCTATTCCACGTGTTACAAAATATAGGTATGACAATACAATTATTACCTATCACTGGTATTCCATTACCATTTATAAGCTATGGTGGTAGTTCCTTATGGAGTTTAATGTGTGGTATTGGTGTATTATTATCTATTTCTTATCATCAACCAAAACAGTACTCACCTGACGTTCAAAAACAAGCTCAAAAATAAAATCATTTTAATTTTTACTTCTAAAAAATAACTGTTACAATCATCTCAATGATCGTAACAGTTATTTTTTTACCAATTATTAAATAAAACAGGTTTCTGTATAACAAAAAAAAACGACTGGAGCACACTGCTCCAATCGCTTAGTTAGGTAACTTTACTATTTCAGTTCGTTAGCGGCTTTCACAGTTGTCGGCAAAGTCTGCATAACTTCTAATCTTGATTTGGTTTTCTTTATGTTTACCCCTAATGATGATAATAGTTTAACTACATTTTGAATCTTTTCGTTATCTTTACTCATATCATCACCCCTAAATTACTTGCTTCTACTATATCTTACCCTATTTAATTACTAAATACTACATTATATTCAAATTTTTTTTATTATAACCAAATATTTAGTCAATTTTATTGTATAATTACATCGTAAAAATAATTTTCCTTTGTAAAATAAGTTTTCAAAAGTAACAAAAACCAGTTAAAGTGAAACTGTACTCTTTTTTAATATTTCAATTTAATATAAAATTTCATATCCTAAATCATAAACTTCTTTTTCTAAATTATTAAAACTTGCAGGGGTTTCAAAATCAATGAAAATTTTGCCATTATTGCTTTCTATTTCTATGTTGACTTGGTGTACACCGTGTAATTGCTTAAGCTGCTGTTCAATATGTTTTTGTTGTGTTTCATTTTCTATACCGGAAATATAAATAACTTTTGTTATCACTACGTTCACCTTGCCTAATCCTTCATTAATTTTTGAAATGTAACCAATAGTTCTTCCATAGCTTCTTCTTGTTGACCCTGCTCTACTTTTTCCATAATACAACTTTTCATATGATGGTCTAATAATTTAGTAGCAACACCATTTAAAGCCGATCGAGTGGCTCTAATTTGTGTGAGCACGTCATCACAATAAACATCTTCATCTACCATGCGATTAATTGCTCTCACTTGGCCTTCTATACGATTTAATCTTGATTTTAAATTAGATTTAATTTGTTCTGAGTGATGCGCTTTTTGTATTTCCGCCATATATTACACGCCTCCTAATAATTTCAATTATATGATATACCCCTAGGCGGTATTAGTCAAATGATAAAACCTTATATTCATGTTACAATAATTAAGACTTTTATAGTACTTTAATTAACTGAAATGCATTTTGGAGGTTTAATATGATAGATATATTTTCTTTAACGTTTAACAACACAAACGTTATTCTTAACATCATTTTTCTTGGCGCATTTATATTAAACCTTATCTTTGCCTTCACAATTATGTTTATGGAACGACGTTCGGCTGGTGCCGTGTGGGCGTGGCTGTTAGTGTTAGTCTTCATACCTATATTAGGCTTTATCATCTATCTATTGTTTGGACGACAAATTCAGAGAGACCGTATTTTCACCTTAGATGAAGAAGATAAAATAGGTATTGAAATGATTGTTAATGAACAATTAGAAGCCTTAAAGAACGATGAATTTTCAAAAGGTAATCATCAAATTGTTAAATTTAAAGATATGGTTCAAATGTTGTTATACAATAATGCTGCCTTTTTAACAACAGATAATGATATTGATATCTTTACAGATGGTAGAGAAAAGTTTGATGCACTTATTAAAGATATAAATGAGGCAAAGGAATATATCCATATCCAATACTATATCTTTAGAAATGACGACTTAGGTAAACGTATTTTAATAGCGCTCGAGCAAAAACTTGAGCAAGGGTTAGAAGTGAAGATGCTTTATGATGACATGGGCTCACGTAGTTTGTCACTTAAAGATTTTAAATCATTTCGAAACAAAGGTGGTAAAGTTGAAGCCTTTTTCCCTTCTAAATTGCCATTAATCAATTTAAGAGTGAACAATCGAAATCACCGGAAATTAGTGATTATCGATGGACATATTGGTTACATTGGTGGTTTTAATGTTGGTGATGAATATTTAGGATTAAAGAAAAAATTTGGTTACTGGAGAGATACACATTTACGAATTGTTGGCGATGCTGTCAATGCACTTCAATTACGTTTTATGCTTGATTGGAACGTTCAATCAACACGCGATAATTTGAAATACGCTGAACGTTATTTTCCTGATGTAGATTCTGGAGGTACGATTGGTGTCCAAATCGCATCTAGCGGGCCAGACGAAGAATGGGAGCAAATCAAATATGGTTATTTGAAAATGATTACTTCTGCTAAACAATCTATTCATATTCAATCTCCTTACTTTATTCCTGACCAATCATTCTTAGACGCGATAAAAATCGCAGCATTAGGTGGCGTCGATGTGAATATCATGATCCCAAATAAACCTGACCATCCATTTGTATATTGGGCTACCTATAATAACGTAGCATCACTGTTAGATGCAGGTGCCAATATTTTCCATTACGATAATGGATTTTTACATTCAAAAATACTGCTTATAGATGACGAAGTTGCGAGTGTGGGTACTACAAATATGGATCACCGAAGCTTTACTTTAAATTTTGAAATTAATGCTTTTATTTATGACACATTCATAACGAAAGAACTTAAAGCCACTTTTGAAAAAGATTTAGCCTTATCCTATCGACTAACAAAAGAGGAGTATGAGAAGCGAAGTTTGTGGATTAAATTTAAAGAAGGTATTGCAAGACTTATATCACCTATTTTGTAATAATTTAACTCTGTCCAAAGTAATCGATGAACATCAATATTACTTTGGACTTTCTTTATTATAAAGTAAATGATTATACTAAATCACTAGCTTATATAACTTTATTTCTATGAAAAGAGGCGTTTAGATGAATCCGCAAGAAATAGTCAATTCAGCGCAGATATATATGGAGTCATTTCATAAAGAGGATGCAACTGGCCACGATGTCGCTCACGTATTGCGCGTCGTTAAAATGGCAAACTACATTGCGCAACAAGAGCAAGTTGGAAATTTATTAACCATTCAACTAGCTAGTTTATTACATGATACGGTTGACGCTAAACTTACCGACGCTAGTCAAGCAAAACATAGATTAACACAATTTTTGATACAACTTCAGCTGCCAATACAACAGCAAGAAGCTATTCTACATATTATTGAACATATGAGTTATAAAAATGGAGAAAATAATGATATCTCATTATCAATAGAGGGCCAAATTGTACGTGATGCTGATCGCCTCGATGCTATCGGGGCAATTGGAATCGCTCGTACTTTCCAATATGCTGGTCATTTTGGAGAACCCATGTGGATTGAAGGGGCATACAACGATACTTTGTCTAACAAAGAAATCGATAATAATAATGTTCCAGCATCAGCTATTAAACATTTTTATGAAAAACTGTTTAAACTTAAAGCTTTAATGCATACACCAACCGCTAAACGACTTGCACAACAGAGACACGAATATATGGAAGTATTTGTAACTCAATTTTTTAATGAATGGTATTTCAAATAATACAAAAAAGTCATCGTAGTTTAAAACTACGATGACTTTTCATTACAAATTTATTTAGTATTTAAATAATTTATTTTTTCTTATTTTTCTTAGAAACAACTTGTGTGTTTTTACCTTTGCTCGCTGTTTCAGCTTTGTTTTTCTCCATAGCTTCAATCATTGGTGCTACTTCTTTTTTAGCAAGTTTAGAATAATGCATATTCGCTACTTGTGTTTGTACAATCAAGAATGCCGCACTGACTGACCAGTATAGACCTAATGCTGATGCAGAACTTAATGAAATCCACACAATCATAATTGGCGAAATAATCATCATCATATAACCCATTTGACGCTGTTCGTTTGGCATACTCTTACTTGAAACATAAGCTTGTAAGAAGTATAAGACACCTGCTATAATCGTAATCCAAATATCTGGTTGAGCTAAGTTAAACCATAAGAAATCTGGGTGTTCAGTGAAACCACCACTTGAAGGATATTTCAATACGAAGAAAAGACCCATGATGATTGGCATTTGAAGCAAGATTGGTAAACAACCTAACATGCTCTTCATCGGATTCATATCATATTTCTTGTAAACTTCCATCATTTCTTGGTTAGCTGCCATTTTTTCTTCTTGCGTACGTGAACGCTTAACCTTTTCTTGAATTGCATCAATATCCGGTTTAGCAACTTTCATTTTTTCACGCATCATGTGACTGTTTTTATAATTCGATAACATGAATGGTAATAATATGATACGCATCGCCAATACAATGACAATAATTGCTAGTCCATAGTCGTTATTAAAACTAGTTCCTAACCAATGTATAAGACTGTCCATTGGATTTACGAACGTATTATAGAAAAAACCATCTCTATTTTCAGGTTTAGAATAGTCACAACCTGCTAAAAAGACCATTACACCTAATAATAAAGGGAGTAGCGCTTTCTTCTTCATTTTTCCACCTCTAATGATTTATTCACATAGAATTTATTTTATCATACTCATAGGGAAGTAGAAAACAAAAAAAGAAATTTTTATACATTATTCAACAGTTTTTAAAAATTGTCTTACTGATTCACTTATATTTTGACTTTTAGCAATAGCCGAAATAATTGATATACCATCTGCCCCAGCATGAATTATAGATGGTGTATTATCTAAATTGATGCCACCAATCGCAACAATCGGAAAATCATTAACGTAATGTCTTAATTGTGTAATCATTTCTGGACCAACTGGCAAACTTGCATCATCTTTAGATGTCGTAGCAAACATTGGACCAACACCCATATAATCGACATATTTCAAATCAGAATTTAAGTATTCCTCTACATCACCTACACTCAGACCAATGATTTTATTTTCAAATTGTTGTGCAAATTCATTTACTTCTAAATCATTTTGCCCTACATGAATACCATCTGCATCAATATCTTTAGCTAAACTCACATCATCATTTACTATAAAAGGTACATCGTATTGATGGCACAACGAAAGTAATTGTTTTGCCATCCCCACTTTATCATCACCTACTAATGCAGTTTTTCCTTTCTCTCTATACTGAAATAGTGTTATACCTGCTTCTAAAGCTTCAGTTACAACATCAATAATCGATTCACCTTCTGCAACATCTTGCGTGCCACAAATAAAATAAAGTTTTAGCTTACTTTTATCAAACATTATTGCACCTCTTGACTGCGTATTAAATTCAAATAATCATCATATGTGACTTGATATAGGGCATTTATTAATTCAACCATAAATGTGCCAGGCCCTCGATTATCCGAAATTTTTTCAGCTTGTTCAGCAGCAATATTATATATAGTCACTGCTTCTACCAATTGATTTAATTGTGGCTGCTGCTTGGATTCTAAAAAGCTCGCTATCGCAGCTCCTAATAAACAACCTGCACCTGTGATTTTTGCAAGCATAGGCGAACCATTAGCAAGTTTCAGAATTTTATCTTCATGCATTACAATATCTTCTTTACCTGTGATAACTATCCCTGTCCCGAATTGTGTATGAGCTTTTTTAGCAATAGTCACAGCATCCAGATTTATATCACTATCTGTACCTTTCATCTGTGTATCATTATCAATTAGTGTTAAAATTTCTGAGGCGTTACCTTTGATAACTGCTACCTTAACCTCACTTAAAAATGTCTCACAGAAATCTTTGCGGTATTGTGATGCACCTACAGCAACAGGATCAAAGACGATTGGTGTTCCAATTTGATTAGCTACCTTCGCAATTTTTAAAATGTCTGACTCTCTATCTTTAGTCAGCGTGCCAATATTAATCAGTAAAGCATTCGCGTGAGTTAACATATCTGATGCTTCCTCTGGTGCTTCACTCATTGCTGGACTTGCTCCTAAACTTAATAAGCCATTTGCTGTAAAATTTTTAACAACATCGTTTGTATAACAAATAACTAACGGGTTACTATTTCTGAGTGTTTCTAAATTATTCATCATCTAATCCTACCTCTTTCATATATGCAAAATGATTAACTGGTCCTCTACCTTGACCAATTTCAGGTGTGTGTTTAATGCTTAAAGAAATGAACTGTTTTGCTTTTTTCACTGCTTCATATATTGTTTTACCTTTTGATAATTCTGCAGTAATCACTGCCGAAAAAGTACACCCCGTACCATGCGTATGTTTTGTATCAAATCGAGGTTCTTCAAAAGTATATACACTTTCATTAGTGAATAAATAATCTTTAGCGAAATCTAAATCCTCTGAATGTCCACCTTTGATAACAACACCTTTACTGCCAATTTCATTAATGAAAATGTCACCTGCTTTATAAATTGATGATTCGTCTTGTATCGTTAATCCTGTTATTTCCTCTGCTTCGGGCAAGTTTGGTGTTGCCACAGTAGCATAAGGCAATAAAATATTTTGCAAGTCAGCTTTAGCATCCTCATCCATCAACGAGTCACCACTTTTAGCTAACATTACAGGATCTATCACATAAGGAATCTCTGGATATTGCTTTAAATAATATTGTATTAATTCCATCATTTCTTTTGAAGCTATCATACCTGTTTTCAACGCATGAGGTAACTCATCATCAAAGATACTTTCTAATTGTTCGGATAACCAACTTGTTTCTATGTTATGAATATGTTGAACGCCTTTTGTGTTTTGCGCTACGATACTCGTTATCGCAGCCATACCGTATACGCCACAAGCATGAAATGATTTTAAATCTGCCATGACACCTGCGCCACCCGTTGGGTCAGTGCCTGCTATAGTTAAAGCAATTTTAGGTTTATTCATTATTAACCCCTCCATAAAGCCATTCTTCTTCAATGAATGACATATTAAAAAATTTGCGTTCATGAACTGTACTCTGTAAGAAACAATCTTTGATGTCAGCTTTCTCTTGTTTCGTGCAATTTTGTGTCAATTTATCCATTAAATTATCAAAAATATGCACAAGTTCATCCATTTCGGTACTATAAAATTCAAACCATTTTGCCAAAATAGAATCGGTATTTAAAGTATGGTCTTGTAACGCTTGTTGTGCAATAACTTGATATACGTATGGACAAGGCGCCATGGCAGCAATTGTGTATGCTGCATTTTCTTTAGCAAAAGCATTAAAATACATGTGCTTAATATAATGATCGCCGCTCGGTGGCCAAACTTTCTCTTGTACTATTTCATTGTAAGGTTCATTTACATATTCAGCCAATATTTCGTGTGCCGCTACTTCTCCATCAACAATAAATTGTATCTGTTCAACTAAAAATTTTACATCTTCCATTTGCTCCATTTTAGGTATGAGTAATGCGTAAATATTAGCAAACTCTTTTAAATAAGATGCATCTGCTCTTAAATAAAATTTAGTAGCATCCTTAGATAAATGACCTTGTAACATTTCTTGTATAAATGGGTCATTATAAATGTCATCAATAATTGGCTTGGCATCTATTTTTAATTCTTTTGAAAATAACACGTTAAGTCCTCCTAAATATAAAAAAACTACATTCCAAGTAAGAATGTAGTTAATTAATAGAAAGGCTAAGCAATTCAATTATAAATTAAACTACTTTCCTACGTTGGCATTAACCAAATCAGGTCGTAAGGGTCTGAACTAAATCATCTCAGCCATAAAGGCTCCCCTAGTAGATTTTCATATATTATTATTTCTTTAAACATAACAAATGTAGTGTGACATTGCAAAAGAACGTACTTCAATGAAGCGTCTATGTTGTAAATATTATAGCGATGACACAGTAACTACAAGCTGTAGTTGTATTAGTGGAAATCGTGGACAAAAAAATGCCAACAAAGTCGGTGACTTTATTGGCATACGTTTATAGTATTTATAGTTAATTACTGACTAAATTATGCAGTAACCCATTGTGAAGCGCCAACTTCATTGTAAAGTTTAACTGCTGCAGCATCTTGTACTGATTCAGGTGCTTCTGTTGGAGATACACCTTGGTAAGCTGCTGGAGCTACTGAATCCCAAGTGCTTTGTAAGAATTGATATTTACCTGCTGCACCTGATGATGGGTTAACAGCTTTAAGATCGCCGCCTGATTCACGTTGAGCGATTGCTTGTAAATGAGAGTTAACATTTACTGATGAACCACTTGAAGCTTCACTTGAGCTTGATTCTTTTGAAGTAGATTCTTGTTGTGGTTGTTGAGTTGCTTCAGTTTTTGGTGCTTCTTGTTGTGCTGGTTCTGCAGCTTGTTCAGCTGGTGCTGATTGTTGTGCTGGCTCTGCTGCTTGTTCAGCTGGTGCTTCTTGTTGAGCAGGTGCTTCTGTTGAGCCTCCGCCAAAGCTCCAGCTAAAGTTTGTACCATCTGATTCAAAGCTATAGTCTGTACCATTATAATTGAAATCTATGTCATAAGCGCCTTCTTGTACAGGTGCTTCATTTAATTGTTCTGAGTTTGATTGAGCTAATTGAGCTAATTCTGCTTTGTCTACGCCTTGTTCTGAAGCGTCAGCTGAATTTGCTGCTCCTGTTACGCCTAATCCTAGTGCTAAAGTTGATGCTATTACTGTTTTTTTCATTGTTAAAAAGTCCTCCTATAAGGTGATTAATTTATTTTATGATTAATTTGCAAGTACAACTATATCATTCAAAAGTTCTTTGTAGGTTACAGTGAAATAAAAAAACAAACCTTTTTTTACAACCTAATTACATCACCAATACTCATTTTTATGTATATTTAAGCATATAAGTACTACCATGATAACCTTTTGTACTATAATTGACTTTATATCCTTGTAATATTTTTGTAATTAAACTGATTATTCTGTATTATGTAAATGCTATAAATCGCATTTTCAAGAAGTTTTGTGAATTGAATTTTACAGTACTTTTACGTTCACTTATTTTTTAGATGTATAAATGGATAGATATAATATGTAAAGCTATTCCTCTAGATTGGGCATTATTAAGAGGAATAGCCTGAAAGAAGTATAATTGATAGTAGGATTTAATGTATATTAATTGGAATAGTTTAATGTGGGATAAGTTTTAAGTGGGAGTTTTATACAATTTCGTATATATCATTTTCTTGAATATTAATTTCGTTGAATGATTCATGATCTTGCTCTAATGGGAATGGTTCAAAAAGTTCATCCGTTTCATTTTTAGTTCGTGGAGACATGAATTTAATTGTTTCGATATAAAGTTCTGATACAAAATGCATCTGTCCTTCTTTTTCAAATTTACGTGATTGCATTTGTCCAGTAATACCTACAAGTGATCCTTGATTGATATACTTTTCAATATTGTCAGCAATTTTACCAAATGCTTTACAATACAAATAATCACAGACTGTATTTTGATCTTTATCTTTATAATTTCTATTTACTGCTACACAAAAGGTAGCTAACTTCTTCCCCTCCTTTTCATAAATTTTGGGATCTTTTGTTAATCGTCCTACAATGACGATGTTATTTATCATAGGTCACCTCCTTTGTGTTTTAATCATAATTAAATTTATAAATTGAGTCAAAACTCATATTTTCATAAACCAAAAAGTAAATTACTACTAATTTCTACAAATTTCACCTTTCTCTTTTGAAATTACGTTATAATGATTATATAAATGCAATTATAGTAGATTTTAAATTAATCAATTGGATGTGAAGACGATGAAAACATTTAAAGCCGTTCGATTTCAAATCGTATCAGAAAATGGCGGAGTTACTGAATATGAATTAGAAGATGGAGTCATTATAAATAAAGAAAATAGTGGTACTGGCTGGTTGCTTGAAATCGTCATTTCAGACTTCCATTATGAAACCATGAAACAATATATGAATAATGAAGATCTCTTAGATATTCGTGTTGTCATTACACGTCCAGCTAATGACCCTGCGCTATTTGACGCAACAATAAAAAATATTAGCCAATTAGATGACACTATTTCTGTAGTATTTGAATGTCACATCTATACTTTGAGACAAGTTTATGCAGAAAGCTTATTAGAACAGTTGATTGATGAAGGCTTAACTGGTGAAGAACTGAAAAAATCATTTAATCGTATGATGCAATCTAAACCAAGACTTAAAGATGAAAAATTCGAAAAGTAAAGTAAATATTAAACACAAAAATGCCTTAAGGATTTAGTGGAATTCACAAATCCTTAAGGCATTTTTATTTATGCTTTATCTTGTATTGCAAATGTTAATTCACAACTACATGCAAGTTGACCATCAACAGTTGCTTTCGCAGTCCCTTTTCCAATTGGTCCACGCATCTTCGTAATTTCAACTTCTAATTGTAAAGTATCACCTGGTGTGACTTGTTTCTTAAATCGACATTTATCGATTCCTGCAAATAATGCAAGTTTGCCTTTATTTGCATCACTATTTAAAATAGCTACCGCACCTGTTTGTGCTAAGGCTTCGGTAATTAATACGCCTGGCATAACTGCAAATTCAGGAAAATGCCCTTGGAAAAACGGCTCATTTCCAGAAACTTGTTTAATAGCTACACATCGTTCGCCTTCTTCGTATTCAATCACGCGATCAATTAATAAAAATGGTTGTCTGTGCGGAATAATATCTTTAATTTGATTATAATCGAAAATTGTCTCCATTATTTGCTTCCTCCAAATCTTCTTTCGTTGCGAGTTCTATATTAATACATTGAAGTATTATTTTTGTGTACGTTTGATATCGGCACCTAAAGATTTTAATTTACCATGTAAATCTACATAACCTCTATCTAAGTGTATTAACTCAGTAACTTGGGTTGTTCCATCAGCTACAAGTCCTGCTAAAATAAGGGCCGCTGCTGCACGTAAATCTGTTGCTTTTACTTGAGCACCTTGAAGTTCACTTTTACCTTCAATTTTTGCGCTTCTACCTTCAACTTGTATTTTAGCGTTCATGCGTTTGAATTCTCCAACATGCATAAATCTATTTTCAAAAACTGTTTCAGTCACTACTTTATGACCGTCTGCTGTAAGTAACAATGCCATCATTTGCGATTGCATATCAGTTGGAAAACCTGGGTGAGGTAGTGTTTTAATATCTACAGGATTTAATGGGCCTTCTGCTGTAACACGTATTGTGTCACCTTGATAATCTAAACTTACGCCCATTTCTTCTAATTTATAAACTAAACTTGTCATGTGTTCTTTGATAGCTCCGTTTACAATTATATCACCACGTGTAATTGCTCCTGCAATAAGTAACGTTCCTGCTTCAATTCTGTCAGGGATAATTGAATGTTCTACACCATGTAATGCTTCAACCCCGTGAATAGTTATCGTATCTGTACCTGCGCCTACTACATTACCGCCCATTTCATTGATATAGTTTGCTAAATCAACAATCTCTGGTTCACGTGCTACGTTTTCTAACACTGTTTTACCTTCAGCTAATGATGCAGCCATAATGATATTCTGAGTCGCTCCTACACTTGGAAAATCTAAGTGAATTGATGTACCTTTCAATCCATTTTCAGTGCTGGCATAAATAAAACCACCATCCATATGGATATCGGCGCCCAACTCTTCAAAGCCTTTGATATGTTGTTCGATAGGTCTTGAACCAATTGCACAACCACCTGGCAACGCAACTTTTGCATGACCTAGACGAGCTAATAATGGACCCATTACAAGTATACTTGCTCTCATTTTGCTCACATACTCATATGGTGCCTCTTCATTTAATTCCTTTGTGGCATCAACAGTGACAGATTCTTCTTCTTTATTGTATGAAACATCTGCATTTAATGTTGAAATTACATTATTAATCGTCTCCACATCACTTAGTGCTGGTACATTCATAAGTTTACTAACACCTTTTGATGCTAATAGTGAAGCAGTTAATACTGGTAATACAGCATTTTTTGCACCTGATACTTTCACTTCACCAGTTAATCTATTTCCACCATTAATCTCTATCATATCCATCTTAAATCCTCCACTTAACTACTTTTATATTTCATTAAAATTCATCTTTTTTATGTACTCTTAAATTATTATATCTGTAAACCAAACAAATATACAGATATTTGAATTATTGTGCTAAATATTTTATTTGAGTTGAAAATTGTAGTAAATCTACAATAAAATTACTTACTGCTGTACCTAATAATATTGCTAAAAATATCATACATATCTGAACTTGAACTGGATACCCTTTTTTAAAAAATTGATCTAACCTTATTGAGTTAAGTGCCCAATAAGCAACACAAATACAAAGCACATGTAAGATAAGATGTACAACTGAGAACTGTCCTAAATACTCCATAAGCCATGCTCCTCACTTCATACTATTCAACTATTTTACACGAAATTGGCTCTAAAAGATACTTAAGAACAACGGTAAATCCCTTAATATAACTAAATGTTATATTTTGCTATTCCCTAATAGCATAAAAGATATTCATATTAAATATAAAGATAAAAATATTTTATGTATATCGCGTAATAAAGTTTTCTATATAGTAATTAAGCCAATTTATTTATAGGACATCTTTCAATAAAATAATGAGCTGCAAGGATATTAATGCGTTTTATAATCAAAAAAAATGAAGTTCCTTCTATTAGGAACTTCAAATTTCAAATAATATTTATTGTAAGTTAGCGACACGAATACGATTGTTAGCACGTTCTAACGCACGCTTAGCTCTACTAATATCACTATTATCTTCTTCATTATTTATATGAGATTCTGCTCTAGATTTAGCTAACTCTGCCCTAGCTACATCTATTTCGTTAGCAGGTTCTGCAGTTTGTACAATAACCGATAATTTATCTTGTCTAACCTCAACAAAACCTTCACTCACTGCAATATATTCTGAACCATTATCAAAGTTAATTTTGACATAGCCAATTTCAAGTGCTGCAACTGTTGGAATATGTCCATACATGACACCGATCTCACCTGCAGTAGTTTGGAACACTGCAAGATTAACATCTTCTCGGTTGTTAACAGAACCATTAGGAGTGACAATATTTAGGCTTAATGTGTTCATTATCCATACCTCCTAATTTTTAAACTTCAACACCCATGTCTTTAGCTTTAGCAATTACTTCTTCCATACTACCAACAAGACGGAATGCATCTTCAGGGATATGGTCATAATCGCCATCTAAAATTGCTTTGAAACCTTCTACAGTTTTTTGAACTGGAACGTAAGAACCTTTTTGACCAGTGAATTGTTCTGCTACGTGGAAGTTTTGTGATAAGAAGAACTGAATACGACGTGCGCGTTCTACAGTTAGTTTATCTTCTTCCGATAATTCATCCATACCTAAAATAGCAATGATGTCTTGTAACTCTCTATATTTTTGTAAAGTAGATTGTACATCACGTGCTATTTCATAATGATCTTGTCCAACAATCGTTGGGTCAAGTGCTCTTGAAGTAGATGCTAACGGATCAACCGCTGGATAAATACCCATTTCAGTTAATTTACGTTCTAAGTTTGTAGTTGCATCTAAGTGAGCAAATACTGCTGCTGGTGCAGGGTCAGTATAGTCATCGGCAGGTACGAATACCGCTTGGATTGAAGTAACCGAACCTTTGTTTGTTGATGTAATACGTTCTTGTAATTGTCCCATTTCCGTACCTAATGTTGGTTGATACCCAACAGCTGAAGGCATACGACCTAACAATGCTGATACTTCTGAACCAGCTTGTGTAAATCTGAAAATGTTATCAACGAATAGTAATACATCTTGTCCTTGTTCGTCACGGAAATATTCTGCCATTGTTAAACCAGATAATGCTACACGCATACGTGCACCAGGCGGTTCGTTCATTTGACCGAATACCATTGCAGTTTTCTTAATAACACCACTTTCACTCATCTCGAAGTATAAGTCATTACCTTCACGTGTACGTTCACCAACACCGGCAAATACAGAAATACCACCATGTTCTTGAGCAATGTTATTAATTAATTCTTGAATTAATACAGTTTTACCAACACCGGCTCCACCGAATAAACCGATTTTACCACCTTTAATATATGGTGCTAATAAATCGATAACTTTAATTCCTGTTTCTAAAATTTCAACTTTAGTAGATAATTCATCGAATGCAGGTGCTTCTCTATGAATTGGATCACGTCGAACTGAATTTTCGATTTTTTCATCTAAATCAATTGTATCGCCAAGTACATTGAATACTCGACCTAGTGTAATATCTCCAACTGGTACGCTGATACTTTCACCACTATCTCGAACTTCTGTACCACGTTTAACACCATCAGTTGAATCCATTGCAATCGTACGTACTACATTATCGCCAAGTTGTAATGCAACTTCTAATGTAAGCGTGACAGTACCTTCATCTCTTTCAACGTCGACTGTTAAAGCATTGTTAATTTCTGGAACTTCATTGTGCTCAAAGCGAACATCAATTACTGGACCCATAATTTGTGTTACACGGCCTAATCCCATGCTTTTTTGCCTCCTTTAATAATTATTCAAGCGCAACTGATCCACCAACAATTTCAGTAATTTGTTGAGTGATTTCTGCTTGTCTAGCTCTGTTATATTCAATTGATAAATCATCAATAATCTCTGTCGCATTATCAGATGCATTTTTCATAGCAGTCATACGAGTCGCATGCTCACTTGCTTTCGCATCTAAAATCGTTCCATATATTAAACTTTCTACATATTGAGGTAGAATAACGCTTAAGATTGCTTCTTTGTCTGGCTCAAATTCATATGAAGACATTTGACCATGTCCTAAACTTGAATCTTCAGGAGACAATGGAAGTACAGTTTTCATGGAAGGTGTATTTTCTAATACACTGACGAAATGACTATAGTAGATTTTAACCTCATCTACTGCTTCATCGCTATATAAATCTACCGCTTTTTTAGCGATAGCTTGTATTTCTTTAAATGAAGGTTGATCAGGTACTTCAACAAGTGAATCATGAACTTCATAACCTTTATTTTTAAGGAAATCCACACCAGTTTGTCCTAAGACTAAAATTGAATATTCATCTTTACTAGCATGCTTATTCTCAATATCGTTAACTAAATGCTTCAATACATTTGCATTATACGCGCCTGCCAATCCTTGATCACTTGTAATGACAATATAGCCACTTTTCTTCACTTCACGTTGTTGTAACATTGGGTGATTTGAATTTTTATCTGCACCAGCAACCGCAGTAATTGCATCTTGCATTTTTTCCATATACGGTCTGAATTGATTTGTATTTCTTTCAGCACGACGCAATTTTGAACTTGAAACCATGTTCATTGCTTTCGTAATTTGTTTCATCTTTTTAGTTGATTTTATACGTGTATCAATCTCTTTAAGAGATCCCATTATCTCACCACCTTTTATTTACTATAACTACTATGCTTCTGTTTTACTGAAACTTTTTTTAAATTCAGTAATAGCTGATTCAAATGCATCTTCGTTAGGTAAAGCACCAGAAGTTTTGATTTCGTCTAATAATTCAGAGGCATTTGATTTCGCCCATTGATTTAATTCTGATTCAAAACGAGTGATGTCTTCAACTGGAATATCATCTAAATAACCTTTAGTTAGAGCATAAATAATTAATACTTGATTCTCTACAGGTAGTGGTTGGTTTTTATCTTGTTTTAAAATTTCTACAGTACGTTTACCACGTTCTAATTTTTGTGCAGTAAATTCATCTAAATCAGAACCAAATTGAGCAAATGATTCTAATTCACGGAACGATGCTAAGTCTAAACGTAAAGTACCAGCAACTTTTTTCATTGCTTTAATCTGTGCAGAACCACCAACACGTGATACTGACTGACCAGCATTGATTGCAGGTCTTACACCAGAGAAGAATAAATCTGATTGTAAGAAAATTTGTCCATCAGTGATTGAAATAACGTTTGTTGGTACATATGCTGCGATATCGCCAGCTTGTGTTTCGATAATTGGTAATGCAGTAATTGAACCGCCACCTAATTCATCGTTTAATTTGGCTGCTCTTTCTAACAATCTACTATGTAAGTAGAACACGTCACCAGGGTAAGCTTCACGGCCTGGAGGTCTACGTAATAGTAATGATAATTCACGATAAGCCGCAGCTTGTTTTGTTAAATCATCATAAACTATTAATACATCTTTACCATCGAACATGAATTCTTCAGCCATAGCTACACCAGAATACGGTGCAATATAAAGCATTGGTGCCGGATCAGCTGCAGAAGCAGAAACAATAATTGTATAATCCAACGCGCCTTCCTGGCGTAATTTTTCAACGTTCGTACGTACAGTTGAATCTTTTTGACCGATTGCAACATAAATACAAATTGTATCTTGATCTTTTTGGTTTAAAATCGTATCAATTGCAACTGTTGTTTTACCAGTTTGACGGTCACCTATTATTAATTCACGTTGTCCACGGCCAATTGGTACTAATGCGTCAATCGCTTTAATACCCGTTTGTAATGGTTCATCAACTGATTTACGATCCATTACACCAGTTGCTTTTTTCTCAACTGGACGTGTTTTTGTTGTGTTAGCAGGACCTTGTCCATCTATTGGTTGTCCTAATGGGTTAACAACACGGCCAAGTAATTCTTCACCAACAGGAACTTCCATAATACGTCCAGTACGTTTTACTTCGTCCCCTTCTTTTATGTCATCGTAAGGGCCTAAAATTACGACACCTACATTTGACTCTTCTAAGTTTTGTGCTAAACCTAGAACGCCGCTATTAAATTCTACTAGCTCACCAGCCATAACATCATTTAATCCGTGGATTAATGCTATACCATCACCTATTTGTAGTACTGTACCTACATCAGTAACAGCCATTTCTGACTCATAATTTTCTATTTGTGAGCGAAGTAATGCACTGATTTCTTCAGCTTTAATGGCCATCTATGTCACTCCTTAAGTTTTTATTTCACTCTAATAAATTGTTTCTCTAATTGTGCAAGGTCATTTTTAATGCTTGCGTCCATGACTTTCGTTCCAACTTTAACTCGAACCCCGCCGATAAGCTCTGGATTGATTTTATTTGTAATCATGATTTTAGAGTAATTTGTACGTGATTTAATTATCGTATCAATGCGTTCTAAATCTTCATCTGACAATTCATACACTGATTCAACTACAGCATATTCTTGATTGTGATGTTGATTAAATAAAGCTTCAAATTCTATATAGATTTCATGAATGTAAGAAAGATGACGGTTACTTGCAAGAATCGTTAACATGTTTTGCAAGTATTGATTGGCATGACCAAACACTACTTTTGCAAAACTACGACGCTGTTGTACATCTTTTTGTGGATCTGCATCCAATGCTTGTAATTTTTTTGTTTCAGGTTGTACTGCTGTGTTGATTGTTGAAAATTCTTCGTACATCATTTCAAGATTGTTTGTGTCTTTAGCAGTATCAAATAAAGCCTTGGCATATTTTTTTGCTATGATAGCCATTATTTATCGCCTGCCTCTTTAATGTACTTTTCAACTAATTCTTTTTGGTCTTTGCCTGATATTTCTTTTTGCAGTACTTTCGATGCAATCAATACTGAAAGCTCAGAAACTTGATTATTAATATCAGCAATTGCACGTTCTTTTTCACTGTTGATTTCATTCTGTGCTGTTTCAATCATGCCATTTGCTCTAATGTTTGCTTCATGAATAATTTCTTCATGCTGTTTGCGAGCTTGGATTTTAGAATCTTCTAAAATCTTTTGAACCTCATCTTGTGTTTCTTTTAGCG
The DNA here is from genome assembly GCF_000294465.1 of Staphylococcus sp. OJ82. NCBI lineage: Bacteria > Bacillati > Bacillota > Bacilli > Caryophanales > Staphylococcaceae > Staphylococcus > Staphylococcus sp. OJ82. The sequence goes on along the minus strand of NZ_ALPU01000004.1, from coordinate 62,178 downwards.
TTTGTTTGTTTTGTTCTTCTAACTTCTGTGCATTTAATTTAGCTTGTTCAGCATCATCTATATCTTTATTAATATCATGTTCACGTTGATCCATTACACCTTTTAATGGACCCCAAGCGAATTTTTTCAATAAAGCTACTAATATAAGAAAAGTTACAAGGGTAACAAGAATTGTTCCCCACTGAACACCACTAGTGTCAGCCGCACCAAGTACGAACATATTTGTCGTAGCAGTCACTTACATAGACACTCCTTTCATTCATTATAATTATAAGTCATATTGATAAAAACGAACGGCGAAAGTCTACAAGACTTCGCCATAAAACTGGTTTAATTATAGTGACATGAAAGCGATAACTACACCGATGATTGGTAATGCTTCAACTAAGCCAACACCAATGAACATAATACCCATTAATTGACCACGTGCTTCTGGTTGACGTGCTACACCTTCTACTGTTCTTGAAACGATAAGACCATTACCAATACCTGCACCTAGTGCTGATAAGCCGATTGCGATTGCTGCTGCGATTAAATTCATTTATAAATCCTCCTAATTTTTCTTTTTTTAAATTTTAAATTAATGACTGTCCTGAACTTTATGGGACATGTATACCATTGAAAGCATTACAAAAATATAAGCCTGAATCGTACCAATAAATATTGAGAACCCTTGCCAAACAATTAAACCTGGGATACCAATCAACCATCCCCATGCTGGGAAACCGATAACTAAACCTGCTAGTAATCCAAGTAGTAACTCACCTGCAAAGATATTACCGTATAGTCGTAAACCTAATGTCAATGTTGAAGTGAATTCTTCAAAGATATTAATAGGTAATAAGAATATAGGTTTAGTATAGTTCTGGAAGTATCCTTTTGGACCCTTGATTTTAACACCGTAATAATGTGTTAAAAGGATAACTAAAGTTGACAATGTCAAAGTAACAGTTGCATCAGCTGTTGGTGATTTCCACCACAGTGTATGACCTGAAATTAATTGAAAAGGTAATCCAATCATATTACTGACAAATATGAAGAATATTAATGTAACAGCAAGGAAATGGAATTGACCACCTTTAGACCATGCCATGTTACTTTCAATAACTCCTCTTACAAAGTCAAAAACCCACTCTATAAAGTTTTGCTTACCAGATGGACGTTTCTTGAGGTTGCGTGTACAAATAATAGCTATGACAAAAACAATAAGCGCTGTAATAACCAACATCATAATTGATGATAGATTAAACACGATGTCTAGACCGAACACATTCCAACTGACTAGAGGGTCTTTATGATCCATGCTTTCTCACCTCTTTCATATTAAGATTTTATTCCTTGTGCAAAAACGGTTTCAAAACCATTAACACATAAGAAATCATTAAACCAACAACCACACCAATTATATTTATATAGTCCTTATAAAAATACCAAGTACAACATGCAAGAATCACAATCAAATATCTCCAAACGTTGCCCGTTGAAATATGTATATTATCTTTTTGTTTAGCTTTCGCTAAGTAAAACTCGAAAGTAAAAGTATTAATAAGTGATCCAATCATGCCTATGATAAGTCCTAAAATAAATGGCGAACTTGTGAAAATAAACACAAATAACAGTACAACTATACCATATAAATAAAATTGTATATACTGTTGAAAAATGATGTTGAAACGTTTCATTACTGTGCCTCACTTCATTTTTTCATTCAATGATGAAAACCATTTCAATCATACAGTTTTAATAATAATATAGGGCGGTAAAGGTGTCAATTCTATTCAAAATGTAGTTTAATTTTTTGCACACTTGTCACAAAAATGACACATTTACCACTATTAATATTTAAAAAAACTAGGTTTTTGGGGAATTAGATGAAAATAATACTTTATATTTTCACAAATTCTATTTGATGCATTTCCATCGCCATAAGGGTTGCGCGCTTCACTCATTGCTTTGTACAATTGCTCGTCTTCCAATAATGCTTGCGTAGCATCAAAAATCATTTGTGCATTTGTACCAACAATTTTCAGTGTGCCTGCTTCTACACCTTCTGGTCTTTCAGTTGCTTCTCTTAAAACTAATACCGGTTTACCTAGAGATGGCGCTTCTTCTTGAACTCCACCTGAATCCGTTAATATCAAATAAGACTGATGCGCAAAATTATGAAAGTCTACTACTTCTAATGGTTCGATCAATTCAATTCGATCATGATTAGATAAGTATAAATCTGCAATACTTCTTACTTTTGGATTTTTATGTACAGGGTAAACGACTACTACATCTTCATAATTATCGACAATATCTCTTACTGCTTTAAAAATATGTTCCATAGGCTCTCCAATATTTTCACGCCTATGAGCAGTTAGTAAAATAATGCGTTTATCTTTATGTCTGTCGATAATATCAGATTGATAATGTTCATGTATGGTAGTCTTCATAGCATCAATTGCAGTATTTCCAGTAACCACTACAGTATCTGACGGTTTATTTTCCGCAATAAGATTTTCTGCAGCATTATTAGTAGGGGCAAAGTTCAAATCTGCCATTACCCCTACCATTTGCCTATTCATTTCTTCAGGAAATGGAGCATATTTATCCCAAGTTCTTAACCCTGCTTCCACGTGGCCAATAGGGATTTGATTATATAATGCTGCCAAACTTCCAGCGAAAGTTGACATGGTGTCACCATGCACAAGTATCATATCTGGTTGTTCTTCCTTAATAACGTCCTCTAGTCTAGTCAATATACGAGAAGTAATTTCAGATAATGATTGGCCTTGCTTCATAATATCCAAATCGTAATCTGGTGTAATATGAAAGCTTTCCAGTACAGAATCTAACATTTCTCTATGCTGCGCAGTAACTACTACTATCGGTTCCAACTCAGCATCATCTCGCAATGCTAATACAAGCGGCGCCATTTTCACTGCCTCAGGACGTGTCCCGAACACAGTCATTATCTTCTTCATTCTACTCCACTCCTGGGTAAAACTATTTTGTTCCGAATAAACGGTCTCCAGCATCACCTAAACCAGGTGTAATATATGCATGGTCATCTAATTTTTCATCTAACGCAGCTATGAAAATATCTACATCCTCATGTGCTTCTTGTAATTTTTCTACACCTTCAGGCGCAGCAACTAAGCACATAAAACGAATGTTTTTCGCGCCACGTTTTTTAAGAGAATTGATTGCTTCAATTGCTGAAGCACCTGTAGCTAACATTGGGTCTACGACTACAATTTCTCTTTCTTCGATATCTTGTGGTAATTTCACAAAGTACTCAACTGCATCAAGTGTTTCAGGATCTCTATATAGACCCACATGACCTATTCTCGCTGCTGGTACTAAGTTTAAAATACCTTGTGTCATACCTAAGCCAGCTCTTAAAATTGGTACAAATGCTAATTTTTTACCCGTTAATCTTTTAGCTACCATTTTAGTTACTGGTGTGTCTATTTCTACATCTTGTAATTCTAAATCTCTTGTCACTTCGTATGCCATTAACATACCAACTTCATCTACTAATTCTCTAAATTCTTTAGTCCCTGTATGTACGTCTCGAATGTAACTTAATTTGTGTTGAATAAGTGGGTGATCAAAAACATGTACTTTGCCCATAATTTACTTCCTCCAATTTTAATTGTATAAAGGATGTTTTGTAGTTAATGCTTTAACTCTTTCTTTTCCTTCGTCTAAAGCTTTTTTATCTTCTGGATTTCTTAAAACTAAACTGATAATTTTTGCAACTTCTTCAAAAGCAGCTTCGTCAAATCCACGTGTTGTTGCAGCAGGTGTACCTAAACGAACACCACTTGTTACAAATGGTTTTTCTTGATCGAACGGAATTGTATTTTTGTTACAAGTAATACCTACAGCATCTAATGTTTCTTCAGCTACTTTACCTGTGATACCTACTGAACCTTTAACATCTAATGATACTAAATGATTATCTGTACCGCCTGAAACGACTCTATAGCCTTCTTTAGTTAATGTATCTGCTAATGTTTTAGCATTATTAACTACTTGTTGTTGATATGTTTTGAAGTCGTCTTGTAATGCTTCACCAAAAGCAACTGCTTTCCCAGCAATAACGTGTTCTAACGGTCCGCCTTGAATACCAGGGAATATTTTTTTATCAATTTGCTTTTTGTACTCTTCTTTACATAAAATCATTCCACCACGAGGGCCGCGTAATGTTTTATGTGTTGTAGTAGTTACAAAATCTGCATATTCAACAGGGTTTTGATGTAAACCAACTGCAACTAAACCTGCAATATGCGCCATATCTACCATTAATTTTGCCCCTACTTCATCTGCAATCTCTTTGAATCGTTTGAAATCAATAGCTCGAGAATAAGCAGATGCACCTGCGACAATTAATTTAGGTTTATTTTCTTTAGCTACTCTTAACACTTCATCATAATCAATTTGTTCATTTTCTTTGTCTACGCCATACTCAACAAAGTTATAAAATTGTCCACTAAAGTTAACAGGCGAACCATGTGTTAAATGACCACCATGGCTTAAATTCATACCTAATACAGTATCACCATGTTCTAATGCTACTAGATAAACTGCCATATTTGCTTGTGACCCAGAGTGTGGCTGTACGTTAATGTGTTCAGCACCAAAAAGTTGTTTGGCACGTTCGATAGCTAATGTTTCAGACACATCCACGTATTCACATCCACCATAGTATCTTCTGTTCGGATAGCCCTCAGCATATTTGTTCGTTAATACTGAACCTTGCGCTTCCATAACTGCTTCCGAAACAAAATTCTCTGAAGCAATCAGCTCGATATTGTTATTTTGACGGTTAAATTCATTTTGAATCACTTCATATATTTCTTTATCTTGCTCTTGAATAAATGACATAGGTAAATCCCCCTCGTTCTGTATTAGTTATATTTTGCTCTTTCGCCACCAATTTTCTTAGGTCTTGAAGAAGCGATTGTAACAACTGCCTCACCAATCTGTTTAACACTTGTACGTTCTGGAATGGCTACATGCGCAATATGCATGCCAATTAATGTTTGACCAATATCAATACCTTTTGGCACTATTATTCGTTCAACAACCATTGGATCTTGCATATGTTGGTAAGCATAAGTTGCTAAGCTACCACCTGCATGAACATCTGGTATTACAGACACTTCTTCCATCGTAAGGGGGTTGAACTTAGACCTTTCAATTGTTATTGCTCTGTTAATATGTTCACAGCCTTGAAATACAAAAGAAACATTTGTATCATTCTCAATTTGCTTTAATGCTTCAAATATTTCTTGTGCTACATCCATAGAACCTACACTACCTATACGCTCACCAATTACTTCGGATGTAGAACAACCAATCACACATAATTCATTTGCTTTAAAGAAAGATTTAGTCTTTAATTCATTTAACAATAACTTTAGATCTTCCATTCTCCCACCCCTTTTAAAATAATGATTTTAAAAAAGTATTTAAACACCTCAATGCTATGAGACATACAAGATTAGACGATAGCAATTTTGCTATACGTATTTTATTATAACGTATTTAGCTACTCACTCATACTAATTTAACAAAATTATTACTTTAATATTTTATTTTTTAAAGTATCTATCAACAAATTTAATTCATTATATATTTTATTATAATCATATAACGATCCACCATATGGATCAGTGATTTCTCCTTCTCGTTGAACATATTCATTGATAGTAAAAATTTTCTCTGTCTCTCCATATACTTGTTGTATCGTTTCTTTGTGAGATTGTGACATTGTTAATATTAAATCTGCATTTAAATCCTCTGCTGTAAAACGTTTAGCATTACTAGGTGATGGTAAATGATGTTCATTTATAATACTTAGTGTATTCTGAGACGTAGGCTGACCATCTTGAGCAAAAACACCTCGTGATTCTATGATATATTCAGGCATTTTCGCTTTGGCAATACTTTCAGCCATCGGACTTCTACACGTATTACCAGTACAAACAAATATTATTCTCATAGTTGGTCTCCTTTAACAATAGTTTGACTTGCAGCTTTCATCATTCTATTCATAATCGCTATGGTATGGTCAGTAATATCAAAACCATAAATATATGCTGTTTTAATTTGTTCATCTTGATCAATATGATGCAATATTTTATAAAGGTTATGATTTGCCCCTTTAATATCATTTTCATTTTTACATAATTCTATAAAAATAGACTCGTCAGGCACGAAATCTCGCTTATCACTTGGAACGATAAATGCTGTTTGGCTCCAATCTTTTTCTTCTGAAGGCTTTATATTGAATGCTTGAACAATTTGTAACGGTGTATCTGGCGCATAATGTTTATATTTCATCCCTGGTGCAATTGGCTTATCGCTATCCAAAGTCTTTCTTGTAGATACACTATGAGGTAACACCGCTTCAATCATCGGTTTCGTAATTGAACCAGGTCTAGCAATTCTAAATGGAAACTGTGTGCAATCTAATACAGTGCTTTCCAACCCTTCTTCACTTTGATCACCATTTACCATACCATTAATACGACCATTTAAATCTGAATAAACGTGTTCAAATGTTGTAGGTGACGGTCTACCACTTAAATTTGCGCTCGGTGCTGCTATGGGTATATCTACGAATTGCAAAATTTGTCTGCCGATTGAATGACTTGGCATTCTAACAGCAATTGATGATAAACCACCACTTACACTTTCACACAAATATCCCTTTTTAATCGGTAATATAAAAGAAATTGGTCCAGGCCAAAAATGCTTCATCAATAATTTAATTTCGTCTGTTATATCATGTGTAAAATGCTCTATTTGTTTTAAATCATGTATATGCACAATCAACGGGTTATCTGAAGGTCTACCTTTCGCTTCATATATCTTTTTGATCGCTTCTGCATTTCTCGCATCTGCACCAAGACCATATACTGTTTCCGTTGGTATTGCAATCAAGCCTCCTTGTTCGAAGATGTGCTTGATTTCATTTATATCCGGAAATTGATTGATTTCATTTTTATACTGTCGTAAATCCCAAATCTTCGTTTCCATTTAGCCCCGCCCTTTCTTCTCATGATTTTATTTTAGAATAAAATAAAAAGTTATGCACTCTCATGATTTATCATGTTCAGTACATAACTTCTTATTACCACTCGAAAGAAATAATTCTATCGTTATTATTAATATCTTTTATAATTTGAACATCTAATGAAGGATATTTAGATTGTATTTTTTGCTTCAATGTTTGACCTTGTTTATAACCAATTTCAAAAACGACCTTTGCATTCGGCAGAAGTACTTTTGGCAATTGGTTTAATATTGCATCATAAACCTTATACCCATTATCTTCTGCAAATAATGCAGAATGTGGTTCATATTTCAATACTGTGTCATCCATCAGTACAGCCTCATTATCATCAATATAAGGCGGGTTAGAAATTAGACCATTCACTTTTATACCTCTTTCTATTAAAGGTGCTAATGCATCACCCTGCAAAAAGTTAATATCTACTTGATGGCTAAGGGCATTTTCTTGTGCTACGGCTAATACTGTAGCATATAAATCTGTAGCATAGACAGTTAATGATCGATTCATCTTTTTTAGTATAATTGGAATATTACCACTACCTGTACCAATATCAACAATTGTATCATCAGAATGAATCTCGTTATAAAAGTGTAACATGACTTCCTCAGTTTCAGGTCTAGGTATTAAACAATCTTCAGTCACCTTGAATGTCTCACCGTAAAATGATTGGCTTCCAACAATATACTGAATCGGTTCACCTTTTAACATTCTAACTTCAGCGTCGTTATATAATTCTAAATGTATGTCCGACATTACCTCATCCTTATGCATCAAATAATCCGCTTTACTCCATTGCAATAAATCTAACATTAACCATTCTGCTCGAGTCGTTTCAATATCTAGTTCAATGCATTTCATTTTTGCATTAGAAAGTCGTGTTTTATAATTCACCATTGTTAAGTTCTTTCAATTTATCAGTTTGTTCAGCTAAAGTTAATGCATCTATCACTTCGTCTAATTTTCCTTCCATAACTTGATCTAACTTCTGAATCGTTAAACCAATACGGTGGTCAGTCACTCGACTTTGAGGATAATTATACGTTCTAATACGTTCTGAACGATCACCAGAACCTACTGCTGATTTACGTTGGGCAGCATATTTTTGTTGCTCTTCTTGTAATTTCATATCAAATAAACGTGCTTTCAAAACTTTCATAGCTTTTTCACGGTTTTGAATTTGTGATTTTTCTGAAGACGTAGCAATGATTCCGGTCGGCACATGTGTGATACGTACAGCTGAATCCGTAGTATTGACATGTTGTCCACCCGCACCACTAGAGCGGTAAGTATCTACTTTAATATCTTCATTTCGCACTTCAATTTCTACATCTTCAACTTCTGGTAATACTGCAACTGTAGCAGTCGATGTATGAATACGTCCACCTGACTCGGTCTCAGGTACACGTTGTACACGATGGGCGCCATTTTCATATTTCAACTTACTGTAAGCACCTGATCCTGAAATTGAAAAACTGATTTCTTTATAACCACCATGGTCACTTTCAGCGGCTTCTACAATTTCTGTTTTATAACGTTGTGCTTCAGCGTATTTAGAATACATTCTAAATAAGTTCCCAGCAAAAATTGCAGCTTCATCTCCACCAGCAGCAGCACGTATTTCCACGATAACGTCTTTCTCATCGTTAGGATCTTTTGGAATAAGTAAAAATTTAAGATTTTCTTCTAGTTTCGGAACTTGATTGTTAAGTGATTGGTGTTCTTCTTTTAACATTTCAATTTCATCACTGTCTTTTGTTTCTTTTAACATTTCTTCTATTTCAACAATGTCTTCTTTGACTTGTTTATAATTACGGTATACTTCTACAGTTTTTTGTAGATCTGATTGTTCTTTTGAATATTTTCTTAAGTTATCTGGATCACTTACTACATCTGGATCACTTAATAATTCATTTAATTGTTCATATCTTTCTTCTACGATATCTAATTGATCAAACACTACATTTCCTCCTTCATATTATTACTTGGTGCAACAATATGATGCGCTCTGCATCTTGGTTCATAACTTTCATTTGCACCAACTAATATAACTGGATCATCTATTTTTGCTGGGTTACCATCAATCAACCTTTGTGTGCGGCTTGAAGATGCACCACAAACAGCACAAACAGCTTGTAGTTTAGTCACTTCTTCACTTACTGCTAGTAGGTGTGGTATAGGTTCAAACGGTTCCCCTCGGAAATCCATATCTAGTCCCGCTGTAATGACTCTATGGCCTTTTTTGGCTAATTGTTCAACAATATTAACTACACCTTCTTCAAAAAACTGCACTTCATCGATGCCTATAACATCTGTATCTGACAAATCGTGCTTAAGTATTTCAGCCGCTGTTGAAATATTAATTGCTTCAATAGCGTTGCCATTATGAGAAACAATCTTATCTTTATGATAGCGGTCATCTATAGCCGGTTTAAATACAACTACTTTTTGCTTAGCATAAAGGCCTCGTCTTAATCGACGAATTAACTCTTCAGATTTACCACTAAACATGCTTCCAGTAATACATTCAATCCACCCGGAATGATAAGTTTCATACATTATGCGTTCCACCTTTTTCAAAACATAATCGATTCATTATAGCATATTTTTTTAATTGAAATATGCTATTTCTTCAAGATATTGAGTTATTTTTATGTATAAAAACTATTAAAACTGTAATATTCTCAATTAGAGACTTATATTTCTAAAAACAAAAAGGCATTCTCATATAATGAGAATGCCTTATAACAACGATTACTCGTCGCTTGATTTGATTCCGAATTTTTTGTTGAAACGTTCCACACGGCCATCCGCAGCAGCGAATTTTTGGCGTCCTGTGTAGAATGGATGTGAATCAGATGAAACGTCTAAACGAATAACTGGGTATTCGTTGCCATCTTCCCATTCCATAGTCTCTTTTGAAGATTTTGTTGAACCACTTAGGAATTTAAAATTCGTAGTTGTATCTAAAAAGATTACACTGTGATATTCAGGATGAATATTTTTTCTCATTATTTTCAGCTCCTTTGCCCTGAACCATCTGGAACAGAGTTGTTTGTGAGTTTTTACCCAATACTTGATAATTATAATTGCTTTAAAACCAAAACGCAACCCTAAATCATATATTAGCTTGATAACACTTTGCTAATTTCAACTTAAATAATTGGTTTACCTGTTTTAGTGCTTTCTTTAGCAGCCTTTTGTAATTGTTCAAAAAATTCTTGGTTATTTTCTGTACGTTTTAATTTGCGTACAAATCTTTCTGTAAAATCAATTGAATCTGTAAACATATTACGTAATTGCCATAATGATTCTAAATCTTTTGGAGAAATAAGTAGTTCTTCTTTACGCGTTGAACTACGACCGATATCAATAGCTGGAAATACTCGGCGCTCTGCCAATTTACGATCTAGGTGTAATTCCATGTTACCCGTTCCTTTAAATTCTTCGTAAATCATATCGTCCATACGTGATCCTGTATCAACTAACGCTGTAGCTAGTATCGTCATACTGCCACCAGCTTCAATATTTCTTGCAGCTCCGAAAAATGCTTTTGGCTTGTGTAATGACGCAGGGTCTAAACCACCAGACAATGTGCGTCCACTTGGTGGTATGACAAGGTTGTATGCGCGAGCTAACCTTGTAATTGAATCCATTAAAATAATGACATCTTTTCCTACTTCAACAAGTCTTTTTGCACGTTCTAATAAAAGTTCTGCAACTTTAACATGGTGTTGTGGTGGCTCATCAAATGTAGAGTGCACAACTTCAGCAGATTCAACAGAACGTTCAATATCTGTTACTTCTTCTGGACGTTCTCCGACTAATAATACAAATAATTCTGCATCTGGTTTGTTGATAGCAATAGCGTTAGCAATCTCTTTTAATAGAGATGTTTTACCTGCTTTTGGTGGTGCAACAATAAGTCCACGTTGGCCCAAACCAATTGGCGTAATTAAATCCATAATACGAGTCGAAAAATTTTGCTTCGTTGTTTCTAAAACGATTCGTTCTTCAGGATATAATGGCGTTAACGCTTGAAAGTGAGGTCTTTTTTTAACTTCTTCTGCATTCTCGTCGTTAACAAAATCAACTTGTAGCAAACCATAATACTTTTCATTATCCTTTGGTTTTCTTACTTTACCAGTAACTTTATCGCCGCGTTTGATTTCAAAACGTCGTATTTGACTGGCAGAGATATAAATATCTTTTTCACCTTTTGAATAATTAACTGTTCTAAGGAAACCATAGCCATCTTGTTGGATGTCATCTAATACACCCTCCATATAATAGTTACCGTCTTTTTCCATTTGCGCTTCCATAATTGCAAGAACAAGTTCTTTTTTATTAAGTTTACTATAATTTGTTAGTTTTAGAGATTTTGCTTTTTGAGTGAGATCTTTTGTAGTGTAATTTTTGTATAATTCGTGGAACGATTCATACTGAGGTGATGTTCGTACTTTATCAGGCATTATCTTGCACCCATTTCATAAATAAGTTTTTAAATAACGCAACGTACTACGCTACTTACTTTTATAACTATAGCAAATTTCTTATTTAATTACAAAATGTATTTCAGTTTTTATAAATTATAAAAGCAAGACAGTTAAACTGCCTTGCTTTTATAATTTATTTAATTACTGCTAAACTTTATTATTTATAATAGCCAGCAATGGACTTAACTTCTAGGAATTCTTCGATACCGTAGTCGCCCCATTCGCGTCCAATACCAGATTGTTTATAACCACCAAATGGTAAGTCCGATTTACGGCCAGCTTCATTAATTTCTACTGTACCAGCTTCAATTGAACGTGCTACTTTGTGTAATGTGTCTTTATCATTACCGTATACATATCCAGCTAAGCCATATTTAGTATCATTTGCAATTTTAATTGCTTCATCTAAATCATTGTAAGTGATAATTGACATCACTGGGCCAAAAATTTCTTCTTGCGCGATTGTCATACTATTATCAACATTATTAAATATTGTTGGGCGAGCAAAGTAACCTTTTTCTAAGCCTTCAGGTTTGCCAGGTCCACCATAGAATAATTCTGCACCTTCTTCAATACCTTTATCGATATATGATTGTACTTGGTCAAATTGTTTTTTACTAATGATTGGACCAACTTGAGTGCCTTCTTCGCGTGGATCACCGACTTTAACTTGACTGAATTTTTCTTTTACAGCTGTTAAGAATTCTTCTTTTAGACTTGCTGGTACTAATGTTCTAGTACCTGCTGTACAAACTTGACCAGTATTGCTAACAACTTTACCAGTTGCTGCACTTGCTGCACCATCAATATCTGAATCATCTAAAATAATATATGGTGATTTACCGCCCAATTCAAGTGACACTTTTTTGAAATCTTCAGCTGCTTTTTTCATAATGCTTGAACCAGTTGGACCAGAGCCAGTGAACGACATCATTCTTACTTTCGGATGTTCACTTAATGGATTACCTACACCTTGTCCATCACCATTCACTAAGTTAAACACACCTTTTGGCACGCCTACCTTATCAAAAATTTCAGCCAAAATAATTGCGGCGAATGGTGTCTCTTCAGATGGTTTTAATACGACTGGACTTCCTGCTGCAAAAGCGGCAGATAATTTCAATGAAGTTTGATTCGTTGGGAAATTCCAAGGTGTGATTAAGCCAGAAACACCAATAGCTTCCTTCACAACTAAATCATCACCACGACGTTCTTCAAATTCAAAATTATCTAATGCATCACGTGCTGCTTCAAAGTGATCTAGTCCCATTTGATAATGTACTTTTTCTGATACTGATAAAGGCGCACCTAATTCGTCTGTAATTGCCTCTATAAGATCATCTTTTCTATTTTTATATTCTTGTACTATTTTATCTAATAATGTTCTTCTTTCTTCTATTGAGCTGTGTCTAAATTCTAGATACACATTTTCTGCAGCGTCTACTGCCTTATCAACATCTTCTTTATTACCTTTCGCAATTGTACCTGCTACTTCTTCTGTCGCTGGATTAATAACTTCTAGTGTTTCTCCACTAGTGCTTTCAATCCATTCTCCGTTAATATATTGTTTAGTGAAATTTCTCATCAATAATTCACTCCCTAATTTGTGTTGATAATTATATTTTAACCGAGATTCTGTATTTTTAAACATTAATGCTCACGTTATATGACGACAAACGTTGTTATTAAGCGTTTTCTAATCATTTCACATTAATAATTAGTCCCAACAAAAACCTTGAACCTCACAATTTATAAGCTAAAAAAAATATATATTTTCTTTTTTTAAAAACAAAAAAAGAAGTCTATGACATGTCATAGACTTCTTCTCTTATTATAACGCTTTAAATCTTCGTTCATAGACATTGATATTATTGATTTTCAAGTTCAATAAAATCTTGCGCCCACTTTTCCATTGGTACTAATGCTGCCGCTAGTGCATCACCTTTATCCGTAAGTTGGTATAATATGTTCATCGGGCTTGTAGATACTATTTTTTTCTCTACAAGACCCCATTCACTTAGGTCTGTTAATTTTATACTAAGTGCACGTGGTGTAATTGTTTTCAAATCACGTTTCATATCCGAAAAATGAGCAGATTTTTCTGGACACCTAGACAAATAATTAATAATTAGACCATTCCAACTTCTACCTACTATTTTAAAGGTCTCTTCAAGATAAGGGCAAACCTCCATGGTCATCACCTCATATCGTTTTTATTCTATAATCTGAGTTACTAAAATATATTTCAAGTACTTAGTATATTTAGTATACCACATTTTCTAAATTTCTTCAGTCCAAATATCTGCACCTAATGATTCTAAAGTACTCACAATATTAGTGTAGCCACGATAAATATGTTTTACGTTGTAAATTGTAGTAACACCTTCTGCTAAAAGTCCTGCAACAATAAGACATGCGCCTGCTCGTAGGTCACTCGCATATACTTCTGCTCCTGTTAATTTAGATGGCTTAATAGTTGCCGTACCATCATCTGCATTGATATTGGCACCCATGTTTTTTAATTCATCAACGTGTCTAAAACGCGCTGGGTATATTGTTTCAGTCACAAAGGATACACCATCTGCCATAAATAATAGCGGTGTAATAGGTTGTTGTAAGTCTGTAGCAAATCCAGGATAAACTAAAGTTTTAATGTCGACGCTTGCATAAGGCGCACTACGTTTAATTTTAGCACTATCATCGCCAACTTGAATATCCACGCCTAATTCTTTTAACTTTACAGTTAATGGTTCAACATGTGTTGGGATAATATTATTAATTTGAATATCCTCACCACAAGCTGCAGCTATACACATATACGTACCAGCTTCTATTCTATCTGGAATAACTTGATGATGAGAACCGTGAAGACGATCCACACCATTAATCTTAATCGTACTTGTACCTCCACCTTTTATATCTGCACCTAGACCAATTAAATACGTTGCTACGTCTACAACTTCTGGTTCTTTAGCTGCGTTTTCAATGACAGTATGCCCTTCAGCTCGTACAGCTGCAAGCATAATATTAATTGTTGCACCAACGCTCACAATATCTAAAAATATATTTGCACCAGTTAATTTGTCAGCTTCAATTTTCATAGAAGTCTCACTTGATTCATCAATCTTCGCGCCTAAAGCTTTAAAACCTTTGATATGTTGATCAATAGGTCTTGGTCCTAATGGACAACCTCCAGGTAAACCAATGACACATTTTTTAAATCTACCTAACATTGCACCCATCATATAATAAGAGGCACGTAAAGACTCGACTTTATTATTAGGTAATGGTGCATTTTCAATGTCAGTAGGGTCGACCTTTAATGTCATACCATCTAATTCTGTTTTAATATTTAAATCCCCTAATAGACTAACCAATGTTTCTACATCAGAAATTTCTGGAAGACCTTCAATTGTTACTTTATCTTCAGCCAGGATTGCTGCAGGTATAATTGCTACTGCACTGTTTTTAGCACCGTGGATATCCACTTCACCTTTAAGTGTTTGTCCACCTCTAATTTTTATCACTTCTTGAGCCATTCGCTTGTTCTCCTTTGACTTTCAATCATTATTTGCATTATAAATTACTTTTTCCAGTTTGCAAAGTACATCAGTCTACTAAAACTTTTTAAAATTAAAATTAAGTGATGCAAGTTACATATAAATTATTTACTATAGTTTTTATTTCCCATTATTTTTGTTTTAAATCATAATTATATATATTTTGTTTGAGATTTATGTAAATAGTTTGGATTTAATAATAACCTCTTTACCAAACGATAGCAATTATAACATAAAAAAATAAGACTGGGACATAATTACATGTCTCAGTCTCATTTGTAATATAGATTAAATTATTTTGCTCGGTTAGATGTACCAAACTCTTTAATTTTACCAATAACTGTTGCTTTGATTGCTTCACGTGCTGGTCCTAAATATTTACGAGGATCATATACTTCTTTATCTTTGTCTAAAGCTTCACGTACTGCTTTAGCAGAAGTGATTTGGTTTTCTGTATTAACGTTAATTTTTGCTGTGCCGAAAGGAATAGCTTTTTGGATATCTGTAGTTGGGATACCAGTACCACCGTGTAATACTAACGGTAATCCTGTAGAAGCACCAATTTCTTCCATTTCTTTAAATCCTAATTTAGGTTCACCTTTATATGGTCCGTGTACTGAACCTAATGCTGGTGCTAATGTATCAATGCCTGTTCTTTCAACAAGTTCTTGACACTCTTTAGGATCTGCATAGATAACACCTTCAGCGATAATATCGTCTTCTTGTCCGCCTACAGTACCTAATTCAGCTTCAACTGATACGCCATGTTCATGCGCATATTCAACTACTTTTGAAGTGATTTCAACGTTGTCTTCAAATGAACCATGAGAAGCATCGATCATTACTGATGTAAATCCAGCATCAATTGCTTCTTTACATTTTTCAAAGCTTGAACCGTGGTCTAAGTGGATTGCAACAGGGACAGTGATTTCTTTGTCGTGCATTAACCCTTCAACCATTTTAACTACCGTGTAGAAACCACCCATATAGCGAGCAGCACCTTCAGACACACCTAAAATAACTGGAGCATTCTCTTCTTGTGAAGCTTCTAAGATAGCTTGTGTAAATTCTAAGTTATTTAAGTTGTATTGACCAACTGCGTAACCATTTTCTTTTGCGTCTATTAACATTTCTTTCATTGAAACTAAAGGCATGAAAGTTCCTCCTTGGTGCTTTAAGCACATATTTTTACAATCTAATTATATCAAAATTAGAAACCTTTTGCATTCTTCTAAACAATTGTAAGCGTTTTTAATTGTTTTTTTCTTTTTAAAACCTTAAAAATAGACATTTTTCTTCTAATTTTTGTAAATTTGTTATACTATACATCTTATTTTACAGTAATTATAAAAATATAATTATGAAATCGTTTGAATCAAATAACACGAATTTTGAAACCTTTATAAAAAATTCAATTATCGTTAATGTATAATGACATTTAACAATTAAGGATATAAAAAAGACGCATTGCTAACTGTAACCTTTAATTACTTAGCTAACATGCGTCATTTTTATTTTATTTAGATTGTTTATTTTTTAAAGAAGCTTCAATAAACGCTTTGAAAATTGGTTGTGGACGGTTAGGTCTTGATAAAAATTCAGGATGGAATTGACAAGCTACGAAAAAGTCATTTTCAGGAATTTCCACCATTTCAATTAAGCGACCATCAGGGCTCGTACCTGAGAATACCATACCGTTTGCTTCTAATTGTTCTCTATATTCATTGTTAAATTCATAACGATGACGATGTCTTTCTTCAATATCAGTTTCATTATAAATTGAGTGTGCTAATGTACCCTCTTTAATATGGCAAGGATAAAGTCCTAAACGTAACGTACCGCCTAAATCTTCAATATCTTTTTGTTCAGGTAGTAAATCAATAATTGGATACGGCGTTTTTGGATCTAATTCTGCTGAATGTGCACCTTCAAGGTTAAGTACATTTCTAGCAAATTCAACTGTTGCTAATTGCATACCTAGACAGATACCAAAGTACGGTACGTTATTTTCACGTGCATATTTAATCGCAGAAATTTTTCCTTCACTTGCACGGAATCCAAATCCACCTGGGACTAAAATACCATCTACATCTGATAATATTTCTGACACATTATCATCTGTCACTTCACTAGAATCAATCCATCTTACTTCAATATCTTTTTTAAATGGATAACCTGCATGTTTTAATGATTCAACAACCGATAAATAAGCATCTTGAAGACTTACATATTTACCAACTAAACCAATTGTCACTTTGCCATCTAAATTATTCACTGTGTCTAGTAAATATTGCCATTCATCTAACTGTGTTTCGTATTTTGGATTAAGTTCTAAACGATCAATCACTATGTTTTCCATATCTTGTTTGCTTAACTGTAAAGGAATTTCATATAGTGATTCTGCATCACGACATTCGATTACACTTGCTTTGTCGATATCACAGAATAAAGCGATTTTATCTTTTAAATCTTGTGTTAATTCATATTCTGTACGAACCACAATCAAATCAGGCTGAATACCTAAACCGCGTAATTCTTTTACGCTATGTTGTGTTGGTTTCGTTTTCATTTCTCCAGCAGCTTTAATATACGGTAATAATGTACAGTGTACATACATTACATTTTCGCGACCTAAGTCACTGCGAATTTGTCTAATAGCTTCAATAAATGGTAATGATTCTATATCCCCTGTTGTTCCACCGATTTCAGTAATAACAACATCAGCATTTGTGCTTTCTCCTGCTAAAAGTAAACGTTCTTTAATTTCATTTGTGATATGCGGGATAACTTGTACTGTTCCTCCTAAATAATCACCACGACGTTCTTTCTTCAATACGTGAGAATACACTTTACCAGCTGTAACATTAGAATATTTATTTAAGTTAATATCTATAAATCGTTCATAGTGTCCTAAGTCTAAGTCTGTCTCTGCACCATCATCAGTAACAAAAACTTCACCATGTTGATATGGACTCATCGTTCCAGGATCTACGTTTAAATATGGATCGAATTTTTGGATTGTTACTTTTAGCCCTCTATCTTTTAATAGTCTTCCTAAAGATGCTGCTGTGATACCTTTTCCTAATGAAGAAACAACTCCACCAGTTACAAAAATAAATTTTGTCATGTTCTGCCTCCTAGTTATTAAAACAGTTTTTTCAATCAATACCGATATTGACATCGAATTTTTAAAATCAATTGCTTAATTTTTTGTGTAATAGCGTGTTTTACATATTATAATTATCATTTATTATTTTCATATGTATAAATTATTGCTCTAAGCAATTACCTAATTTCAAAGAATTCATAAATTTTTTATAGTCATTTAAATAAAAAAATCGCTCCCTCTCACATCGTTGTAAGGGGGAGCGTATAATATTTATACACGTCGTCCTAATTAAAGGAGCCCGAATAAAATTTTATCATTTTCACGAGAAAAGTCAATTAAATCTCAAATAATTATTTTTCAGTTTCTTCCTCGGCTTCTTCGTCTTCATCTTCTTCTTCGTCTTCATCATCAAAGTCTTCATCATCTTCATCAATAACAATGCCTTCTTCTTCAACTTCGTCTTCTTTTGGTTCTTCAGGATCATTCAAAGTTTCTTGGTCATCAGTTACAGCTGGGATGTCATCATCGTCATCAGTTTCATCTTCACCAAGTAATTTTAAATTTTTATCTTCTTCTGGGTCATCATCCAATATATCGAATTTTTGAATTGTTGGCGCAATTTTTTCTTCAATATCATCTACTGAATACCAATCACGTAATCCCCAGATATTTTCTCCAACGTTTAAAAAACGACCGTCAGTATTTAAGTCTGTATAGAATTGTACAATTCTATGTTCTACTTCATGGTCTTCATAATGTCCAAGTGCTTTAAATTCATCGATGATATCGTATAAATTCATAGTACTATTTTTTTCATTTAATAGCGTATAGGCCATATCGATAAATGATTTCTCATCAACCATTTCTTTTGTATAATCTTGAATTCTCATTATTTATTCTTCCTTTCAAAGGCATTTATCCAAATCCGTACTAAGTTCATCTTAAGTAATAATAACAAATGTAAATTATAAATGACAATTTGTGATTTCGCAATCTCTATTAATAATTTATATGCTTTTCAAATACTTTAAAATCATCCGCAGACTCGATTTCAACAAAGTTACTATTGATACATAACGGTTTTAATTCATTATTCTCACCATATAGTGTAATTGTCAACAGACTGACATCATCAAAATACTTTCTGATATATGTAGAAAGTTGTCTCAAAGCACTTTCCGCAATACCATTGTGTCTTTTTGATTTATTAACCTCTACAGAAGAAATATTCATACGTTGTTCATGTTTTTCTACTGCAATAAACCCTACTTTGTTTCCATCTTTAAATAAATCAATAATATGAATGTTGAACGGCACATCTTCCGTATTTGGCTTTAATTTCAATGATGATACATGGTTTGAATCTAAGTCTAAATAATATAATCTTTCTTTTCCTAGTGGTCCTTCTTCTTTAGTTGCAGTGTGCATGAAACCTGCACGTTCATAAACATTCCAAGCACTCTCATTTTCCGCATCAACGACTAAATATAAGTGGTTGAAATCTGGAAATAAAGATTGAACATATTGTGGAAGATACATCATCATTTTAGTACCATAACCATAACCTTGAAAATTTTGGTTAACAGATAGTGATCTAACATAAATCACTTGTTTTGGTGTATCGTAGCCTTCATGTTGATAATACTGATGCAAAACGAAAAATCCTACAACTTCCCCTTTTTTATTTAATGCGATGTTTGCAATTCTATCTTTATCGTGCAACGCATCTTCTAAAACATCACTCGGCAAAGATGAATAAATTTGTTGGCGTTCATTCAATTTAAAATTATAAAGTGCATCTTTATATTTATCTTCATACACTTGAACTGTAATTCCTTCAAATTGTTTTTTAATAAACATATCCTATCCCCTATTTAAAACTTAGTAATTATTTATTAATACCACTTTCTAACTAATTATAACCTATATTAAACCGTTTAGTTTAAAAAGCAATTCATGAGCCAATTCACACCAAATTGATCTTTAACTTGACCATGCATAGCATTGAAAAATGTTTTTTCAAGCGGCATATGTGGATCACCTAATTTACTCAAAGCGTTATATACTTGTTGTTGCACTTCTAAATCGTCAAAGGTCAAAATAATATTAGTATTATCATTATGCCATTCTTTTCCGTATGTACTTGATATATGTAATATCACTGTTGCATTCACATGCAATTCTGTATGCAGTCGTAGTCCATTTGTTTCGTTTAATATTTTTTCTTCTCCACCAAACGCATTTTTATAAAAATTCACAGCTTCATCAACGTCGTCTACTTTAATAAACGGACTTAATTGCATCATAAAAGAACGCTCCTTTTAATTTCATATTTGATTTTCCCCTATTTTATTATAATATTAGTTATAATGTAAATTTATTTGGGGGGAAATAGAGATGAAGATTGGCATTGATGCTGGTGGAACTCTAATTAAGATAGTTCAAGACAATAACGGGGAACGTGTATACACAACAAAATCAACTACTGAAATTGATGATGTTATCTCATGGTTAAATCAACAAGATTGTGAAAGCATTAGTTTAACTGGTGGACAAGCTGCATTAATACAAGAACACTTGACTTGTCCTTCGCGTATTTTTGTCGAATTTGATGCGACTGCAAAAGGTTTAGAAATACTTTTAGTAGAACAAGAGCACTTATTAGATGATTACATCTTTACTAACGTCGGTACCGGCACTTCATTACACTTTTCAGACGGTAATCATCAACAACGTGTAGGTGGCGTTGGCGCAGGTGGCGGAATGATTCAAGGGCTTGGATATTTATTAACTGGTATTAAAGATTATAAACAATTAACTGATACAGCTCAAAATGGAAATAGAGAGATTATTGACTTGAAAGTTAAACATATTTATAAGGACAGTGAACCACCCATCTCAGGTGACCTTACAGCAGCAAACTTTGGCCATGTCCTACATAATTTGGATGCCAATTTTACAGATGCTGATAAATTAGCATCTGTTATAGGTGTTGTTGGGGAAGTTATTACCACAATGTCTATTACTGTTGCTAGAGAAAATAATACTGAAAATGTAGCTTATATTGGTTCATCTTTTCATAATAATGATTTATTAAAAAAAGTTGTTACAGATTATACAATACTTCGTGGGTTTAAACCTTATTATATTGAACATGGTGCATTCTCTGGTGCATTAGGTGCAATTCATTTATAAATATCAACATGAAAAAAGCAGCTTTCTACGTTTTTCAGTAGAAAACTGCTTTTACTAGTAATTCAAAATACAAATGTCCCAAATTTCTATCTATAGTTTCAAAACAACTCATCATAATTAATCATTATTCAAATAATATAAAAACAAAATACTAGCGCATTGAAACGCATTTAGAAATAATTAAAATGTAAGTTGGTCAATCACTTTTTGAGCAGATACAACTGTGCCTACAACACCAGATTTCAAGTCTATTGCTACAGCTTTATCATCATCTCGTAAATTATCTAACCATTCAGCGAATACTTCACCTTCGATTTCGATAATTTCACATTCTTCAAAGTCTTCGTCCCTTACCTTTTCAGCTCTACTTTTAATGCTCCAAACAGGCATGATCTGTGGTCTTTGATGTTCATCATCACTAATCAATATAAAATGCTTTTCTTTTTGATTAGATAAACCAAAGACTGCATCCTCTTTAGCAACATCATTTACAAATTCTTTCAAACGAATATTGTCTAAATCAGACATTAACTCATTTGTAATTTCTACAATATTAATCAATTCGCCATCTGTAGTACCAGTAGCATCAATGAGTACTTCTTCGCCTTCTTCAAATAAGTTATCCATTTCGTATGTTACAAAACGGTCTATATCAATTTTCTTTATATTGCTGTGGTCAATATTAAGCTTCTTCAAAAATGTTTCCGCTTTAGATTTTTCCGACCACGCACATACTACATTTTTTCCCAATACTTCATGTCTAATTAATTCTTTTGATTTTGTAGCTACGTAAAAGACTTCATTGACTAAAATTTCTTGGAAAAATGAATTTTGTTTATAAGACATCATAGCACCTTCAATTCATTTATAATATTTAACCATACTTAAAATATAAATGACTCTTATACTCTAGTCAATTAACGTCTAATGTAATTTACTAGAGAGATTCATTATATTTGTGAGTAGTTGTTCTATTTTTCTTCTAAATCATTTAAAAATTGTTGCTCCATTTTTTCCACATATGCTTCGTTTTCCCCATGCCATATGCAACCAAACCTTGATTTAACAACTTCATTATCAAACCAATCCCCATCATAATAAGATAACGGAAATAATACACCCATATTTACATACTTCATAATTGTGTTGAAAAATTTTGAATTATCTACATGTGACAAATAACTATAAAATTTATGATACCCTTCTTGAAGAAACGGTTCTAGCAATAACATACTTGTTGAGCCATTCTGTCTAAAATTCAAATCTATCGCAAAAATGTCATCGTTGCTATCTACCAAAAGGTCAAAACCAGCTATTCCAAAATAACCTTTCGAAACGCCGACTTCCATAATCTCTTTACCCGCTTGAATTACAGCATCAGGCACATCTTGTACATTTTCGTTACCATTATAATATCCATATTTATTGGTTAACTGTTCAGAAGTCCCAATATAACGCACACCAGTATACTTCGAATATGCATATTGAACACAATAATTTGCAACTGCTTCTACTTTTTGTTCGATAATCATCGTATCTGTTTCGTTTTTAGCATTTTCAATACGCAATTTTGCTTGTTCTAAATCAGCATCATTATAACAAATCATCACACCATACCCACCTGCTGTTGGTAGGTCGTCTCCAGGTTTCAATACAAATGGATACTCCCATTTTGCTACAGCTTCTACAAAATTATCTATATCAACAACTTCTCTTGTAGGTAGATATTTATGGTTTGTCCATTCTGGTATACGTGCTTTATTATTTAAAGCTACAAAAATATCCTTATCCAACGCGTAATACTTTTTATTCAAAATATCTTCACCATGAATGTATTGAAAGTAAACTTTTTTATAATCATGTGCCAAATCTTGTATCAATTGTTCATAGCTACTTTGATCTTGAAATTTAAGCGTATTGGTTGGCATAGCTTTACCAATTGCTTCAAATAGCATTTTTAATTTATCAGTTACACTTGCTTCGTGTACGATTACAGGCATCTCATTAGCAATAATCAGCTCTCTACCAGTCAAAAAATTAGATTGATGTACTTCGGGTTCCAACCAAGGATTCGATATATAAGACGGTCTAGAAGTATAAACAATATGCGAATCGTAAAGATCACTAAGTGTTAATGTAGGTCTTAGAGAGCTTTGATTTGTCATTTTTTGTGCCCCTTTGTATATTGATATTGTTCGATGATTTCTTCAAACAATGGTTTATTTTCTATGAGTTCTTGCCCCATTAAAGCGAGAATTTTCGCACCTCTAATTAATGCTTGATCACCATGGGTACTACCTGCTGCTTCACGGAAACGATGTGTATGACCAACTAAATTTCGTGAACCAATTTTGATATGAGGATGAATCGTTGGTATACAATGACTGACATTCCCAGTATCTGTAGAACCATATCCAAAATCATCATCTATAACTGCTTCACCCATTTCAGTGGCATATTTCGCAAATAAGTCATCTAATTTAGACGTTTTAATAAATTCATTAACCCCATTTTGTATTGGTCCAAATTCAAAATCACAATCTGTTTGTAGTGCTGCACCTTTTGCTATCTGTCCAACCCGCTCAGTCAAAACATCTAGCTCTTTTCGAGACGTAGCTCTCGTATAAAAACGCGCATGTGTAAAATCAGGTATAATATTCGCTGCTTTACCACCATCAAGTATTACACCATGCACACGTTGGCGTCTTTTAATGTGTTGTCTTAATTGCGCTATCCCATTAAAATAAGAAATCATCGCATCTAAAGCATTTCTCGCTTCATCTGCGTTTTCAGATGCATGCGTACTTTTACCATAAAATTTTATATCTAAAACATCGACAGCCAATGTATCAATCGTTCGATATGTTTCATTTCCAGGGTGGACCATGAGTGCAATATCCAACTCATCTATAACACCTGCTTTAACATAAGTCGCTTTAGCACTGCCATTTTCACCGCCTTCTTCTGCAGGACATCCTAAGACAATAATTTTACCACCAATCTTATCAATCACTTGTTTCAATGCAGTACCCGCTAATACACTCGCAGTACCTATAATATTATGACCACAAGCATGTCCTAAACCTGGCAAGGCATCGTATTCTGCTAAAAATCCAATCGTGGGCCCTTCTATACCTGAGTCATATCGTGCAATAAATCCTGTTGCATGTCCTGCTATATCAGTTTCCACATCAAAATCATGTGCTATTAGATCCTCAATCAAAGTTCTCGAAGCAAAAATCTCTTCATTTCCTAATTCTGGTCTTTGGTGTATCTGATGACTTATCTCTAAGTATTTATGATTTTCATTTTCTATATAATCTAAAATAATTTGTTTTTTCTCCATCGTTTGCACTCTACCTCCTGAATTACCAAAACACTTTCAACTTCCATACACTATGCATTAAGTAATTTTATAGATAACACCACATATCATGCTAAATATTTATATCGTGTTTAATTATTATTTATTCTATCGGGTTTCTCGTCTTCTGTCATTCCTTTTCTGAATTTTAAATAAATTAGTATTTTAGCACTTTGTATTTATACCCGTTTCAGAAATTGTAAATACATTGCGGTCTTGTTACAATTAACTTACTTATAAATTAGGAGGATATGACATGCCAAAAATGAACGTTGAAAGCTTCAATTTAGATCATACGATAGTATCTGCACCATTTGTCAGACTAGCTGGTAAAATGGAGGGCGCTAACGGTGATGTTATTCATAAATATGATATCCGTTTCAAACAGCCAAACAAAGAGCATATGGAAATGCCTGGTTTACACTCTTTAGAACATTTAATGGCAGAGAATATTAGAAATCATTCAGATAAAGTAGTTGATATTAGCCCAATGGGTTGTCAAACTGGCTTCTATGTTTCATTCATTAACCATGATGATTATGAAGATGTCTTAAACATCATCGAACAAACAATCAATGATGTATTAAACGCTACAGAAGTACCTGCTTGTAACGAAGTACAATGTGGCTGGGCAGCAAGTCATTCTCTTGAAGGCGCTAAAGAAATTGCACAAACTTTCTTAGATCAAAAATCAGTATGGCAAGATGTATACGGAGAAAACAAATAATCATACTAACCAATAATTATCTTAAGATAACTGTGAGTTCATTTATTCCTAACTTAATTATATTGCATAAAAAAGTGGCTGTTAGATTTCCAATAAGGATACTAACAGCCACTTTCTTTATTTAATTGATTATAGCTTACTAATCATTTTTATCATGATAAATTGTAATGGTAAACGGCCATACAAAGCCCATTTAGGTAATTGCTTACCAGCTAGTGGTAAATTTTTACGTGCCATATAAATATTAGCTGGGAATACAGCCCATAAAAAAGCATTTATCGTTTTTTTCAAACATGTTGAAGGCTGCTTGATTAATAATAATAAACCAAACACGATTTCAAACACACCTGTGATTAAAACTGCAGCTTTTCTAAATGGTAAATATTCAGGTACAATATTTCTGAAATTTTCTTCATCTTTAAAATGAAGCACGCCAGCTACGCTAAAACCAATGCCAAATAAAATTCTAATTATTTTCTTCATTACTCAATGCCCATTTCTTTTAAATAGCTTCTTCCGTACTCTGGTAATTTCACATTAAAATTATCAGCAATCGTTGCACCTAGCGAACTAAATGTAGCATCTACCGATAATTCATGATATTCAGCAATTTTCGGACTAAACATTAAAACTGGAATATACTCTCTTGTATGATCTGTACCTTCAGCAGTTGGATCATTACCATGGTCAGCAGTGATAATTACTAAATCATCTTCTTGTAAATGCTCGATAAGTTCAGGTAAACGCTCATCAAAATCTTTAATCGCTTGTGCATAGCCTGCTTTATCACGACGATGTCCGTATAAGGCATCAAAATCCACAAGATTTAAAAAGCTTAGTCCATTAAAATCACGTTGTACTGTTTCTATTAATTTGTCCATACCGTCCATATTATCTTTTGTACGAACCGCTTCAGTCACACCTTCACCATCGAAAATGTCATTTATTTTTCCTAAGGCAATGACATCATAGCCACCATCTTGTAATTCATTCATAACTGTTCTGCCAAAAGGTTTTAAAGCATAGTCGTGTCTATTAGATGTCCTTTTAAAGGAACCTGGTTCACCAAGATAAGGTCTGGCAATAATTCTACCAATTAAATATTTTGGATCTTTGGTCAATTCTCTTACTTTTTCACAGATATCATAAAGTTCTTCTAACGGAATAATATCTTCATGGGCAGCAATTTGGAGAACTGGATCAGCTGAAGTGTAGACTATTAAGTCTCCAGTTTTCATTTGATGTTCGCCCCATTCATCTATAATTTGCGTTCCAGAAGCAGGACGATTAGCTACTACTTTACGACCAGTTATTGACTCAATTTCATCTATCAACTCTTTAGGGAACCCTTCAGGATATACTTTAAAAGGTTGCATGATATTTAAGCCCATAATTTCCCAATGCCCTGTCATTGTATCTTTACCAACAGAGGCTTCACTCATTTTAGTGTAAAAAGCTTGTGGTTTTGCTTCTTTTTCAATTACAGGTAGTGGTTCAATATTACCTAAACCTAATTTTTGAAGATTAGGTAATGACTGATTAAAATCTTCTAACGTGTGTTTTAATGTATGACTGCCTTCATCGTTAAAAGCTTTTGCATCAGGGCCTTCTCCTATGCCTACTGAGTCCATCACAATTAAGTGTACTCGTTTAAATGGTGTAGTCATTATCTCAACTCCTATTCAGTAATAATTTTATGAATCAATGTTGGTTCTGCACCTTGTTCACTTACTGTGATACTTTGGTTCAATTTCTCTATTACATCATCAACGTTTTCGCGATTACTGTGTATTGTTAATAGTGGTTCGCCTTCATCGACTCTGTCGCCTACTTTTTTATGCAGTACAAGACCAACACTTAAATCGATATCATCGTCTTTTGTTTGTCTACCTGCGCCTAACATCATCGAGGCAACGCCCATTTCATTCGCAACAATTTCAGTTACGAAACCAGATGATTCCGCTGGTAATGCTACTTGATATTTGGCTTGTGGTAATTTTGATACGTCGTCTACCACTGAGCCATCTCCATCTTGATTCTCTAAAAATGTTCTAAAACTTTCTAAAGCAGAACCATCTTGTATTGCTTTTTCTAACAATGCACGTGCTTCTTCTAAATCTTTTGCTTTGCCGCCCACTACAACCATTTGTGAACCCAAGGTCATTACAAGTTCAGTTAAGTCTTCAGGACCTTTACCTTGTAGTGTTTCAATCGCTTCTTTTACTTCTAAGGCATTACCTATAGCGTGTCCTAAAGGTTGACCCATATCTGAAATGATAGCCATTGTATTTCTACCTACATTATTACCGATGCTTACCATAGCATGTGCTAAAGCTTCAGCATCTTCAAGCGTCTTCATAAATGCGCCATTACCTGTCTTAACATCAAGCACAATTGCATCAGCACCTGCTGCAATTTTTTTACTCATAATTGATGAAGCGATAAGTGGAATAGAATTTACTGTACCAGTAACATCACGAAGACCGTACAATTTTTTATCTGCGGGTGTTAAATTACCAGTTTGTCCAATGACAGCAACTTTAGCTTCATTAACTAACTTAACGAATTTTTCTTCACTGATTTCAACATGGAAACCTTCAACTGATTCTAATTTATCAATCGTTCCGCCTGTATGTCCTAGTCCTCTTCCGCTCATTTTAGCTACAGGTACACCTACAGCTGCAACTAAAGGTGCAAGTACTAATGTAGTTGTATCTCCAACTCCACCAGTAGAATGCTTATCAACTTTAGTACCGTGAATATCTGATAAGTCAATAACGTCACCTGAATTAACCATTGCCATAGTTAACGCAGCTCTTTCTTCATCATTCATATCTTGAAAGAATACAGCCATCGCTAAACTAGAAGCTTGATAATCCGGTATTTCACCATTTGTATAACCAGTTATAAAAAATTCAATTTCCTCTTTCGTAAGTACTTGTCCGTCACGCTTTTTTTCAATAATATCTACCATTCTCATATGAGTTGGCCTCCCCTGTTTGTCTATCATACAAACTTAATAATATATCCCTTTTTTTAAGTATTAACTATTCTAGTAGTCAGAATCGCTTTCTAAGCCTTGAATTATTTGAACGCCTGCACTCGCACCGATACGCGTTGCACCAGCTTCAAGCATCTTGTTGAAATCTTCAAGATTTCTCACGCCACCAGAAGCTTTCACTTCTAAGTCATCTCCAACAGTATCTTTCATTAATTTCACGTCTTCTGGAGTTGCACCGCCACCAGCAAAACCTGTTGATGTTTTAACAAAGTTAGCACCTGCTACTTTACTTAGTTCACTTGCTTTAACTATTTCTTCGTCTGTTAATAGACATGTTTCAATAATTACTTTAACTGTTTTACCGTTCGCAGCGCCAACAACACTTTCAATGTCTTTTTGTACGTCTTCATAACGCCCGTCTTTTAATGCACCAACATTGATAACCATATCAAGTTCAGAAGCACCATTTTTCACAGCATCTTCAACTTCAAACATTTTCGTTTCTGTAGTAGACGCGCCTAAAGGGAATCCAATTACAGTGCAAACTAATACCTCTGTATCTTTAAGTTTTTCTGCTGCATATTTTACATGTGTAGGATTAAGACACACTGATTTAAAATTAAATTCTCTAGCTTCCTCGATAATTTTGTCGATTTGAGCTCTAGTCGACTCCGGTTTAAGTAATGTATGATCTATATATTTTGCATAATTCATATTAAATCCTCCTAATTTTTGTTTACAATAAACATTCATTTCACTTATTATTATAAAGCAAAATTAAATAGATATCTTTATAAACACTCTCTTATTATCTATATTACAAAAATTCGCAATAATAATAAACAAATGTTATCTTTAAATTGATAAAAGAACATAAAGGAGAAGATGATTATGACAAAATCTACACCTCATATTCAACCCAATGGAACTAAAATTGCAAAAACAGTATTAATGCCGGGAGATCCGCTTCGAGCAAAATACATAGCTGACAACTACTTAGAAAATGTTGAACAATTCAACGAAGTTAGAAATATGTTTGGATATACTGGTACTTATAACGGGAAAGAAGTATCAGTAATGGGATCAGGCATGGGCGTACCTAGTATTGGAATTTATTCTTATGAGCTTTATAATTTCTTTGATGTTGAGACAATTATCCGTATTGGATCTTGTGGTGCATTACAAGAAAACGTTAACCTTTACGATATAATTATTGCTCAAGGCGCTTCTACAAACTCTAGTTATGTAGAGCAATATAATATTCCAGGTCATTACGCACCTTTAGCTGATTTCGATTTAGTTTTAAAAGCAAAACAAAAAGCGGATGAAATTGGGGCAACTACACATGTAGGAAACATATTATCATCTGATACATTCTATAATGCTGATCCAACGTTTAATGAAAGATGGCAACGTATGGGCATCTTAGGTATAGAAATGGAATCTGCTGCATTATACTTAAATGCAACTTACGCTGGTAAAAAAGCGTTAGGTATATTCACAGTGAGTGATCATATTTTACGCGACGAAGCAACTACAGCTGAAGAACGTCAAAATTCATTTACACAAATGATGGAAGTCGCACTCGAAATGGCTGAGTAATTGATGTTTCAAATCATTATTTAAATAAAACAGGTCCTTCAAAACAACGCATGTTTTGAAGGACCTGTTTTTTAATGAAAAATGGATAAGATATAGAAATTCTGAATAAATGAATTCACTGCGATAGTGATTATATTCATGGCCTTTTGTATAATTGTTGCGATTTTTAAATAGAAAAAGAGCGAAGAAAAATCAAAATTTGATTTTTCCTCGCTCCTACAACGTTGACTGGTTATCAGACAGCTACTATGCAATCCTTCAAAGATAACAGATTGATGCTTATAAATCTAAAATTAGATTATTTTCGCACTAGCCTATTGCTCAATCAAAATATAATATTCATATATGTGACTGAATTCTCTTATTTACCTAAATAAGATTTTAACATCCAGTTATGTTTGTCTATATTTGTTTTCATACCGATGAACATATCTTCTGTTACATCATCTTCAGCAGCTGAAGCCACTTCAATTGCTTCTTCTAATTGTTTTGTAATATTTTCAAAGTCTTTAGATAGTTCTTCTACCATTTCTTCAGCTTTATAGCCTTTACCAGCTTCATCAATGATTGCAAGGTCTAAACTTTCTTTTAATGTTGCAACTGGGTTTCCACCTGCTGCTAAAATACGTTCAGCTAAATCATCGATATATTGACTTGCTTCATCATACAATTCTTCAAATTTAGTGTGTAATGAGAAGAAATTAGGTCCTTTTACATACCAATGAAAATTGTGTAATTTAGTAAATGCTACTGTCCAGTTTGCTACTTGTTCATTTAATACTTTTACTACGTCTTTATTACTGTTTGCCATGCTAAAATCTCTCCTTTAAGTTTAATTATCATTACAAAATGACAACTCGAGCTCTTGATTACATTTATTATTATATAATAATAATTATAATCTGTAAAGGGTTTGACCTATCTAAATTAGAATTGTTTTAATCTGTGTTGTCATTTCATAATCTTTCTATATTATACCCAAATTAAGGGGGTTTAATCTAGTTCTTTTCTGTATGGCATTGCACCTTGAGCACCTAATTCAGTTACAGAAAAACTACCTGCTAAATTAGCAAAATCAACAGCTTCTTCTAAAGGTTTATTTTCAATTAGTGCAACAGCTAAAGCACCATTGAATGTGTCACCAGCACCTGTAGTATCAACGACTTTCTTTTTATATCCTTTGACAAGTTGTTGAGAATCATTGTAAAACATAGCACCTGCTGCTCCCTTAGTTACAATAAGCTTACGAGGATAAGCTTTCAGTGCTTCATCTACTCCGTTTTCAAATAGTAGTTCACTTTCTGATTCATTTGGCGTAATCCAAGTCACTTTATCTATAATTTCTTTGTCAATGTTACGATATGGTGCTGGGTTTAATATTACTTTCATATCCTGTTTCACAGCATAATCTGTCACTTCTTTAATTGTATGTTCTGGTATTTCATGTTGCATCAAAATAATATCTCCTGCACCAAAGCGCTCGAGTTTTGGTAACACTTTTTCAGGCGTTACATGATTATTAGCAGCAGGCACAACGATGATTCGATTATCATCTTCAAACAGTGTAATATGCGCTGTTCCAGATGTTTCATTTTCAATTTTATCCATAAAAGTTGTATCTACATTGTTTTGTTCTAAGTTCTCAATAATCTGTTTACCATTTTCATCATCGCCTACAGCGCCTATCATATAGACCTTATTACTCAAACGAGCTGCTGCAACAGCCTGATTAGCACCTTTGCCACCAGTAGTTGTAAAAAATGAATTACCCATAACTGTTTCACCTGCTTGTGGTAAAACGTCTGTTTTCACTACTAAATCAATTGATGAACTACCTATTACAACAATGTTCTCCATATTTGCTTCCTCCGTCTATTCAATCAATAAAAAATGATTGCTCATAAGCATTAGGCTGATGCCAATGCGTTTTCCACATTTTATCCCTATTATCAGCAAACAATTGATATCCTAAATCTCTAAGTAGTTTAGGCGTCAAATGTAGCAATATACCGATCCATTTATAATTTGTCAGTGTTGTGATTAGTGTTGTGATTGCATCAGATTTATATTCGAAATGATCCCCTTCTTGCAATATAACACTGTCATATTGTTTTGTTTCAGGATAATTTTCAAATAAATTTTGTGCTGTTTCTCCTTGTAATTCAGCAAATTGATAACGTCTTGACAAACCATTTTGTATTAGCCAAATTGCATAGTTATAGCAATATACACAATTGGCATCATAATATATTATTGGCATATACTTCACCCCTAACAGTAAAATATTATATTGTCACTTCATAAGAGAATGTGATTTCTCCACACTATTATTATATCCTAAAATTATAAAATTAAATCATTATATCACTCGTTATCCTATTTTATTGTCATTTATCCTCTAATTATAACCGATGGGACGTTTTAAACTAAATCGGACTAACACTTTAAACTCCAAAAATTTAAAAGAGCACCAATCCATTGATAAAATGCAATGAATTGGTGCTTCTATTTTAAGTATGGATATATCCATAGCTTATCTTATATTATATTATTAACTTTAAATAAGTTATGAATTAAAAATTAGTCTTGATTTACTTTCACGATTCTTGTATATTTCAAAAATTGTTCAGTATATTTTTGCTTAATTTCATTTAAGTCATCATATGTGATACCCACAATATGCCAATTTGGATTAAAATGATAAAATGAATCTTTTTTTCTAGACCATTTAACCATACTACCATCTCTATTATAGCGTGGTAATGTCATTTCATAACCTTCAAGCACATTGATATATGTTTGGAATATATCAGGATTAATACGATTAAAGTTATCTATAACAAGGTAGCTTTTATCTGTACGAGGCATAAGATTCGTTATAAACCCTTCTCTGTAGTACAGTGCACCTGTTTCATTTGGTAAATACTTCCCGTACAACATATCTTCAGAAAAGTCAGGATGACCAGAAGTTATCACTGGTTTCGCATTCGTTTTTTGTAATAAATCTTCAGCTGCCTTTAAGCCTTCTCCTTTATCAACTACGAGTAAAATAAACGGTTTTAAATCTTCAGTATGTTCATCAATCATCTGACCACTTTTAACAGCTTCAAACTGTGATTTCATACCATCATTTTTACTTATTTCACGAATCGCATCGAATTGTGTTTTTGACATGCTAGCAATAGCTTGTTTTGCGTTTTCTTGAAGATAATATAAATTTTTCAATTTAGGATGTTTGTTTAATGTACCCAATGAAACAGGGTCAATTTCCTTTTCAAAATAAACCTCAATTGCAGTACTGTTTGTTCTCCCAGGTATAGGTGCTTTTTCATGTATATGCTTACTTACTTCTCCTACACCAATGACGGACTGATCTCTATTTTTATTATAAAAAATAAGTTGATCACCTATTTCAAGTTGCGTGTAAAAATGATAACCATTTCGTTTAATACCGTTATATGTGTGCGTATATATTGTATTGTATGATTTAGGTTCGAACTCTTGTTCTTCCGCTATAAAAAAGTATCGAGGAATTTTTGTTTCTCCTTTACCTAAACTAACAATTAACTCAAATTCTTCTTGTGTTATTTGATTAAATAAAGTTTCTTTCATATTTCTCATTCTAAATTCTAATTGTTCGCTTCTTTTCAAATAATCCGCAGTTAATGGTTTAAGCTGTTCTTGTAATTGAAAATGAACACGAATTTTATTTTGAGCACCTGTTTGTACACTTGTGATTTCACCCAAACCTAATAAACCAGTATCCATTTGTACTTGATAAAAGATAACACGGTCTCCTACTTTAGCTTGTTTAAATGATCGGAAACCTTGTGAAGGATTAAATTGTGCACCTGATTCAAATAATGTCGTCTGACCTACTAATAGTTCATTATGGTTCCAGCGATTATATCCGCAGTTCAACCAAAAATAACTTGTTTCCTCTGCCATTTAGATACTCCTTATCTCATATAAAAATTCTATCTAACCTATTATATGCAAAAATTTCTTTCTGAACAAACATTACAATAAGTTTATCAACTTCATCGTAATTAAACTTGAAATAATGACGACAATCCATGTTACTAACCCAAGCATTACCGGTTTCATACCTGCTTGTTTAAATTGTTTAAAATCAACACTTAATCCAATGCCAGCCATTGCCATTGTAATTAAAAACAA
Organism: Staphylococcus sp. OJ82; assembly: GCF_000294465.1. NCBI lineage: Bacteria > Bacillati > Bacillota > Bacilli > Caryophanales > Staphylococcaceae > Staphylococcus > Staphylococcus sp. OJ82. The sequence goes on along the minus strand of NZ_ALPU01000004.1, from coordinate 27,873 downwards.
TGAAATTTGTTGGAATACATGTATCACTGTTGGTGAAAAATTAAAAACAGTGCTTATTAAAGATGCTACGATAAACCATACAATAAACCATGGAAATATTTTAGCAATAGATGTATCAGTTTGTTTCGCTTTTTCTTTACGTATCGTTCTATATGTAAAAAAGAGTACCACCGGTATAATCATTAAAGTACGCGTTAATTTTACAACTGTCCCTGTTTCTAAGGCTGTATTGCCATAGTTTGAAGTTGCAGCAATCACACTTGAAGTATCATTAATAGCGGTTCCTCCAAAATATCCAAATGCAGTTTGCCCCATATTTAATACGTGGCCTAATGGTGGAAATACAAATACTGCTATTAAATTAAATAAAAATATCGTAGAAATAGCGAATGCTACTTCACTTTCTTTCGCTTTAATTACTGGACTTGTTGCAGCAATTGCCGATCCACCACATATTGCTGTTCCAACCCCTATTAAAATACTTAGATGTTCATTAATTTTAAATATCTTCATTAACAAAAACACAGTGATAAAGGCAGCAAGTAAAGTAATGATAATGATTGGTAACGATTTCCATCCAATTGCTCCAATAGATTGAAAGCTCAATGTAAACCCAAGCACGATAATGCTGTAATGCAAAATCTTTTTGCTACTATACTTGATACCAGCTTCATATTTTTTAGGAATTAAAATGATATTATTGATAATAATTCCTATAATAATAGCAAAAATTGCACCGCCAATGACTGGAAATTCACTTCCTAATATTGTTGCAACCATTGCAATTACCAAGGTCATCATGATACCCCGTACTTTTTGCACACTTGCCACCTCCCAATTTAGTTTCATTTTAGCATATTTCTTTTGACATAAAACTGTAAAAATAAATATTATATTTTGCAATATTTATTTAAATATTTTCAGCTAAATTCTTACAGCACACACAAATAATTAATCATAAGATACTTCGTAAAGTATATTTCAAATTGTTTTTATTCTGTTTTTTCATAAAATCACAAAAAAAGTATCTTCTACAATAATGTAAAGATACTAAACTTATTGGCTATTACGCTACGGCAAACGCAGCCATAATCGGCATGATGTTAATCATAACCCCGCCAAGCTTTAATAAACCGCTTATCTCTTTATTAGGAATTGTAATCAATGATGAAATTATCCCAATTACCCCTATCATTACTGGAAATGCCATAGAAGGAAAAATTGGTAATTTTAAAAATATGCCTGCACCTGCTAACATTCCACAAACTAATGAGATATACAAAAATTTATACATTTCAAAACACTCCATTTTTTCTATAAGTAACTAACTATTAGTTCGTAGTCTCCTTCAAATATTGTATCTAAGTCGTCTGAAGTTAGAATAAAGTTTTGTCCATGATTTAAATCATAAACTTCGCCATCAATAATCACTTGTCCCTCACCTTTAAGTACTGATACGAGAACAAACTCTCTTGGTTTCATATAATTTAGTGTACCTGAAATTTGCCATTTCACAATTGTGAAAAAATCATTAGATACGAGTTGTGTACGTTTGTGATTTTCAATGATTTCAGTATCTGTAGCGATATTGATATTTTCATTGGCTATTTCAATGACGTCTTTAGCTTTTCCTTGGTCAAGTTCACGTTTATGCCCTGAGTCATGTTCACGATCGAAATCATACACGCGATATGTTACATCTGAAGATTGCATCGTTTCATACACTAGAATACCTGCACCTATGGAATGGATTGTACCTGCAGGGATAAAATAAAATTCTCCTGGTTTAACTTTAACTTTATTAAATAAACCATTATACTCCCCGTCATTTAATTTATCTATGGCTAACTCTTTTGTTTCTGCAGAAAGCCCATAGATAATTTCTGAATCTTCTTTAGCGTCGATTATGTACCAACATTCAGACTTTCCATATTGCCCGTTCTCTTTTTCATAAGCATACGCATCATCTGGATGAACATGTACTGACAATGCTTCCTTAGCATCAACTATTTTAGTCATTAACGGGAATTCTTTGCTTGGAAAATCACCAAACAATTCTCTGTGCTCATTCCAAACTTGATCTAAAGTTTGACCTTGGTATGGTCCATTTAATATCTCACATTTGCCATTTGGGTGCGCTGATATCCCCCATGCTTCTCCAATACAATCGCTTGGTAAATCATATCCTAATTCTTTTAATCTATTGCCACCCCATATTTTTTCATGGAAAATTGGTTTTAAAAATAATGGCATTAATCACACCTCCAAATTCTTAAGTTGCTTCATCCAAATTTTAAGTCTTTCTATATAAAATACTTTTAACGGAAATTTTTATGTATAGTTTTGTATTTTTTATTTGAGCTATAAAGATTGTATCATATAACGCTGCGCGTTATAAACGACTAGTTCAACGTTCAACGATACTAAAATCACTTGTTATTATATCAATTATTTATAAAGCATAATAGATTGTTTTGTTTGACTCAATTACATTTTTCGACATTTTAATGAACAATTATATTATTGTCGTAAATTTTTTACAAAAATACTTGCCATTATATACTTAAAAATATTATAATTACTATAGAGTCACAAAAACAGACTCTATCTGTTTTACATATAAGGTAATTAAAAGTTTATTATGATGTACTTGAAAAAGCTGATTACTTTTTCAAAAATATAAAATTTGCGATAAAGCCCAAACTTCCTTAGTTTGGGCTTTTATTATTGCTCAACAACCTAAAGTAAAAAATTTATGGCTTAAACTTAATAAAATCCAAAAAATAAAAGCACTTATTTCATTTTTTAAAATTGAAATAGGTGCTTTTTTCAATAAGACTGAAACATAAATACCTGTCGCAACCATACTGTTACATTGGCAGTAGCTGTCTAAATTGAAATTACGCTTATATTAATGCTTTTACTCCTATTTTTAAGTCATCTTTACCGACCTAACTTCACACTACAAAAGCTGTTTTAAAAATTAGATAGCTGACCCACTCCCAGATGCTTTCCAAATATTATTGCTCTTTAAAATTAGCTAAAATTGTTTCTTTAACTTCTAATAAATGTGACTCCATGGCTTTAACTGCGTTGGTAGCATTTTGTTCTACGATTGCATTATAAATAATCACATGTTCTTCATGTAGTTTATTCATTTTTTTTGTTTGCTATAAATAAATATCTTTCTTGTTTCTTCCATTGAATCTTGCATTAATTCAGAAATGTTATTTAATAGCTCAACTAGCAATGAATTTTTGGCTGCTCTTGCAATTGAAAGATGAAATTGTAAATCTGCTTTTTCCCCAGATGTGCCATCGGTTACCGCTTCACCCATTTCATCCAATGCTTTCTTTAAACTCACTAAATCTGCTTCATTACGATGTATGGCAGCCTTTTCTACCGTAGCACTTTCTACGATTTCTCTTAACTCTAAAAGTTCTGTAATTTGATCTAACGACGTGAACTTATCACCTAATTCAAAAAAGGTTGGTTCTATTTGCTTAATAAATGTGCCATACCCTTGTTTCATTTCTATAATGCCAATTGTTCTTAAAGCATTTAATGCTTCTCTCACTGATGCAACACTTACACCATACTGTTGACCAAGTTTTTGTATAGAAGGTAACTTATCACCCACTTGATACTCCCCTGATTTTATACTTTCTAACAGAATGTCAGCGATTTGTTCATAGATTTTCGTGTTTGAAATTTTCATAATTACCTCCAAACGATATCTATTATTGTATCAAATTTTTGCTATTTATTTATATTATAAGCTATATATTTCAAATAAAAAAAGAACCAATTTACACTTCTATGTAAATTGGCCCTCTAAAGTCCGCTCTAAAATCGATAATTACTTATTAAAATTTGATAAAGCGGTTGAAATTTCTTCATCGCCACTAACAATTTGGAACTCAGTATTTAAGTAGTCATCTTCAGTCAATACTTTTGTTAATACAGATGCTACATCTTCACGAGGGATTGATCCTCTACCTTCAAAAAATGCACCTACTTCAATTTTATTCGTACCTGCATCATCTAATAAACCGCCCGGATGTACAATTGTATAACCTACATCTGCTTGTTTAAGATATTCATCAGCATAGTGTTTCGCAATTGTATATGGTTTTAAACCTCCACTTGCTTCGAATGACTCTCTTCTAGAATCATAAGTTGAAACCATCACATATTGTTTTACGTTATTGGCTTCACTTGCTTTAATTGATTTAATTGCGCCATCTAAATCCACACTGATTGTTTTATCTGCACCTGTGTTACCACCAGATCCAACAGAAAAGACAACTTTGTCAAATCCTTTAACCTTTTCAGTCAATGTTTTGATATCATCCGTTTCTACATCTATTAAAGTTGCATCTATGCCTTTATCTTTTAACGCGTCTACTTGTTCTTGCTTTCTTACAGCAGCTGTAAAGCTTTCACCACGTTCTTTTAATTGATTTACTAGATGTTGGCCAACGCCACCATTTGCTCCAATTACTAATATACTCATAAATTATTGCCTCCTTAAAGGTAGTTGCTACTTAAAAGTCTACCACTTATGTAAGATTTTAAAACTAAAGTGAATTATACTTTGACAATAAAGCCTCCTTATATTAATATATGAATAAATGTTCATATATTAATATAAGGAGGCTTTACGTAATGAATGAATCTTTAGATTCACAAACAATTGATAACGTGACTGAAATTTTCAAAGCATTAAGTGAAGGCAATCGTTTACGTATTATGCACTTATTATCGCATGGCGAAAATAGTGTCGGTCATATTGCTCACAAATTAGAGATGAGTCAATCAAATGTTTCTCATCAATTGCGTGTACTGAAACAAGCTCATTTAGTGAAAGCTAAACGTGATGGTCAATCTATGATATATGCCATAGATGATACGCATGTTACTACCCTATTAAAACAAGCGATACATCACGCAACACATCAATAATAAGGAAGGTGGCGTTTGACATGTCTGAATCTGAACACCATGGACACAATCATGCACATGGTCATGTGCACACAAATAACAAAAAAATATTACTTATTAGTTTTCTAATTATTGGAATCTTTATGATTGTTGAGATTATTGGCGGCTTTGTTTCTAATAGTTTGGCATTACTTTCTGATGGTCTACACATGTTTAGTGATACAATTTCTTTAGGTGTAGCGCTACTTGCTTTTATTTATGCTGAAAGACATGCTAATAAACATAAAACATTTGGTTATAAAAGATTTGAAATATTGGCTGCATTATTTAATGGAGTCACATTATTCGTTATAGGCATTATTATTATTGTTGAAGCTATTGGTCGTTTCTTTGATCCTCAAGAAGTTCAATCCACAGAAATGTTTATAATTAGTGTTACCGGACTAATAGTTAATATTATAGTTGCTTATTTAATGTTTAAGGGCGGAGACACATCACACAATATTAATATGCGTGGCGCATTTCTTCATGTAATCGGAGACTTATTAGGTTCAGTAGGTGCAATTATAGCTGCTGTGCTTATCTGGAATTTCAACTTAACAATCGCCGATCCAATTGCCAGTATCATTGTATCTGTACTTATTATTAAAAGTAGCTGGGGCATAACAAAATCTTCTCTCAATATCTTGATGGAAGGTACGCCAAGTGATGTTAATATGAATCAAGTCTTTTCTATGATTACGGAAGAAGAAAAAATTAAAAATATACATGATTGTCATGTTTGGACAATTTCCAACGAAATGAATGCTTTAAGTTGTCATGCTGTAGTGCCAAATACGATGACTATTGAAGAAGGTGAAGTGCTCTTAAACAGATTAGAACATAAATTAGAACACTTAAATATTCAACATATGACCATACAGCTAGAAACAACTGATCATCTACATGATAATAATATTTTATGTTCTGCAATTTATTCAAAACAAACAACACATCATTCACACTCACATTAAAAAAAGTGATTTTCCAAACAAAATTGGAAAATCACTTTTCATTTATGAAACCTTATATTTTTAATAGACCGTTGATAATTTAAATAAACTTATCAAAGATTAGATCTTTTGCTGGTACTTGTTTTTCAGTAAAGCCTCTTATAAATTCTTCATTATCATACGGAACTTTAATACGTTCACATGAGAATTCATTTTCATCAATTGTTATAATGCCATATACTGCATAAGCACCATTATTAAGTCCTACAGAACCAGGGTTAAAATATACAGTAGATTTGTCATCATAAAAATGCACTGTATGATTATGTCCAAAAACGATTAAATCAGCATTCTTGTCTTCAAATAATGCTTTAACGTTTTCTTCACTTGGCTCAACAATTGGACTATAAGGTTGTCCATCAATAGGTGTACTTAATTTCTCATTGGCAATTTCATAATGAATAAACAATACTTTTTTATTATTAAAAGTCTTCTCAATTACACGTGGTAATTCATCTAATTTGTCATAATAGTCTTCATCTAAATGACTTTCAATCCATTGATGATGTTCATAGAATTTATCCTTTAAGTCTTCTGGATAAGGAGTATCATTTACGATCGACATAACCGCTTCATCATGATTACCTGCAATGATTTCCATATCATCTCTATCGAAAATTTCATCAAGCACTTTATTTGTTTCATGCCCTACTCCGATATTATCGCCTAGATTAAATATTTTATTGATTCCTTCTCTTCTATCAATATCATCCAAAACGGTTTCCAATGCATCAAAGTTTCCATGTACATCAGTAATAATTGCAAATTTCATGATGATATCTCCTTTCAACTTTTTCTCATTAGGATATTCTAACATTTTATAGCCAATTTGTTACCTATTAATTTTAAAATCTTCAATTTTTTGATATCGTATTGTTATCACTAAAAAGGAGTGCTTAAAATTTGTTTAAATATCATAAACTAGCTTTGCAAAATATAAAACCCCAAAATGCTAAAACAATACTGTTTTCAATTGTAAGTTTTATCATATTATTTGCTTTAACAATTTTATCGTTTATACCAGTTCAACCTGCAATTTATAAATTCGCAATGTCGATGGCAATGCAACAACCAATCGGTGGTTCAATATTTATGTTGATACTAACAATTCTGATTCCACTATTGATTTTTGTATTAATCGGTTACCCATTAATAGCTGGAACTATATACACTATAGACAAAGCATTAAATAAAGACAAGGTTAAATTAAAAGATTTATTCTCAGTCTTTAAAAAAGGTAAATATCTTAAAAGTTTAAAATTAGCTTTATTCACTTTATTATTCATTCTAATTTTATTCGCGCTCAATTTACTCGTATCTAAAGTACTTAATTTAGGTATCATGCAATTATTCACTGCACTACAAGGTCCATTAAGTAGTTCTGATCATGCACTTGGTCTTTCACTAACTTTCCAAATTATTGCAGCAACAATTACCGTCTTTATTCAATCATTTATTTATTGGTTCTTTGCTATTGTAATTATTAACTTTACTGTAGCATTTGTTAAAGATCCTAGTGTTGGTGCTTGGGCAGCTGTTAAACGTGGATTCAAGGGCGTTAAAAATGGTAAGAAAACTTGGTTTAAATTCTACCTTGGTATATTACTATTAAACTTAATCGTAATTATCCTTGCAAATCCTGTTAGTCAATTAATTTCAATTTCAACAGGCGGTATTTCACAAACTGTCGCAATGATTTTAATTTACATTATATCTATTATCGTTATTATTGTAAGATTAGCCATTTACTATATGAATATATTAGCGATTATTCAATATTATAACCGTAATGGTGAAAGTATAGATAAAGCTGAAATTAAAAAAGATAAAAAGAACTCTAAAAAACAATCAAACAATGATTCAAAAATAGAAAACAGTGTAAATAATACTACTGAAAAAACGAAGTCTAATCTAAGTGATAAAAGTGACAATATACAAGAAAATGCAAAAGATAACTTAAACGATAAAAGTAATAATATTCAAGATACTACAAAAGATAAAACTTCAGATTTAAAAGATCAAATTAACAAAACAGATAAATAATATATATCAGAAACACGAATTGCCAATGTAGCATTTTAAATGTCTACATTGGCAATTTTTATATTTCGATACATTTATACCGCTTATTTATCCGTCGAGTTTTAAACCCCTATTATGTGCATTCTATCTACATCGTGTATTATAAAGTTCTTGAACATATTAAAAAACTGATAGATAATCTTTTTCAAGAAAACCTATCAGTTTTATGTTTATTATTTTATGAAATGTTCTTTTAGATATGCTGCCGCACCATTTTCTTCATTCGTTAAAGATGTTACATCTTTTGCTAAAGCCTGAATTTCAGGTCTCGCATTTCTCATAGCAACAGTATAATGTCCAAATTCAAACATCGCTCTATCATTATCACTATCACCAATGACTAAAGTTTCTTCCTGATTAATACCAAAGTGTTCAATCATCTCTTTAATGCCTGTGCCTTTGTCTGTATTAAACGCCATAGTCTCTGCATTAAAGCGTGATGAATTTGATACACTGATTTGTAATGCTGCACTATCTTCGATTAATTGATTACGGAAATTAGTGATTTTCTCATATTCAGGTGAGAATAAATAAATTTTTGAAAATGACGTATCAGGAATAGTATCTTCCCAATCTACTTTGCCTTTTAAAGACTCTCTTCTAGAAGTCCATTCACTTTCTCCTACTTTGCCTGGTGGTGTTGCTGGTTCAAATAAAGCCTTCGCCCATGCTTCATCTTCTTTAAGTACGACACGATCACTGCCAAATGGGAAGATTTCATAATATATTGCTTCTTGTTTTGCACGTTTAATAACTTCACTTACTGTATTATATGAAAGACCATGTTTAAAAATAGTCTCTTTTTCCACTACACCTAACGTTCCATTCGAACTTATAATGCCATCTACTTCAAAAGTTTCGGGCACCAAATAATGAATTTCGTCATGTGCTCTACCAGTTGCTAAGAACACTTTATAACCAAGGTTTCTTAATTGTTGAATCACTTCAGTTGTTTCCGTATCTACCCGGTTATCTTTATGTAAAATCGTACCATCCATATCTAAAAATATTGCTCTCACATTATCCATTTAAGTAATCCTCCATCACATGTTATCGTATTAAATTATGGCATTATATTTCCTTTTCCGCAACGCGTTATCGTCTTAAAAATAGTGAGTAGCGTTGATTTTGATAAACCACACTCACATCTCTATTGAAAAAATCACTTAAAGTGTCACTATTTAATACAGACTGTAGTTCTCCTTGCTTATAACATGTACCATCCTTCAATAAAAAGCCGCGTTGAATATTTTGTGTAATTTCTTCAACAAAATGTGTAACATAAATCACCGCAAGTTTTGGATTTTGTTTATATAATTTATCAAGTGCACTGAGCAAATCTTCACGTGCTATAAAGTCTAATCCTGAAGCAGGTTCATCTAAAATCATTAATTTAGGATCACCCATTAATGCTCTAGCAATCAATACTTTTTGTCTTTCACCCGTTGATAAATAACCATAATATTGATTTTCAAATTGACGCATACCCATTTGCTCTAAATATCGTTTAGCCATTTCAATATGACTCGCTTTCACTTCTTTATAAACGCCTATTGATTTAAAAATACCACTGATGACTACATCTAATACAATTTCGCCATCTTGAAATCGATTCATTAAACTGCTTGAAACAAACCCTATTTGATCACGTACATTATCTGCAGAATAACCTTTGTTCCCAGGCTGCATACCAAACAATGATAGCGTCCCTGATGTATGTGGTTCATAAGCATTTAAGATGTTGAGTAATGTTGTTTTACCTGCACCATTTAAGCCGTATAACATCCATTTTTCGCCTTCGCTTATTTGCCAACTTACATTTTCAATTATTTCTTTTCCTTGTTTTCTTCTTGCAACATTTTTCAACTCAACAAGCATGAAATCACCCCTATTCTTTACACTTCAACTGATTTTAAACACTTACTTAAATTATTTTATGATTGAGCGTCTCTAAATATTTTTTCCAAAGTTTTGCCTTTAGCTAGTTCATCAATCATTTTATCTAAGTATCTAATTTCTTTCATAACTGACGGCTCCATATTTTCAACTCGAATACCACATATGACACCTGTAATTTTAGTTCTATTAGGATTTAACTCTGGTGCTTGTAAAATAAATGTTTCATAATCCGTTCCGTCATCAATAAGTTTATCTATTTGTGTTTGCGTATATCCTGTCATCCAACAAATAACTTCATCTGCTTCAGCTTTAGTTCTTGCTTTCTTTTCAACTTTTTTAATCAGATGCGGGTATACAGAGCCGAAAGCCATCGTATATATTTTCGGTTTCGTCATTTTAAAAATCCTCTCTTAGTTTCTCTTAACAATTTTTATAATAATCTTAGCATAATAGAACAATTTATAATTTGAAAATAATATGAATACTATATACCTTTCAAAATCAAAAATAAAAGGCGGGTTTGCAAAAGCAACCAGCCTTTTATGAAAGTAATACATATACAGCAATAAACTTTCTTTAATTATCAACAGTATGTCAGTATAGAATTAAACTTATATCATTTATTTAATGTTTCAATAAAACAGTGAAATATTATTCACCTACGACCCCATCATTATCTCGATCGTCCATATGTGCATATAACCAATGATCACTATTTATTGGCATGCTAAACCCTGCAGCTTCAGCTTCTGCAATTGTCACTTGTCCATTACCATCAGAATCAACGTCCGCAACTGTTTCATCATCCCCCGTTGAAGTTACTGGCTCAGACTCTGGTTCCTTATTACCAGTTAACCCAAGTGACTCATTTAGTTCATCAGGGTTCACATTATCAAATGAATCTGTTACTTCATTTCCATTTATAGTATAAGTATATTGATAGCTAGAAGGAATTTGTGTTTCGGTATCGGGATAAGTTATATTAGCTTCAAAATTAGTAGCTCCGCCCGCTTCTCGGATAGTCTTTTCGAGATAAGCTTGATCACCATGTCGGTTTAGCGTACTATCTTGTGGAGTAATATTATAAGCATTCGACACGCCACCAAGTGAGTCAGCAATAATGTGTCCTTCGTCTAAGTCATCACTTTCAACACCAGGTACCTTTGCCTCATCAGCATAATATCTACCTGACGATAACACATCCTCTGTCTCATCATCTTGTATTTTAATTTCATCTGCCATAACTCGTGTCAATTGCCCGTGTTCGTTAGTGAACGCCCAATATTTTCGATCACCATAACCGATATCTACAACGACGTTCGCGTCACGGTTCCCAGACATATCACCACCATCGACTTCAATTTTTTCATAGCCTGGAAACGTATCATCACTAGCTTCAGTTGTCGTTTCACCTTCTACTTGAGGTTCCTCTGATTTGTTTTCATTCTTTACCTTGGTAGCTGTTTCTTCTTTTTCATTTTTTAAATCTGTGACTACCTTTGCATCCGTATCTTTATCGGCAGAAGATGTATCTTCTCCGTTGGCACAACCAACAATAAAAACAGTCATTAAAAGTAAAACTAAATATTTTATTTTCTTCATTTTAGTACGCTCCTATTATGTTACTTGTTAATCATTCAAAACCCTCAAAATTATAATCTCGGACATTATAGTACTTACAACTTTTTATGTATTTTTGTATGATATTATTTATTTCCTATTATACAGGAATAACATTACTTTTGTTTTAGTTATGCAACAATTGTTTATAATTATTTTATGCCTAATTTTTTTTAGTAAAATCAATGTATTTCACTAAATTTAATACATAATAAAAAGGCTGAATCATTAATGGATTCAGCCTTTTGTTATATAAACAATAAGTTATAATTTAATCTTTATTTATTCTACTGTAACTGATTTTGCTAAGTTACGTGGTTTGTCTACGTCTAAATCTCTGTGTAGTGATGCGTAATAAGAAATGAGTTGCATCGTTACTACAGAAACTAATGGTGTTAATAGTTCATGTACTTTTGGAATTACGTAAGTATCGCCTTCTTTGTTTAGACCGTCCATTGAAATGATACATGGGTTTGCACCACGCGCTGCAACTTCTTTCACATTACCGCGGATTGATAAGTTAACTTTTTCTTGTGTTGCTAATGCAATCACAGGTGTGCCTTCTTCAATTAACGCAATCGTACCATGTTTTAACTCTCCACCAGCAAATCCTTCTGCTTGGATATATGAAATCTCTTTAAGTTTTAAAGCACCTTCTAGACTCACATTATAGTCTACTGTACGACCGATAAAGAATGCATTACGAGTAGTTCTTAAGAAATCTGTTGCAATTTGTTCCATAACATCAGCGTCATCTACAATCGCTTCGATTGCAGTTGTTACCTTAGCTAGTTCACGTAATAAACTTACATCTACTTCTTTACCACGTTCTCTCGCTACGATTTTTGCAAAAATAGAAAGTACTGCAATTTGCGCTGTGTATGCTTTTGTTGAAGCAACAGCTATTTCCGGGCCTGCATGTAATAGTAATGTATGGTTAGATTCACGTGATAACGTTGATCCTGCAACATTCGTAACCGTTAACGATTTGTGACCTAATCTGTTCATTTCAACTAATACCGCACGACTGTCTGCTGTTTCACCCGATTGTGAAATATAAATAAATAATGGTTTTTCAGAAAGTAATGGCGTGTTATACACAAATTCTGAAGAAACATGAACTTCAGTAGGAATACCAGCCCACTTTTCGATAAATTCTTTACCTACTAAACCTGCATGATAACTTGTACCTGCAGCAATAATATAAATACGATCCGCTGCTGCAACATCTTTGATAATGTCTTCATCCATTTTCAAGTTACCTTCTTCATCTTGGTATTCTTGAATAATACGACGCATTACTGCTGGTTGTTCATGAATTTCTTTTAGCATGTAGTGGTCATAAACACCTTTTTCAGTATCAGCTGCATCAATTTGTGCTGTATAAGCTTCTCTTTCTTGAACAGTGCCATCTTGATCTTTAATAATAACTTCATCACGTTTAACGATAACAATTTCATGATCGTGAATTTCTTTATATTGGTTCGTAACTTGTAACATAGCCATTGCATCAGATGCAATCACATTGAAATCATCGCCTACGCCAATTAATAATGGTGATTTATTTTTAGCTACATAAATTTTATCTTTATCTTCACTATCGATTAAACCAAGTGCGTAAGAACCCTCTAATAAAGAAACTACTTTTGTAAATGAAGCTTCAGTGGCAAGGCCTGTATTTGAGAAATATTCTACTAATTGTACAATCACTTCTGTATCTGTTTCTGAGATAAATGAAACATCTTTTAAGTATGCGTTTTTAAGTTCTTCATAATTTTCAATTACACCGTTATGCACAAGTGTAAATCGTTCTGATGTTGATTGATGCGGATGTGAGTTTTCATGATTCGGCACACCATGTGTCGCCCAACGTGTATGTCCGATACCTACATTACCATCAGTATCATCACTACCTGCAACTTTTCTAAGCTCAGCAATGCGTCCTTTAGATTTAAATACTGAATTACCTTTGTCATTCACTACTGCAACACCGGCAGAGTCATAACCTCTGTATTCTAATTTTTCTAAACCTTTTAATAACAATTCTTTGGCATTATCATGCCCAATATATCCAACAATTCCACACATTTAATTTTCCTCCAATGTAATGGCGATGGGCAACGAACGTTCAGCGTGTACGAACCTGTTCAATTGCTTATAAGCCATCATAGACGGACTGGTGCCTTTGTTTATTTAAAAGCGAATCCATGTCTAAGATAGGCATATTAGTCCCATACACCTTATAATATTATTTTTATTTTATTTTTGGCTATCTTATTAACTTTGTGCACTAGGTTGCCCTAATGTTTTCCTTAATAAGTTCACGAATGAGCCACATCCGGGATAGCATCCGCCGATGGTTCGATAACTATCCTCCTCGTCTACAAGTACTGATATCATGTCTATTAAGATTTCTGTTATAAACCTTAAATATTTAACATTTATCACTTCACTTGCACAGGCGCTATAATTGAACTAAACGATTTAACTGTCCTCCTTTCCCTCAATAATTCTTATTGTACAATGTAAACAATGTTTATTGCAAATCATTTATTAACATTATTTTTACAACCACTTAAAATTTTATTTATATGTTGTCACACTACGTAATTTTCTTTCTTTTTTATATTAGATAACTGTCGTAAAGTTGTCAAAAACTCTATGACAAAATTGAAATTACTTTAAGTTGTTTATTAATGTAAACAGCCATACAATGAACTTATAAATAAAAAGAGAAAAAGAGGTGCAATTTATGTCACAAACAGAGACTAAAGAAAACAAAGGTATTGGGCGCAAAGTCCAGGCATTTGGCTCGTTTCTTAGTAGTATGATCATGCCAAACATTGGTGCATTTATCGCATGGGGTTTTATCGCTGCTATTTTCATTGATGGTGGTTGGTGGCCAAATAAAGAGTTAAGTGAATTATCTGGACCAATGATTTCATACTTGATTCCATTACTTATTGCTTATAGTGGTGGACGTTTAATTCATGAAATGCGTGGCGGTATTATTGCTGCTGTAGCAACAATGGGGGTTATCGTTGCTTTACCAGATACACCAATGTTACTTGGTGCAATGATTATGGGACCTCTCGTTGGTTGGTTAATGAAAAAAACTGACGAATTTATTCAACCGAGAACACCACAAGGCTTTGAAATGTTATTCAATAACTTCTCTGCTGGTATTTTAGGTTTTATAATGACTATCCTAGGTTTCAAACTTTTAGCACCAATTATGGAATTCATTATGTACATCCTTTCATTAGCAGTTGAAACGTTAGTACATGCTCATTTACTTCCATTAGTAAGTATTATAGTAGAACCTGCAAAAATCGTATTCTTAAATAATGCAATCAACCATGGCGTGTTTACGCCTCTTGGTGCCGATCAGGCAGCTTCTGCTGGTCAATCCATTTTATATACAATTGAATCTAACCCTGGACCTGGTTTAGGTATTTTAGTTGCTTATATGATTTTTGGTACTGGAACTGCAAGAGCAACATCTTACGGTGCTGGTATTATCCACTTCTTAGGTGGTATTCATGAAATTTACTTCCCTTACGTATTAATGCGTCCGTTACTATTCGTAGCTGTAATTTTAGGAGGTATGACAGGCGTTGCTACTTATTCACTATTTGACTTTGGATTCAAGAGCCCAGCTTCACCTGGCTCCTTTATCGTTTATGTTCTGAACGCGCCTAAGGGTGAATTTTTACACATGCTTATCGGTGTAGTACTCGCAGCCTTAGTTTCATTCATCGTTGCTGCCATCATCTTGAAGTTCACAAAAGAACCTGATGAAGATTTAGAAGCTGCAACAGAAAAAATGGAATCTACTAAAGGTAAAAAATCAAGTGTATCTTCTAAACTAACAGGGAATAAAGATAATAATACTGTTGGAACGACTGGTGCTGCAGCTACATCTTCAGATACTGAAAGTAGTGAAGCACAATCTGAAGAAGACTTATTAGATAATTATGATACAGAAAATGTACATGCGCATGATTATAGTAAAGTAAACCATGCTATATTCGCTTGTGATGCTGGTATGGGCTCAAGTGCTATGGGAGCAAGTATGTTACGTAATAAATTTAAAAAAGCAGGTATCCAAGATGTGGATGTTTCAAATACCGCAATCAATCAATTAACTGAGGATGCACAACTTGTTATTACACAGAAAAAACTTACCGATAGAGCAATTAAACAAGCACCTAATGCAATTCATATTTCAGTAGACAATTTCTTAAATTCACCTAGATATGATGAATTACTTGAAAATCTTAAGCAAGACGAAAATTAATTAAAAATTATATAGAATAATACTGGAGGGTATGACTATGTTTTTGAGTACACGTGAAAAAGAAATTATCGAAATGTTAATTAAGTATCACGGTCAATATGTCACGATTTATGACATTGCTCAACATCTAGCTGTATCCTCTCGTACTATTCATAGAGAGTTAAAATCCATTGAGTCATTCATAAATACGTTTAATATTAAATTAGAACGTGTGACTAAAAAAGGAATACAACTCGATGCAGATGAGCATGCAGTGACCTCACTGAAAAATGTACTGTCACAACAAAATACAATCGATTTATCTCAAGAAGAACAAAAAGTTATTATTTTATATGCTTTGATTCAAGCTAAAGAACCTATCAAGCAATATGGCTTAGCACATGAAATTGGTGTATCTACACAGACGTTAACCAAACTTTTGGATGAATTAGACATTGAACTTGATCAATATCAATTAAAATTACAGAAAAAACGCGGCGAAGGTATTCATTTAAGTGGCGCTGAATCAAAAAAACGTGAATTATTAAGTCAACTTATGGTCAATAATTTAAATAGTACGAGTGTCTATTCAGTAATTGAAAATCATTTTGTCTATCAATCCATTAACCAATCTCAACTGGCGATGGTAGATATGGATAAAATTTTCCAAGTAGAACGCATACTTATGGATCATTTAGATCAACTCCCCTATTCATTGACTGAATCTAGTTACCTCACATTGACTGTGCATATTGTATTAAGTATCGATCGCATGCTTAATGGTGAATACGTTGCGCTAAATAATGATATCTATAATAATGTTAAAGATTCATTTGAACACAAAGTAGCTGCTGCACTCGCCTTACATTTAGAACATATTTATGGCGTGCAGTTCAATCAAGCAGAAGTAACCTTTATTACTATTCATTTGCGTGGTGCGAAACGTAAGGAATCCGTTGAAGTGTTTAAAGATAATAAGGATGAAGCTCGTATCGATCAACTTATTCACTTTGTTGCTAAATATTCACAACAAGACTTTAAAGATTGGGATACACTGAGTGAAGGTTTGAAATTGCACCTTATTCCTGCAATTAATCGATTGAACGCAAATATTGAGACATATAATCCATTAACAGAAATGATTAAACATAAATACCCTAGACTTTTTGAAAGTGTACATCGAGGTTTATCACATATTTGGCCAGATTTTAATTTTCCAGATAGTGAAATTGCATTTATTGTGTTGCATTTTGGTGGCGCTATTCAAAATCAAGGAAGTCCATTTTATAGCGTCTTAGTTGTTTGTAGTAGCGGTATTGGCACAAGTCGCTTACTAGCTACACGATTACAGCAAACATTCAGTGAGATTCAAAAAACGACACAAGCTTCTGTTGGAGATTTAAATGAATTAGATTCAACACAATTTGATGCGATTATCACGACCGTAGATTTAGATATTACAACACCTTATATCACTGTAAATCCATTACTGCCTGATTCAGATATTAATCATGTTGCTGCATTTCTAAACATGCAAAAAGACGTACAACCAAGCGACACATTAGATTATACACATCAAAATATACCAGATCCTGAAGCTAAACTATCTTATATCAGAAAAGGTTTAGAACTTATTGATTCAGTATATATTGATTATATAAGCGTTTCTAATTGGACTAACTATTTAACTGAAACATTATTATCTCACCAAATTATTACAGATGGTCAGTCATTCGCTGAACTCATTAAGCATCATATGGACACTCAAGGATTTGTCTTGGAACCATATCCGATAGCCATACCTCATTTAAAGAATCAAATAATTCAAAAGCCTTTTATTTTAATTACGATTTTAAATGAGCCTATCATGCTTAAAAATAATCAAAATGACGATTTATCAGTAAATTATTTATTAAATATGTTTGTACCGCATGATGATACGATGTCACAACTTGTCAGTGACATATCAGGAAAAATGGTTGAACATTTAGACAATATTGATGAATTTATGCAACATCCAGAACAATTGTTAGATATTTTAAAACAGAGTTATCTTATACAATTACAAAATCTATTAAACTTGGAGTGAAGAAAATGAGCGAATTATTCAGTAACGAAAACATTTTTATTAACCAATCAATGAAAGACCAAAACGAAGCAATCGAAAAAGCGGGACAAGCCTTAGTTTCAAGTGGTGCCGTGACAGAAGCATATATTCAAGCAATGAAAGACCGTGAACAAGTTGTTACGACTTTCATGGGTAACGGCTTATCAATTCCACATGGTACTGACGAAGCTAAAACAAGTGTCTTAAAATCAGGATTAACATTAATTCAAATCCCTGAAGGTGTCGATTGGGACGGTGAAGAAGTTAAAGTCGTTGTCGGAATTGCAGGTAAAGACGGTGAACATTTAGATTTACTTTCTAAAATTGCAATTACGTTTAGTGAAGAAGAAAATGTTGAGCGTATTGTTAAAGCTTCATCTGCAGAAGAAATTAAACAGGTCTTTGAGGAGGCTGACGCATAATGAAAGCATTACACTTTGGTGCAGGTAACATAGGCAGAGGTTTTATCGGTTACATCTTAGCTGATAATGACGTTAAAGTAACATTTGCAGATGTGAACGCTGATATTATCAATGCTTTAGATGAAAAACAAGAATATGATGTCATTTTAGCTGATGAAGCTCAAACAACAACACGCGTGCATAACGTTGATGCAATTGATTCAGGTTCTCTTTCTGAAAGTTTGAAAGAAGCAGTATTAGAAGCAGACTTAATTACCACTGCAGTTGGTGTTAATATCTTACCAATTATTGCTAAATCATTTGCGCCCTATTTAAAAGAAAAAGAAACACCTGTAAATATTGTGGCATGTGAAAATGCTATTATGGCTACGAACACTTTGAAAAAAGCGATTCTAGATATAACTGGTCCTTTAGATGACCATATCCATTTTGCTAATTCAGCAGTCGATAGAATCGTGCCAATGCAAAAGAATGAAAATATTTTAGATGTCGTGGTTGAACCATTTTATGAGTGGGTTATAGAAAAAGATAATTGGTTCGGCCCAGAATTAAATCACATTAAATATGTAGATAACTTAACACCATATATTGAAAGAAAACTACTAACTGTGAATACTGGTCATGCTTACCTAGCTTATGCAGGTCGATACTTTAATCAACCTACAGTATTAGATGCTATTAATGATGAGAATATTAAACATGATTTAGATAAAGTGCTTAAAGAAACTAGCCAGTATATTACAAGTCAATTTGATTTTACAGAAAATGAACAAGCACAGTATGTTGAAAAAATTATAGGTCGTTTTAAAAATCCTAACTTATCGGACGAAGTTACACGTGTCGGTCGTGGCACAATTCGTAAAATAGGACCTCAAGATCGTATCATTAAGCCATTAAATTATTTATATCAAAATAATTTAGCGCATGACGGTTTAGTTAAAGCAGCTGCATTGTTGTTAAAATATGATGACTCTAACGATCCCGAAACAGTAGAGAAAAATGATTATATTAAATCCAACAGCGTTGAAGCATTCTTAAAAAATTATGCTAAAATCGATGAACAATTAACTAAAGAAATTGTTCAAGCATATAACGTACTATAATATTTTAAAATTGCTGTCAAATAGTAATAAAAAACTGGGAACAAGTGTTTTAACCTTGTTCCCAGTTTTTTTATTTTATCAAAAATGGAATTTGTTTATTCGTCTAATCCCATTTTATCTTGTACCACGTCTGCAATTGTTTGCGCGAAACGTTGTGCATCTTCATCAGTTGAAGCTTCAACCATTACACGAACAAGTGGTTCAGTACCTGAAGGTCTTACTAATATACGACCTTCCCCGTTCATTTCTACTTCTACTCTTGTCATTACTTCTTGAACATCAATATTTTCTTCTACACGATATTTATCTGTAACTCGTACATTGACTAATGATTGAGGATATTTTTTCATTTGGCCTGCAAGTTGACTTAGACTTTTACCAGTCATTTTAATAATACTTGCTAATTGTACACCTGTTAATAATCCGTCACCTGTCGTATTATAATCCATAAGAACGATATGACCCGACTGTTCGCCACCTAAATTATAATTGCCTCTTCTCATTTCTTCAACAACATAACGGTCTCCAACTTTAGTTTTGTTTGATTGAATACCTTCATTTTCTAAAGCTTTATAAAATCCTAAATTACTCATCACTGTTGAAACAATCATATTGTTATTAAGCTCACGATTCTTAGACATCGCTTGCCCGATAATAAACATAATCTGATCACCATCAACGATTTCTCCATTTTCATCAATAGCGATAAGTCTATCTCCATCACCATCAAAAGCAAGTCCAAAGTCACATTCAGATTCTACAACTTCCTTAGCTAATGTTTCAGGATGTGTTGAACCAACTTCTTTATTTATATTATAACCATCTGGATTACATCCAACTGTCACAGTATCTGCTTCTAAATCTCCGAATAAAAATGGCGCTAATGATGAAGTAGAACCATTCGCTCCATCTAAGCCAATTTTCATGCCGTCTAGATTTACATCTACTGTTGATTTTAAATAACTGATATATTTTTGACTACCTTCAAAATAGTCAGAGTAATGAACGATATCTTCTCCAATTGGTCTAGGTAAGTCAGGATTATCTTGATCTAAAAGAGTTTCTATTTCTTGTTCTTGGTCATCTGACAATTTAAAACCGTCTGAACCAAAGAATTTGATACCATTATCTGGAACTGGATTATGAGAAGCAGAAATCATGACGCCTAAATCAGCTTCCATTGCACGAGTTAAATAAGCAACTCCGGGCGTTGATATAACACCTAAACGCATTACCTCTGCACCAATTGAAATAAGTCCAGCAATTAAAGCAGATTCTAACATTTCTCCAGAAACACGCGTATCTCTACCAACGAGTACTTTAGGGTGCTTTTCCCCTTCATTATGTGCTAATACGTAACCACCGTAGCGTCCTAATTTAAATGCAAGTTCAGGGGTAAGTTCTTTATTAGCTACGCCCCTTACGCCGTCTGTTCCAAAATATTTTGCCATTATATATATCTCCTTTATTTTAAAAAAATCTATTTGACTGTAATTGTTGCAGTTGTATCTTTAGGACTTACTTTAGTAACCTTATCAGGTACTTCAAACGTAATATCTTTTTCAGTAGAACCTGCCACATCATCCAAATCAATATTGGCTGTAATTTCATCAATATCTTCTAGATCTTCTTTATTACCATAAATTTCAACTTCCTCATTATCTAATTCGATATTATCTACTTCACGACCGTTTGATAATGAGCCTACTGTTTTAGTTTTTACTTTCACTTTTTTACTATAGTCTTCTACTTTCACACTTAGATTGACTTCATTTGGTTGAACCATCACATCAATTTTATTTAAGTTTCTATCAAATGCAGTAATTTGTGCAACATCTGTTGTGTCTTTAGAAATTTTACTTTTATTTTTATATGTTGCTTTTAAATAAGCAATTTTATCAATTTGATTTTTACCGCCAGTCACTTTAACAGTTTCTGGTGACACGCTCTGTTCACTCACTTTATATTCCGGATCCAAATCATTATTACTTACATCTGGTTCTACTTTTAATGTTTTACTTACTTTCTCTTCCAGATTTATGGTTGTTTCTTTCGGTTTCACATTATAATCAATATCTTTATTTAACCCATTCACTTGGAATTGTGTAGTATGCTTACCTGCTTTTTCTTCACTCAAGTCTAATACGGCTTTAATACTTTCACCATTTTCAGCCTTTAGTACTTGTGATTGTGGTCCGGATATTTCTACATCTACTTTATTTGGAACTTCACTAGCATACAATGATGTGTTGTCATACTTCACTTGAACTGGTACATCTTCAATTGTTTCTGAAGATTTCTGTCCTAAGTTATCAGCATTAAAAATATTGCCAAACATATTATTAACTGATAAGAAAAATATTAACGCTAATACAAGTGCTATTAACCTTAATCCCCACTTACTTTCTAGCATATTATTTCACACCTTTCTTGTTAAAGTGTGTGCCAAACCAATGTTCAGCCAATAATTCTTCAAAAGCTTCGTTAGAAATATCTTTTCTTAATTTACCATCAAATGTAACGGAAATTGACCCTGTTTCTTCAGAGACAATAACTGTAAAAGCATCAGACACTTCAGAAATACCAACTGCTGCTCTATGTCTTGTACCTAAGCTTTTAGCAATCTTGGCACTATCTGATAATGGTAAATAACTTGCAGCACTTGCAATTTTGTTTTCCTGTATGATCATCGCACCGTCATGTAAAGGTGTGTTAGGCACGAACACGTTTGTTAAAAGTTCTTGTGATATTTCCGAGTTCATGGCAATACCAGTTTCGATATAATCTTGTAACCCTGTTTCATTTTCAAAAACAATCAATGCACCAATACGTCGTTTTGCCATATACTGCACTGCTTTGGATACAGAGGATATAAGTTTTCCTTCATCACTATTTAAATTAGTTGAATAGCGTTTAAATAGACTTCCACGACCAAGTTGTTCTAATGCGCGTCTAATTTCTGGTTGGAATATTACGATTAAAGCTAACACACCCCATTGAATAACTAAATCAAACAATTTGGCTGTGGCTGTTAAATTTAACATTTTACTCACTTGTTGACCAATAACTATTACGACAATTCCCTTTAATAGTTGAATGGCTTTGGTACCTTTAAAAACTGTAATGAGAAGATAAAGTACATACCATACTATGAGCAAATCGAGTACACTTGCAATTATTTTCACTGTACTCCAGTCATCAAAAAAGTTGGATAAATCCATAACATCTCCTCCGGTTATCTGTTCCCATGATATATATTATACCAATCATAAAGCCAACTGTCATATTTAGTATTTAATTTTATTGTAAAAATTAAAAAAACTGATATAGATTTAATCCACATCAGTTTCATTACTAATTATAGAAGCGTTTCTCCAAAGAAACTACCTACTAAACCAACAGCTTGTTTAGCTGTATCATTGGTGTGATCTATTAATGGATTAACTTCAACTATATCCATAGAAGTTACACACTTTGAGTTATGTAATAACTCTAACGCAAAATGACTTTCTCTATATGTCAAACCACCTAAGACTCTAGTGCCTGTTCCTGGTGTTTCAACAGGATCCAACGCATCGACATCTAATGATAAGTGTATACCGTCTGTTTTAGCTTCTAGATACTCTATAGTTTCATCCATTACTTGTTTAATACCATATCGATCAACTTCCGCCATAGTATAAGTTTTAATATTATTTTCTTTTATGTAACGGCGCTCGCCATCGTCTAAGTCTCTCATTCCTATAAGAACGATATTTTCTGGCTTTACTTTAGGTGTATAATTTGAAATGTTAACTAAACGATCATCCCCGTCTCCAGCAAGCACACGTAATGGCATCCCATGTATATTCCCTGATGGTGATTCTTCAGGTACATTCAAATCCCCATGTGCATCATACCAAATAACGCCTAAATTATCATAGTGTTTACTTACGCCAGATATTGAACCTATAGCAATGGAATGATCTCCTCCAAGAATTAATGGGAAGTTATTTTTCTCAATACTATTCGATACAGCTTCACTTAAGTTGTTAGAAACAGTAATAATTTCATCTAAATTTCGTAAGCCCTCTTGCTCTGAATTAAACTTATCTAAATCGATTGCTGGTACTTCAATATTACCAGAATCTTCAACGGATAAACCTATCGCTCTAATACGATCAACAATACCTGCATATCGTATAGCATCTGGACCAAAGTTAACCCCTAATTTCCTTTGACCATATGTTGATGGTGCTCCAATTATTTCTATTTTTTTATTCATGTTAAAAACCCCTTTGCTTTCATCTGTTACTAGAATAATCGAAAGCGCTTTATGTTTCAAGTTAATGTAATATCATAATTTTTTTATAAAATCGACATTTTACATATAAAACCAGTATAATGATTTATAATTCATAAAAAGGCCTTATATTAGCTTTTACATACTATTCTAATCATAAAAATGTATATAAATTATTTTGAATTTTCTTTATTATATTATCATTTAAAATTTTTTAGTAATTTTAATTTTCAACACAAAAAAAGCATTTCTCATAAGAGAAATGCTATAGAGTGAGCCATAGTGGGCTCGAACCACTGACCCTCTGATTAAAAGTCAGATGCTCTACCAACTGAGCTAATGGCTCTAAATGGCTGGGCTAGCTGGATTCGAACCAACGAGTGACGGAGTCAAAGTCCGTTGCCTTACCGCTTGGCTATAGCCCATTAATGGTGGAGGGGGGCAGATTCGAACTGCCGAACCCGAAGGAGCGGATTTACAGTCCGCCGCGTTTAGCCACTTCGCTACCCCTCCGCTATTAAATTAAAAATGGTGGAGGATGACGGGTTCGAACCGCCGACCCTCTGCTTGTAAGGCAGATGCTCTCCCAGCTGAGCTAATCCTCCAATATGTATGACCCCGACGGGACTCGAACCCGTGTTACCGCCGTGAAAGGGCGGTGTCTTAACCGCTTGACCACGGGGCCATATGGCTCCACAGGTAGGACTCGAACCTACGACCGATCGGTTAACAGCCGATAGCTCTACCACTGAGCTACTGTGGAATAATGAAATTGCCTGGCAACGTCCTACTCTTGCGGAACGTAAGTCCGACTACCATCGGCGCTAAGGAGCTTAACTACTGTGTTCGGCATGGGAACAGGTGTGACCTCCTTGCCATTGTCACCAGACAATGAACTGTATAAAAAATTATACATTCAAAACTAGATAGTAAGTAAAATTTGATAATGCCAAACAAAACACTTTTTAAATTTGATTAAGTCTTCGATCGATTAGTATTCGTCAGCTCCACATATCGCTATGCTTCCACCTCGAACCTATTAACCTCATCATCTTTGAGGGATCTTATAACCGAAGTTGGGAAATCTCATCTTGAGGGGGGCTTCATGCTTAGATGCTTTCAGCACTTATCCCGTCCATACATAGCTACCCAGCGATGCCGTTGGCACGACAACTGGTACACCAGAGGTATGTCCATCCCGGTCCTCTCGTACTAAGGACAGCTCCTCTCAAATTTCCTGCGCCCACGACGGATAGGGACCGAACTGTCCTCACGACGTTTCTGAACCCAGCTCGCGTACCGCTTTAATGGGCGAACAGCCCAACCCTTGGGACCGACTACAGCCCCAGGATGCGATGAGCCGACATCGAGGTGCCAAACCTCCCCGTCGATGTGAACTCTTGGGGGAGATAAGCCTGGTTATCCCCGGGGTAGCTTTTATCCGTTGAGCGATGGCCCTTCCATGCGGAACCACCGGATCACTAAGTCCGTCTTTCGACCCTGCTCGACTTGTAAGTCTCGCAGTCAAGCTTCCTTATGCCTTTACACTCTATGAATGATTTCCAACCATTCTGAGGAAACCTTTGAGCGCCTCCGTTACTCTTTAGGAGGCGACCGCCCCAGTCAAACTGTCCATCTGACACTGTCTCCCACCATGATAAATGGTGCGGGTTAGAAATCCAACACAGCAAGGGTAGTATCCCACCAACGCCTCGACGTAAGCTGGCGCTCACGTTTCAAAGGCTCCTACCTATCCTGTACAAGTTGTACCGAATTTCAATATCAGACTACAGTAAAGCTCCACGGGGTCTTTCCGTCCTGTCGCGGGTAACCTGCATCTTCACAGGTACTATGATTTCACCGAGTCTCTCGTTGAGACAGTGCCCAAATCGTTACGCCTTTCGTGCGGGTCGGAACTTACCCGACAAGGAATTTCGCTACCTTAGGACCGTTATAGTTACGGCCGCCGTTTACTGGGGCTTCGATTCGTAGCTTCGCCGAAGCTAACCACTCCTCTTAACCTTCCAGCACCGGGCAGGCGTCAGCCCCTATACATCACCTTACGGTTTAGCAGAGACCTGTGTTTTTGATAAACAGTCGCTTGGGCCTATTCACTGCGGCTCTCCTGGGCGTTAACCCTAAAGAGCACCCCTTCTCCCGAAGTTACGGGGTCATTTTGCCGAGTTCCTTAACGAGAGTTCGCTCGCTCACCTTAGAATTCTCATCTTGACTACCTGTGTCGGTTTGCGGTACGGGCACCAAAATTCTAGCTAGAGGCTTTTCTTGGCAGTGTGAAATCAACGACTCGAGGAAACAATTTCCTCTCCCCATCACAACTTGACCTTAAGAGTGCCGGATTTGCCTAACACTCAGTCTCATTGCTTGGACGTACAATCCAATAGTACGCTTCGCCTATCCTACTGCGTCCCCCCATCGCTTAAAACGAAATTTGGTGGTACAGGAATATCAACCTGTTATCCATCGCCTACGCCTATCGGCCTCAGCTTAGGACCCGACTAACCCAGAGCGGACGAGCCTTCCTCTGGAAACCTTAGTCAATCGGTGGACGGGATTCTCACCCGTCTTTCGCTACTCACACCGGCATTCTCACTTCTAAGCGCTCCACATGTCCTTGCGATCATGCTTCAACGCCCTTAGAACGCTCTCCTACCACTGTCCTTACGGACAATCCACAGCTTCGGTAATATGTTTAGCCCCGGTACATTTTCGGCGCAGTGTCACTCGACTAGTGAGCTATTACGCACTCTTTAAATGATGGCTGCTTCTAAGCCAACATACTAGTTGTCTGGGCAACGCCACATCCTTTTCCACTTAACATATATTTTGGGACCTTAGCTGGTGGTCTGGGCTGTTTCCCTTTCGAACACGGACCTTATCACCCGCGTTCTAACTCCTAAGATAAAATTGATTGGCATTCGGAGTTTGTCTGAATTCGGTAACCCGATAAGGGCCCCTCGTCCAAACAGTGCTCTACCTCCAATAATCATTACTTAAGGCTAGCCCTAAAGCTATTTCGGAGAGAACCAGCTATCTCCAGGTTCGATTGGAATTTCTCCGCTACCCACAACTCATCCGCTCACTTTTCAACGTAAGTCGGTTCGGCCCTCCATTCAGTGTTACCTGAACTTCAGCCTGGTCATGGGTAGATCACCTGGTTTCGGGTCTACGACCAAATACTCAACGCCCTATTCAGACTCGCTTTCGCTACGGCTCCACATTAACTGCTTAACCTTGCATCAAATCGTAACTCGCCGGTTCATTCTACAAAAGGCACGCCATCACCCATTAACGGGCTCTGACTACTTGTAAGCACACGGTTTCAAGTTCTATTTCACTCCCCTTCCGGGGTACTTTTCACCTTTCCCTCACGGTACTGGTTCACTATCGGTCACTAGAGAGTATTTAGCCTTGGGAGATGGTCCTCCCGGATTCCGACGGAATTTCTCGTGTTCCGTCGTACTCAGGATCCACTCAAGAGTGAACAAACTTTCGACTACAGGATTATTACCTTCTTTGATTCATCTTTCCAGATGATTCGTCTAATTTGTTCTTTTGTAACTCCGTATAGAGTGTCCTACAACCCCAACAAGCAAGCTCGTTGGTTTGGGCTCTTCCCGTTTCGCTCGCCGCTACTCAGGGAATCGATTTTTCTTTCTCTTCCTGCGGGTACTAAGATGTTTCAGTTCCCCGCGTCTGCCTTCAGATATGCTATGTATTCACATATCGATAACACGACATAACTCGTGTTGGGTTTCCCCATTCGGAAATCTCTGGATCAAAGCTTACTTACAGCTCCCCAAAGCATATCGTCGTTAGTAACGTCCTTCGTAGGCTTCTAGTGCCAAGGCATCCACCGTGCGCCCTTAATAACTTAATCTTTTCGACCTTCAACACGATAAAATCGGTTGAAAACCTAAAATGTTATTAATCTGTGAGTGTTCTTTCGAACACTAGCGATTATTTCTATTTTTTGAATTCAAGCTTTTTAAAACTCTAATTCACTCGGTTTTGCTTGGTAAAATCATAAATTTTACTTACATATCTAGTTTTCAATGTACAAAA
>NZ_ALPU01000003.1:0-581644 GCF_000294465.1 Staphylococcus sp. OJ82 | reverse complement strand
TAATGAGCATTCAAAACTGAATGCAATATGTCAATGTCATTCCTCTTCATCTTCTCAAGGAAGATGTTCCGAATATATCCTTAGAAAGGAGGTGATCCAGCCGCACCTTCCGATACGGCTACCTTGTTACGACTTCACCCCAATCATTTGTCCCACCTTCGACGGCTAGCTCCATAAATGGTTACTCCACCGGCTTCGGGTGTTACAAACTCTCGTGGTGTGACGGGCGGTGTGTACAAGACCCGGGAACGTATTCACCGTAGCATGCTGATCTACGATTACTAGCGATTCCAGCTTCATGTAGTCGAGTTGCAGACTACAATCCGAACTGAGAACAACTTTATGGGATTTGCATGACCTCGCGGTTTAGCTGCCCTTTGTATTGTCCATTGTAGCACGTGTGTAGCCCAAATCATAAGGGGCATGATGATTTGACGTCATCCCCACCTTCCTCCGGTTTGTCACCGGCAGTCAACCTAGAGTGCCCAACTAAATGCTGGCAACTAAGTTTAAGGGTTGCGCTCGTTGCGGGACTTAACCCAACATCTCACGACACGAGCTGACGACAACCATGCACCACCTGTCACTTTGTCCCCCGAAGGGGAAGGCTCTATCTCTAGAGTTTTCAAAGGATGTCAAGATTTGGTAAGGTTCTTCGCGTTGCTTCGAATTAAACCACATGCTCCACCGCTTGTGCGGGTCCCCGTCAATTCCTTTGAGTTTCAACCTTGCGGTCGTACTCCCCAGGCGGAGTGCTTAATGCGTTAGCTGCAGCACTAAGGGGCGGAAACCCCCTAACACTTAGCACT
This sequence comes from Staphylococcus sp. OJ82, assembly GCF_000294465.1. Taxonomy (NCBI): domain Bacteria; kingdom Bacillati; phylum Bacillota; class Bacilli; order Caryophanales; family Staphylococcaceae; genus Staphylococcus; species Staphylococcus sp. OJ82. The sequence continues at coordinate 580,835 of NZ_ALPU01000003.1, read as the reverse complement.
CATCGTTTACGGCGTGGACTACCAGGGTATCTAATCCTGTTTGATCCCCACGCTTTCGCACATCAGCGTCAGTTACAGACCAGAAAGTCGCCTTCGCCACTGGTGTTCCTCCATATCTCTGCGCATTTCACCGCTACACATGGAATTCCACTTTCCTCTTCTGTACTCAAGTTTCCCAGTTTCCAATGACCCTCCACGGTTGAGCCGTGGGCTTTCACATCAGACTTAAGAAACCGCCTACGCGCGCTTTACGCCCAATAATTCCGGATAACGCTTGCCACCTACGTATTACCGCGGCTGCTGGCACGTAGTTAGCCGTGGCTTTCTGATTAGGTACCGTCAAGATGTGCACAGTTACTTACACATTTGTTCTTCCCTAATAACAGAGTTTTACGATCCGAAAACCTTCATCACTCACGCGGCGTTGCTCCGTCAGACTTTCGTCCATTGCGGAAGATTCCCTACTGCTGCCTCCCGTAGGAGTCTGGACCGTGTCTCAGTTCCAGTGTGGCCGATCACCCTCTCAGGTCGGCTACGTATCGTTGCCTTGGTAAGCCGTTACCTTACCAACTAGCTAATACGGCGCGGGTCCATCTATAAGTGATAGCAAAACCATCTTTTACTTTAGAACCATGCGGTTCCAAATGTTATCCGGCATTAGCTCCGGTTTCCCGAAGTTATTCCAGTCTTATAGGTAGGTTACCCACGTGTTACTCACCCGTCCGCCGCTAACTTCAAAGGAGCAAGCTCCTTATCCGTTCGCTCGACTTGCATGTATTAGGCACGCCGCCAGCGTTCATCCTGAGCCAGGATCAAACTCTCCATAAATGAATTATGATGTTTGATTAGCTCATAAAATACTAATTTGTGTGTTATCTCTAACACGTTTGAACCAACAATTTAATGTTGTGTTCGGAATTAACGTTGACATATTGCAATTCAGTTTTCAATGTTCATTTGGATAATTGCTTTATCATTATACCATTTCGATTGACGTTGTGTCAATAAAAAATTAATATTCTTTAACAATCATTTAACATTACTTTAATAATATTAAAGTATTTCTTATAAAGTTTCAAGTATATTTTTTACACTTTTTCGAAATTGAATTAAATAATGTTTTTGTCGTTTTTGACGACTTTTATATAATATCAATTCCACAAGAGAAAGTCAATACTTTTTTGTTTATTGTGATTTGTTACGTTTACACTGTATCGTGCTTTCGTTGGTCACAAGAAATAATTCTACCACCATTCAAAAAAATTGCAAGAGAAAAGTGGATAAAAATTAAATTAATTTCTACCCACTCCTTAAATACTACTATTTACTAGTCTTTTCAATGATTTGTTGTGCCATTGATTGGTATATTTCTCCTAATCTATCATCTGGTTGATAAATGGAAGGCGCGAAATCTTTTGGATTCCATGATGGTTGTTCTAATGGTAGGTGACCTAATAAGTCTGTTTGTAATTCTTCAGCAAGCTTTTCACCGCCACCCGTTCCAAATACATATTCTTTATTTCCAGTTTCTTCGCTTTGGAAGTAAGACATGTTTTCTATTACACCTAAAATCGTGTGTTCAGTGTGTTTTGCCATTGCTCCAGCTCTTGCTGCAACAAATGCTGCAGTAGGATGAGGTGTTGTTACAATAATTTCTTTACTTGATGGCAACATCGTATGTACATCTAAAGCAATATCCCCTGTACCTGGTGGTAAATCTAAAATCAAATAATCTAAATCTCCCCATCGTACTTCAACAAAGAAATTCGTAAGCATTTTCCCTAACATTGGGCCTCTCCATATAACTGGTGCGTTCTCTTCAACAAAGAAAGCCATTGAAATTACTTTCACACCATGACGTTCAACTGGTATGATTTCTTTACCTTGTACCCCTGGTTTTTCATCAATTCCCATCATGTCTGGAACGCTAAAGCCATAAATATCAGCATCAACTAGACCAACTTTTTTACCTTCTCTAGCTAATGATACTGCTAAATTGACTGCTACTGTTGATTTTCCAACGCCACCTTTACCAGAAGCGATAGCTATAAACTCTACAGGATTGTCTTTAGATAATAAGCCTTCTATTGTTTGTTGCTCGTCATCACTCGTACCTCTATATTGTTCTACTACATCAGATGGTAATTCTTCAAATCTGATGCCAACGGTATTAGCCCCATTTTCTTTTAATACTTCCACTACGGCCATTTGTAAATCTAATTGAGGTTGTCCCCCTAATTGAGCCATAGCTATTTTGACACTTACATGCTCTATTTCTTCTTTAATAGTAACCTCTATTATTCCATCAGTTTCTTTTAAAGGTACATTTATTATTGGATCTTTTAATTCTCCAACAAGTTCTTTAACTTGCTCAGTCGTTAACACAATGCGTCCCCCTCTTTATAAAATAATCATTATTTATATTCTAACAAACAAAACTTAAGTTTGCTTTAAATAGTTTATATTCAGTATAAATATAATCACCTTATTAAAAAAGAAGTTAGCTCACTTCACTCTCTATTAAAGAATAAATAAACTAACTTCTTATAGTAATTGCTATATTTCTTTCTTAAATGGTTACTTTAACTATCGGAGATAAAGTTAAAGTATTACAGTTTCTACTATATATATTAACATTATATTATTTCTTCATAATCACAACAGTTAAAGTGCTTCAATTAACTGTTGTGATTTTCTAAAATAAGATGCTTATTTTCCATTTAAGTTTTCACTATCTGGATAAAATATTTCCTTACATATAAATAAGAGTCCAATGATAAATACAATCACCCAAAAATCAATATTTATATAAGTGTAATGGATATGCACTATGAAGTAAAATAGCAAAGTTGTTACAGTGAAAGTAATTAAGTGATAAGTTAACCCTTTAAAATATGGGTTATCTGGTAATTTTTTTCTAAAGTAATCCATTAAATTCTCTATTATAAATAAATTGAAATAACCTAATACAATATAACTACCATAATAAATTAAGTTATCGTAAAAGTTTTTGTTATATCCAAAATACGCAAGATGGAAATAAATTAGGATTCTACTCAAACCATATAATCCAAATCCTAAAAATGTTAAAAATATAGCCCCAGAAATAATAAATACCGAAAGTACAATAAGCGTTGTAAATAAATATTTTATATATTTCATTGCTTACTGTCCTCCCTTTTAACTCTATTTCGATATTCCGCTTAATAATCACCTAACTTTTATTGCAACCTCGCTAGTATTTATTATTAAAACTATAATCGCATAAACTATATTACCATTATAACAACTCACTACCAAATACAAATTAACACGAAGCTCTACTCTTCAAATTATAACGTTTATTGATGAAGTAAATCATGTTTTAGTTATATAGATACAGTTTACTAATTAGATTCTTGTTTCTGTTCTTTATAAAACACAGTCCATAAAACTATTAGTATAATCAATATAATTAAACTAAGTAAGATAACATTGTGTATTTGCAGACTGATAAAAGTGAACGATAAAGCATAAACGTACCCCATTACAGTAGAACCTATTGAATTACCTAAACTCTTAGTTAATGTATAGAGTGACATCATCCGCTTCATATTATTTAATGAAGTCTCTTCTTGAGTTATAACACTATCTTTTGTATAAACTGTGCCAAAGCTAACCCCTGCAAGTAATAAACTAAATGCTATAAATAATGGCGATTCGGTGCCTATAAATATTAAAATGCCACATAGCATTAATAGTGTGAAAGCAAAAATATATAATCCTTTTCTACTCATTCTAACCTCTAATTTATCTAATGAAAAATTAAGCGCTAACCAAGCAAATGAAATTGGAAATATTACAAAGCCACTTTGTAATGGTGAGAGGCCCATTTCTTCTTGTAAATAAATAGGCATATATAAGTTGTAACCCATCAAAATAATTGCATAAGCAAAATCAGTAAAGAATATTAAAATAATTGTCTTATTAAATTCTGTAACTGGTACAAATGGTGTTTTTATGTTTTTTTCATTTTTGTAAAGAACCACTGCCATTATACAAGCTAAGATAAGTGAAATGATGTTTAAATATAAATTCGCTTTATTCATAACTGTAAATATTAAAAAGAAGATTAATACATAGAAGTACGTTAAGCCCTTCACGTCTAATTTATTCTTCGCAGTTGTATTTTCATTTTCAAAATGGAATGTGATTATCACCAATACCATAGCAGCAATTGCAATCGGAATATTCACGAAGAATAACCAGTGCCACGTTGCAAATTCTAAAATAGTTCCTCCCAAAACCGGGCCAATAATGCTAGAAATCCCCCACACACTACCAACAATTCCCATAATTTTATAACGTAATGGGATTTCAAAGGCAAGTTTAGGTACTATTTGACTCAGTGCCATCATTACACCAGCACCTAAACCTTGTATAAAACGAGACATGATAAGTATCTCGAAAGTGCCACTTATTCCGGATAAGAAACTTCCTATAGTAAAAAGCAATAATCCTAAAAGTGTGATATAAATAATTTTCGTTCGATCTAGTAGTTCTCCTACAATCGGATTAGCTATGACAATTGCAATAAAATAAACTGCGAAAATCAATGAAATGGATGAAGTAACATTTAAGTCATCTCTTATAGTAGGAATTGCTAAAGAAACAATTGATGTTTCGATGGCAGACATAAACATAATTAATATTAATGCAACTACGACACCTAAAGACTTAATATTCATAATCTACCTCCTTGCATAACAAATTAAAATTCTTTTAGCATAATCAGAGCAATTACTATGTAGTAATAAGTTTCAAATCGACTTTTTGAGGCTAGGGCAGAAATACATGTTACAGTCTAAATCTTTCTTTGTTTTAAAAAAAGAGCGGGATAGAAATCAAAATCTGATTTCATATTCCCGCCCCCACAAAGCCTACTAAAAAATAATACAAGAGCCGAAACTCTTGCATAAGTACTTAAAACAAGCCGATATATATCAGACAGCTAGTGCCCATATAATAATTGCTTTTAAAACATAGATTTATGTCCTAGAGACTACTAAATCTATGTTTTTTTAGAATTACATAAAATATAAAATAGCTATAAAATGAAATACGGATGCAATTACTATAAAGAAGTGCCAAATCATATGAAAATATGGACGATCTTTTTGTGCATAGAACCATGCTCCAACGGTATAAGCAATCCCACCAAATAGTATAAATAGCATAAATGTTACCGATGAATCGAAAATAATTGTCGGTAAAAATAAAACGCCAATCCATCCCATAACTAAATACATAGTTAAGCTCAATTTATGACTAACATTTTTAGCTAAAGATTTGTATAGAATACCCCAGAGTGTAATACCCCAAAGTACTGCCATTGCAGTCCATCCTAACCATCCGCCAATTAACACTAAACATATTGGCGTATATGTTCCAGCAATTGCAACATATATCATACTGTGATCAATAATTCTGAGTATATATTTATGCGAAGAATTATTAGGCATCGCATGATAAATCGTTGAAGATATAAGCATTAAGAAAATACTTATCACATATAGCGAAACGCTAAATGAACCTAATATGCCATAATCCAAAAAACTTTGTATTGCTGCATAAGGCAATACACATAAAGCAATGAATGCAGCTGCCCCATGTGAAACTGCATTTCCAATTTCCTCACCAAATGTTAAAGGTACAATATTTTTAAATGTTTTAGCCACTTTGCTATTATCTACATCTACTGTATGAGACATAAGTGTAACCACCTTTTTTATATCAAATTCATACGTTTCAAATCAGCTGTAGCTGTTTCAACACTATCTTTACCTTCTTTATTTTTTAAAGGAGAAAACTCTTCTTCTCTCGGTACTTGTAATGTAATAAAGCTATTAGCATATTGGAAAATATCAAAATAGAATAATTCAAACTTAAGTGTCGGTTGCTCAATTACGCCAAAATCATCATCTAACTGTTTTAGTTTTTTAATCGCTAAATGATATGGCAATGCATGATCAACCACATTGTTAATAAATAAAAGTTTAAATGTATGTATTCCTATATTAGCGTTATTAAATTCATTAGCAACTTCAGGGTCTAATTCTGAATATTCAAGTACAGTATCTTTTTGATTAGCTGTCACTAATCTACCAACACTTTCTCCCTCTTTAGGTTGAATTGACTTTGTAGTGATATCCATACTTTTTTGGAATGTATAACCTGCAAATAATGGATCCAATACTTTCACAAGAACGTTATCAATATTATTCAAGAAAATATATTCCACTCCATTGTCTGTCATTTCATCTAAATAGCCTGAATTTTTAAGTGATTTAAACACGCCACCATTACCGTTAGGCGTTTCTAGGATATTACCATCTACGTCTAAAACTAACTTGCCTTCTTCAGATAAGGCAACAATGTTCTCTTGCTTGAAAAAGTGCACATGTGATTTATCATATCCAAAATAATCTTTAGCTTCGAAAAATAGTTGTGTTTCTTTGTCATTTACTTTGCTAGTCATGATATACCAATCGACAGCTACACCTGTTTGCTCTTTTAATGCTATTAATTGTTGTGCTTGAATTTCAAATAAACTAACGCCTTCAATTTCAAATGAACCTTTAGGTCCTTTATAACCTAAACGCGTCCCTTGTCCACCTGCCATTAATAACACTGCAAATTTACCTTTTTGAATTGCGTCTAAACCAACTTCTTCATATTTTTTGATTTCTTCTTCTGAAAAATCATTTTTAACATCATATTTCACCTCATTAATAGAGGAAACGTCATCAATTACTTTTTTATTTACATACAAATCTTCGTATAAATCTTGAATATCAGATAAGTTTAAAGAGTCTACTTTATTAGCCAATTGTTCTTTCTCATTTGTACTCATTAGTTTTTCAAATTCAATTAAATGGTCTTGATTAAACTTTTCTAAACCTTTCTTATCTAGCATGTTCTCTCTCCTTAATATTCAAATATTAGATAAAAATAGTATCTTATTACTGACTTGAATATATAATTTCACTATTTGTACTTTATATTATTATGATTATATGCACAACCTTAATCATAACCATTTAAAAAAACAGCTGCTTAATAAATGGTTGAAAAAACACATAAGTTGCGCCTATAGTTAACGCGCTCGCAAGTGATAAATCAACGAGACCACCTGTTTTAAAAACTAAAGGGAATTTCACACTGATTGGGATAGGATATAAAAATTTAACTCCCCTAGGTGTTAACATATCTAGTATAACATGAGACAGCATTCCTAATATAATCGTAATTAAATAATAAATTGGCGTTTGAATAGCATATAATAAACAAATTATAATTGAAATAAATAATAGCGAGTGTGTAAATGTCCTGTGACCAAATAATAATCTAATAAAAAAGCTCAAAACTTTAAATCGTCTACCAATTTTACTTTGTGCATGACAAATATCAGGTAATAAACTTGATATAACTGCAAGCGTTATAACCGTAATTGATGTAAACAAATCTGTATGAAAATATTCTATAGTTAATGCGCCTACTAATAAACCGCATGATGCGTGGGTTTTACCTGTCATTTTCACTTCTCCTTATCGCAATATATTTTATCATATCTTTTATATCAATGCGAACGTACTTTCGGAAAAAACACTGAGTATAACATATTAAATAAAAGTATCACACAATTACTTGAAAACGGTTGCATGTTGTTGTATGATATAGCTATAAATTAATTAAAGGATGTGTTCTAGATATGGCAATGACAGTTAAAAAAGATAACAATGAAGTAAGAATTCAATGGAGAGTTGCAGATATTAAGATTCCAACAAGTGATATTAAGAACATTTCACAAGATCAAAATATCCATGAAATTCCAAAATTAGATAGAAACAAAGTTTCGAGAATTGGTTCTACTTTCGGAAAAACGAACCGTGTTATCATCGACACTAATGACCATGAATACATTATTTATACGCAAAATGATCAAAAAGTATATAATGAAGTAACAAAATAATATTAAACAATTAACAATAAAAAGACGCAATTCTAACCCCACGTTAGAATTGCGTCTTTTTTATATTAATCACGACTTAAACATATAAGGGATATCAATTAACCTCTAATTCACAATGATGATATACTATAGCTAAATCTTAGAAAGTGGGTGCATATCATGTACGTTGTTACGAATAGAATTGATGTTAAAAAAGGTTTTGCAGAAAAAATGGCGCCTAATTTTACAAAAAAAGGCAAAATAAATGAATTAGAAGGATTCCGTAAAGTTGAAGTTTGGCTAATCGAAGACGAAACAGATTACGATCAAATGTATGTGAATACTTGGTGGGATTCTGAAGAAAACTTCAAAGCATGGCTTGAAAGTGATGCGTTTAAAGAAGCACACGCAGGTAAGTCAAAATCTAAAAGTGAAGATTCACCAGTCATAGGGAATAAAGTTGTTAAAGCAAATGTTTTATCAACACTTAATTAATCAGATACGTTTGTAAGTTTAAATACAACAAAACAGTAAATATTGCAAAACACCCCGAAGATTAGTTTTTCAATCTAACTTTCGGGGTGTTTTAATTGTATTCATATTCATAATTCATAATGTTTTTAAACTAATTAAAATATAGATGCGCCATCAACGCTATAATCGGTAATGCAATAATTGTTCTGATTAAGAAAATAACAAATAGTTTAAAGATACTGACTGGAATTTTCGAGCCTAATATCACCCCACCTACTTCTGATAAGTAGATTAACTGACTAATACTTAATGCACCGATAACGAATAATGTAATATCATTGCCTACGCCCTCAATTAATATAGAAGGTAAAAACATATCGGCAAAGCCTATTAATATTGTTTCTGATGCTTGAGCAGCTTCAGGAATTTGCAGCAATTCTAAATATGGTACAAATGGTTTACCTATAATTGCAAATATTGGTGTGTAGGTCGCAACGATTGTCGCTAGTGTACCAATACTCATAACAACTGGTAAAATAACAAACCACATATCTACAACTGTTTTAAGTCCCGATTTGAAAAATGATTTGAATCCTGGTGCATTAATACCTGTTTCTGTTGCCATATCAAAACCGTGACTTAATGCTGTTTTATTTTCTGGTAATTTTTCAGTTCTCATTTCTTCAGATACTTCTTTTGAGTATTCGTCTTTGATAGATTTTAATGGCCAGACTCTTGGCAAAATTAATGCACAAACAATACACGAAACAATAACTGAAAAGTAGAAATAGAAGAAATGGTTTTGCATATGTACTGTTTCCGCAATGACGATAGCAAATGTTATAGATACTACACTAAAGGTAGTAGCAATAACTGTTGCCTCACGTCTAGAATAAAAACCACTTTCATATTGCTTACTTGTTATTAATACCCCTACTGTTCCATCTCCAATAAACGATGCTAAGTTATCCACTGTAGAACGCCCTGGTAATGTGAATAAAGGTCTCATAATAGGTCTAAAGATTGGACCTAAAAATTCTAACAATCCATATTCCATAAGTAATGGTAAAAATAATGCTGCAAATAAGAATACAGCAACTAATGTTGGCAATAGACTTTCAAATACAAGCCCGCCAGTGTCTGCAGAATATATTACTTCAGTACCAACTTTCAAATAAGTCATCCATACAAAGACAACTGCTAATATTCTTAATAGCAACCAGACGATGTTCACATTAAATGCATTATATAAAAGACCGTCTGGTTTTAATTTATTTTTCAGTATTGTAGAGCATAAAATCGATAATATGCCTGATATTGTGACAATCAAAACAATAATTAATGGTATGGCATCCCCTAGCACATCTTGTAATAGTCCTGCTAAAAACGCAACGGGTAATGTGGTTTGTTTAACACCATCTTCAGTCACAGTAATAGGTACTAAAAACAAGATAATACCAATTAATGACATGACAATGAATTTTAATCTACCTCGTACTAATTGTGATTTACTATATTTATTCATTTCATTCACCCCTTAGGTGTTTATATTTTTATATACACTTAAAAAAGCAACAGCAATAATTATAACCTATTATGTATAAATATGTAAATCAATAATTTTAGGTTTTTATTGTCTTCTTGTATATGTATAAATAAAATAATTGACTCTAATATTATTTAGGGTCAATTACACTTTATATGAAAACGCTTACTTTTGCAATTTATTTTTGAATTATATTTTTCTTATTAAAAATAAAAAGTATGGAACGCCGACAATAGCAACGATTACACCGACAGGAATATCGATAGGTGGATGAATACCTCTTGCAAGTCCATCACTAATTGACAGTATAAGTGCACCAATCAAACCTGACATAATTATGATGTGGATATGTTTATGGCCAACTATTCGTCGTGCTATATGCGGTGCTATCAGTCCAAGAAAACTTAATCCCCCGACGAGTGAAATTGAAGCGCCTGCTAAAGCTACTGCTAAAAATAATAAAATCATTTTAATCTTTTTAATTTTTGTCCCTAGTCCCAGCGCTACATCGTCACCAAGAATTAAAATATCTAACTGATGACAGTAATAAAAAATGAGCGGTAAGGTAATGATAAACCATGGTAATATCACTGTTATGTTCGACATGTTGTGACCATATAAACTTCCAGTAAGCCAAACTAATGCAGTATTTGCATCTAGCGGATTACGTATTAACATATATTGAACAATCGCCGTACAAATTGCACCTATTGCTAAACCAATTAATGCGATTTTGGAACCTTTCATATTAAATTTAGATATTAACAAAGTCAAAATCAAACTAATACAAAATGCACCAAAGAAAGAACTAAATGGCAAAATATATAAAGGCGCTGTAGGAAATAGCATTATAACCGTAACAGCGGATAAACTCGCACCTTTTGTAATACCAATAACATCTGGTGATGCAAGTGAATTTCTTACAACACCTTGTATCAGAGCACCAGAAATCGCTAAGCTACTACCAACAATCAATGCCAAGCACATTCGTGGCACTCGATACTCATTTAAAATAAAGTTATCTTGTAAAAGTAAACTTTTAACCACTTCAGCAGGATGTATAAATACTGAACCTATGGACAATGATCCAATTGCAAAAATAATAAGTAATATCGTCACAATCGTATATTTTAATATAAGTCTAATATTCATATGCGATCCACTCCTTTAGCAGTAATTGCAAGGAAGTATAATGCACCTACAAATGAAGTAACAATACCTACAGGCGATTCAAATGGAAATGCAATTAATCTACTGAGTACATCAGATAGCAGTAATAAGTCTGCACCAATAATTATCGCTAAAGGAATCATCACCCTATAATTTGTATGTACATAATATTTAACAATATGTGGGACGATTAATCCTACGAAGCCAATAGGACCCGCTACTGAAACAGAAGTTCCTGCTAATAAAATAACAAGTATAGCTATAATAATTCTCACTACTTTTACATTTTGCCCTAAAGATATAGCTAACTGTTCACCTAGCTCCATAATTGTTAATTGTTTTGCTATCATAATAGTCCCAATAAAAGCAATAATAAGCCAAGGTAAGATGCCTAAAATTTGTGTCCAGTTGATAGTAGATAATGAACCTACAAGCCAAAACATAACTGTGGAAGTTGCATGTTCGTTTAGTAGAATAATTCCTTGAGTCATACTTGTAAAAAATAAATGAATGGCCATACCTGCTAGTGCTAACTTAATTGGTGTTATTCCTTTTGTAGATCCTGATAGCAGATAAACTGTTAAACCACCTACAAACGCGCCAAAAAATGCTAGTATTGTAGCAAATGGTGTTAAGGCAGGTATAAGCATCGTGATAAATACGATAACAAAAGAAGCGCCCGAGTTAACGCCAAATATTTGAGGCGATGCCAAAGGGTTTCTCGTCATAGCTTGCATGAGTAATCCAGCCACGCTAAGTGCTGCACCAATGAATAGTGCTGCAATCATTCTAGGCATACGCACATTATGAATTAAAAATGTTTGTTTCGTTTGATCGTGTGTCCATAGATAATCTATAAAATCCTTCGTTGTAATGTGTGAAGCACCAACCGTTAAATTAAAATACATCATAACAAAAAGCGCACCCACACTCACAATGAATATGAGTGCTGTGCGTTTTTGTATTTTGCTTTCAGACCTATTGGTTTGACTAATACGCTTTACTTTAGCCATTTACCATCACCCTACTGTTGTTGTTTATCATTATTTTTGGTTTTAGAAACTTCTACGAGTTGTTTTGCTATTTCTTCAGATGAAATAATACCACGTGCTCGTGCCCATGTATTTCGATCAAAAATAGATACTTTATTATTTTTCACTGCGTCTAGATTTTTCCACACTGGATCCTGTTCTTGTTTTTTCAAATTCGGGTCTTCTTTTCCTTCATCAACCATGATAAACATTCGTCCTGGATTAATATCTGAAAGTACCTCAGAATTTAATTGTAAATAAGGACCTTTTAAGTATTTAGCCAAATTATCTGTTTCTGTTTTATTTAATGCGTTCTTAAAACCTAGCTCTTTTAGCAGTTCACCAACATAAGTATTTTCAGGATGAGATAATAATCCTGATTTTGCAATGACAGTAGCTAACACTGGCTCAGATTTATCCATAGTAATTTCTTTACTGTATTCTGACATTAAATCCTGATGTTCTTTTAATCTTTCTTTTCCTTTATCTTCTTCGCCTACTGCTTTCGCAATTGTTTTAAACGCATCTAAATTATCTTTATAGTCACTATCAAAACTTGGCAGTAGAATTGTCGGCGCAATTTTTTCTAAATCTTTTTGTATGCCTTTATGTCTATTAGTATCAGCTATAATTAAATCTGGTTTTTGATTACTAATTTCTTCTAAGTTAGGCTGTTTACGTAAACCAACTGATTTATAATCACCAATTTTTTCACGAATTGGTTTTAATATTCTATCCTTTTTACCATCATCTGCTATACCCACTGGTTTTATATCTAAAGCTGCAAGTGCGTCTACATATGAAAATTCTAACGCTACGACTCGCTCAGGATGTTTATCAAGCTTTGTTGTACCGCCATCATGTTTAATCATCACGTCAACTTTATTAGCGTTATCCCTTTTAGATTCCCCAGTGTCTTTATCATTACCACTTCCACAAGCGGTCAATAATACTACTATCAAAGCTAATATAAGCACACTCATAAATTTAAAACTATGCTTCATCGTTGTCACTCCTTAGATGTGTATATTTACATATCTAATTTTATTGAGAATGATTATCGTTGTCAACATATTTTAATTAACTTTTAATTTTCTACAATGAATTAAACACTTGATTTTTAATGTTAGTGCATGCTTGCTCAACACCTTCATCACGTGTATATGCTTTTGTTAAATTAGGCATATACATGCTTTGTGCTAAAGCTTTATACCCTAGACTAAATTGTATTTTGTCTCCTAATTGATAAAAATCCTGATTTAATAAATCAATCATGACATGATCACTTGTAGCACCTAATATTTTCACTTGATGATGTATAGGTGTAATCGCTTCGACATGCGTATCCAAACTACCAATATCAATAATGGCTTGTAAATATTGTTTGCCTGTATCATAGTTCATACGTGGCTTAATCTCTACTATTTCTGCTTCTAAAATAATTGTATCTTGATATAACATTGCAATTGGATGATTTGTTGTGGTCTCAATTCCTCTGAAGAGCGTTTCGCCTATTCTCAGTTCGTTAATTTTACCTAAATCACTATAAGCCATTTGAGTTAACAAACTTGAATTTCCACCTGATATAATTTTAAATCTTATATTGGTCACTTCTTCAATAGACTTTACAAATTGATTAATCATTTTCACATCTTCATCTGTAGGTGCGTTAGACTGAAAACACATAAAGTTAAATGCTAACCCTGCAATATTAAGGTGATGCATCTGAATTATTTCTTTAATATAGTCAATCACATCATAAGTTAAGATACCTTCCCTAGCATCTTTCCAATCCACCATGAGTAAAATTTGGTGCTTCACTTGTTGTTTACCTGCAAGATTATTTAATTGTCGAATCGTCTCTATCTCAGTTTGAATACTTATATTCGTATAACGCACTACATCTTCAAGTTCATATTGATTTGTAGTTCCTATCATTATAAAAGATAGATTCGTATCTTTACTCTTCGTAATATTATCAATTCTGGCATCTGCAAAGTGTGTCATACCAATGTCTTTTAACACTTCTATAATTTTGCTATCACCAGCCACACATTTGGTTACAGGTGTAAAACAAATATTATTTTGACTGCACAAGGCGTTTAATACATGACCGTTATATTTAATTTTAGATAAATTAATCTGTAATTGTGCCATGTTTACACCTCTTTATATAATGGGTTCTTTAATTTTATCGTTACGTACTGTTTCACTTTACTTTCCATTCTCATGCGCAACAATGCTTTGACTGAAATCGTAGGTCCAAACAAAACTGCTTTCAACACTTGTGCATGAGCTTTTTGTGAATCTATCGCTTCATCTACTATGTTCCCAACTAATTTAAATAACGCTCGCTCATCTACTTCTTCATATTTTGAAAAATAATGAATCAGTTCTGCAATTTGATTTTGAATTACTGAATGTTGAAACTTTCCGATAACCGCTTCAATATTTTCAGCAATCAGACTTGAATTCGTTATATCAACATGAGGTAATTTAAGCTTTAAAGTGTCTAAATCTATTCTTGAACCACCTAGATCTCTAATAATAAATTTCATTTGATAATCCGGTCCAAGATTAATAATCGTATTTTGCATATGCGCTTCTAAGGCGATACCGTAATCTTGTATATATGCAATTAATGGTTCAATTAAAGTTTTCGCATAACTACACAAAAATTGTTTGATGGCGATTGATGTAGGTCCTTCTCCAATCCACTCCAAGTAACTATCTACAACGACTTTGTTATCAACTGGATTTTTATTAATTAGACTAGCTGTCACTAACGTCGTTCCGTTATCTGCGATATAAGGTTTGTGTCTCACTATGCAAGCCAATTGACGTGCGGTATCGTCATCTATATTTACATGAATACCATAAGGTTCCAAAGCGACTTGTAATTGTGGGTGTAGCTCTAACATCTCTTGTAATTCATAACTGAGTTTAGGTCCATCTACTGTCGTCACAGCTGCAACGGTTCGGATGGCACTCGTAGCTTGAATATTTACTGGTAATTTAATATGATACGGCTTATTGATTAACGCCATTGTTCTAAATGATAACGTTGCTTTAGATGCTACATCAAATGGTGTGGGTAATAATCGACCTTCTTTTATCCATTCCGAAAATTGATGCACAATCACATTGTCATATTGCCAAGGATGTACAAGTATTATTCTATAATCCTCCAGTTCAAACTGGTACGGTTCTAAAAATGCTTTGAGTTTATAACGATATTCAGGAATAATATGATTTAAAATATATTGTTCATCATCTTCCATTGACGTTGTAATACAATCTGCTTTATGAATAAGCATTACTTTTAATGGAATAATCTTTTCAAACTCTGGCGCATATAATTTTACTTCTTTTCTTGTTAATGGCAATTTCGTTTTAGACAAGGGATGCGTTGGATGCCCTTCTACAACGATACTCTCCGAATAAGTTAAATCATTAATTTCTTCTGAATCTTTAAAATGCTTTAACCAGACGAAGAAATTAATAGTTTCAGGCATTCTCGAAAATTTCAATGTTGCATGAATCAATGCTTGTCTATGAGAAAAATGGTCATACGTCAATGCAAAACCATCTCTACTAGAAATGAGTTCTTCTCTCAATCTGTTACTCATTGGTATATCAAATTGCTTATCCAATACATCGAGCAAGTGTTCTACAGTTTCGATTTCCATCATAGTGTTACCCTTGATGTAACGTATCTTTCCTCTAAATACATATCTTTCCATATCACTTTTATGTACTTTATCCACTTGTAAAAGTTGTCCATGATATTGTAATTCAATATAATCTTCAAACTCATTAACTATCATTTGATCAGGAAAAATATGTTCCTTAATAATCGCATTATAAATACGATACTGTACGTTTTTATCTGCAGTTTGCCATGTCCGATCCGTCATACAACAATGCCTCCATTTTGCTCAATCTATTTATTATATATTGAATAATGCTGTAATCACAAATGTATTCAATTCTATTACAAAGCATATGATTACTGTATTTAAAGTAATTTACTTCTACTTTTCCATTTAATACTCACTATGTTCCCTCTATTTTTCAAATCAACACAGTACTAAAAATAAATTATCCGGTGTCCATTCACTTTGGGATGTTAAAATACATAGAAAAGTGGTAAATATAAATGATGAAACTGTTATATTTCATATGTCATACAATCAAATTAACACTATTATGATAGAACCCATACTTTTTTATAATTGATAATTATTATCAATGTACTTAATATAGATTATATAAATACCTTATACTTTTGTAAAATAATTTTAAGAGGTGCCTTATGAATACAAACATAGACTTTAACAATTCAATTAATAAACTCACTGAAGATGAACAATATGCATTAACCTATTTAGAATCTATCAATTATGAATGGCGTGATGCATTTATGAAAGCGTTATTAATCAGTAGAGATAAAATATCACAGCGGCTCATCACTTCTTTACATAGAGAGAATTTAGTTAATAGTCGCGATTATAGTCAGGTCATTACAACACAAGATGCACCAATAAACTTAGCAACTAACCAATTACAAACATTAAAAATAAATTTCCCACACGCTCAAAAAACTTTATATGCACCTATTACTGGATTACATGCATTCGATAGAATTGATGTTGAAGGCCCCTTTTATTTTGAAAGTAAGCATAATTTTGAAAGAATTTTACATCCTAATGAGATATTAAGTTGTATTTTAACCGAAGTACCAACACTTAATAATGACGCAAGTTATCAATTTAGAGAAGATATAAATAATAGCGTAGCTAATATGGCTATTTCGCTTAGCTTTCAAATGATTACATTAGCTGATGAAACTTTGCCTCTTGGTCAACTAATTATTGAAGCGGAAGATAGTTATTTAAGATCCGAGCAAGCAGTTGTTGAAGGGCATCCCTTACATCCAGGTGCAAAATTACGTAAAGGTATGACACCTGAAACTGCAATTAATTATTCTTCTGAGTTCAATAATGTTATAGGCTTAAAGTTTATCTTAATACATAAAGATATTGCAAAAGTTGAAGCATTATCCAAAAATTACAATGAAACTCTATATGATTTATTCGAAGGCTTATATTCCGAAGTTTTAAAAGAGGTTGGTTCTGAACATATTGATACGTACTATGTCATGGTCATACATCCATGGCAATATAATGAAGTATTAATAAATCAGTATGACAATGAGCTTAAAGAAAAACGAATTATTCCAATTCACTATCAACTTGATTATCACGCTGGTCTATCGTTTAGAACACTAATGCCAAAGCTGCCTATAACTTCACCCCACATTAAACTATCAACTAATGTGCACATCACAGGTGAAATTAGAACTTTATCTGAACAAACAACAATTAATGGTCCACAAGTCACAAAAATTTTGAATGACATTAAACATAGCGATACCCTATTTCATAATATTGCAGGAGATACGATTGATGAAATTGCTGGCATCCACTTTTTTAAAACAGAAGATCCACATGATATACAAACTATAAGAAGTGAACAATTAGGTTCGTTATTTAGAACTAATATTTATGATGTTATTGATAATAATACAACACCTATGATTCCATCAAGTTTAGTTGCCAACTATGTTTATAACTATGAAACACCTATCAATACACTTATCAAAAAGTATGCACAAACACATGCTTTTGATTCTTATAAAGAAGCATGTATCACTTGGGTAGAACAGTATAGTCAAGCACTAATTGATATTACGCTACCTTTATACATTAAATATGGCATCGCTCTTGAAGCACATTTACAAAATACTATCGCTACATTTAATAGTGATGGCTCGTTAAACAAATTATATGTCCGTGATTTTGAAGGTTTACGCATTGATGAAGCTTACTTGAATCACATGGGATATAGAACCCAAAATTTTCATGAGAAATCCTTAATTTTAACGAATCAACCACAAACTGTTTTTAATAAAGTATTTTATTCTAGTATTCAAAACCATCTTGGAGAATTAATCTGTACTTTAGCAAAATCTAGTGCTATTGATGATTTAGAACAAAGCATATGGTCAAACGTAAGTGATCTATTAGCTAACAAGTTAAATGTTATCGGCAATACTATGGATGATTCTAAAAGAATCGATGAAATTAGAGCATTATTATTCGCGTCTGAAATTGACTATAAATGTGTAACCACGATGAGACTAGAAGATGAAGCAGATGTTTATACATATATAAAAGTGAATAATCCACTTCACCGAAATCATGAATCTCATTAAAGTATGATATTAAGTCTATATAAATATTAAAAAACCAAATGCTTTTATAGCAATTGGTTTTTCGACATTTTAAAACCGCTAAAGCAAATTAACTTTAGCGGTTTTTAGTTTGATACTCAATTAATTATTGTAAGCCTTTTTCCTCATTATTTGAGTTTTGGCTTTTTTCATTTTTTTGAGACCATTCTTTTTTAGTCATTACATCTTCAACGCGCATGTTAACTTCAACTACGTCAAGACCAGTAATATATTTAACTTGTTCTTTAACTAAATCTGTTACTTTACGGAAGATTTTAGGTGCTGATTCACCGTATTCTAATATTACTTTTAAATCAACAGCTGCTTGTTTTTCTCCAACCTCAACGCTTACGCCTCTTGAAACGTTCTCGTTGCTTCCGAATGAGTTAGAAATACTATCGACGAATCCGCCTTTCATTTCTAAAATTCCACTTACTTCACGCGCTGCGATACCTGCAATTTTCTCAATTACTTCATCAGAAAATGTTAATTTATTTGAAAATTGCGGTTCTTGTTTTTGTTGTTCTTGTTCTTGTTGCTTTTGTGCTTCTTGTTCATTAACTCCAGTTTGATTATTATATGCTTGTTTTGCTTTGTTATTATCTACTGCCATATTAAAATCTCCTTTGTCTTCTCAATTTTTAAAATTTAATTTTAAGTCATTTTCAAACTTTGGAAATACTAACTCCATCGATTTAAGAAATTTAAAAAGTCTTGCTTACGGTCTTTAGTATACCCGATTGCAATTCCAATCAAACATAATACTAAGATTAATATTGTACTCCAGAAACCTAGTGTTAAGAATAATATTGCGATAATCAAGAATGCTAAGAATCCAATGATTCTCCATTTAAATACTTTTAAGAAATCAACAACTTCTTGTGTAGAATCTTGTCCATTTTGGTGATTATTATTAGTCATGATAACCCTCCCTTACAACACACGTTTGCCTGAGGTTTTTTGATCTCTAACGTTGACCTCTAGTTTTGATACTGGTAATTCAGTAAAGTGTTCTACGTTCTGCTTAATGTCATTTCTAATTTCTTCCGTTAATGATTTAACTTGAACATCACCTGGTACAAAGAAATCCGCTTTCAAAGCAATATGTGATTTCTTCTTCTTGTTATACAATTTTGCAATCACGTTCGGTTGACGAATTTGATCATATTGTACAAGTGTATCGTATGCTGATTTTTCAATTGCTTTTCTCGATACATAAATATGACCATCATTGAAATCTTTGTATAGTCCGGGTTTTCTATACGTAGGTTTAAACAAGCTGAATACTAGTATCAGGCCAATTAAAATGAGTAACGCTGCTAAAGTTATTAAGGTTGGTTGAAACCAATTAAACTGTGTTAAGTAATCTTGATATTGAGTAATTCTAGAGTCTTTGATATACATAAACAGTAAAACACCAACGATTACTACAATTAAAAGTCCTAATATGAAATTTTTAAGTCGCTTCACCTCGTATGCCACCTCCTATGTTTCTAGATTATGTACTTGTTATATATGACTAATACCCTTTAAAAAAATCTTAGAAACATTTTTATTGTATTTGTTAAATATTTTCTATGGCAAAATAAGTTTGCTCTAGTTATTATTCTTCCGATCTTCAGTTGATTCTATTTGTTTATCGTCTTCTGTTTCTGAATCATCTTGATTTGCTTTACGATATTGTAAAAGCTGACTATCCGTGACAAGTAGCTTATTGCTAGGTCTCGGCTTTTCTATTGCTAATGATTTAAAGAGTGACCATATCATTAATATAATGACAATGGAGAATGGTAATGCTGCAATAATTAACAGGTTTTGAATCGATTGCGTTCCACCCGTATAAATCATAATCATCGCAAATAACGCTAAAATAATGCCCCAACTGACTTTGACTAAACCAGAAGGATTAATACTACCTTTAGAACTCAACATACCTAATACATACGTAGCTGAGTCGGCTGATGTTACAAAGAAAATCATAATGACTATCAGCGTAATAATACTCAATACAAATCCTAATGGAAATTGTTCCAATGTAGCAAAGGTCGCTGTTTCCGTTGCTTCTTTCGCGATATTCACAATACCGTTTTGTTGTAAGTAAATTGCTGAGGCGCCAAATACTGCAAAAAATATGAAACATACAAGCGCTGGTACAAATAATACACCTAATATAAATTCTTTAATCGTTCTACCTCGAGAGACACGGGCGATAAAGATTCCAACAAACGGCGCCCATGAAATCCACCAAGCCCAATAGAAGATTGTCCATTGTTTTAACCACTGGAATTTCTCTCCACCCGATTGCGGTATACGTAAACTCATGTTAAAGAAATTAGCAATATAATCCCCTAATGAATTGGTAAACGTATTTAATATCGTTAGTGTAGGTCCTACACAGAACAATAAGAGTAACACGAGGAAAGCTAACGCCATATTAATATTACTTAAGCTCTTAATACCTTTATCAATACCTGACCAAGCTGACCAACTAAATAATAAGGTTGCTATAATAATGATAATAACTTGACTCCCAAAATTAGAAGGTATTTCAAATAAGAAATTCAATCCTTCATTGATTTGCAACGCACCAAAACCAAGTGTTGCAGCAACACCTGTTACAGTAGCAATAATTGCAAGGACATCTATCGCCCCACCGATAGGACCTTTCATCATTTTACTGCCTAAAATAGGTATTAACGTAGCACTGACTAGTCCCGGATAACCTTTATGGAAATTAAAGTACGCAAAAACGAGTCCCACGATACCATATACAGCCCATGCGTGCACACCCCAATGAAAGAATGAAAATTGCATCGCATCATTAATTGCAGTTTGCGTGCCTGCTTTATGTAATGGGGTTAAAGTAAATGCATGACTAATTGGTTCAGAAGTTGTCCAAAAGACTAAACCAATACCCATACCTGCACTAAATAACATTGCGAACCATGATTTTAATGAAAATTCAGGGTCTTCGCCTTCTTCACCCAATGTAATAGATGAATATCTAGAAAATAATAGATAAACACATACAATTAATATGACTAATACAAGTAATAAATAATACCAACCAAAATTAACTGCTATAAAATTCGTAATAGATTGAGTGACTGATTCTAATTGTTTCGGTAATATTGCGCCATAGAGTACAAATACTGTACAAATAGCTAATGCCACCCAAAATACTGCTGTCATTTTTTTAAAATGCATAACAAAATTACACTCTCCCTTTGCTTTATGTAAGATACATACCCTATCATACTTAATATATTCCATATTTGTAACCACTTTTAAGGATTATTAAAATCTTATTTAAACACTATAAATAGATTTATTAAATGTGTAATTATAATAAATTTACATATTTAAAAGCCTTCCAATTATTCACCCATAAGGTAATTGTTTGGAAGGCTTATCTAGTATATTAATTTCATAACACATTAACATGACAGATTTTAATATTTATAACTTATGATTCTTGATTGAGTTGAATTACTAATTTACCAATCATGTTTTGATTTTCAAGTTTCGTATGTGCTTCGAACAGACTATTTGCTGTTAAACCATCTATCACTTCATTTAAAGTTGGTTGATATACATTCGCTTCTATTTTTTCAGAAATGTCCGTTAAATAGTCACGATGTAAAGTCATGTCTTCAGTTTCATGTAGCGGTCTTGAATACATATATTCATGTGTAAATGTAATACTTTTAGGTTTGAGTAAGTTTAAATCTTGTTTATTTTTAAAAGCGACAATGGTTGCAATGATCCCTCTTGGTTTTACGAGTTCGATCATTTTTTCATAGTATTGATCTGTATCAAATGTACAGAAAATATAATCAACTTCGCTTATTTCATATTTTTCAAACTCTTTAACTAAATCATTTTTATGATTTAATACAATATCTGCACCCATATCCTTAGACCAAAGATACGTTTCTTCTCGTGAAGCGGTTGTAATAACATGGAGTCCATAGTGTTTAGCTATTTGCGTTGCAATACTTCCTACACCACCTGCACCATTGATAATTAAAATAGTCTTACCTTTATTATCTTCTGGATTATGCGAAATTTTAAATACATCAAATAATGTTTCTGATGCAGTGAGTCCTGTTAAAGGTAAACTTGCAGCTTCAGCAGCACTTATATTTTTAGGTTTTTTAGCGACAAGACGCTCATCAACAAGTTGGTATTCTTGATTAGAACCTTGATATGCAGGAGAGCCAGAATAAAATACTTCGTCGCCAACTTTAAAATGATTAATTTCTTCACCTACCGCTTCTACCACACCAACAGCATCAAAGCCTAGAACTCGTGGTGGTTCGTCAACAGGAGACTGTCTTATTTTAGTATCTACAGGATTAACACTAATCGCTTTTACACGTACTAAAAGTTCGTATTGCGTTGGTTCAGGTCGTTCAACTTCAAATTCATAGAACTGATTTCCTTCATCTAGATCAAAACGAGTATCTGCACCTATTGCTTTCATATTACATATCTCCTTTAATGTTTAGATATTGTCTGACACCTGTACAACCTGTTTGCCAAAGTTATCGCCTGTAAATAAGTTTCTAAATGCCTCTGGTATGTGTTCAAATCCATTCATGACTGACGTTTTTGTTTTTATTTTATCTTCTTGGACCCATTGGGCAAGTTGTTTACTCGCATTTGCGAAATCATCTGCATAATTTGCCACAATAAAGCCTTTCATTAATGCTTGTGATTTTATGAGGATGGGTTGGATACGTGGACCATGTTCAATCGTTGTATCATTGTAACCAGAAATTGCTCCACAAACAGGAATGCGAGCAAATTGATTTAAGTGTTTCATTACTTCATCAGCAATCAATCCACCGACGTTTTCGAAATACACATCTACACCATTTGGTACTGCTTTAGCAAGTTGTTCTGAAAAATCATCTGCTTTATAATCCACACTCGCATCAAAACCTAATGTTTCTGTTAAGTATGTTGTTTTTTCAGGGCCACCTGCAATACCTACAACATAAGCACCTTTTAATTTAGCAATTTGTCCGACCACAGAACCAACCGCACCAGATGCTGCAGATACAACAACTGTTTCGCCTTCTTTCGGTTGTCCAATTTTTAATAGCCCATGATATGCTGTTTGACCAGGCATGCCTAACACGCTTAAATATAAATGTAGTGGAACATCTGTGTTAGATACCTTAATAACATGCTTTGCTGGGACATTGCTTAGTTTTTGCCAAGGGAATTGTCCAGTAACAATGTCACCTTTATCAAAACCATCTGCTTCTGATGCAATGACTTTACCAACAACATGCCCTGATAAAGGTTCATCAATTTGGAATGGTGTGATATAAGAATCACTATCATCCATACGTCCGCGCATATATGGATCTACTGATATATATAACGCTTCTACTTGAATTTCATCTTTTTTCGGCATATCTATTTCAACAGTTTCATATTTAAATATCTCATCTGAAGGAATGCCTTCAGGTCTCTTAGCTAATACGATTTGTTCTGTATTCATTATATTGCCTCCATTCGCTATTTTCTTTCATTTTATAGTGATATAACGGTGCAATCAATCAAATCGCTTATTGAGCTCTATGTGGTCATGTTATGCTTACGTTAAATTCATATACTAATCGATATATAGTAATAAGGAGATATTGAAGTGAAACTAAGTATTTTAGATTATGTTCCAATTTTTGAAGGCCGCAACGCGACACAGGCTTTAAATCATACCGTTGAATTAGCTCAATTAGCTGAGTCATTAGGCTTTTATCGCTATTGGGTGGCAGAGCATCATCAAGTGCATTCTGTAGCCTCTAGTGCGCCTGAAATGATTATGATGTCACTCTTAGAACAAACATCCTCCATTCATATTGGAAGTGGCGGTATTATGCTGCCTCATTATAGTGCATATAAAATTGCAGAACAATTTAAATTAATGGAAGCACGTCACCCTGGACGCGTCGATTTAGGCACAGGACACTCGCCTAGCTTCAAAAATGTGAATCATGCTTTAAATGAAGCTAAAACAAAAGATATAAGTTATAAAACACAAATTAATGATTTAATGCATTATTTTAATGATGACAATTCTTATAATCATCGTTTTAAAGGGTTACAAGCAACGCCATTAATCGATACGAAGCCGAGTATGTTTATATTAGGCATGAGTAAACAAAGTGCTGCAATCGCTGCAGAAAAAGGATTAGCTTTCGTAGTTGCACTTATGGGTCAAGCTAACCACATTACTGAAAATGTTATTAATCATTATCGTGACTTATTTAAACAATTTCATCCTGAAAGTGAATCTTATGTTATTATTTCTACGTTTGTAATTACTGCACAACAGCAATCACAAATAGCTCAATTAGAACATGCATTTCATTTATGGTTAGTGCGCATTGGTTATTTGGATCAGCCTGAGTTTTATCCTTCAATTGAATTTGCAATGCATCGACAACTCTCAACACGTGAACAAGATAAAAAGATTTCTAACCAAAATAGAGTGATTTCAGGTTTACCTAATGATGTTATAAAAGCACTGAATGATGTTGCTTTAAGATTTAATGCTGACGAAATTATGATTCAACCACACGTTTTTGGTGAAACACACCGAAAAACATTGCTAGAGTTAATTGCCAAGGAAAATATGACAGAATAATAATAAAAGCAATATATCGCCCACATTTAACTATCGGCTGATATATTGCTTTTTTGCATGATATTTTAATTTACAGATCTTTATCCCATAAGAATTCATTTATTTTATCTTGCACTTTTTTATTATTTGCTAGTTTTCCATGCTCTGCATTAGGCCCATGCACTTTAAATTCATCATATGATTTTACGTTGTCACCTAATAAATATTTTAATGATCTTGAAGATACATTAGTCACCCTACCGTCTGAGTCTGTACCATCTTCAATGTCTCCATATATATTTAGCACATTGACGTCATCAGGAAATTTATGTTTCATAGCTCGTAATTCTTTATAATCATCCATTATTTTATTAGGTTTGCCATTTTTATCTAATTCAACATTTAATTTTTTGCCATCTACATCTACCTCACCATTAAAGTTCCCGGCCAAATTTACTACTTTATTTAAAGTAGGTAGTTGTTCATCGTCTCCATAATTTAACATATAGTAACTAAATGATTTATTACTCATAGAATGTGCGACAAAATTAAATTTTTCAAAGTTATATTGATAGTTCGTGGCAATGATGGCATTTCTTATCCATTTTGCATTTTTTTCTACATTTTCATTATTATTATCTTCTAACTTAATTTTAATAATTGGATATTTAGATTTACTTGTTAAATTTCCATCGAATGTCACCTTTCCATCAGATGAAACATATGCTTGAATAACCTCTTTTGATGCACCTGACTTAATAGCTGAATTTACTAGAAAATTCCCTGAGTCAGCTGAGCCTTTATATCCATGAAGATAAAATGTAGGTATTGCTTCCTCGGAATCACTTCTGACAGGATATTCGTTATTTCCATAATATTTAATTACTAAAATAACTACACTTAATAAGGCAACGAGCAAAATGATAAGTAGTACTGTGTAGAAATTATGAGAGTTCTTTTTATCTTTCATGTAATCACGCCTTATATTATAGAGTTATTTTCCTTAATTACCCAACATCTTATCATACTTAACGTTTTAAAATAAATTTTTATTTTGTAATACAAAAAAAGCACTTTCCAATATAATTGGAAAGTGCTTTTTAATATCGAACACAAACTGTCTACACTAATTTGCGTACTGTATCTGGAAGCGAATAACTTCGCAACAGTTGCAGTAGTAATATTAACGTTTTGAGAACTGTGGTGAACGACGAGCTTTTTTAAGACCTGGTTTTTTACGTTCTTTCATACGAGGATCACGAGTAAGTAATCCAGCGCGTTTTAAAGAACCTCTGTATTCAGGATCTGCTTCTAATAATGCACGAGCAATACCGTGACGGATTGCTTGAGCTTGTCCAGTAAATCCACCACCGTGAACGTTAACTAAAACGTCATAGTTACCTTTAGTTTCTGTAACATCAAACGGTTGGTTTATATCTAAAATTAATGATTCAAATGGTAAGTAGCTACGTACATCGCTGCCGTTAACAGTAATATTACCTTCACCTGGTACTAAACGTACACGTGCTACTGAGTTTTTACGACGGCCTGTGCCTTTATATTCAACTTGTGCCAATGTAATTTCCTCCTTTTAATTAACCACGTAACTCGTAGTTTTCTGGTTGTTGTGCAGCGTGTGGATGTTCAGCGCCACCATATACAAATAATTTTTTACCTTGTTTTTCGCCTAAACGCGTGCTTGGTAGCATACCTTTAATTGAATTTTCAAGTAAACGTTCTGGGTTCTTAGCTTTTAACTCACCAGCAGAAATTGATTTAATTCCGCCTGGATGGTTTGAGTGACGATAATACATTTTATCTTGTTCTTTGTTACCTGTAAAATGTATTTTTGAAGCGTTGATGATAATCACATAATCACCTGTATCAACGTGTGGTGTATAAGTTGCTTTATTTTTACCGCGTAAAATAGTTGCTACCTCTGATGATAAACGACCAAGTGTTTTATCTTCAGCATCAATAACATACCATTTGCGCTCAATGTTTGATTCATTAGCCATAAATGTTTGACGCATATAATTGTCCTCCTAGAATAAATAAATGTTTCTTGTTTAATAGTTATTACTTTTAAGTTTAGATGTCATTTATTTTGTTAATTTTTTGTTCTTGTTCTACGTGCTTCTATATCTTGTTACACAATAAGATTCCGGGGCTTATCGTGGGTGATATAAAACAATACCGTTAGTAATCGTATAATTTTTAAGCCGTTTTGTCAATCTTATTTAATCATTTTGTGTTGATTTTTTTTGATGTATTTTTATATCACTACCAAAGTCATTGATTAACGCTGAAGATGTCAAATAAATCCGCTCTAAATATAATCCTTCAGATGGTGCAGTATACGGAACCTGATTACGATCTTTCATCATTAATAATTCAGGTACCTCTTCAGGATTACGCTTTCCTTTGCCAACTTCTAATAGAAACGCCATAAGCACACGTACCATATTATATAGGAATCCTGAGCCTGTGACAATATAATCCAGACCATTTTCTGTAATTTTAATACGACTTTCATATATCGTACGCACTTTACTCTCTACTTCTGTTTTTTGTGAACAAAAACCAGTAAAATCATGCGTTCCTACGAATAATTGGGCTGCCCGATTCATTTTTTCAGTATCTAATGAATCGGTAATATATGTTTTCAAACCGCATTGGAAAGGATCCTTGTGCTCTGATTGATAAATTTTATAACGGTAAGACTTGCCGACACAATCATATCTACAATGAAAGTCATCATCGACAATCATTACATCATTCACATAAACATCATCAGGCAAAGCACGATTCATTACGTACTTCCATTGTGGCGGAGCAATGTTCAATTCTGTATCAAAATGAAAATATTGTTCTAACGCGTGTACGCCTTTATCGGTTCTACTACTTGGGTGAATTCGCACATGACGTTTGTGCATTCTTTTAAGTATTTTTTCAAACTGTTGTTGTACTGTTCTACCATTTTGTTGTATTTGAAAACCAAGAAACTGACTTCCTTGGTATGAAATATTTACTAAAACACGCATCATGCATTACACTCCTATATATTTTAAAACAAACAATATCACTGCTATTGGTATTAGTAATATGAGCACTAATACATCTGTCCATCGCCATTGCAACTTACGATAACTCGTACGTTGTTTTTTAGTATCGTAACCTCTTACTTCCATTGCAATAGCTAAGTCTTCTGCCCTTTGAAACGCTGAAATAAACAATGGTATTAATAATGGTATAAATGCTTTAATTCGATTAATCAATCCTCCAGAGCTTATTTCTGAGCCACGAGATTTTTGAGCTAAAATAATTTTATCTAACTCGTTCATCAGTGTTGGTATAAATCGCAACGCTATCGACATCATCATGCTCAATAGATGCACAGGTATCTTAACAAGTTTAAGCGGTGATAATAGTCTTTCAAATGCATCTGTTAAGTCAATTGGACTTGTCGTTAACGTTAATATCGTTGAAATCATAATGATGAACATGAGTCTCAATACAATATAAATACCTTCTAAAATCCCCTGTGTATCAATAGAGATAAATGACAGCTCAAATATTCTTGTGCCACCCTTGGTTAGAAACAAATGCATTAGAAAGGTAAATATGAGAAATATCCATATTGGCGTTAATCCTTTTACTAAAAACCATAATTTAATATGGGCTAACTTCATGAAAGTCAATATTAATAGAAACAACCAAAAATAAGTAGCAAACGAATGTGCAAAAAAGATTAATACAATAAAGAAAAAGGCAAATATCAATTTTGAACGTGGGTCCAAACGATGTATTATTGTATCTAACGGCAGATAGCGGCCTATGATAAACTTATCTCTCATGTTTTTGCCACTCCTTATACATTTCAATAAATTCTGCTTCAGTTAATGCGATTTTATTAAAATAATATTGATGTTTATCTTCAATATCCCTTTGCAGTTTCACAATATTTGGTACATCTAAGTGCATTTGATTCACATAGTTCGTATCACTAAATAATTTACGTGGTGTACATGAATCAATAAGTTTGCCATTGCTCATAATTTTAACTTCATCTACATATTTTGCTACGTCATTCATTTCATGCGTTACAAGGATGATTGTTTTTTGTTGTTCTACTTGAAGTTTTTTTATTAATTCCATGATTTGTTTTCTACTCTTTGGATCAAGGCCTGCAGTAGGTTCATCTAAAATAACAATGTCTGGATCCATTGCGAGTATTGATGTAATTGCGATTTTTCTCATTTGCCCACCTGACATTTGAAAAGGAGACTGCTGCAATATATCCCTGTTAAAACCAAATTCTAATAGTAAACGAAACGCACGTTCTTTTACTTCGTTAAGTGGCATGTTAAAGTTTTGAGGACCAAAAAGAATCTCTCTTTCAACAGAATCTTCGAATAGTTGTGACTCCGGAAATTGAAATACAACACCTACGCGTTTACGTACTTGCTTTAAAAACTTATCTTTAGTCTTATGGGTGATTGTTATATCATCTACTTCTAATGCACCACTAGTTGGCTTTAAAAGGCCATTGAAATGTTGAATCAATGTTGATTTGCCAGAACCAGTTTGTCCTATTACAGCATAGTATTTTCCTTGTTCAAATGATGTGACAATGTCTTCCAACGCAAGATACTCAAAGGGTGTGCCATTTTGATATACATAACTAACTTGGTTAAAATGAACCGTCATAATTTTCTTACCAACCCTTCATAAGTTACGTAATCAGTAACGCCTAATAACTGCTGATGCATCCGCATTGAAAATGGAAGATCTAAACCAATCTTTGTGAGTTCATTACCATCACTAAAAATTTCTTCTGGTAAGCCCGATTGATGTACCGTACCTTCATTTAACACCACTACATGGTCGGCCTCTACTGCTTCTGACAAATCATGTGTAATAGAAATAATCGTAACATCTTTATCGTCTTTTAAACGATGAATCAATGAAAGTAACTCATTTCTACCAGCAGGGTCTAACATAGAAGTAGCTTCGTCTAATATAATGATATCTGTATCCAAAGCGAGGACTCCTGCAATTGCAACACGTTGCTTTTGGCCTCCTGAGAGAGACTGGGGTTCGTATTTAGCTCTATCTAACATTTCTACGTCAGCTAATGCTTCAGGCACAATACTCTGCATGCTTTCATATGTTACGCCATTATTTTCTAAACCAAATGCAACATCATACTCCACTGTAGACCCTACAAATTGATTTTCAGGATTTTGGAACACAATGCCAATGTGCTGTCTTAAATAACTCAAATTATCTTCTTGAACTAATCTATTAAGCAAATAAATATCACCATCAAATGGTGATTCTATGCCTATCATTAGTTTAGCAATAGTAGATTTACCTGAACCATTATGTCCTACAATTGATGTCCATTGTCCTTTTGGAATCTCAAAAGATACGTCATTTAACGCAAATCGTTCATCACTATTATATTTAAATGAAACATGATTAAATGTAATAATATTATCTCGCGTGTCCACATCAATTGCCTCCCAAAATTTATAATCATCATTGTTGTATACTTATCCTATTTTACATGAAACTTTCTAAAGAAGCACTAGTAAAGTCTAAAGAAACACTGCTATAAATAAGTACTTTAAAACTTTTATAAAATAACTCTTTTGACATTTGCGCATTAGTGTAAGTGTTCATACCTTGCTAATGGGAGTGGGACAGAAATCAAATTTTTCTAACAAGATTTCGTCGTATGAGCCAAGTCCCGCTAAGCGGACTAGAAAATGGCATACAAACGTTGAAGCTCTTGCATAAGAACTACTGCTCTTCATAGAAGTAGTTCTTTAAAAGTTTAATATAAGCGCATTTTCAGTTCAGTCAGCCACTGCCAATATAATAATTGAGGATGAGACATGTATTTTGTCCCAACCTCTTGATTTTCAAATGCATAAGGCCCCCTCAATTCTGTAGGAATTGTGGAGGCCTTATAAATAAAAAAAGCGCGCACCCCATCATATTTTTGAGTTCACGCTTTAAAGTTTATTAAGTTTGATGGGGTACTCTGAGCTAGACAATATTTGTATGTGGCAAACATTATCGTTGCACTCATTTGCTTTATACATAGTAGTACGTATATTTAAATTAAACTAATTCGATAATTACTGATTCAGCTCCGTCACCGCGACGAGGGCCTACTTTAAGAATACGAGTGTAACCGCCTTGACGTTCTGTATAACGTTCAGCAACTTCACCGAATAATTTTTGTAGTGCAGTTTGAATTGATTCATCATCATTTAAGATTTCAACATTGCGTAAAGTTTTAGCAGCTTGACGACGAGAAGCTAAATCTCCTTTTTTACCTAAAGTGATTAATTTTTCAACAACACTACGTAGTTCTTTTGCACGTGCTTCTGTAGTTTCAACACGTTCACTAACGATAAGTGATGTAGCTAAATCGCGTAACATAGCTTTACGTTGATCAGAAGTACGACCTAATTTTCTGTAACCCATGAGTTAACCTCCTTTATATTAATCTTCTTTTCTTAATCCTAAACCTAAATCTTCAAGTTTGTATTTAACTTCTTCTAAAGATTTACGACCTAAATTACGGACTTTCATCATGTCAGCTTCTGATTTATCAGCTAACTCTTGGACAGAGTTGATACCTGCGCGTTTTAAACAGTTGTAAGAACGTACAGATAAATCTAATTCTTCAATTGACATTTCAAGAACTTTTTCTTTTTGATCTTCTTCTTTTTCAATCATGATTTCAGCATTTTGTGCTTCATCAGTTAATCCAACAAAGATATTCAAATGTTCAGTTAAGATTTTTGCAGCTAATGAAACAGACTCTTGTGGCGTTATAGAACCATTAGTCCAAACATCTAACGTTAATTTATCAAAATCACTACTTTGACCTACGCGCGTGTTTTCTACAGTATAGTTAACACGTTCTACAGGTGAATATAATGAATCAACTGGAATTACACCAATTGGTAAATCACTAGTGTTATTTTGTTCTGCTAATGCGTAGCCTCTACCTTTATTAGCAACTAGACGGATTTTTAAATGTCCACCTTTAGAAACTGTTGCAATTTTAATCTCAGGATTCAGTATCTCTACATCACTATCATGAGTAATGTCACTTGCAGTTACTTCGCCTTCATCTTTAACATCGATTTCCAAAGTTTTTTCTTCTTCAGAATAGATTTTTAATGCTAGCTTTTTGATGTTCATAATAATTGCAGAAACATCTTCAACAACATTATCTATAGCTGAGAATTCATGTAATACGCCTTCGATTTCAATGTATTTAACGGCAGCACCTGGTAATGAAGATAGTAGGATACGACGTAAGGAGTTTCCTAGTGTAGTACCGTAGCCACGTTCTAGTGGTTCAACAACGAACTTACCGAATTTAGCATCATCACTAATTTCAATTGTTTCAATTCTAGGTTTTTCGATTTCAATCATTTACAAATATCCTCCTTGATTACGTCGACTTGATTTGTACTGTAATTTCTCAGTGACCTGCGACAATAACAATAAAATTATACGCGACGACGTTTTGGTGGACGACAACCATTATGTGGAACTGGAGTAACGTCACGGATTGCAGTTACATCTAATCCAGCTGATTGTAATGCACGGATAGCTGATTCACGACCAGGACCTGGGCCTTTTACAGTGACTTCAACAGATTTCAAACCATGTTCCATAGCTGATTTAGCAGCAGTTTCTGATGCCATTTGAGCTGCGAATGGAGTTGATTTTTTTGATCCTTTGAATCCAAGTGCACCTGCTGATGACCATGATAACGCATTACCAAATTCATCAGTAATTGTTACGATTGTATTATTGAATGTTGAACGGATGTGAGCCACACCATTTTCAATATTCTTTTTCACTCTACGTTTACGAGATACTTGTTTACGTGCCATTTAAATTTTGCCTCCTTTACCTATTATTTTTTCTTGTTAGCTACAGTTTTAACTGGGCCTTTACGAGTACGAGCATTGTTCTTAGTCTTTTGTCCGCGTACTGGTAAGCCACGACGGTGACGGATACCACGGTATGATGAGATTTCCATTAAACGTTTAATGTTTAAGTTTTGCTCACGACGTAAGTCACCTTCTACTTTATAGCTATCTACTACTTCACGGATACGACCTAATTCATCATCAGTTAATTCGTTAACGCGTGTGTCTGGTGAAACGTTAGCTTCTTCAGCAATTTTATTAGCTGTAGTAGTACCGATACCATATACATAAGTTAATGAAATAACAATACGTTTTTCACGTGGAATATCTACTCCTGCAATACGTGCCATAATTATTTACACCTCTCTTTATTAGCCTTGTCTTTGTTTATGTTTTGGGTTGCTACAAATTACCATTACTTTACCTTTACGTTTAATGACTTTACATTTTTCGCAAATTGGTTTTACTGATGGTCTTACTTTCATTTTAATACCTCCCTATATTATGGAGTGACGATTATTTATAACGATACGTAATTCTTCCGCGCGTTAAATCGTACGGAGACATTTCTACAGTTACTTTGTCGCCAGGCAGAATACGAATATAATTCATTCTGATTTTACCACTTACGTGAGCTAAAATCTCATGACCATTTTCTAATTCTACTTTAAACATTGCATTTGGTAAAGTATCTAACACAGTACCTTCTAATTCAATAACATCTTGTTTAGCCATTTATTAACTTCCCCCTTTTTGCAATAGTTGGTTATCGTCAACAATCAACTCTAACCATACGAGTCTATAAGTGTTGTTAATAAGTTTAACAAAATTAAAATGAATTACTATATCGCATTGTCACTCTTATTCAATTATACTTTCGACATTCCATAGACCGTACAAGTTGATATTATTTTAAGTTTTCTAAGATATCGATAACGTCTTCAGTTACGACTTTAATATCTCTTGAACCATCAATGTTTTTTAATACTTTTTTATTATCATAGAATTCTAAGATAGGTTTAGACTGTTTAACATTGACATTTAAACGATTTGCAACTGTTTCTGGGTTGTCATCTTCACGTTGGTATAATTTACCACCATCAAGATCACAAATACCTTCAACTTTAGGAGGATTGAATACAAGATGATAAGTTGTTCCGCATTTTTCGCAAATTCTACGACCAGTTAGGCGGTTCATTAATTCTTCTTCAGCTACCTCTATATTGATAACAGCATCAATTTTTCTATCTAATTCTTGCATAATTTCATTTAATGCTTCAGCTTGTTCAATAGTACGAGGAAAGCCATCTAGTAAGAATCCTTTTTTTGCATCGTCTTCAGAAATTCTATCTTTAACGATGCCCACAGTTACTTCATCAGGGACTAATTCTCCACGATCCATGAATGACTTAGCTTCTTTGCCTAAATCTGTTCCATCTTTAATCGCTTTTCTGAACATGTCTCCAGTAGATATGTGTGGAATTGGGAATTTCTTTACAATTTCACTCGCTTGAGTTCCTTTACCTGCACCAGGTAAACCCATTAAAATGATATTCATAAGTGCCCTCCTACAATTTATCTACCACCAAAGCCTCTATAATCTTTCTGAGTCACTTGAGCTTCAAGACTCTTCATTGTTTCTATTGCTACACCAATTACGATAAGTAAGCTGGTACCACCAAGCTGAATAGATTGAGGTAAGCTCATTACTTTAGTAGCAATGATTGGCAGAATCGCAATTACAGCTAAGAATATTGACCCTACAAATGTTAAACGATAGAGAACTCCAGTAATATATTTTTTTGTTTGTTCACCAGGTCTAATACCTGGAACATAACTTCCTTGTTTCTTGAGATTATCTGACATCTTTCCAGGATTGACTTGAACAAATGCATAGAAGTATGTGAATGCAATGATAAGCACCACATAAACAATCATACCGATATTACTCGATGGATTTGCCACGTCTGAAATCTTCTGCGCCCAACTAGCGTCAGGGAAGAACAATGTTAATGTTCTAGGTAACAAGAAGAATGCCATTGCAAAGATAACCGGGATAACCCCAGCAGCGTTAACTTTCAAAGGTAAATATGTTGCTTGTGAACCTAATCGTTGTGTTGATTGCTTTTTCGCATATTGAATTGGAATTTTACGAATAGCTTGTAATACAAATATTGCACCGACTGTTAATAATACCATTCCGATGATTAACCCTAGTACTTTCAACCATGCCATTGTAGTATCATCTTGACCTACGAAAGACTGTTGATAGAACTGAATTAATGATGAAGGTAGTGATGATAAAATACCACCAAAGATGATAATCGAAATACCATTACCAACACCGAATTGAGTGATTTGATCACCCATCCAAATTAAGAATGCTGTACCTGCTGTTAATACAACAGCTATTAATAAATAACTAAGGATTGATTGATCAATGATCAATTGACCCTTTAGATAATTATTAAATTGGAACGCCATCCCAATTGACTGGATAAAGGCAAGAACAATAGCAAAATAACGTGTGATGTTAGTAAGTTTTTTTCTACCTGCATCACCTTGTTTTGCCCACTCAGAAAACTTCGGAACAATATCCATTTGTAATAGCTGCATCACAATTGATGCAGTAATGTAAGGCATTATACCCATGGCAAAGATTGAGAAATTCTGCAAGGCTCCGCCACCAAATGTATTTAACAAATCAGTGACACCTTGAGATCCTTGTCTACTGTCAAAAGCAGCTGGATTTACGCCAGGTGCTGGAATATAAGTACCTATTTTAAAAATAACTAACATTGCGAGAGTAAAAAAGATCTTGTTACGAACTTCTTTAGTTTTAAAGAAGCTCACAAGCGTTTGAAACATTAGATCACCTCGTGTGCTCCGCCTTTTGCATCAATAGCATCTACTGCAGACGCAGAGAATTTGTTAGCTTTCACAGTTAACTTTTTGTCTAGTGAACCTTTACCTAGTACTTTAACACCAGATTTTTCGTTCTTAACTACACCAGATTCTACTAATAAAGCAGGAGTTACTTCAGTACCATCCTCAAATTTATTAAGTTGGTCTAAGTTAACAATAGCATATTCCTTACGGTTAATGTTAGTAAAACCTCGTTTTGGTAAACGACGGAATAATGGTAATTGACCACCTTCGAAACCTGGTCTTACACTACCACCTGAACGTGCTTTTTGACCTTTTTGTCCACGACCACTAGTTTTACCGTTACCAGTAGCTGCACCACGTCCAACACGGTTACGTACTTTACGAGAACCTTCTGACGGTTTTAGCTCATGTAATTTCATTTCGGCACCTCCTTAATTATTTTTCTTCTACTGTCACTAAGTGATTGATTTTGTTGATTTGCCCACGAATAGCAGGGTTATCTTCAACAACTACTGAAGAGTTCGTTTTTTTCAAACCTAGAGCTTCAACAGTTTTACGTTGTGTTTCTGGACGACCTATAACACTACGAGTGAGGGTAATTTGTACTTTAGCCATAACTTATTTTCCCTCCTTAATTGTATAATTCTTCTACTGATTTACCGCGTAATTTCGCAACTTCTTCAGCATTTTTAAGGTTTTTTAATCCATTAATTGTTGCACGAACCATGTTGATTGGTGTATTTGATCCTAAAGATTTACTTAAGATATCAGTGATACCAGCTAATTCTAATACCGCACGAACAGGGCCACCTGCAATAACACCAGTACCTGGTGCTGCTGGTTTCATTAAAACATTACCTGAACTGAAACGACCATTAATAATGTGAGGTGTTGTACCTTCAACACGTGGAACAACTACTAAGTCTTTCTTAGCTGCTTCTACTGCTTTTTTGATTGCTTCTGGCACTTCTTGTGCTTTACCAGTACCGAATCCAACGCGACCGTTTTTATCTCCAACCACTACTAAAGCAGTGAAACGGAAACGACGACCACCTTTTACAACTTTAGCAACACGGTTAATTGTAACAACGCGTTCTTCAAATTCTTTCACTTCTTCTCTACGAGCCATGTAAATGTCCCTCCTTCAAATTAAAATTCTAATCCATTTTCACGAGCTGCATCTGCTAAGGCTTTAACACGGCCATGGTATAAATATCCTCCACGGTCAAAAACAATTGTTTTAATACCTTTATCGCTAGCTCTTTTAGCTACAGTTTCGCCGACTTTAGCTGAAAGTTCAACTTTTGAACCTGTTTCATTTGCTAAGTCTTTTTCTTGTGTTGATGCTTGTGCTAATGTTTTGCCATTAACATCATCGATAACTTGTGCGTAAATATGTTTGTTTGAACGATAGATGTTTAAACGTGGTTTTTCAGCTGTGCCTGACAATTTATTACGGACACGAGCATGTCTTTTCAAACGCACTTGGTTTTTATCAATTTTGCTGATCATTTTATTACTCCTTTCTTCTGAAAGTTATTTATTATTTACCAGTTTTACCTTCTTTACGGCGAACGAATTCTCCTTGATAGCGAATTCCTTTACCTTTATACGGTTCTGGTGGTCTTGTTGCACGAATGTTTGAAGCGATAGCGCCAACTGCTTCTTTAGAAATACCAGTTACTGTAACTTTAGTATTTTTTTCAACAGCGAAACTAACACCATTATCAGCTTTAATTTCAACTGGGTGTGAATAGCCAACATTAAGGATTAAGTCTTCACCTTGCATTTGAGCACGGTAACCTACACCTACTAGTTCTAATGTTTTTTGGTATCCTTCTTTAACACCGATGATCATATTATTAATTAAAGTACGAGTTGTACCATGTACTGTTTTATCATCTTTAGAATCAGATGGTCTCACAACTTCTAAAGTACTTTCATCCTGTTTATATGTCATTCTTTCATCCATAGTTTTAAACAATTCACCTTTAGGACCTTTAACAGTTACTGTATTGCCTTCAATAGTTACTGTTACGTCACTAGGGATGTCAATAATTTTTTTACCAACACGACTCATGTTATCGCACCTCCTTGTTATTTATTATTACCAAACGTAACCTAGGATTTCTCCGCCGATATTACGTTTTCTTGCTTCTTTATCAGTGATAACACCTTCTGAAGTAGAAACTAATGCAATGCCAAGACCGTTAAGTACTTTAGGTACTTCGTTAGCTTTAGCATAAACACGTAAACCTGGTTTAGAAATACGTTTTAATCCAGTGATAACACGTTCATTGTTTTGACCATATTTAAGGAATAAACGGATAACCCCTTGTTTATCGTCTTCAACAAATTCTACGTTTTTAATGAAACCTTCACTTTTTAAAATTTCAGCAATTTCTTTTTTAATGTTTGAAGCAGGTAATTCTAATTTATCGTGACGCACCATGTTGGCGTTTCTTACACGAGTTAGCATATCTGCAATTGGATCGTTGATTGTCATTGATTGTTGCCTCCTTTCAGACTTTTTATATTACCAGCTAGCTTTACGAACGCCAGGGATTTGGCCTTTATAAGCTAATTCACGGAAACAAATACGGCATAATTTGAATTTACGATATACAGAATGTGGACGACCACAGCGTTCACAACGAGTATATTCACGTACTTGGAACTTTTGTTTTTTTTGTTGCTTAGCAACCATTGAAGTTTTAGCCACTTAATTAGCCTCCTTTAGAGATTATTTTTGAAATGGCATACCGAATTGTGTTAACAATTCACGAGCTTCCTCGTCAGTGTTAGCAGTTGTTACGATAACGATATCCATTCCTCGTATTTTACTTACTCGGTCATAGTCGATTTCAGGGAAAATTAATTGTTCTTTAATACCTAAAGTGTAGTTACCTCTGCCATCAAATGCAGATTTAGATACACCACGGAAGTCACGTACACGAGGTAGTGATACAGAAATTAATTTATCTAAAAAGTCATACATTCTTTCGCCACGTAAAGTTGTTTTAGCACCAATTGGCATACCTTCACGTAAACGGAATGTTGCAACAGATTTTTTAGCTTTTGTGATTAATGGTTTTTGACCAGTGATAGCTTGTAATTCCTCTACAGCATCATCTAATACTTTAGTATTTTGTACAGCGTCACCGACACCCATATTTACTACGATTTTATCAATTTGCGGCACTTCCATTACTGAACTATAGTTAAAATGTTTCACTAAGTTTTGAGTAACTTCAGAGTTGAATTTTTCTTTTAAACGGTTCACAGTGGATCCTCCTTTCAATTAGTTATTAATTATTAGTTTTGATTTCTTCGCCTGATTTTTTAGCGATACGAACTTTTTTGCCATCTTCGAATTTATAACCTACGCGTGTTGGTTCATTCGTTTTAGGATCTAATAATTGTACGTTAGAAACATGGATTGCTGCCTCTGTTTCTAAGATTCCACCTTCAGGATTAAATTGAGTTGGTTTTTGGTGCTTTTTGATTGTATTGACACCTTCCACAACGACACGGTCTTTTTTAGGTTCAGTTGCAACAACTTTACCTTCTTTACCTTTGTCTTTACCTGCGATAACTTTTACGTTGTCACCTTTTTTGATATGCATGTGTGGCACCTCCTTAAATTTATATATTTATAAATGTATTATTAAAGTACTTCTGGAGCTAATGATACAATTTTCATGAAGTTGCCTTCACGTAATTCACGTGCAACAGGTCCAAAGATACGAGTACCGCGTGGGCCTTTATCGTCGCGAATAATGACACATGCATTTTCATCAAATTTGATGTATGAACCATCGTTACGACGTACGCCTGATTTAGTACGTACGATAACAGCTTTAACTACTTCACCTTTTTTGACAACGCCACCTGGTGTAGCATTTTTAACACTTACTACGATAACGTCACCAATATTCGCTGTTTTACGACCAGATCCACCTAATACTTTAATTGTAAGAACTTCACGTGCACCAGAGTTATCTGCTACTTTTAATCGTGTTTCTTGTTGGATCATGAGTTAAACCTCCTTTATCTTCACTATTTATTAAATAATAACTGATTCTTCAACAATTTCTACCAAACGGAAACGTTTAGTTGCTGATAAAGGACGTGTTTCTTGTATTTTAACTGTGTCCCCTAATTTAGCTGAGTTGTTTTCATCATGAGTTTTGTATTTTTTAGAGTATTTTACTCGTTTACCATATAATTTGTGCATTTTGTATGTTTCAACAAGTACAGTTACAGTTTTATCCATTTTATCGGAAACGACTCTACCTACATAAACTTTACGATCATTTCTTTCGCTCACTATAGTAACCTCCTCTTTAAATTAAATTATTGATTAGCTTTACCTTGTTCAATTTCTCTTTCACGAACAACAGTTTTTAGACGTGCAATCGTTTTTCTTACCGTGCGAATACGTGCAGTTTCTTCTAATTGACCTGTTGCTAACTGAAAGCGTAGGTTAAAAAGCTCTTCTTTTGAAGATTTAATTTGTTCTTCGATTTCTGAAGTGGTTAAGTCTCTAATTTCCTTAGCTTTCATTTGTTTCACCACCCAATTCTTCACGTTTTACAAACTTAGTTTTCACTGGAAGTTTGTGACTAGCTAAACGTAATGCTTCGCGCGCAACTTCTTCGTCAACGCCTGCGATTTCAAATAAAATTCTACCTGGTTTTGCTACTGCAATCCAGCCTTCAACCGCACCTTTACCAGCACCCATACGTACTTCTAAAGGTTTTTTAGTGTAAGGTGTATGTGGGAAGATTTTAATCCAAACTTTCCCGCCACGCTTCATGAAACGTGTCATTGCAATACGAGCTGATTCGATTTGACGAGATGTGATCCAAGAAGTTGTAGTTGCTTGTAAACCATACTCACCAAATGTTACATGGTTACCGCCTTTAGAACGACCAGTTGTTTTAGGACGATGTTGGCGACGATATTTTACACGTTTTGGTAGTAACATTATTATTTTCCTCCTTCACTAGTGTTCTTAGTAGCAGGAAGAACTTCTCCACGATAAATCCATACTTTGACACCTAATTTACCGTAAGTAGTGTCAGCTTCTGCATGTGCGTAACTAATGTCGGCACGTAGTGTATGAAGTGGAACAGTTCCTTCTGAATATTGCTCGATACGAGCGATGTCAGCTCCGCCTAAACGACCTGAAACTTGTGTTTTGATACCTTTAGCGCCATTTTTCATAGCTCTAGTAATAGCTTGTTTTTGTACACGACGGAACGATGCACGGTTTTCTAATTGTACTGCAATATTTTCAGCAACAAGTTTAGCATCTAAATCAATTTTCTTGATTTCAATAACATTGATATGAACTTTTTTGCTTGTTAATGAGTTCAATTTATTACGTAATTTTTCAATTTCTGAACCGCCTTTACCGATTACCATACCTGGTTTACCAGTATGAATAGCGATGTTGATACGGTTAGCAGCACGCTCAATTTCAACTTGAGAAACTGACGCTTCTTTTAATGCGTTATCAATATACTTACGGATTTTTAAATCTTCGTGTAATAATGATGCGAAGTCTTTTTCTGCATACCATTTAGCTTCCCAATCACGGATGATACCAACACGAAGTCCGATTGGATTAATTTTTTGACCCACAGTGTTCCCTCCTTAAAAGATTATTAAGCTTCTTTAGCTTCTTCTTTACCGTCACTTACGACGATTGTAATGTGGCTTGTACGTTTGTTGATCGCACTTGCACGGCCTTGTGCACGTGGACGGAAACGTTTTAATGTTGGTCCTTCATTAGCATAAGCTTCTTTAACTATTAACTCATCAGTGTTCATGTCATAGTTATGTTCAGCATTTGCTAAAGCGGACATTAATAATTTTTCAACTACTGGTGATGAAGCTTTGTTTTTTAATTTTAAAATCGCTATAGCTTCACCAGCGCTCTTGCCTCTAATTAGATCTAATACTAATCTAACTTTACGAGGTGCGATTC
Organism: Staphylococcus sp. OJ82; assembly: GCF_000294465.1. NCBI lineage: Bacteria > Bacillati > Bacillota > Bacilli > Caryophanales > Staphylococcaceae > Staphylococcus > Staphylococcus sp. OJ82. The sequence continues at coordinate 538,835 of NZ_ALPU01000003.1, read as the reverse complement.
TTATTGTTTTAGCAACCGCTTTTGCTTCCATTCGAATTTCCTCCTCTACTTGTTAGAAGTTATCTTCTAGTTTTTTTGTCATCTGCTGCATGACCTTTAAAAGTACGTGTTGGTGCGAATTCTCCTAATTTATGACCAACCATATCTTCAGTTACGAATACAGGTACGTGTTTACGTCCATCATATACTGCGAATGTATGTCCGATAAAATCAGGGAAAATAGTTGAACGACGTGACCAAGTTTTGATTACTTGTTTTTTCTCGCTTCCGCTTTGAGCCTCAACTTTTTTCTTTAGATGATCGTCAGCAAAAGGTCCTTTTTTAATACTACGAGCCATAGTGGCGCCTCCCTTCTTATTGTGAGCGTGCAGCAATCATGCCGCACACGCAAATAAGTCATTTTTATTTTTTCTTCTTACGTCCACGAACGATAAGTTTGTCTGAAGATTTTTTACCACGACGAGTTTTCTTACCAAGCGTAGGTTTACCCCAAGGTGACATTGGAGATGGCATACCGATAGGTGCACGTCCTTCACCACCACCGTGTGGGTGATCGTTAGGGTTCATTACAGAACCACGAACTGTTGGGCGTTTGCCTTTCCATCTAGAACGTCCTGCTTTACCAACGTTAACAAGTTCATGTTGTATGTTACCAACTTGACCAACAGTAGCACGGCAAGTTGAAAGAATCATACGTACTTCACCAGATCTTAATCTGATTAAAACATATTTACCTTCTTTACCAAGTACTTGTGCACTAGCACCAGCTGAACGAGCGATTTGCCCACCTTTACCAGGTTTCAACTCGATGTTGTGTACTACTGTACCTACTGGGATGTTAATTAATGGTAATGCATTACCTAATTTGATATCTGCATTTTCACCGTTTTCCAATACTTGACCTACTTTAAGGTTTTTTGGAGCGATGATATAGCGTTTTTCTCCATCAGCATAAACTAATAATGCAATGTTTGCTGAACGGTTTGGATCATATTGAATTGAATCAACTTTAGCGTTGATGCCGTCTTTATTACGTTTGAAATCAATAACACGGTATTGACGTTTATGTCCTCCACCGCGATGGCGAACTGTCAATTTACCTTGGTTATTTCGTCCCGCTCTTTTCGGTAGCGGTTGTAATAATGATTTTTCTGGAGTTGTTTCAGTGATTTCTGAGAAATCATAACCAGTCATATTACGACGACCATTAGTAATTGGCTTATATTTTTTTAGAGCCATTGTCGTTTACCTCCTTATTGGTAATGTTTTAGTTGAATAGATCGATTGATCCTTCTTTTAATTTTACAATTGCTACGCGTCTTTTGTTTGTATAGCCTTGGTAACGGCCCATACGTTTTTTCTTTGGTTTGTAGTTGATGATGTTTACATTTGCAACTTTTACGTCAAAGATTTCTTCAACAGCGATTTTAACTTGTGTTTTATTAGCACGAGTATCAACGTCGAATGTGTATTTGTCTTCTGCCATAGCGACAGATGATTTTTCAGTGATTACGGGGCGCTTAAGAACGTCTCTTGCTTCCATTATCCTAGCACCTCCTCAACTTTTTTAGCAGCTGATTCTGTAATTACTACACTGTCAGCGCTTGTGATATCTAGAACATTTAAACCTTGAGCTGTAGTAACTTGTACACCAGGAATGTTACGAGCAGATAATGCTACGTTTACATCTTCTGATTCAGTAACTACTAATACTTTTTTAGGTTGTTCTAAATTTGAAAGTACAGTTTTGAACTCTTTAGTTTTTGGAGCTTCTAAGTTTAATGTATCAACAACAGTTAAACCTTTTTCTTGTACTTTATAAGATAATGCTGAGCGTAATGCTAAACGACGCATTTTCTTAGGCATTTTGTATGAGTAGCTTCTTGGTGTTGGTCCGAATACGATACCACCACCACGCCATTGTGGAGCACGGATTGTACCTTGACGCGCACGTCCTGTACCTTTTTGTCTCCATGGTTTAGCTCCGCCGCCTCGTACTGCTGAACGGTTCTTAACAGCGTGTGTACCTTGGCGTAATGAAGCACGTTGTAAATTAATTGCTTCAAAAAGAACACTATTGTTTGGTTCGATTGCAAATACTGCATCGTTTAATTCAACTGAACCTGATTTAGTTCCATCTACTTTTAATACATCATAATTTGCCATTATGCATATCCTCCTTTCATTCTATATTATTTATTACCTTTGATTGATGAAGTGATTTCTAAGAAACCTTTTTTAGGTCCAGGTACATTACCTTTAACTAAAATTACATTGTTTTCAGTATCAATTTGAACTACTTCTAAGTTTTGAACTGTTACTGTGTCTCCACCCATACGTCCAGGCATTTTTTGTCCTTTAAAGACTTTTGAAGCATCTGATGCCATACCTATTGAACCAGGTGATCTATGGAAATGAGAACCATGTGACATTGGACCACGTGCTTGATTATGACGTTTAATGGCACCTTGGAAACCTTTACCTTTAGATACGCCTGTTACATCAATTACGTCTCCAGCTTCAAATGTATTAACTGAGACTTCTTGACCTACTTCGTATTCATCAACATTAACGTTTTTGAATTCACGAATGAAGCGCTTAGGTGCTGTGCCTGCTTTTTTAGCATGGCCTTCAGCTGGTTTGTTAGCATATTTGCTAGTTTTGCTACCTTTTTTATAAGCTCGTTTATCTTCGTAGCCTACTTGTATTGCGTTGTAACCATCAATCTCTTCAGATTTCTTTTGTAATACAACGTTTTGGCTTGCTTCTACTACTGTTACTGGGATTAAATCACCGTTTTCTCCGAAAACTTGTGTCATCCCGATTTTTCTTCCTAAGATTCCTTTGGTCATCGAAAGTCCACCTCCTAAATTTTTCTATTATAATTTGATTTCGATGTCTACGCCAGATGGTAAGTTTAAGCCCATAAGAGCATCAACTGTTTTTGGTGTAGGGTTAACAATATCGATTAAACGTTTATGTGTACGTTGTTCGAACTGTTCACGTGAATCTTTGTACTTATGCACGGCACGAATTACAGTATAAACTGATCTTTCAGTCGGTAACGGAATTGGTCCAGATACATCTGCACCAGAACGTTTTGCTGTTTCAACAATTTTTTCTGCTGATTGATCGATTACGCGGTGATCATAAGCTTTTAATCTGATTCTGATTTTTTGTTTTGCCATAATTTTCCCTCCTTATTCGTCTACATTTAAGTGATAGACTTCTCCACGAAAACTATCTCACACAGCGCCATGGCAAAGCGGCCGGGTGTGTCAGTAACCTTTCGCTTCATCGCGTGTTCTTAAAGTCCAACATTAGATATGTTACATGAAAAGCAGTGATTAATCAAGCTTTTCTGCAAAAGTTTTTATACTTTTTGTCTAACACATACTTTGTTATTGTACTTGAATACGCTAATCACTTCAACCTTTTTTGAAATCTTTTTGAAAATCTTTTTAAATCTCTACAATTGATTATTACTTATTATTATTTAAATCCATTGGTTTGTTTTATAATAGTAGATATTAGGTGGTGATTTGATATGAAAAGCGGTATTCGTACTACGCTTATAATTTTGAGTTTTATACTCCTTATAGGAGAGTTTGTTTATGGTATTCCATTTCTTGGTGGTAGCATTATTCTTAGTTTTGGTTGGCAACCATTGCTCATTAACGCCCTATTATACCTTGTAACTATGATAATACTTATTGTAGATAAACAAAACTCAATTAAACCAATGATGGTTATTCCATTATTAGGTCTTATCGGTTCATTCATTGCATTTTTACCTTTCATAGGTATGGTTGTGCATTGGATTTTATTCTTTTTAATGCTTTTCTTTATATTCGTACTCTTTTCAACTCCTCTGTATGTAGCTAACAAAAATGCAAAAGTAGTATATACAGAATATAGAGAAACTCATAAGTAATTAGTCTTTCTTTTTAAATTTGTTTTATAAGTTCTGTTAGTTAGGATTAACTATTTTTCATCGAGCGTATATTGTATGAGTCTTTGTTTGGTTAAATTATACCAATTAAGTAAATTCCTTCTTTATGTAAAGCATGACTTTTATTATCTTTTCTAAAATTGCTATTATAATGAAGAAACTTGTTTTTACTTCTTGTATAATATAGATTTGATGTATAATACTACCTACGAATTCTAAACAATTCCAAATTGATTATTTATAAAATATAAAAGCACATTGTTGCGTCACTTTGACGTTCAACAATGTGCTTTTAATTTATCCGTGAACAAACACGAAATAGAGAATAAATAATACCATTAAGCCATACATAATAGGATGTATTTCTTTATGTCTTTTAGAGATTAACATTGTAATTGGATAGAATATAAACCCGCAAGCAATACCTGTCGCAATTGAATATGATAAAGGCATCATAATAATTGTGACAAAAGCCGGTACTGCAACTTCAAATTTCTTCCAATCTATTTCTGCAAAGTTTGAAGCCATTAAGACACCAACTACAACTAATGCAGGTGTAGTAACTGCACTCGTCACTACTTCCATAAGTGGACTAAAGAATATCGCTAATAAGAAACAAAAACCTGTTACTACACTTGCAAATCCTGTCCTAGCTCCGACAGCAACACCTGATGTTGATTCAATATATGTAGTCGTTGTTGTGGTACCAAAAATTGAACCTACGATTGTTGCTAATGAATCTGAGAAAAGTGCACGTCCAGCTCTTGGAAGTTTGTTATCTTTCATCATACCAGCTTGACTAGCTACTGCTACTAAAGTTCCTGCTGTGTCAAAGAAATCTATGAATAAGAATGTTAGGATAACAATTAGAAATTGAACAGTAAATAATTGTGATGGATCTTTAAAGGCTTCAAAAGCTGCACCGAAAGTTGGTTCAATACTTGGAACTTGACCTACAATGCCACTCGGCGTATGTATAAGACCAGTAATCATACCAAGAATAGACGTAAGCATCATACCAATAAATATTGCTCCTGGCACTCTAACCGCATAGAGTATAACAGTGATAATAATACCAAATATAGTTAAGAGTACAGGACCCTCAGTAATTTGCCCCAATGTAACTAACGTAGAATCATTGGAAACAATAATACCAGAACTTTGTAACCCTACAAAGGTGATAAATAACCCGATCCCAGCAGAAACTGCCATTTTCATCTGGAAAGGAATTGCGTTTATGATTATTTCCCGTAGCCCCGTCATAGTGAGGACTGCAAATACTAAACCAGAAAATAGTACTCCAGTTAAACCGACTTCCCAAGGAATGCCCATAGTTAATACAACAGTAAATGCAAAGAATGCATTTAAGCCCATACCAGGTGCTAAAGCAATCGGATATCGTGCGATTAGCCCCATAAATAGTGAGCCAACAAAAGCTGCAAGTGCTGTGGCAACGAAAATAGCACCTTGATCCATTTTCATATCGTCAGACACGCCATCAACGCCTGCTAAACTAAGTACTTGAGGGTTAACAGCTAAAATGTATGCCATAGATAAGAAAGTCGTTAGCCCGCCAAGTATCTCTTTCTTATAGCTTGTTCCATGTTTATCAAACTTGAAATACTTTTTCACAGTTAGTTCTCCTTTTTTTAAAATACCTTCATATTTTAATATCAAATTAACTATTTTACAATAGCAAACACGAACTTTGTTAAATTATATATTTCGTTTGTTCGATTATTTTAGAATTTAAGGTCTTTTAGCGCGTCTTGGAATGGGTTATTCTCTATACCTTCATCTTTATTCATGTATTTTTTCATATCTTTTTTATTTATTTTATCTGACTTTTTATTTTTATGTCGTTTATCCATTTGAGCCTGACTTTCAGTATGACCACAAACACAGCGATAAACGGCATCCTTCCCTCTTCCGAATAATGTCATTTTTTTATGACAATTAGGACAGCGTGCGTTAGTTTTTCTTTGAACATTCTTTTTCGTTTTACACGTTGGATCCTGACAAACTAGCATTTGTCCATTTTTCGTTTTAACTTTAATCATAAATTTGCCGCAAGTTGGACACTCAGCAGTAGTTAAATTGTCATGCTTATACCTTTGTTCACTTTCCTTAATTTCAGATACAACGTCGTTAGTAAATTGTTTCATCTCTGATATAAACTGTTTCACATCATATTTGCCTTGTTCAATGAGTGAAAGTTTTTCTTCCCATTCTGCTGTCAATAATGGAGAAGTAAGTTTTTTTGGTGCTAATTCTAAAATTTGTTTTCCTTTAGAAGTTACTTTTATTTTGCCATCACGTGCTTCAATCGCATTCATATTAAATAATTTTTCTATGATATCTGCTCTGGTTGCTACAGTACCTATACCACCCGTTTCTTTTAATGTGTCATTATGTTTTTTATCATCTAACGCAAAGAATTTCTGAGGGCTTTCCATCGCTTTGAGTAAAGTTCCTTCATTAAAATACGCTGGAGGTGTTGTTTCATGTTGGTCTATGTTCACGCGAGTGATTTTAAGTGTTGCGCCTTTTTGCATTTGAGTAATTTGTTCATTTGTTTTTTCTTGTGTATCATAGACTGCTTTAAATCCTAATTTTGTAGTGATTTTATCTTTAAAAGTAAATTTATATCTACCAACACTTAATTCTATAGAAACTGATTCGTATTCATGAGGTGGCATTAGATTTTCTAAGTATCTTTGAGCAATCATCATGTATATTTTTGATTCTCGTTGGCTTAATTGATTCATATCAGGACGTACTTCTGTTGGTATAATAGCGTGATGATCTGATACTTTACTATTATTTACAAATCTTTGTTTAGCAGAAAATGATTGTGACATTTGTCCTTTTGCAATGTCTTTTAAAGTGGTAGCCATAATTGCTTGCAAACGGTCTTTAAGCGTATCTACCATGTCATCAGTTAAATAATTTGAATCTGTACGAGGATACGTCACAAGTTTATGCCTTTCATATAATGCTTGTAGTGTATTTAATGTCTCTTTAGGTCCTAAGTGATAACGTTTATAAGCTTCTTGTTGTAAGTCAGTTAAACTAAACAATTGTTGTTGGTATGATTTTTTATGACTTTTAGTTATTGTTTCAATCGTTGCTACTTGTCCTTCAATTTCCTTCTTGATATCTTCAAAAATTGTTTTATCTGGATGTGATTGAGGTTTAATACACTGAAAATTAAGACCACCTGCATTCAATTTCATCGTGAAATAAGTTTGTGGTTTGAATTGATTAATCTCATTTTGTCTCATTTGTACTAATTGTATTGTAGGAGTTTGCACACGGCCAAGTGACAATTGAGCGTCATATTTAGTTGTCAACGCACGCGTAGCATTGATACCAACAATCCAATCTGCTTCACTACGTGCTAATGCAGCGTGATATAAATTGTCATATTTACGACCATCTTGTAATTTATTAAAACCATCTTTAATTGCTTTATTTGTTACAGAACTAATCCATAAACGTTTAATTGGTTTATGATTATGTGCTTTATCTAATATTAATCGCGCTACTAGTTCTCCCTCTCTACCAGCATCTGTTGCAATGATGATGTCTTTAACATTATTGTTCTTAATTAAAGATTGAACTGTTGAAAATTGTTTTCTTGTCTTACTTATAACAACAGTTTTCATTTTATTTGGTATAATAGGTAAAACATCAAGTTTCCATTCTTTATAATTATTATCATACTGTTCTGGCGTAGCATTCGTTACTAAATGTCCTAACGCCCAAGTGACAATATATTTATTATTTTCAAAGTAGCCATTGCGCTTTTCATTAACATTCAAAGTATTTGCAATGTCTCTACCTACTGAAGGTTTTTCAGCTATAATTAGTGATTTCATAATTTCGCCCTTTCAATCTCAATATAATATTTATTGTAACATGTATATAGCACATCGAAACTTCCATTTATTTCAAAAAGTTCCTATAATTAACTTAAATAGTTTACAGACGGAGGTATTTTATGAAAACTATCAAATTAAACGACTATGACCAGATAGAACAATTTATAATTAACGCAGATTATCGCTCAGCTTCTTATTTATACAAATTACCACCAGCACATAAAAACATTACAACTAATATAAAACAACTGATTGAAGATCCAGGCGTCTATGCACAAATAAATGATCAAGACCAAATCATTATGCTAATTTCAGCCTTTCAATATGAACAAAATAAATATAAAGTTCTTGGTCCTTTCGTGAATAAATCAGTTTCACCATCAGTTTCAGCTTTTCAAGACTTATTTGAAACCTTAGCACAAAGCAAATCTGAGTCTACAAGTTTCAACTTTTCTTTTGAAGAAACAGAACAAAATTATTTAGATTTTATGAAAACCATCCAATCTTCTTATAGTTTTACAGATTATTATTTAGTAGCATCACAAGATATTGGTGAAATTGAGCACGCACAAAACATCACTGAATATCAGCCAGCTTACTATCGTTTATTTAGTAAATTGCACGAACACACATTTAAACATGATGTAATGACTGCAGATGAAATTGTTGAATCACTAGATGAGCATCATCGCCTATTTATCTTTATGTCTGAGGGACTACTGAAAGGTTATCTCTACCTTCAAATATTTGAAAATAGTCATAAGGCAGAAATTAAATATTTTTCTTCACACTCTGATTATAGACTTAAAGGCATAGCATTTGATTTACTATCACACGCTATACACATCGCGTTTACTAATCACGATATAGAAAAAGTTTTTTTCAAAATACGTAGTAAAAACACGACACTCGTTGAACGTTTTAATGAGCTAGGTTTTAATATCAATTATGAATATAAAAAATTTAAATACGTCGCTGCTCATATTTAATTCGTTATACCTTTATAAGCTTAAAATTTGGAATCCAACCAAATTTTAAGCTTATTTTAATTATTCTTATTAAAAATACTCAAAACAGTTACCCATCATATTTCACAATGATGTAAAATAATTTTGTATATAATCTAATATTTTTTACTATATTAATATTTTGCTTTAAAATATCATACAAGGGCAATCTAAGATAGTTATTTTGAAAGGAAAGTATTATTTAAATAGAGAGTGAGTGAAGATAAAGTATGGATATATTAATTGCCCTTTTACCCGCGTTATTTTGGGGAAGTGTTGTTTTAATTAATGTGCTCGTTGGTGGTGGCCCTTATAACCAAATTAGAGGTACTACATTTGGTGCATTAATCATTGGTATTATTTTATTATTAACTGGCAATGCTGAATTTGGTGACCCCACTATTATTATTGTCGGTTTAATTTCAGGTGCTTTTTGGGCACTTGGTCAAGGCTACCAATTGAAATCAATTAGTTTAATTGGTGTGTCTAAAACAATGCCTATCTCTACTGGTTTACAATTAGTAGGTACAACATTATTTAGTGCTGTATTTTTAGGTGAATGGAGTACTGGTACTCAAGTTACACTAGGCCTACTCGCTATGGTATTACTCGTTATTGGTATTGCTATGACGTCTATTAAAGGCAAAAATGAAGCATCAGAAAGCACGAAAAACTTTGGTAAAGCAATGCCTATCTTATTAATTTCTACTGTAGGTTACGTCGTGTATGTAGTTATAGCTCAAATCTTCGGTGTAGATGGAATGAATGCCCTTTTCTTCCAATCTATAGGTATGGCGATTGGTGGCTTAATTCTATCAGCTAAACACGAAACATCAATAAAAAGTACTGTATGGAATTTAATTCCAGGTGTTATTTGGGGGATAGGTAATTTATTTATGTTCTATTCACAACCCAAAGTCGGTGTAGCAACAAGTTTTTCATTATCCCAATTATTAGTCATCGTATCTACACTTGGCGGTATTTTCCTATTAGGTGAGCGTAAAGACAAACGTCAAATGACTGGAATATGGGCTGGTATTGTTCTCATTGTCATTGCTGCCTTTGTACTCGGAAATATTAAAGGTTAACATTAACAATCAAATATCATGTATTACAAATAGATAAACAACATTAAGTTTAAGGCAACGACAATTTTTCATTGCATATTAAATGATTAGTGACTTTCATCTCTAATCATTTAATATTTGTCTTAAACTTTTTGTTTTATACTATTACTATCAAGGAGGCGTCATACATTATGTTTAAAGACTTAGAAGGTAAAGTTGTAGTGATTACAGGTGCTGGTAGCGGTATTGGAAAAGCTATGGCAGAACAGTTTGGTGATGAAAAAGCCAACGTCGTTATAAATTATCGCTCAGAACGCCATTTAGAAGTTGTATCTCAAACTATTAAATTAATTGAAGATGCAGGCGGCAAGGCAATCAAGGTACAAGCTGATATATCAAAAGAAGATGATGTAGAACGTTTAATTCAATCTGCTGTAGATCAATTTGGTACACTCGATATCTTAATTAATAACGCTGGATTTGAAAAACCGATTCCTACACATGAAATGCCTTTAGAAGAATGGCAAAAAGTAATTGACGTCAATTTGACTGGTGCATTTATAGGCTCAAAAACAGCTATAAACCAATTTTTAAAAGAAGATAAAAAAGGTGTAATTATCAACACGTCAAGTGTTCATGATAAAATTCCATGGCCAAACTATGTAAACTACGCAGCAAGTAAAGGCGGATTAAAATTAATGATGGAAACAATGTCGATGGAATATGCACAATATGGTATTCGTATTAATAATATTTCACCGGGAGCTATCGTTACTGAACACACGAAAGAAAAATTCTCTGATCCAACAACACGTGAAGAAACATTAGAAATGATCCCATCTAAAATCATTGGCGAAGCTAGTCAAGTTGCTAACGTCGCAAGATTTTTAGCTTCTGACTTAGCGGATTATATTCATGGCACAACAATATATGTCGATGGTGGTATGACAAATTATCCTGCATTTATGGGTGGTAAAGGTTAAACTAACATTTAATCTAGCGAGCAATCATTAGCGACAGCAAAAAGCACACTTGTAAATAACAAGCGTGCCCTAGGTGAGACTGAGACAAAATACATGTCTCAGTCTCAATTATTATATTGGCAGTGGATGACTGAATTGAAAATGTACTTATATCAAGCTTTTAAACAACTACTACTTCGTTTATGAAGACAAGTAGTTCTTATACATGAACTTTAGCTTTTGCATTGCATTTTCTAGTCAGCCTTGTGGGACTCGGCTCATACGCTGAAATATTTTCAGAAAAATGAGGTTCCTCCCCTTCACTTATACAAATAAAGCTTGGTAAATGTATAATATAATTATACTAATAACAATCGTTAAATTGGTGACCATACCTACCAGTGGTAATGTCTTATATTTAAATTGAATTGCATAAGGTATGATGGCTACACCTACGGGTAATAACCATGCAACCTGTAGTGTTGTTTTTACCATTTGATCATCAACTGGTAAAAAGAAATATACGAGTAAGCCAGCGATAACACCTAGACCATAATGTAATAAAATGTACTTCATCGCAATTGGTAAAAAGCGTTTATCTATACTAAAATTCAACATTAACCCTATCAAAATCATCGATAATGGCATATTAGCCCCTGATAATACAGAGAAGAAATCAATTACTGGATCTGGAAAATGAATATTGAGCATATTTAAAATAAACATGATGATATATGTCATTAACGGTACTGATTTAAGAAGATTTTTCGCTAAATATTTAAAGTCAAAACTATCACCTGAACTACTAAAATAGCTTCCTACAAAGTAAGTAACCCCAAACATAATAATTGCGCCACCAATATCTACCATACCAAAATAAATCATACCAGTATTTGGCCATATGGCTTCTACTAGTGGATATGCAAATAAGCCTATATTGAGTGAAGCCATCATCATACCAGTTGTCCCTCGTATTTGATTATCATATTTCATAAAGAACCATACCATGATTAATTTTGTTAAAACACCATATAAAATCATCAGTATAGGTAAGACAGAAAGAGATAAATCTAAATCTGCTTCGTTTAAATTAACTATCACGAGCGAAGGCAATGTGACATTTAGAACTAATGTTGCAAAGACTTGGCTGTCGTTTGCCTTAAAGTAATTAATTCTTTTAAGTGCATAACCTAATGCAATAAGTAAAATAATTATGATAAATTGTTGGGTCACAATAAACCTTCTTTCGTTACATCTTTTCGTTTTCATTCCATTTTCATACTTTAACATATAACTCGGTTATTTTAGAAGCTTTCAATTTCATGTTATAATTTAAACTAAAATAGTGTGGTTAGTGCCGCATACAAAAGGAGTGTGTAAAAATGGATTTAAAAGAAAAATTAGCTGAACTAAAATATGATTATGTGAGACTACAAGGTGACCTTGAAAAAAGAGAATTCGTCAATCAACAAGTTGACCCATTATTACGACAACTTGAAGACATAGAAAAAGAAATTGCATCTGTTCGTTCAGAAATTAGTCAAAAAGAACGTAAATAACATCCTAGTAAATCAATTTTTTACGTGCTAAGATTAAGTGCATACATAGAAAGGATGTAATTCAATGCAACTGTACCTTATCTTTTTACCAATATTATATCTTATAGTAAGCTACATCAGTGTATTTAAAATGCCAACAATCATTACACGCATTTTACGTATTATTATGGCCTTGCTCTTATTATTTGTTGTAGCAATTACAACATTATCCTTCCCTGCAGTAAACTGGTGGGTGTTCATCGTACTATTACTTATCATTGGCAATGTAGAAATTACAGCATTTAAAAACGGTAAAAAAGATTCTAAAGCCGTTCAAATCTTAAATATAATTACAATTTTACTATTTGTGGTATACGCTATTTTAGTATTAGTATTATATTAATTATTTAAATATTGAGTATTGAAGTAGTTGCCTATTTCAATACTCTTTTTTTTGCGTAGTGCATTATTTTCAGTTAACTGACAAGATAAGCTCTAAGAAAACAAATGATTTATTCTGTATCTTTTCTATATAATGACAAATAAAACTGCTTACACATATAATACTGTGTAAGCAGTTTTTCTGTAGGCGTTTATTAATACATCCTAATATGAGTTAGCTATTTTTACTTTTTCTTGTTACGTTTATTTATAATTTTATCTTTCAAACTAAATAGTATTTCGTAAATAACAGGTACTACAATTAGCGTTAATAATGTAGAAGAAATTAACCCACCTATAACTGTCGCTGCCATACCTTTTGAAATAATAATTGAGCTGTCTTCACCAAACAACATTGGTAATAGTGCACCAATTGTAGCTATAGCTGTCATAAGAATTGGTCTAATACGCGTACCACCAGCTTCTAATAATGCGTCTTTCATTTCCAGACCTTGTTTTTCTTTATTAATAACTCTATCTACTAGCACAATCGCGTTTGTGACTACGATACCAATCAGCATAAGCATGCCTATCATACTTGGTACTGATATTGTTTCGCCAGTTAAAACAAGTGCGATTACTACACCTATTACAGTATATGGAAGAGAGAATAGAATTGTAAATGGTGCAAGCGCACCTTTAAACGTAAGAACAAGCACTAAATAAACAATTATTATTGCTGCTATCATTGCTAGCACCAATTGAGAAATAGCTTTGCTTATATCTTCATTAGCCCCTCCTACTTTAGTTTCTACGTTATTTGGTTTATCTATATCGTTCACTTTAGATATTACTTTTTGAGCCATACCACCGACATCATCGTTTGTTACTTTTGTAGAAACTGTTGCAGTGTAATCACCCGCTTCTGTTTCTATTTTATTAGGTGTGGATGATTTTTCTAAATCGGCAATCTCGCTTAACTCAATAGATTGACCAGTTGGTGTTTGTACTTCTGTGCTTTCTAATTTTTCTTCTGTCCAGTTTTTATCTTTGTCTTCTTTAACTTTTACATCTATGGATTTACCTTTTTCTTTAACAGTCGTAACCGTTTGTTCAGGTGTATTTTGATTTAATGTCATTGCTAATTGCGAAGCTGACAAACCATAGCTTGAAGCTTTATTTTGATCGACTTTGATATTATATTGCTCATAAGTTTGTGATAAGTCTGACTTAACATTAGCTAATCCTTTAATATCTTTCATTTCGTCTTCAACTTTTTTTACGGTTCCTTCTATCGAATCTAATGATGGACCTGTAACTGCAATTTCTAATGCTTTGTTGTCTGTGCCAGTACCCATATCTTGATTACCCCAATCACCAGGGTGTTTATATTTTTCAATATGACTGAGCACTTTATCTGGTTCTTCATCAAAATTTGGTGTGTTAGAATCATATTCCACCATTATCGCCATGCTGTTTGAACTTCCAGTAGGGTCAGTTGGCGTCGCACCACCAACTGAATATTGAACAGTATTTACTTTATCTTTTTTATTTAAATATTTCTGTACTTCTTCCGCATGATTCAAAACGCCTTCTTCAGTTTCACCAGGTTCTGGTGTATATGTAAGTGTCATATACTTATCTTCACCTGTGGAAATGAAACTTGTACCAAGTTTAGCAGCACCTAGCCCAATACTTGCTATCAAAATGATTGTACTAATAATAATAACAATCCATTTATGGTTTAATGACCAATTTAATACTTTTTTGTAATTACTACCTATCAAACCTAGTTTCTTTTCTTTATGTTGTTTGATTCCTTTTTTAAAGAACGTTGCACTTAATGCTGGAACAATTGTTACAGAAACAAGAAGTGACGCTAATAAACTAAAAGCAATTGCAAGTGCAAATGGTCTAAACATTTGCCCTACTGAACCTGTTACAAAGACTAGTGGCAAGAATACAATAATTGTCACTATAGTAGATGATAAAATTGGTTTGAATACTTCACTTGTAGCACTTATAACTAATTTATCTCCGCTTAATTGCTCTTCCTTATCTGATAATCGTCGGTATATATTTTCTACTACTACGATAGAGTCATCAATCACACGTCCTATAGCAACGGTTAATGCGCCTAAAGTAAGAATGTTTAATGAAACATCTGATAATTTCAATGCCACCATCGCTATTAAGATAGACATTGGTATGGATACAATTGAAATTGCAGTCGTTCTTATATTTCTTAAGAATAACAAGATTACGATAATCGCAACCATTGTACCTAAAGCTGCTTTTTCAATCATAGTGTAAAGAGAATCTTGTATAGGTTTCGCTGTATCCATGACTTTAGTTGAATTGACATCAGGATTTTCTTTAACAAATTTATCAATTTCATTTTTAGTATCTTCGGCTACTTTTACAGTGTTAGCATCTTGTGATTTAGTAACCTGTACATTCACCGCATCTTTACCATTTGTTTTGGAAATAGACTCACGTACATCGCCTACAGAGACATCAGCAATATCATCTAATTTTACTGATGGTACGCTTGCTCCAGCACCTTGCATTGCTGAACCTTGCGAAGAAGCTCCCGAACCATCTTGACTTTGTGCTGCGCCTTGTTGACTTGAATCACTTGCACTTTGTCCTTGAGTGCTAGAGCCAGCACCTGCAGTTAGTGGGATTTCTAAATCTTTCAATGCATCTACCGATGTGAATTGACCATCGATAAAAACAGATTTTTCTGTCTTATCAAATTGGAATAATCCGAGTGGCGTTTCACTTGTAGCACTCTTTAGAAATTGTTGAACACTTTCTGCACTTAAACCACTTTCTTGTAATTTATCTTGATCAAACTTCACAGATACTTCTCGTGACGTTTGACCGTTAAGTTGTGCAGTTTGTATGCCTTCAATTGTTTCTAAACGTGGGATCAGTTCGTTGTTAATTTTATTCGTCGTATCTTTGAGGTTATCTTCCTTATTACTAAATGAATAAGCTACGATAGGAAATGCATCCATTGAACTTCTTGTCAGTTCCGGTTCCTCAACTTCTTCATCAAATTTAATCTTATCGATTTCTTTCTGCAAATCATTTTCCGCTTTATCCATATCTGCAGTTTCTTCATATTCTACAGATACCATTGAAGCATTTTGTATAGATTGAGCGCTTACGTTTTTAACATCAGACATAGACCTAACTTGACTATCTATTTTATCGCTAATGTCTTCCTTTACTGTTTCTGGGGTTGCACCTGGTAATGCTGTTTGTATTGTAATTATAGGTGGTTCGGCATCTGGTAATAGTTCGAGTTTCATTTTAGAACTCGAGTATATGCCAGCTAATATAACTAACAAGACCATTAAGAAGATTGCAAATTTATTTCCTAATGAAAACTGTAATAATTTTTTTATCATGCGCTTAATCTCCTCTCGTACTTTCATTTCGTTATATCTAATTTACCATAAGTCTCTAACTTACAATATCATACATGCTAATAATTTCATAAAATATTTCGAATTTTTAAATTTATTTAGTATTTAAAAAATACACAGTATAAAGTTTTATAAAATTTAAATCAAAACTTTATACTGTGCATTTTTATGTTTAACTATTTTATTACATTTTACTTACTTCTAAGTTTACGAGATATTCTAATTTTTGCCTTAGTAAGCTTCGGTTTTACATTTTCAATTAATTGATACAGTGGTTTGTTTAATACATAATCAAACTCACCTATTTTTTCACTTAAATATGTGCCCCAAACTTTTTTGAATGTCCATAAGCCATAGTGATCGGAGTCTTTATCAGGATCATTATCAGTACCACCAAAATCATAAGTTGTTGCGCCGTGTTCCCTAGCATATTGCATCATAGCAAACTGCATATGATGGTTTGGTAGAAAATCACGATATTCATTTGAAGAGGCACCATATAGATAATATGATTTGTTACCTGCGAACATTAACAACGCGCCTGACAAATAAATACCTTCAGGGTGCGATAGTTCTAATTTTTCCATATCCTCAATTAATTCTTGGGTTTTAACGATTTTATTATTTACATCGTTGATTTTATTTAGTGTTTTTTTATCTTGTTTTTTTTCAGCTAATTTAACTTTTTCTTGCTCAAGCTGTGATAAGTCTTCTCTTAAATCTTCGAGTACTGGTTTAGGCTCTAATTTAACTAAGAATAATTCTGCATCGCCATCTGGATTCATAGCATCGTATATATTTTGGAAATAACTAATATCACGTGTTAAAAAGCCATCACGTTCACCTGTAATTTGCATTAAGTTAGCAAATGTTTTTAAGCCTTCTCTATTAGAACGCTCAACAGTCGTACCACGTTTTAAAGCTAATCTGACTTTTGAACGATTACGTCTTTCAAAACTTTGTATAAGTTCTTCATCCGACTTTTCAATTGGTGTTATCATTGTCATTCTTGGTTGTATATAATCTTTAGATAAACCTTCTTTGAAACCTTTGTGTTTAAATCCTAGTGATCTTAGGTTTGTTAATGCGTCAGCACCTTTGTCTACTTCAACATCTGGATCAATTTTAATAGCGTACGCTTTTTCTTCTTTTGCAATTTGCATTGCGTACTCTAAAAGCGTTTCTAATGCGAGTTTATTACTGTAATCTGTAACAAAACCTCTAGAAATATAGCATAACGTATATGGTAACTTAGGTACCTTTTTGAATAATAGTTGAGCAACGCCTTTTACTTCGCCCTCTTCTCCAACTGCAATACGTTTTGAATACCATCCAGTTAGTGTTTTTGTTTCTGCCCATTTTGTTAATTGTAATAAATCACCCTGTGGATGCGACTTAACAAATGCATCATGCGCTTGATTTGTGATATTCATCTTTTCCATACAACTGATGTCTCCTTTACCAATTCAATACTTTGATATTATACATTGCTTCGCTCATAATTTCACATATAAACAATTCATTTGTTATACTATATTAAAAGAAATAACGAGGTGTTTTCATGCGTATTTTTATTATTGGATTATTACTGATTATTAATTTAATCTTTGTAGTTCAAGCTTTTATCGAACCACTGTCAATATCATACTTAAGCTTAAGAGTAATTTTAGCAGCGTTGTCTTTTGTTATATGTGTTTACTTATTATTATTACGTACACATAAAGTCGCCACGTATTTAACTATTTTAACACTTATTATTTCATTGATACACATTTTCATTATTGCACATAGTGCATACCTTTATATTTATTAATCTGCCTCGAACTGATAGCTTGCTCCTCGAATAATTAAAGTATACGATGATGAAGTTTTATCGTCTCTTAATGTGACTGATTTATACCCTGAATGTTCACCATCATAAATGTGGTAAACGACATCATCATTTTTTAATTTTAATGCAGTATATGTTTTAGTTTCACTTATTTTTTCCATATCAAACCAATATTCCCATTTTTTTACAGTATGCTCTCGTTCTGTGCTGTGTATATTAATTGTTCTAATCGTAAATTCTTTTTGTTGCAACGGTTCTAATTTTGCATTTCTCACTTCTTCAGCTTCACTCCACTGTATAAAAAATGGTGGTTTTACTCTATAGTCTGGATCTGCAATATAAAGCAATTTCCAAGATGTTTTATCACCTTTCACATTTTCCCTATGCATATCTATGGGACCAATGACCTCTATATTTCTCGTTTCCAAATCTTTTTTCAATTGATGAATATCTTGCGTACGAAATGCCAGTGTTTTTATACCTTGACTATAATTATCTTGTACTATTTTAGAAGGAAACGATACACGTCCTTCATCTGTTTTTATCATTTTTAATAATACGTCGGGTTTATACACGTCTAACAACTCTATATATGCATTATTCAAATAGGCTAATCTGTTATAAGTTCCCAACCTTTCATGGTGGCCACCTTGATGTAATTTAAACAAATGCCCCGGATATTTAAAGTTATCTAATTGATGAATATAATGAATCATATGATCTAATTTTAAATACTGCATTAGGTATCTCCCTTATTTTAGCTTTAACTATATCTTAACAAATTGTATACCACTTTACTTGTCTTAACTAACGCTACGTAATAAATTTCTTATCTCCATAAACTTTTTCTTGAATTTTTAATGATTTTACATCGCCTACTATTGATTTTTTTATTAAAAAAGAATAGAATAAGTATGCTGTAAATTAAGTTAGCAAAGCTAACTATATTAGGAGGTCATTATGGAAAAAAATATTATATTTAATAACCTTATTGCAATTTATAGACCATACACAAAATTGTTTCAACCTATATTTGAAGAGTTTGATCTATATCCTGCTCAATGGTTAGTATTTAAAGATATAGCATACAATGCGCCTACTACTTTGGTACAAATATCAAAGCGCCGTGCCATCGAGAAACCAACGACACGTAAGATTTTAAAAGTACTTTCTGAAAAATCATTGCTTTCAATTGAGCCTGGAATTGATAAAAGGGAGAAATTATTAGCACTCTCAAAAGAAGGTCAGCTATTATATAACAACATTAGTACTCGAGTTGATAAGGTACAAGATCAGCTTATTGAAGACACAGGATTATCTGAAGGCGATCTTAAACAAGCAGTTAAGACTATTCAATCAATACATGAAGCTATAACAAAAATGGAGGAAGGGTAATATGAATCAAGCAATACCAACAAAATCACCCATATGGACAAAAAGTTTTAATATAAACTTTATAACCAATTTTTTAATATACTTATGTATGTACTTACTTATAGTAATAATCGCCAGTTATGCTAAATCTGAATATAATGTTTCAGATAGCACCGCTGGCTTAGTAACAGGACTCTTTATCATAGGTTCCTTAATTGGCCGTTTTGTAACTGGTAAATATGTAAATAAAGTCGGACCGAAACGTATATTGTTAATTGGATTAGTATTTTTACTCATTACCCAATTGTTATATTTTATAGAAGGTTCTATAACATTACTCATGTTTACTAGACTAATCAACGGTATTGCTACAGGAATTACTACAACGGCAACAGGCACCATCGCTGCTTATGTCACGCCTAATGATAGAAAAAGTGAAGGCATTAGTTTATTTTCTTTAAGCCTTGTTATTGGTGCAGCTATTGGCCCTTTCCTTGGTTTACTATTAATTAATACTTTTCCAATTAAGATGTTATTCTTAATTTGTCTTGTTTGTGGTGTAGTAAGCTTATTAATTTCTTTCTTTGTAAATCTACAATTTAAGCTCGATACAACTGATACAACTACTCAAAAAACAACAAGTAAAAAATTCAACATTAATAATTACATTGCAAAAGAAGCCATACCTGTAGCAATAATTATGTTGATTTCAGGTTTAACTTATTCTTCAATACTTACATTTTTGCAATTCTTTGCTCAAGAGATAAATTTAGTAACGATTTCTAGTTACTTCTTTATATTTTATGCCATTGCATCATTGATCACTCGACCAATTGCAGGTCGTCTCATGGATCAAAAAAATGAGAACGTCATTGCATATCCTGCCTTTGTATTCTTAATCCTTACATTCGTTACTTTAAGTATTACAAATAATGGTTGGTTACTCATTCTTGCTGGCTTGTTCTTAGGTGCAGGTTATGGAAATATTTCATCCTGTATGCAAGCTATTGCCATTAAAGTATCACCACCTGCTAAATATGGTATAGCAACTTCAACCTATTTTATCGGATTAGATTTAGGAGTTGGGTTTGGACCATATGTTTTAGGCTTTATGACATCCTCCGTATCTTATGCACAATTATATGCTATTATGGCCGTCATCGTACTTATAGCAGCTATTATTTATTTCTTCTTACATGGCAGAAAAGTTAAAACAACTTAACTCATTGTAATAAAAAGAGAACGGAAAGGAATCAAATTTTGATTTCTTAGTCCCGTTCTCTTTTTTATGTATGCTTTTATGTAGACTTGATTATTGTGCTACTTTAATCGTTTCTATTTCTTGTATAATATCATCAAAAATCTTAGTTTGAATATCATTGAAATAATAATAAACTTGTCTTTCATCTGTCTCAGAGCGAACTTTAGACATGAGTTCTTTTTTATAAATTTTTCGTATAATCACGTCAATCTTGCTCGTGTCCCATAACATTTCGAAATGAAGTGTATCTCTCAATTCCTTTCCGCTGATTTTTTTAGCTTCATACACTTTATACAACACAACAAATTCTTCAATTGATAAATGATGTACGGTCTTCAACCAATGTTTTAATTGACTTAACGCTCTTTCAGAAGTTATAAAATAAGATACTTTACTTTCCATAATAATGGCCTCCTCATCGTTTTTTCTTGTTGTTTTAATGGCTCTATAATGAATAAGCTTCGAAAATATTATATAACATTTTCTTCATTAAATCTATTATTTTAAAAGTAATAGATAAATATTTTTTACTATTGTCTTTCATTTATATAGCTTCTTATACATACCAAGCATTTTTTTGTTTTAATTAAATCCCTAAAGTAAATATAAACATTTTTTTTAATAGAATATCTTAAAAAATCTTTATTTTAAAATTTGAAAATGTCTATTATTAACCTTTATTTTGTTAAATAAATAGAATGATTTTTTATCTTGTGATTTAACACAAAAAACGCTGAGAGCATATTTATTTAAGCTGCTCCAGCGTTTTATGATTTTAGATATTATGTCAGCGTCAAAACTATAACAAGTCTAATAGATAGATTGACAACTATCTAGTGATACTAACCACCAATATAATTCATATTAATTTTTTTGCGCTTTCTATTTGCTACGGTTTGTTCCGTACGTTCATCTGAATATCTATCATCTCTAACGTTCCATAGTACTTTAAATTGTTCAAATAGCTCGTCATCAGTTGCTCCAGCACGCATAAATGATTTCACATTAAAGCCATCTACTGTACTAAATAGACAACTATAGAACTTACCGTCTGATGACAATCGACCGCGTGTACAAGTAGAGCAGAAAGATTGAGATACACTAGTGATAAGACCAAACTGCGCACCATTATCTTTATGACGATAATATTTAGCGACTTCGCCAAAATATTTTGGCTCAACAGATTCAATATCAAACTCTTTTTCTATCATATTTAACATTTCATCTTTTGTTACCACTTTACTAAAATCCCATCCATTATCGTTTCCAACATCCATAAATTCTATAAATCTAATCTCAATATCTTTCTCTTTGAAATACTGAATCATAGGTAGAATTTGGTTATCATTTACACCTTTTTGTATAACCACATTTACTTTCACATGGAATCCTATGGAAATTGCATAATCAATCTGTTGCAATATTGTAGAAGCTTTTATATTTCTATTATTAATCGCTTGAAACACTTTGTCTTCAATTGCATCTAAACTTACATTAATACGTCTTAAACCCGCATCATATAATTTTTGACCATGTTTTTTTAACAATAAGCCATTTGTCGTTAGACCAATATCTTCTACGCCATCAATCTGATTCAATTCATAAATCAATTTATATAAATCACGTCTGAGTAATGGTTCACCGCCTGTAATACGTATTTTTTTCACACCTAATTGTGTGTATACTTTCGAAATACGTACCATTTCATCAAATGTAAGAAGCTCGTCTTTAGGTAAGAAAACAAAATCATCGCCAAAGATTTCTTTAGGCATGCAATAATCACAACGGAAATTGCATCGATCTGTAACTGATAATCTTAAGTCACGTATCGGCCGCCCGAGTTTATCAGTGATTTGTTCTACCATATCGTTAGCCCCCCTTTATCTATTTATAATTTCATGTTGTAAAGCGTCCAAATCATACTGGAAATTAATATTTTTATACCAATAATCAGGTGATTCAATTGTATTAACATCTAACCAATCGCTTGCAACTTTAGTATAAACATTCTTTAAACTATAATCCTCTGAATTCAGTGCCTTATCAATGTAAGTTAAAGTATGTGGACTGTAAAAGGCAAGTGTAGGTATCGGTCTACCCGCTTCTTGAAAACCTGCAATATCTAACTGGTCTTCAATAAGGTGTTCCACCATAAATTGATATAATTTACTTATCGCTTTTTGAGTAATCATAGGTGTGTCAACGGAAATAACAAAGAAAAGTTCTTCCTCTAGGTGTTGGCTCATGACTGATCTAATACCTGCCAAAGGCCCTTTATCTTTATTCTGGTGTTCATCTATAATTATATTTGGGTAATCAAATTGTGTCGCAAGATTTTCATTGGTACTTATAATAATTTGATTAAACATGTTCGTTGCTTCTAACACATCTATAATTCGCTCATAAAATGTTTGCGATTCAATTTGTGCAAAAGCCTTAGGTTCACCGAATCTCTCTGACTGTCCTCCGGCAAGTATAATTGCTTTCATCTCTTCTTTACCCTCCGCTAACTGGTGGAATCAATGCGACAGTGTCATTAGGTTGGACAATGTCATCATTTTTCACAAATTCTTCATTTACTGCTATTTGAAATTTTTTATCACTAATACTAGGATAACGTTTAAATAAATCTGTAATAAATTCATCTACAGTAATATCATAACTTAAATCGATGTCTTCTGATTGTTTTGCTAATATTTCTTTTATCTCTGCAAAATAAAGTACTTTCATGATTGGCCTCCTTCAATCGCATCCTCATAGCTTCCATGTTGATGCCCTTGCCATTGTGCACCATCTTCCCATATTTCCTTTTTCCAAATAGGGACGATTTCTTTGATACGCTCAATTGCATATTCATTTGCTCTGTATGCATCTTTTCGATGTGGCGAAGATACACTAATGAGTACTGCAATATCTGAAATAGCTAACGGGCCAATTCTATGAACGATTGTCGTTTGTGTACCAGGCCATTGTTCTGAAATTTCATCACCTATTTGAGCTAACTTTTTTTCTGCCATAGGAATATAGGCTTCATACTCTAAATACTCTGTTTTAATTCCTTTTGTCCATTCCCTTACATGACCTGTAAAAACAACAACTGCACCTTGATGTTCATTCAGTACATAAGATCTATATTGCTCTGTCTGTATCGGCTCGCTTGTCACTTCAAATTGCTTCATTTAATTCATTCCTTTGATATTAAAAAAGATAATAACCATTGGTCATACTGACGTAAAGCCTCTGGTTTTGATATATTAATGGCATACTTAATATGTGTTAAATGATTTAGTGCATTTCGGTCGTTTTCATCACGATAAACTAACACTTTATCGTAACTTGCTTCTTTAAAACCCTCTACCAATATTACGTTACTGTCTATTGTAACAGATTCTTCTATGATTTCATCAAGCGTTTTGTTTTGTGTTCTGGTGACACTTTGTTGGTAAGCATTACCTTGAACAATACTTTGATCTGCACCTGCATAAAAGTGTTTCATATGGTCAACATGATTATTTTGTAATGTGATATCAGGGTGGTCCTCAGAGTTATGATGTCCATGATGTTTCACCGTTGCTACTGTGTGGTGATGTTCTTTTAATACCTGAATTGTATGTTCCATTAATGTGGTTTTCCCAGAGCTTTTCAATCCAACAATTTGTAAAATCATATAAAGCATTCCGTTTCATAAGCTTGTGATTCAGTTAATATTACATTTACCGTATAACCTTTTTTATATCCTCTTGTTCCACCTGGTAACATAATCATGGCATTACTATGTGCAATCGCTACAACTGCACCTGATTTGTTAAATCCTGAAGGAACTGCTGTCATTTCTTTGCCGTTAAAAGTGACCGTAGCACGAATAAATCTCGTAAATGGGTTTGCTTTTGTAAAATCTTCCATCAATGTAGCTTGCACGACTTGAGGATAAAGTGCATTTGCATGCATCATATGTTGAACTACTGGCTTAACGTATAACTCAAAGCCTGTAAAGCATGCTGATGGATTTCCAGATAAACCAAATAGATACTTACCTTCTGCTACTGCTACTGTCGTCACACTTCCTGGACGCATAGCAATTTTATTAAAAAGGACTTCAGCATTTAATGCTTCGTATATTTGTGGTAAATAATCAAAATCCCCAACTGATACACCGCCAGTAGTAATGACGATATCATGCTGTTGCATCGCTTCTGTAACCACTTGAATACTACTTTCTAAATCATCTTGTTGTATTTGATAACGTTTTACTTGTAAGTCTAATTTACTAGCCAATGCAGTAATCATTGGCCCATTAGAATTCCTTATTTTCCCAGGTTCTAAATCATCACTCACATCTAATAACTCACTTCCTGTAGCAATTACGGCTACGCTTGGTTTTTTAAAAACAGGAACTTGTGCATAGCCATATGTAGCTAATACTGCAATGGCACCAGGATTAATTTGTTGTCCTTTTTGTAAAATAACGTCACCTATTTGAGTTTCTTCACCTTTTAAAGAGACGTTCTCATTTGGTTTAAATGCTTTACGTAATGTGAAACTTTGTCCTTGTTCTACAGTTTGTTCTAACATGACGACTGCATCTGCACCTTCAGGCATCGCGGCACCTGTCATAATTCGAACTGCTTCAAACGCACCAACTTTTTTATCCGAAACAGCACCGGCACCAATATGGTCAATTACATTGAAAGTTAGACGGTGCGCACCACTTGCATTTGTTGTATCTTTACTTCTAATGGCAAAACCATCATAGGGTGATTTGTTAAAACGTGGAATTTCGTATGTAGCAATAATATCTTCAGCCAATATATGGTTTAAACTAGCATCTAGGGGCACTGTAGCCTCATCCATATAAATATTTTGACTCACAACGCGTTCAATGGCTTCACCTACTGGAATTGGATTTCTTTTCTCAACTGGCATCTAAATCTACTCCTTATATTAATTAATTTCGTGATATACTAGAAAACGATTAGGAGGGATATGTTTGTCTGAATTTACACATATTAATGAACAGGGCAATGCTAAAATGGTAGATGTTTCTGAAAAAAATATTACGAAACGTACTGCAATCGCACATTCAAGCATTACCGTAAACCCAGAAATCCATCAACAAATTGTTGATCATACAAATAAAAAAGGAAATGTTCTTAATACTGCACAAATTGCAGGTATTATGGCAGCTAAAAACACTGCTGATATTATTCCAATGTGTCATCCTTTACCACTAACAGGTATTGATGTTGAATTTCAGTGGCAGAAGAATACGCAATCTTTCACTTTGAATATCCAAGCAACTGTGTCTACTACTGGAAAAACAGGTGTCGAAATGGAAGCATTAACTGCTGCAACTGCTGTAGCACTTACTGTTTATGATATGACAAAAGCTTTAGACAAAGGTATGGTTATTGGCGAAACTTATTTACTATCTAAATCAGGTGGTAAATCTGGTGATTTTGAACGAAAAGCATAATTAATACTTACGCTCAACTCGAATAAAGTCTCTAAGACATAAATACGTGTCTCAGCCTCAATAATTATTTTGGCAGTAGCTATGTCATATATAAATACACGAGTGTGAAGCTCTTGTATTCTTTTTTCTAGTAAACCTTGTGAGAGGGCGGGAAAGATATCAAATTTCGTATTTTGATTCTTCTCACCCTCTTTATTTAGTTATTTCTTTAACCAAATGATTTAATTCTGGTTTTATTAACTTCTCCAATGCTAATTTAACAGCTCCAGTAGATCCTGGAATACTAAAGATTAACTTGTCATTTACTGTCCCCGCGATTGCTCGAGACAATAATGCTCTCGTACCTACATCCTCAGCATAACTAAGATATCTAAACAGCTCTCCAAATCCTTCAATTTCTTTAGTGAAAAATGAAGATACTGCTTCTATAGTTACATCTCTTTGTGCAATACCAGTGCCACCTGTAGTAACAATCACATCGATGTCTTCACTTAACCATTGCTCAACTTGCATTTGAATAGCTTCTTGTTCATCTTTTACTATTTTATAATGTGACTTATCGATTGAAACATTTAATTCCGATAACAGCTCTATTACTAATTTACCACCCTTGTCTGTCTTATAATCTCTTGTATCAGAAACTGTCAATACTGCACATTTTATATCTTGATTTAACTTAACATTTGTATGCATTGTTACACTCCTTTAGCCAAATAGTTGGTTTATTAAAGTAATCGCTTGTTGAGGATTCGTCATACCATGTATCAGTAATCTGCCACCTTTAAAGCTAACAATACGATAGCCATTATATTCAAAGTGAATCATATAAGGATTACGTCGATAGGCAATATTTTGCTGAGTTAAAAATGTTTCTAATATTTCCTGGGAAATATTAGGGTTTTCGTATTGCACTGTATCCCTACCACACAAACTAGCAAACTGTCGTTTCGTTTCATTTAAATGTGGATACGTAGGCGCGCAACCACAAGTCTTGCAATCGCTCCGTTGTAGTTTACTAAATCCAAATGTAAAGTGTGTGCCTTCCCATAAATCTCCATAAGTTACTTTAGTCGGAACGTGTTGTTCAGTTAAAATCTTTAGCGCATCCCTCATCTGCAAACTTGTAGTCATCGTCACTGCAGGTTGAATTACACCTACCGTATCACATGTCATATTTATAGCTGGTAACTGTGGCACTAAGCAATTAAAACATGGCGTGTGTCCTGGAATAAAAGCAGCTTCTACATAAGTACTTTGGACTACCCCACCATAAATCCACGGTATGCCTTTTTGAAAAGCAAAATCATTAATTAACTGTCTCGTTTCAAAGTTATCTGTTGCATCTAATATAAGTTGAGCTGAACCAGCATTGTCATCTAAAAACTGACGATTTACATGTGCAATATAACTATGAATCTTCAAATCTTGTCTAATATCCAATAATTTTTGTTTAGCAGCAACAACTTTTGGCAAACCTTCCAACGCATCCGATTCACTAAATAACGTTTGTCTTTGAAGATTACTATATTCGATATAATCTCTGTCTACAATAGTTAATGTACCAACCCCTGCTCTAACTAAACTTTCAGCAAGATGCGTACCAAGTGCCCCCACGCCTACAATGAGCACGTGTGATTGCATGATTTTATCTTGTCCTTTAGGACCTATATGTTTAAATAACGTTTGTCTTGAATAGCGGTCTTTTGTCACTACAATAACCCTCTCTATACATCATTGTATCCATTATAAATCTTGCATGCGAGAGTAACAACGGTTTGCCATTAATATTACAAAAAGTAGTGAATTCCCTATGTATTTTTGATTCTGAGCACTAGCAATGATTAGTATAACTAGAAATGTTAAAGGTTTTATTAATACACTTAATATGCTCTAAATCATGCCGCACGTTACTTATAAAGCATATCCTTTAATTATATGTTCGTGTTACAATAAGTTAACTATTATATGGAGGTGAATCAATGGCACGTTCAAAAGACTATGAACAACTATTGGAGCAAGCAAAAGATATCGTCATCAATTCAATTGGAGAAACGATGGATCTTTATGGAGTCAATCGTAGTGTAGGTAATCTATATGGCACGATGGTTTTTGAACAAAGTAATATGACACTAGATGAAATGCGTTATGAATTACAAATGAGTAAGCCCAGTATGAGTGCAGGTGTTAAAAGACTGCAAGAATTTGATGGCGTAAAACAAGAGTTTGTTCGAGGAAGTAGAAAACAACACTTTACTGCTGAAAAAGACTTTTTTACGTTTTTTGGAAACTTCTTTTCACAAAAATGGAAACGTGAAATCAAATTGAATTCAGAAGCAATATACAAAGCTGAATCTTTATTGAAGCCCATTATTCATTCTGAAACTGCTACGCCTGAAATCATAGAAGAAGCACAAGAAATTTTAGAGCAAATAGAACATTCTAAACTCTATTATGCTTGGCTATCTACTCTAACAGATGCGCTCAATTCAGGAGAAATATTTGACTATTTTCCAATTCCGGAAAATAAATTATAATCGACATGTCCAAATAATAAGACCCATCCATAAATACTAATAATGGATGGGTCTTATTTTTAATATCTTATAATTTCACAAGTACCTAATCACCTAGAATATATCTTGTGATTGTGGCATCTTATCGGCAATCACTCATTCAATATTAATCACTTCATGAGCCAGTGCTTCTGCTTCGTAATTAGAATGTGTTACAAAAATAATTGGTATTTGCCACTCTTCAAATATGCGCTTTACTAACTGAATACTTTCATCTTTAGTCGTATCATCCAAGCTTGAAAATGGTTCGTCCAATAATATGAGATCTGGTCTAGTACTTAATGTTCTTGCTAATGCCACACGCTGGGATTCTCCACCCGACAGTCTCATTGGAAACTGTGGCTTTAAATGCGCAATGTTTAATTGATGCATCAAAGTCTCTATATGTTCAGAAGGTTGCGCCATAAAAGTTATATTCTGATACACATCCATATTAGGAAACAATTGATAATCTTGAAATAAGTAGCCAATATTACGCTGTTGAATTTTCACATCTATATTGTTAGGCGTATCAGTTAAAATACGTTCATTAACTTCTATATGTGCCTTATTTGCACTTTTCAATCCTGCTATAATATTTAAAATTGTTGTTTTACCAATACCGGAAGGACCTTTAACTGCATAAATTTTAGGTTCAGTATCTTGTAGGTTCATATGCAATTGCGTGTTTTTGAGCGCATGCTCTAAATGTAATTTCAACAATTAATCTACCTCCCGATAACGGTCTTTATTCAACACATTGATTGTGCCAATTACTGTAATCGCAAATGCGACAAGGACAATCACCCACAACCACGCTTGATTTTCTTTACCTTGTTCTACTAAAAAGTATATTTCTAAAGGTAACGTATTCGTTTTATTAGGTATGTAACCAGCAACCATCAGTGTCGCACCAAATTCCCCTATTGCTCGGGCAAAGCTCATCATAATTCCTGATAATATCGGACGCTTGGACAATGGTAAAATTAATTTGAAAAATATCTTGTTTTCACTTGCACCCATCGTTCGTGCAGTATTGAGCATTTTATTATCTATACTACGAAACCCTTGAACAGTATGTTGATACATCAATGGAAAACTCACAATCACAGATGCAATAACTGCTCCAGTCAGCGTAAAAACTACTGGTAAATGTAATACATCCGTAAAAAACGCGCCAATAAAACTTCTAGGTGAAAACACAATTAATAAAATAAATCCCATAACAGTTGGTGGTAATACAATAGGTAAAATAATTATACTTTCTAAGATTCTAGCAATAAAACCATGTCGTTTATACAACCATCTTGAAACAACGATACCAATAAAAGTAACGATGATTGTACTAATAACAGCTACTTTGAGTGATATCCAAAATGGTGTAACATCTACCATTGCTAAAACCTCCTATGCTTCAAATTGATATTTTTCTAATATTTCTTTAGCTTGATCTGTCTTAAGAAAGTCAATCCATGCTTTAGCTAACTGCTTATCTGATGTTGTCGCTGCTTTATAAACAATGGGTTCCTTTAAATCAGCTGCATCGATTTCTTTAACATGACTCTCGCCATTTTGCTGGCTTTGATATAAGTCAGTTTTATACACATACCCTAATTGCGCATTACCTTTTTCAACATAGTTTAGTACTTGTCGCACATCTTTAGCAAATACTAAATTAGGTTTTATTTGTTCGTATAAATCGTTATCTTTTAAATATTGCTGAGCGTATTTTCCCGCTGGCACAGAATTAACCTCACCAATTGCTAATTTATCGCCTTCTTGTAGAGATTCAACCGATTTATAATTACTGTCCTTGGCACCAATAAGTACGAGTTTATTTTTAGCGTATTCATATGTATTTTGTGCTTTATCTTTATCTTGTAATGCATCAACGTCTTTCTTGTTTGCTGACATAAATACATCTACAGGTGCACCTTTTTCAATCTGTTGTCTTAATGAACCAGACCCACCATAATTAAATGTAACATTTGCATCTTTATGATCTGCTTCAAATGCTCGTTTCAATTCTTTAGTTGCGTCAGTCAGACTTGCTGCTGCTGAAATATGTAGTTCTTGTTTTTTTTCATTTCCATCAGAATTGCTATCGTTTTTGCTCTTACCGTTTCCATTTGAACACCCTGCTAATACTAGACATAGCGTCATAAACATTACGATTAAATATTTTATTTTCATATAAAACAACTCCTATCACTTATAATTATATTCTTATTCATAAAAAAACAAAAGACCTAAATGATAGTACTTAGGCCTTTTGTAAGCGTATATTTTTTATAATTGTGATGCGCTGTTTTATAGTTGTTCAATAAAGCGTTTAAACGCGTGATGACCTTGTTCTGTATTCTTAAATACGCCAGCATCTTCTAATACACGTTTGAATTTAAATCCTACTTCTTTATCTACAACTTCATCGACATTATTTACATTAACATCATATGATTGTTTCATTTCTTCAGCCCATTGTTGATGTATTCCTAAATCTATTTGAGTTTTATCTAATAAATAATCTTTAACTTGTTGTAATTCTTGTTTTAGTCGCCCTGGTAATATAGCAGTTCCCATTACTTCAATTAGACCTATATTTTCTTTCTTAATATGTTGCACGTCTTTATGTGGATGGAAGATGCCATCAGGGAATTGTTCTGAAGTTTGATTGTCTCTTAAGACAATGTCTAATTCATATTGTTGTTCCCTATATCTTGCGATTGGTGTAATCGTATGATGACGTTCACCATTAATGCTAAATGCTTTAATATCCATACTATCATCCGAATATTGATTCCATTGAGTCATGACATAAGTAGCTGCTTCAATCAGTTGCGCTCTATTGTCGCCTTTCAAACGAATAACACTCATTGGCCAATTTAAAGTGCTAGCTTGAACTGATGGATAATTAGCAATAGTAAATTGATTTATTTCAGCAGCGTTATCCATCGGAAATACATGTCTTCCAGTTTGATAATGATTGTGCGATAAAATTGATCCACCCACAAGAGGTATATCCGCGTTAGACCCAATAAAATAATGAGGAAATTGATCTATAAAATCTAACAAATTAATGAAAGTATTTTTATTGATTTCCATAGGGACATGTTGTTCAGATAAAACAATACTATGTTCAGCAAAATAGGCATATGGCGAAAATTGGAAGCCCCACTTTGCACCATTTAAATTTAAGCGAATGACGCGGTGATTTGTTCTTGCAGCTTGTAGCACTGAGCCTTTAAATCCTTCATTTTCTATGCATAATGCACATTTCGGATAAGCGGTAGCTGGTGCTTCTTTCGCTTTTGCAATTTGTTTTGCATCTTTTTCAGGTTTTGATAGATTAATCGTGACTTCAATATCTCCGTATTCAGTAGCAACATCATAATTAATATTATTCGCAATTGCATCTTCTTTGACATAGTGATTACGTTTAGCTATGTCATAAAAATAATCTGTAGCCGCTTCTGGTGACTCTTTATATGCTTCGTTAAACTTGCGATTAATTACCGATGGGCGTGGTGTAATTAAGTCTAGAATTTGAGCTTCAACAATTTCTTTACTATATAATGCATCTTCAATACAATTTTCACTAACAGCTTGGCGAATCCAATATTGTGTAATTTCATTTGCTGTCGCATCTTTATTTAATTCAGACACTGCTGAATCATCAATACCTTTTGCATTTAAATTACGCAATAGTTGGTTTTGAATATAAATGCTATCTTCTTCTTCATAATCACCATACGAAATTGCTTGTGATACAAATTGTTGTACTAATTGTTGATTTAATAACATGCATTAACCCTCCACATTTTCTTGATATCCATTTGGATGTTGATGATGCCATTGCCACGCTGAATTAATAATATCGTTAATGTTATCGTGCTGTGGTTTCCAGCCAAGCACTTGTTGCGCCTTATCACTTGATGCGATTAATTTACTTGGATCACCTGCTCTTCTTTCTCCTACTACTGCTTCAATAGGTTCATTTGTTACTGTTCTTGCAGCTTCTAGAATTTCAAATACCGAATAACCTTGACTGCTTCCTAAATTAAATGCACCAGATGCTCCGCCGTTTTGTAAATGTTGATACGCCAAAATATGCGCATCTATTAAATCAACGACGTGAAGATAATCACGAATACATGACCCATCTTCTGTATCATAATTATCACCGAATATTGTTAAGTGTTCTCTTTGTCCAAGTGCGACTTCTAATACAATTGGTATAAGATGTGTCTCTGGACGGTGGTCTTCACCAATAGCGCCATTTTCTTTAGCACCTGCAACATTAAAATAACGCAGTGCTGCATAATTAACCCCGTATGCTTCATGACTCCAGTGCATCATTTTCTCCATCATCAATTTACTTTCACCATATGGACTTGTAGGTGCTTTAGAATCTTCCTCAGTAATAGGTACTGAATCTGGCTCACCATAAACTGCAGCTGTCGAAGAAAAAATAATATGTCCTACCTGATGGTCATACATGACTTCTAATAACACTTGTAATCCGTGCACATTATTATTGAAATAGGCTAACGGTTTTTCTACAGATTCCCCAACTAATGAATAAGCACAAAAATGGAATACACCTTCGATGCTTTCGTTATTAAAGACATCATCTAAAAATGCTTTGTCTCGAATGTCTCCTTCATAAAACGTAGCTTCGTTATGCACAGCTGCTCTATGTCCTGTACCTAGATTATCTACTACAATAACGTTGTATCCTCTTGCAATTAACTGATCTACCGCATGACTTCCTATATAACCAGCGCCACCTAAAACTAAAACAGACATATACAAAATCCTTTCTCTATTCATTGATTAATAACTTATAATGATTTAACGCCATCACTTATACCCACATGATAAAATGACGGAGCGTAACCTATGCGATCTATATATTGTTTAGAAACTTCATTTTCCAATTGTTTTACACTATCTTTATACACTAAAGCAATTGCGCAACCTGCGAAGCCAGCCCCAGTCATTCTAGCTCCCAACACGCCATCAACTTGCTGAGCTGTTTCTGCTAATGTATCTAATTCTATCCCTGTAACTTCATAATCTTCTTTTAATGATGTGTGAGATTCATTTAATAACTTTCCAAATTGATTAAAGTTATTTTCTGCTAACGCTCGATGTGCTTTTTTCGTGCGTTCATTCTCCGAAACTGCGTGTCTTGCACGACCACGCTTCACTTCATCCTCAATAAGATCTTGATGCTGTTCAAATTGTTCTAATGACAGCTCCCCTAATGATGCAATATCAAGTGCTTGTTGCAACGAAGCTAATGCCGACTCACATTGTGCTCTACGTTCATTATATTTACTTTCTGTAAGAGAACGTCGCTTGTTCGTATTCATAATTGATATGACATAATCTCCAAATTTCGCAGGTACATAATCAAATTCTAAAGTTGCGGTATCTAGTAATATTGCTTGTTCAGCTTTACCCATACCAATAATAAATTGATCCATAATACCCGAATTGACACCAATAAATTTATTTTCAACACGCTGCCCTATTTTTATAAGTGCTAAGCGTTCTAAATCTAAAGTAAACAACTGCTTAATGAGCCAGCCAGTTAATAATTCAATAGACGCTGACGATGACAAACTTGCCCCATTTGGAATATTTCCTTCAACTAAAATATTGAAACCATGATCTATGTCAGAGAATTGTTCACTTAAATATTTAACTACACCTTTAGGATAATTTGCCCAATCATGTGCCGCTTCGAATTCTAATTCATCTAACGTAAATGTAATCATACCAACCTCTTCAAAATTATTTGAATAAAGTTGAATAAGTTTATCATTTCGCTTTGTAGCTAGGCCATATGTACCCAACTCAATCGCAGCTGGAAAAACATACCCACCGTTGTAATCCGTATGTTCGCCTATTAAATTAATGCGTCCCGGAGCAAAAGCACTGACTTCAGCCTTAACGCCAAACAAAGTTTCAAACTTATCATGCATGGTTTGTAACATAATAACCCACTCCTCCTATATAAATCATTTTATCTATAATGATATCCTTCTAGTAAACACAATTAAAGTTTACTTGTTTACTAAATGTTTTGTCAATTAAGATTGTCTTTTTGTTTTAAAAGTATTCCGCTCTTTAAGCTGTGCTTCTACTACGACATGTATGGCAACGTGTCTCGTTTTATTAATGCGCTCTTCTGCCATTCGCACTGCAGTTCTACCAAATTCATCTACTGGTATGTGCACACTACTTATAGAAGGCACAGCATATTGTATGACTTCTAAATCATTAAAACTTATCAATTTAACATCTTTTGGAATTGCTATTTTTTCATATTGAATTTGTTGTAATATACCTATAGCAATCATATCGTTCCCTGCTATAAAAACTTCAGGTAACCGATGCGCATTTAACAACGTTTTTACAGCTTCTTCACCATTTTCTTTTTTCCAGCCATTAATCATAGTTATTTCGTTAATTTGATGTTCAGAACACCATTCTCTATATGCTTTATATCTAACATCTGTATGATTAGAAAACGGTGTACCGGCTAAATCTCTAATCATATGACTACCACCGATATACGCAATTTGAGTCATTCCTAATGACTTGATTTCATCCAATAAGTTGGTCATAGAATAGTGTAAATCTGAATAGACAGCATCTATTGATTTCGGTGTATTAGGATTGTTAATGACAACTATATTTTCATTATATTCACGTAGTGTGTTCAATGCTTCTATAGAAAAATTACCTACTACGATAATTGCCCCTGCCTTGTCGACTTTATATAAATCTAGATTTTTATCGTTTCCATCGATTCTAATTGTGCGCTTCAAAGACAAATTCAAACGTTTAACTTCAGCTTCTATTGCTAAGCGTATCTCTCTATAATAAGGGTCTGACATTTCTTTAGCTCGAGATGCATAGGTAATGATTTGAATGCTTTTATTTTTTCTAGCTGATTTTTGATATTGTAGTTCGTTTGCAACACGATGAATCCTTTCTCTCGTATCTTTTGAAACTGACAATGTTGGATCATTATTTAATACGCGTGAAACAGTGCCAGGACTTACCTCTGCATCACGTGCAATATCTCGTATACTTGCCATATCGAAATTCACCTCTTTAATTGTTTACCATAAGTTTACTTGTATATATCCTTTTAATCAATCTTGACCATTTTAAAAATCATTATAAATATTACAATGTGTAAATTAAAAATCCTTTGTTATATTCATAAACTGAATCTTTTTTTTACATTGAAAAATGCGCTAAAATGGAAGAGTGAATATGAAACGGGGTGTACTCATGCATGAAGATATAATGACCAATCAACCCATAGTACGGTTTGAGAACGGTAAGTTAGTAGAAACAAAGGATCATTACGTTACTGAGTTTCCATTAACAATTATGGTAAATGGCGAAGAATTTGCGACTATAATTTGCAGCCCGAACCACTTAGAAGAGCTTGTCTTAGGTTTCCTAGCATCTGAAGGAGCTATTTTAAAAAATGATGACTTAAAATCTATCCAAATAGATGATAGCAAAGGGTTTGCTCATGTTGAATTGACCAAATCTCTCGGTGAACGTTTCGAATATTCAACAAAGCGCATGATTGCGTCTTGTTGTGGTAAAAGTCGAGAGTTTTATTTTCAAAATGACGCGGCAGTCGCAAAGACTTCTATGTCTAAAATTGTGTTAAATCCAACTCAAGTACTCAATATGATGACCCGTTTGCAAAGCGCCAGTAAAATTTTCAAACAAACTGGTGGCCTTCATAATGCTGCGATTAGTGATGGCGATACCTTCTTTGAGCATCGTCAAGATATTGGTCGTCATAATGCACTAGACAAATTATATGGTTATTGCATACAACGACATATACCTGTACGTAATAAAGTGTTGATATTTAGCGGTCGTATTTCATCAGAAATATTAATCAAAGCTGCGAAAATCGGTGTTGGCGTCATCTTATCGAAATCTGCTCCGACAACATTAGCAGTGACACTTGCACAAGATTTAAACATTACTGCCATAGGATTTATTAGAGATGGTAATTTCAACATTTACAGTCATCCGGAACGCATAACACCTGTTGAAACTTCCGAGTATTAATTTATAATCTAGACCTTTACAGAAATAAGATTTTAAATATAAAAAGGACGCATCCATTTGATACGAATGCGTCCTTTTTTTGAGCATGAGTATTTATGTCTCAGTCTCTATAATTATATTATTTAAATGTGTTTAGCATTTTCTTTTAAAATTTGATAACAGTAACTTATATATATGTAACCTTGTCGGATATACATTTCCTTAGCACTGTCTTCACCGTCAGCTATTAATATAATCGGTTTCGTATCAGCTACTTCCGCCACAAAAGTTTGCATCGTACTGCCAATGCCTTGTTTCTGATAACTTTCATCTACACCAAAACCATCAATTTCCACAGTACATTGTGAAATGATTAAATCCAAAATCCCTACTGGCACATCTGCTTTATATGCGATTACACGAGATTTACTATCTTTATTGAATTGATTGCGTATTACTTCAATACTTTCGTCTGCATACGCTTTGCCAAACGGTTCAGCAAATTGACGATAAATTGTAATATAATCTTCTAATGTTTGTTCAGTAACAAACATGACTTTAATTTGATCATTTTTATGTTTTTTTATATTCTGGGACTCAATTGCATAGAGTTCCATTAGTCCTAGTTCAAAATCATATGTTTGAATTTTATCTAACCATTGTTGATCTAAAAGTGTATTCTCAGGAAATGTAAATGCTAAATGATGAGATGCTTGCTCTTTATGCATATCTAATTGATTTTTCATATCTTGTTCCCAAGATATGATAGACGGCATTTGTTTATAATCCCATTTATTCACATCGTAGACTAAGGGTTCGTCAGGTGTCAGATAAATTGTCTTTAGTGTATCATCCACAAAAACATCACCTTGTTGAAATATATCTTTCATCGAAATCACCACGATTCAATCACCTGCCCTTATATATTTATTTTATTAATTGTTTAAAACGACTATGATTAAGCATAATATTACCTATCAAACTTGCAATAATTGCTTTGACTAAATCCGCAGGCATGAAGACAAGTGATAAAGTCACTGATTTTGAAATAGGTAAATTAGTCATAAGCCCCATAACAATTGTACCTACAATATCTAATAAAATAACACCAAAGATAATTGTTGTAACTAATAATACAGTAAAATTTATTTTTTTGAAATACAAATCTCTTACTAAACCAATTAGATATGCAATGACTGGATACATGATTAAAAAGCCAGTAGAGGGTCCTGCGAATACACCTATACCACCACGTCCACCAGATAATAATGGCAAGCCAGTTGCTACAAGTAATAATAATACAATTACACTAAGCGCCCCGTATTTACGTCCAAGTAAAATTCCCGCTAAGAAAATACCAATATTTTGTAATACGATAGGTACTGGCATAATTGGCAATGGAATAGCTGGTACAAATCCTAATACACCAATAATTGCTGTCATTAAAGCAGTGTATACTAAATATTTTGTCGTCATAGTCAATCCTCCTAATGAAAAAATTATACCACAAATGTTAACTATTAAAAATAAAAAGTTTACAATACTTTATATATAATAAAAAAACACAACTCAACGGTGTTAAGTCGTTGAATTGCGCTTTTTAAAGCTGATCATAGTATTAATCGTAATACTTATA
This sequence comes from Staphylococcus sp. OJ82, assembly GCF_000294465.1. NCBI lineage: Bacteria > Bacillati > Bacillota > Bacilli > Caryophanales > Staphylococcaceae > Staphylococcus > Staphylococcus sp. OJ82. Next base: position 500,383 of record NZ_ALPU01000003.1, on the reverse strand, counting down.
AATTTAACTCGTATATTAGTTATTTAAAAATTTCTCTTTTAAATCTTTTCTCATAAATTCTAAAGTATATGGGTCATTATACCAATAAGTTTCAGCTTGCACTTCAAGCACATTGTCATTTTGAACTGCTGGTAAGTTATTCCATAGATTAGTTTTGGCATAAGCTGGTGTTGATTTCCCTTTACTTGTCGAAACAATATAATCGCCAGCATAGTCTGCTATTTTTTCTTGTTTCACTTCAGCCCAACCTTCTTTTTCAACTAAATCATTTAATTTATCAGGCATTTTAAGGCCAAATGCTTGGTACAATACTTCTCCGCCACGACCCCAGTTTGGTCCATAACTATATAGTTTTTTCTCGAATTCATCAAAAATTGAAACTGTTGCGTCTTCACCAATTTTATCTTTAATTTCTTTACCATCTTTTTTAGTTTGTGCTTTCCATTTGTCTTCCCATTCTTTTACTTCATCTTCTTTACCAAGTAACTTACCTAATTCCCTTTGTTGATCTAAATATTTATGTTTGCCGTAATCAAATACGACTGTTGGCGCAATCTTTTTATATTTTTTTATATTTTTGTCAGTAGAATATACAACGATTAGATCTGGTTTCGTTTTTGCTACTTTCTCAACATCATTCTCGCCAACTTTTTCAACATCTTTAAATTTATCTTTAAGGAGGCTACTACTATCGACTTGTTCATTTACCGCAACAATATTTCCACCAAGATATTTAATTCCACCAGCATATGTAGGAGCAACTACTGCTATACGTTTTGGATCTTTTGGTATATCTATCTTTTTCCCACTATCTAATTTATAAGACTTTGTTTCAGCTTTTGAGTCACTGTCCGAATTATTACCACATGCTGCTAAAATAAGCACTAAAGCAATTAACGGAAACAATAATTTTTTCATAAACTTTCCTCCATTGAAAATGATTATCACTACCAATCGATTATATAATGACTAAAGTAAATTTACAATAGTAATCATAAGTATCTTCAAATTTTTTTGGATAACAAAAAATACATGTAGACAATTTGTCTATATGTATTTTAACTGTTTGTTTATATATTTTTAAAAATGATCTAATACACTATGTGCAATATTCGTATACGCCATATCTTCCATCGGTGGATTGTGTAAACCTGCGCGCATATCTCTATAATAGCGTTGTAATGGTCTTTCCATTTGAAGACTTTTAGCACCAACAATTCGCATAGCTGTATCTATAACTTCTAACCCTTGGTTCATTACCAACACTTTACTTGCTGATGTTTCATTCCAAACCTTACTACCTGAAACCTCACGATTATATATCGCAGCAGTACTCCACAAGAAATGGCGTGCAGATAATAATTGAGCTTCCATCTTCCCAATATTTTGTTGCACAGTTGGTATATCACCAATTGTACCTTCAATACTATTTGGACTGTAATTTTTAGCAAAATCTACAGCATAGTCTCTTGCTGCTTGTGCAATACCAAGATACACACTTGGTATATGTAAAATCCAGCCATTCGGTTTCTTACCACCGGCGCCTCTTATTTCAACAAAGTTTTCTTGCGGGATGTGCACATCATTTAATAATAAATCATGACTTTCAGTTGCACGCATACCTATCATATTCCAATTATCTGCAATTTCTACACCAGGGGTATCTTTTTGTATTAAGAAAAAACCAACTTGATCGATGTCTTCATAATAAGCACTCACAACAAAATGTGTCAGCCCTTTACTCATTGAAGTAAACGTTTTTACTCCATTAACAACAAATCCATCATTTACTTTAACAGCGTTTGTCGCAGGTCTTCCGCCACGTGTTGGGCTACCAGTCTCAGCTTCACTAACTGCTCGATTTACTAACGCTCCATTTTTCACTGCTTCAGCAAAGCGATCTAACATAGTTGGTTCCCACATTTGTTGTTCATATAATTGGCCTACTACACTTAAATGCCATCCTATAGAAAGTGCAGTCGCACCATCAATAGATCCTAAATAACTTTGTAATATAACCATATCTTCAACAGTTGCCTCTTCACCACCGTATGCTTTAGGTAAAGTAAGCAGTGTATATCCTTCTCTCACTAGCCATTCAATATTTTCATAAGGAAAGCGCGAATGGATATCATTATATTCCGCTTTCTCTTTAAATTGCGTTTTAACTGTATCTAGTTTTGCAATCCATTTTTCTTGAATATCCGTATGTATTAATGCGGAATAATTCACTTTCATCACCTCATCATTAACTTTATTACTATTTAAACTTAGTTTAACACTCGCCATTATTGAAAGAAAGCTTTTCAGCACCAAATCCCTACTTTACCGATAAGAATTAATATGATATTTTGTATTTATTGACATACTGGGGGAAATTGAATGATTACAGTTAAAAATATCATACATAAATACAACGAGAACACGATACTTAACGACGTTGGCTTTGCACAAGAACAGGGCACGGTTACTGCAATTATAGGGCCAAGTGGCTCCGGGAAAACAACTTTACTTAGAACGTTAAACGCACTCGCGCTTACTAAATCTGGCACCATTGAAATCGGGGATGAAACATTTGATGCTGCACACCACACAAATAAAGATATTGCTAAATTACGTCAAAAATCAGCTATGGTGTTTCAAAATTACAATTTATTTAAAAACAAAACAATACTTGAAAATATCACTTTAGGTTTAATACATGGTCAAAATTACACTTCCAAACAAGCTAATGATATTGCTACATCTTATTTAGAGCGCGTGAATTTATTAAATCAAAAAGATAAATACCCTATTCAGCTATCTGGAGGTCAAAGCCAACGTGTAGGTATTGTTCGTGCACTTGCGCTCAATCCAAAAGTTCTTTTATTAGATGAACCTACTTCTGCTTTAGACCCTGAATCAATTCAAAGCGTCTTATCTCTGATTAGATCGATTGCTCAAGAAGGTATGACGATGGTACTCGTTACACATGAAATACAATTTGCAAAAGCAATTGCTGATCAAGTTATATTTATTGATGATGGGCAAATTATCCATCGTGGAACACCACAAGAAGTATTGGAAGATTCAAAATCTGAGAGAATCCATCGCTTTTTAAACAGAGTTGAAACGGAGCGTGACATTTAATGACATTAAAAAGAAGTTTCACATTTTTATTAATGTTAATGATGGTTTCCGTACTAACAGCATGTGGTAATAATGATGCTTCAAATAGTAATTCTCAGAAAAAAGAAGTTAAAGTAGCACTTTCTGCTGAAGTTAATCCACCTTATTTATATACAAATAAAGATAATGAGTTTGTCGGCTTAGATATGGATTATATGAAATTAATTGAAAAGAAATTACCTCAATATGATTTTAAATATGAAGTCGGTGAAGAGGAATCGAATTTAGTTGGGATTGGTTCAGGCAAGTTTGATATGGGGATAAATTGGTTTTTCAAAACACCAGAACGTGAAAAACAGTTTCTCTATCAAGATGTGCCTTACAGTTATGCGCTACCTTTATTAGTAGTAAACAAAGGCAACAATGACATACATAGTTTACAAGATTTACCGGGTAAAAAAATCACTCCTATGGCGCCAAGTGGTGGTTTATATTCTATACTCACGCAGTTTAATAAAGACCATAGTCCCAAAATTGACATCAATACAATACAAGAACCTTCAAATGGAGACAATTTAAAAATGGTCAGCCAAGGACGTCGTGATGCCATGTTTTTAAACTGGAACACATATAAAGCAATCCAAGAACAGATAAATGCCGACGTTAAAATAGGTGGTATTGTAAAGAAAGAACCATTGCATATTGTTTATAATAAAAAACACCAAAAACTTCACGATGACGTGGATCGCGCAACCCAAGAACTTAAAGATGAAGGCAAATTACAATCACTTTCAAAAAAATATTTTGATATAAATGTCTTTGATGATTTAAGTGAAATTAATGAGCAGAAAGATAAATTGGAGGTGACAAACTAATGGGATCAGTCAATTGGTTAGATTTGTTTGGACAAGTGTTACAACAATTACCTTTAACTTTATTGATGATAATTGTTTCTCTCTTTTTCGCAATCATACTTGGTTTTATTTTAGCAATGATTCGTATTAAAAAGACAAAAATACTCGCTCCTATTGTAAGAGTTTATCTTTCATTTATACGGAGTACACCATTATTATTACAACTCTTTTTAGTATATTTTGCATTACCTCAATTATTGTTACTTATTCATATAGATATTAACCATTTCAGTAGATTGTTTTTTGTTATCTTAGCATTCACTTTACATACAGGTGCATACCTTTCTGAAATTATCAGAGCAGGTTATCAATCCGTGGAATATAGTCAAATTGAAGCTGGATTAACAATTGGTTTATCTTATCCTAGAATTTTAAAAGATATTATTATACCTCAAGCTTTACGAAATAGCATACCAAATTTAACAACTCAAATCATAGAACTTGTCAAAGATACTTCATTAGCTTTCACCATTGGTATCATCGATATGATGGGACAAGTCAAACTAATCATTGGAAACAATTACGGACTCGGTATGCTAGAGGTTTATATCGTAATTTCAATCATATACTGGATTATTGCTCTAATTATTCAAGGTACCTTTACTTTAATTGATAAACGAACACAAAAACCATATAGCGTTTAAGGAGGAAAATCATTTTGTCATTCATTCTATATACTATAAGTGAAGTGCTTAAAGGCGTGCCAAATACAATTATTATTTCCATTGTAGCTATGTTCGTAGGTCTTATTATCGGGACGTTATTTGCGATTATTCGTATCAAACATGTACCTGTCTTATCTCAACTTATAATCGTGTATAATTCGTTTTTTAGAAGTACACCATTAATCGTTCAATTGTTCATACTATATTATGGAATACCTTCATTTATACTTTTTTTAAATGATCAGTTCACTTTGACAATCAATCCTGACATATTCTCACCTTTAGCGATTGCCTTTATCGTCTTTTCTTTTCATGCCGTAGCGTATCTTTCTGAATCAATTAAAGGCGGTCTTCAATCCGTAGATCAAAATCAAATTGAAGCTGCGCAAACTGTCGGACTATCAAAATTCAGCATTTATAAAGAAATTGTATTACCACAAGCTTTTGCTTATGCATTGCCTAACATAGAAAATCAATTCATTATGTTAATCAAAGGTACTTCCCTAGCATTCGCTGTTCAAGTAACTGAAATTATGGCAGTCAGTCGTGTTATTGCAAATGAAGGTTATCGTTTTATTCCTGTTTATACAGTAGCAGCTATATTTTACTGGTTGTTAGCAATAATATTAGAGTTCGTCTTTGCGAAAATGGAACGTAATACGACGCGTTACTTAAGAGCAAATGCTTCTTAGATAACGATATCAAACAAAAAACTGTTTCTGAAATGTTATTTCAGAAACAGTTTTTTTGTAATTTATTATATTTAAGCTAAACTTTCCATGCATTCTGCTTTAAGTTTATAATATTGTTTTACTTTTTTCGGCATTGTGCCATGTTGTAATTCATCTTTAGTAACTATAGGATAGTTTTTAAAAACAACTGAGCCTATATAACCACAAAGTGCACTTCCTGATGCGCACATTAGTGCCACAATTATTACAGTTAATGCATTATTAAATCCAAACATAACCATAAGCCCAGCAATTGGTGTAGCTGTACCTGTCGCATCATTTACTAAACCAAACATAGAGATAATTACACCTGAGAGCGCACCACCTACAAAGTTTGTTAAATATACTGGTACTGGATTTGCTGTCACAATGTCAGCTTGAGATAAAGGCTCTATTGCAACTGAAATCGTTGTTTTACGATCTCCAAACTTCATACGCTTAAATAATACAAAATTCATAAATGATGAACCAAATACTGCTAAAGCACCGATAGCCATTGGTGTACCAGTTAATCCTAATAATGCTGTTAATGCCATTGAGCTTAACGGTGCAGTAGCAACAACAGTAATAATACCACCAAGTACAATGCCCATTAGAATAGGACTTGAAGTCGTAGATTTTTTAATGATATTTCCAATTTGTAATAACGTCGCATCTACTAATGGTGTTGTACCAATAGCAATTAAACGTGTAATAGGCGCGATGACAATAATCGCTGCAATTAAATCAAGCCCATCTGGTAACTTTTGTTCCATCCATTTCATACCGAAACTCGCAATATAAGCTGCAACAAAGCCAGGTAAAAGATCCATGCTTCCACATGAAACAGCAATTACAAATGCATAAACTGGAGATACACCCATAGCTAATGCTACGAGTCCTGCAGCTGCAACACCGCCAAGTCCTCCAGCTGCATCACCTAAATCTCCTAAGAATGGAATACCAAACAAGTCTCCACCTACATATTTATGAAAAGCTTCTACTAGAAATGAAGCAATAGCTGCGTTAGCAAGGGCCCCCATGGCCTTGCCTCCATTTGGTGCTTTACTCGTGAACAATGTAAACAAAGCTAAAACAATCCCTAAAAATATGATCCCGATTAATAAATTCATAAAAACACCTTTCCAAACCGTTTTGTATGCGCTTTCATTAGACAAATATTAGTATAGCACATTTAATTTGGTTCTCAAATCATATTTTCGTACAATATATAACTATAATTATAAAATTACATTATTCAGAATATTCAAATCATTTAGACTTACGCACAACCTTATTATCATCAAGCTTTCACACATTAAAACTGTTCTTGTAAGTTCTCAATAAGTTCATTAATTTTATCACGTTGTGCTTGATTTATATATACTACTACAGTTCTTTCATCTATATTGCTTCTTTTTTATTTAAAAAATCCATTTTTATAAGCTTTTGTAAAGCCTTCGTTAAATAGTATGGTTTCAATTCTGAGTATTGAGCAATTTCTTTTGCAGTGACGTCATTTTCTTTACAATTATACAGATAATTTAATATCAGTACCTCTTCGTAATTTAGTTTATAGTTCTTTTTCGTTGTTTTAAAAAATTTCCTACCTTGTTGATAAGTTGCAATAAGTTCATTTAGTGACTTGAAATTTTGTTCATTCACAAAACCACTCCTTTTGTTATATCTTGATGTTAGTAATTTAATTTTATCCTATTTAACGCCTTTAATTCAATATGCTTAACTATGAAAAATATGAACAATTCCTACTCTTTTTTTAATCTTTTATTTTTATTTTTAAATTTTAGTGGTTCATTCACCCTTTTTATTACTAAAAAAAGACATAGGTATAAAAATTTCAATTATCAAATATCTCTATTTAAAATAATGCATTTTGATATTTTAAATGAGCTATATAAATTCATACAAAAATGCACAGCAAGTGTTAGACTATTATCCAACATTTGCTGTGCATTTAAACGATTGCTATTTTAAATGATTGAGTTCTATCATTATTATTTTTTCTTAAGATCAACTGTATCTATGAAGCTTAACGCTGCTAAACTTGTTAAATCTAATGCATGTTTAGCACCTGCTTTACCATGTCCTGCTTCAAAGTGTTTAAATGCTGCTACACCTAAAACTGAAATTGTTATAAGTGATGCAATACGTGATAATCTTTTACTTGCAAAGCTTAAAACGAAAAATACAGCACTTAATGCTTCAAGTGCTCCTGCCAATGGCATTGCATTCGATGGCAAATTAAACACTTCAACAAAAGATTCTTTCATTGATTGATCACCTTTAAGTTTAGGTTTTGATGCATCATATAATTCCTTAGCTAATTTTAAATTTGTTAAATAACGTAATATCATTATAAACGCTCCTTTTATTTGTTTTCAAAATATTTATCTACAATAGGCTTTACTCGCTCTGCTAACAATTTAATTGTATTGATTGTTTTATCATGTGGCATAGAACCTACAGGTGTATGCAGCATAAAACGAGTAAGGCCTAGTGCTTCAATTGTTTCAATTATCTTTTGTGCAACGGTTTCCGGACTTCCAACATACAAAGCGCCATGTGGACCTGCTTCACGATCAAAGCTGTTTTCATCATATGGTGGCCAACCCCGTTCTTTGGCTAATATATCATGACTCGCTTTTACCGATGGGAAAAACTCACGTTTTGCCAACTCATCTGTTTCAGCAATGTAACCCCACGAATGCGTTGCTATAGGCAATTCATTTATATTATGTCCGTAAGATCTAGCAATAGATTTGTACATATCTATGTTTCTTCTAAATCTTTTTGGATCACCGCCAATTATAGCATAAGTTATAGGTAATCCTAATGCTCCTGCTTTCAATGAAGATTCTGGCGTTCCTCCAGTTGCAATCGTAATTGGTAAAGGCCCATGCTCCGCCTTAGGATAAACACTTAAGTTTTCAATAGAAGGTCTTAACTCCCCTTCCCAATTTACAATTTTCTCTTTATTAATGGTCATTAATAAATCTATTTTTTCATTAAAGAGTTGTTCATAGTCTTTTAAATCATAGCCAAATAATGGAAATGATTCAATAAATGAACCTCTTCCTACCATTATTTCTGCACGTCCATTAGAAACTGCATTTAATGTAGAGAAACGTTCATAAACTCGAACAGGATCATCAGAAGATAATACTGTTACTGCACTACTTAACTTTATATGCGTTGTATTACGAGCTGCAGCTGCTAACACTGTAACGGGATCAGATACTGCATAATCTGCTCGATGATGTTCTCCCAAACCATATACATCTAAACCATATTGGTCAGCTGTTTCTATTTCTTCTATTATATTTCTAATTCTTTGTCCATTACTTATAGCTGCTTGTCGTCCATTTTCCATATGAATATCAATATTATCTGCAAATGATGTCAAACCAAGTTCTATTTTCAAATAATCACCTCACAAACTAAGTATAATTTTTATACTTCTATATTAAATACTTCATTAGAACATGTCAATTTCAATGCTCTAATTCTTTTCTTTCCTATTAGAACAGCATTTAATTTACATTAACCTTAATTCAATACTTTTTATATAGTCTTTATTTAAAGTGTTTTTTCAAATATTTAAATAACTAAATTCTCTCATATTTTATTGTTTGTAATTTTCTGTTATTTTACAGCTTTGTAATAAACTGAAGTGCAATTATACACTGTAAATTTTGTAAAGGTTATATTAACGGCATTTAAAGCCTAAAATGCCTCTCTTCCTTTTGTTACATTACGCACTTCATTATTAGAACTAAATTACAAAACGATAACAAACCCCACAAACAGAGTTTTTTCTGATAAAGTAATTCTTGTCGTTAAAACAGCGAAAAAAATTATAAAAAATGTCTTTATGAGACTGGGATAAATGATTTACAATTATTAGGAGGAAATTTAACAATGAAAAAAATCGCTACAGCTACTATCGCTACTGCAGGAATCGCTACTTTTGCTTTTGCACAAAATGATGCAGACGCTTCAGAAAATAACAATGGTGGGTATAACCCAAATGATCCAACATCATACAGCTATTCTTATACAATAGATCAACAAGGTAACTATAATTACACTTGGCAAGGTAACTGGAACCCAAGCAATGCTGACCAAGGTCACAACAACAATGCTCAAAGCAATAACAGTGGTTATAGCTACAATCAAAATGCTTCTACAGCTACTAACAGTAACTCAAACCAATCATATACAACAAATAACCAAGGTACTGGTGGAAGCGGAGCTGTTTCAACTTCTACTTCAAATAGTAATGTTCAAGTAACAACTACTAGCGCACCATCAAGTTCATCAAACTCAATGGCTAACACTTCAGGTTCATCAAGCAACCTTTATACTTCAGGTCAATGTACATATTATGTATTTGATAAAGTTGGCGGTAAAATTGGTTCTACTTGGGGTAACGCAAACAACTGGGCAAGCGCTGCAGCTGCATCAGGTTACACTGTAAACAACTCACCTTCTCAAGGTTCAATCTTACAATCATCAACTGGCGCAATGGGTCACGTTGCTTATGTTGAAAATGTAAACAGCGACGGTTCAGTTAACGTTTCTGAAATGAACTACGGCCAAGGTGCTGGCGTTGTTACTTCACGTACAATCTCAGCTAGCCAAGCTTCATCTTACAACTATATTCACTAATAAATGTTTTAAATAAAAAAGACAATCCATGAGGATTGTCTTTTTTTGCTATTTTTTCTTAAAGTTCTTCACTTTAGTGATTATTCAGCTATAGTATTAAATGGAAAAAGGGGCCGAGATAGAATTCAAAATTTGATTTCTATCTTGGCCCCTTTTATGTTTCAGTCTTCTAAAGTCTTATACTTATTAAAACCAATACGCTATCGCTATCCAATATATAAAAGCCATCAAATAAAGTAATGGAAAACTTTCTGAAGCTTTACCTTTAATCCGTGTATATAACACACATACACCTATTATGAGTAAAATAACTGAAAAAATAAGTCTTACAATAAACATTGTTTGCAATGAAATTATTGACGTCGCTGCCAACGGTAAAATCGCTACTACGATTGTTAATATAATAATAATAATCGTGTAGTAAATTGTATCGCTACTCTTATTTCGATGAGAATTAATCCAAAATATAATGAGTCCAAATATCGTAGTTAGTAAAATTTCATGTATTATCGTTGAACTATTTAACAATTCGGTCCTATAAAGTAATATCGCTACAATATACAATACAAAACCGATTGAAAAATAGATTATAGAAGGAGTCTTTACTTTTTTATCTACATTGAAATATTGATGAATTCCTGATGCCAATAGTAATATCGCTACAATTATCACTAGATATAACATAGAATCACCTCATCCATAGTTATATATAACCGAATTATATATTTTTAAACTTATAATTCATTATTTATATTAAGAATTATAAGTTTTTTCTTTCAACGATATAGATTTAAATCATTTAGTTTATTGACTCTTTGCTTTTTTAATGCCAATACCTGAAAATCCATAAAAAATTGCAAATATGATACATAGATAACATGGTACTGCCCAAATAAAGAATTGATCCACTGATACACCTAACTGTTGTGTATAATAAATGCCTGATGTTCCCCATGGAATAAGTGGAATAATCATTGTACCTGAATCTTCTAGTGTTCTTGATAAATTAGAACGATCTAAATTCATATCATTATACATTTCCATCATTAACACACCGACCATGATAATCACTACAGATGCCACACCAGCAGCGAGTACCATTATTAAGCTACCTATTACGGTCGCTAGTATTAATTGTCCAACTGAATTAATGTTTTTGGAAATTGTTTTCAAAATAACATCTAAACAACCTGCTTTTTCAACAATACCTGCGAAGGCATAGCCACAAAAAATAGTAACAATGATTTCTGTCATACTCATCATGCCGCCTTGCTCAACCAAATTAATGGCTCTATCTGATAAATCTCCACTACTTGCCGCCACCATGCCTTTATTAAAACCATCGAAAGTGGACTTAAATCCATCTACAATATTAAATCCATGATTAAATGCGCCAACAATGATTGCACTCAAACTTGAAATAAGCATTGCAGGTACAGTCGATATTTTTAATAACAAACACGTAATAATAATCAATAAAGGAATCCATACAAAAATATTTATATTATAAATTTTAGATAATTCGCTAAGCATTTGATTCACTTGTGACGTATTAGTATTTCCACCAAATTGCATACCTGCAAAATACCAAACGATTAAGCCGATGATTGATGCTGGTACAGTCGTCCATATCATGGCTCTTATATGCGCAAAGATATTCACTTTTGTTACTAAAGCTGCTAAATTTGTCGTATCTGAAAGTGGTGACATTTTATCACCAAACACCGCCCCTGCAATTATGGCACCTGCTGCCATACCTGGCGTAATATGTAATTGTGTAGCTATAGCCATTAGCGCTATGCCGGCTGTAGACGCAGAGCCCCATGCTGTCCCTGTGGCAACTGAAGTAATTGCACATATAATAAATGCAGATACTAAAAATAAATTAGGATCTAAAAATTCTAACCCATAATAGATCAAAGCTGGGACAGTCCCTGAGTACATCCATGTACCTACGATAATTCCAACCGCTAAAATGATAAAGATAGCTGGCATTGCTGTAGCTAAGCGATGTGTGATACCTTCTTCCAAATCTTGCCATTTCAACCCAACACGTCTTGCTATAAATGCAGCATATGCTGATGCTAAAATTAATAAAGCTTGTATTGGAATTTCAAAAACAACAAATCCTGTAATTACTATTATAATCATTACTATAATAGTAGAAATTGATTCTAAAAATGTCGGTTGTCTTGTCATACACAGTCCCCCCTATTGTTAGTTTAAATTAATTAAGCCCCAATTTTTCTTTGCCTAATTCATTAATAGTGAGTCCTTCTTCAAAAAAGTCACGCTCTAAAATAGTAGATGCTAACACGATAATGGCATCAATGTTTGGCGTTTCAACCTCAATTTCACGACCAAGACTAGACCATAATACGAGTCCGTATGCAATATCTTCTGTTAAATAACGATTTTTCACATGGTTTGGTCCTTTGATTTGTGAAAACACTGGACTCGTGTTAAACAATCTATTTAAAGGTTCATCTTCATCTTTTCTTTCTAAATAACCACGTTCAATACGTGCTTCTTTAGCTGGAGACAATTCAAAGCCTAACTTACGTCCTAAAGTTAATCGTTCCAATTCTACTGCGTGTAATAAACGAACAGTATGTTTCGTTATACCTTCTTCATATAATGCAAAGTCATCTGCATAATCGATGCGTCCTACATTGAGTAATGTTGGACCTGGATGCACTTCTGGATTCCCATTCTCAAGATTTGTTTTCCAAAGACTTTCCTCTTTGACAACATATGGATATAGCGTTTCAATTTTGTCAAAGCTATCACTTAAATGTTCTTTATCATATGTTGAGAAATGAACCTTTCTTACATTTAATGATAAGTCCACGTGAGCTTCATCAAAATTCACTCTCGTCCCATAAGTTAATGTGTTCACTTCAGCAAATATCGGCATAACTTCTATGCGCATATCTTCTAAGACGTTCATAAATCGAATTGAAGCCATTGCCGCTGCGATATTAAAAAATATTAATTGCTTATCATTAATAAATGGTGCCATCGTATGTGCATAATGCTCAATAAATGTAGATGGTATAATAACTTGAATGATTTCTGCATCACTAACAACATATTCCATGTCATCACTGATATCAGTAAATTCAATGAACGTTTCTTCTCCTTCATTATTAAACGTAAACCCGCCTTGTGCTATCGCCTTGTCAAACTTATCAATAGATTGATTTCGACAATATAACTTCACCTCATGTCCTTTATGTTTCATATCTAATGCTGCTGTAACAGCACCATTTCCTGATCCTACGATTGCTATCTTCATAAATACCCTTCTTTCTCTAATGATTTGTATATATGAGTGTTTTAAACATTACTATAATGTATATCCAATTTAGATTTCTGATAAACACTGGTATTCAACCTATCCCTAGTTGCATTATATTCATTTGTTTCATCCCATTAAATGCACTATATTTTAAAAAGTTCGCTTTGCTAATTTTTAAATTGTAGCCTTTCAAATTAAATATCATTTAAGAATAAAATTTGTTATAGTTATGCTAATAAGGGAGGCGTGATTCATATGGATGAACAATATAATACAAACCAATCTTCTACAGTTATAAATCAAGAACCAAGTAGCGATGATAGATTAATGGGTACTTTAATCTATGTGTTAAGTTTTTTCACTTCATTAATAGCACCACTAATTATTTGGCTCATTAAACGTGAAGATTCACCATTCATTGACAAGACTGGTAAAAATTATTTCAACTTTTTACTTTCTTATATGATTTGGCTAATCGTTGCTTCAATAGCGATGTTTATCATAATAGGTTTTATCTTATTCCCTATCATAGCTATTTTGAATTTTATATTTACTATCGTAGCTGCTGTAAAAGCATATAATGGAGAAGACTATTTACCACCACTTTCAATTAGATTTTTCAAATAAAATGAATCTAAATTTTGTGACTTATTACAACTGTTGTAATACAAATTAGTTATTTTGAATGTTAAGTTATTGTAAAACCTTATACCATAGATCTTTACAAACCATTACAAGCCGATACCTTTCTGTAACCTCACATGTCGTTTATTACAACGATATGTGAGGTTTTTTTAATTGTTTTACAAAAGCGTAACAAACCACACAAACCTAAATTCATCTGTTAGAGTATTACTTGTCGTTGAAAGCAAAGCGAAAAATAAAACATTAACTTTAAAGACTATCGAACGAATAACATAAATAATAAATATTAAGAACGTACAAATTTGGGAGGATTTTTTAATTATGAATAAATTAGTAACAGCAACAACTATCACAGCAGGTATCGGCGCAGCAATCGTAGGATTAGACCAAGGAAATGAAGCAAGTGCAGCAGAGCAAACTCAACAAACACAAACTACTACACAAGAAACTTCAAGCTCAAGTGCTAACTTATACACTTCAGGTCAATGTACTTGGTACGTATTTGATAAAGTAGGCGGAGGTATCGGTTCTACATGGGGTAATGCAAATAACTGGGCTTCAGCAGCTTCATCTGCAGGTTACACAGTTAACAACTCTCCAGAAGCTGGATCAATCTTACAATCATCTGAAGGACCAATGGGCCACGTTGCATATGTTGAAAATGTAAACAATGACGGTTCAGTAACGGTTTCAGAAATGAATTATAGCGGCGGACCTTACTCTGTAAGTGAACGTACTATCTCTGCTGGTGAAGCAGGTTCATATAACTATATCCACGTTAACTAATATTCGCTAGTACAATATAAATTAGAATATTTCAGAGTGCCAACAAAGTCTAGAACTTTGTTGGCATTTTTTTGTGCGTGTTTTTCGTGGGCACTTCCTCATCCTATAGTCTTCGAATTATGCTTGATTAACTAGTGAATCATCGGAACAAAATACTGTCCTTTTTAAAATAATATACTCAATCATTCATCAATATCCGTTTATAGAGATAACCACATCAAAATAAATATGAGGACATCACGCGTTATAATTAAAAACAGCATTTACACTAAATTTATTATATGATTTTTAATATTGCAGTATAACAGAATATTTGAGAAAATAAGAGCGTTTGATGAAAAAAGGAGGCACAACGATGCAATGGTTTAAAGTTATACTTGCTGGACTTATAGAAATATTATGGGTCACTGGCTTAAACACTGCTGATTCGTTACTTAGTTGGATTGGTACGATCATCATTATTATTATAAGCTTCTTTCTTGTTATTGCTGCGTGTAAATCATTACCCGTCGGCACTGTTTACGCCGTATTCGTAGGTATTGGCGCAGTCGGTACTGTTTTAGTGGATATGTTATTTTTCGGTGATCCTTTTAACTCTATGAAAATTATCTTAATTACACTATTGGTAGTAGGTATTATCGGTCTAAAATTAACTACAGAGGAGGCTGAAAACTAATGGCTTGGTTTATTTTACTCATTGCAGGTCTATTAGAAGTAATCGGTGTAGTCATATTAAATGAAATTACACGCACTAAAAGGAAATCATTAGTCGTCTTATTAGCAATTGCTTTTATCTGTAGTTTTAGCACGCTCAAAGTAGCAATGAATGACATTCCTATGGGAACTGCTTATGCAATTTGGAGTGGCATCGGTACTGGCGGTGGCACACTTGTAGGTATGTTGATATACAATGAATCTAAAAACGCAAAACGTATATTCTTTATTGGCTTGATCATTTTTTCCATAGTGGGCTTAAAGCTCATAAGTTAGAAAAGCAAATAATAAAATATACTTTCTAAATCATGATATATAAAGAAGCAACAAAGAAATCGTTTTCTATAGCTTTTTCGTCATTATATAAAAAGAACACACAAGTATTTCTTTAATAAATATAATAATTTGTTTAGTGCTTTGAAGTTTACTATACTAAATATATAATGGAGGGATTATACATGGTAAAAGTTTATATCGCAGGTCCAGTACCTGAAGTAGGTTTTGACTTGTTAAAAGATCAAGGGTATGAGGTTGAAATGTATGAAGGCGAAGGTATCATTGATAAAGATACTTTAAAGCAAGGGGTTAAAGATGCTGACGCTTTAATTAGTCTGTTGTCTACCAACGTAGATAAAGAAGTAATTGATGCAGGTAGCAATTTAAAAATCGTCGCAAACTATGGTGCAGGTTTTAATAACGTAGATGTAGCCTATGCTCGTCAAAAAGACATTGACGTTACAAACACACCAAAGGCTTCAACAAATTCTACAGCTGAATTAACTTTTGCACTCGTACTTGCAGTTGCAAGACGTATCGCTGAAGGTGATAAATTATGCCGTACAACTGGCTTTGACGGATGGGCACCATTGTTCTTCCGTGGCAGAGAAGTTTCTGGTAAAACGATTGGTATTATTGGCTTAGGTGAAATTGGTGCTGCTGTAGCAAGACGTGCCAAAGCGTTTGATATGAATGTGCTTTATACTGGCCCTAACCAAAAAGTCGATAAAGAACGTGAAATCGGCGCCAAGTATGTAGACTTAGAAACTTTATTAAAAAATGCAGATTTTGTAACAATTAACGCTGCATATAATCCAGATTTACATCATCAAATTGACACTGAACAATTTAAAATGATGAAGTCAACGAGTTATTTAATTAATGCTTCGAGAGGCCCTATCGTTCATGAACAAGCTTTAGTACAAGCATTAAAAGATAAAGAAATTGAAGGCGCTGCTTTAGATGTTTTCGAATTCGAACCAGAAATAAACGACGAATTAAAATCACTAGACAATGTAGTACTCACACCACATATTGGTAATGCGACATATGAATCTCGTGATATGATGTCTAAAATTGTTGCGAATGACACAATTAGTAAGCTAAATGATAAAAAACCTAAGTTTTTAGTAAATTAATGAATTAGTTGCTAAAAGCTTAGTTCTAAATACTTAGTACAAATTAAAGCACCCATCCATTAAAAATATGGATGGGTGCTTTAATTTGAAATATTCCAAGTTTATTTACTTTTGGATTTATATAAAAACTTAGTTTGGTTCGTAACTAACTTATTTGGCAAAGCCTTTGCAATGCCATTTCTTACAGCTACAATCAGTTTATTACTACGTTGTGCGAGTTTACCTATTTTTCTAGAACGTGTAATTACTTTTTTAGTGTGTTTTACACGTAATTTATCATAGCGTTGTAACGCCTCATCAAACGAATATGACTGAAGACAATTTGCTAAGACAATCGCGTCTTCCATTGCTTGTCCAGCGCCTTGTCCCATGTTTGGCGTCGTTGCATGCGCTGCATCACCAAGTAAAATAGCACGTTGATAAACAAATGTTTTCAGCGGTTTTAAATCATAAATATCATTTAATAAAATATCTGTTTCGCTTTCTTTATCTAATACGGTTCTTATTTCATTTGGAAAACGATTAAACCTGGCTTGTAAATGAGGTTTACCATAGGTTTTCATTTTACTATCTTTTTCTTTCGCATTAATAGAAATAAACCAATAGGCTTGATTGTTTAATAAAGGTACAACCCCTACTCTCCCTTTCGGAGACCAATACTCTTTAGCAATTTGAGCATCTTTAATATCCACATCTTCTACCAATCCTCTAAACACTGTATAACCTTGATATTCAGGCTTACTATTAGGTTCAACCGTATTTCTTATCTTAGAATGTACACCATCTGCACCAATACATAAATCAAATGCTTCTTGCTGTTGTGTATTAAAATGTAAAGTCACTTTTAAATCGCCATTATCAATATGAGTTACAAAATGATCTGTATAGATTGCTTCTTCCGGTACATAAGATTGAATCACATCTATTAAATCTTGACGAGACATTGTTAAGTTCACCGTATTCTTTTTTAACTTCACTTTGGATAGCACGTTATTTTTATCATCTCGCACTTCCATTGTATCAATGATTTGACCAACATTTTTAATGCCTTTTGCTAAATCATGCTTTCCTAATTTTTCAATAACGTTACCACCAATGCCGATACCTGCACCTATTTCAGCTACTTCATTGTTTTTTTCAAATACTTTGACATCATGTCCTTGTTCAATTAATAATGCTGCAGTTGTTAATCCACCAATACCCGCGCCAACTATAGCTATTTTCATTTTCAATTCACTCCAAATTTTCCTAGTCTATTCGATATTAACACTTTTATAAAACTTTATATTAATAAGCTCTTTGATATTAGCCTAAGTATTGTCAATAAGTCATCACACAAAAAAGATAACAAACGTATCATGAAAACACCCTGTTATCTTTCGTCATAAATATATTATAACTCAATTTTTACAAATAATAATCCTTATTAATATGATCTTTCTTTATACCCAGTTTATCATAATAAACCTTCATAAATGTGGCGATGTTTTCGTCCCATTCTACATCACTTGCATATTGGTGTTCTCCAGGTGATTTAGGATTCCAACGCATTTGATACAATGATAATTGTTCATTTTCAAAGTAATTACCTCTTATAAATTTAGCTCCACCCATAATTGCGCGTTCTGGTGAAGTCCAAGATTGCTTTTTAGCAAAACTGCTACCTGTGTGTACTGCATTTTCATCAAATGCACCTATACCGTAAAAATTATAGTAATGCTTACCATCATCTTCTATACCTTTAGCCAATTCAGATTTACCATTACCTGTTTCAACAAGCGCATGGCTCACAAGGTACAACACATTAACTTCATATTTGTCTTGTGCTTTTAAAAATGCATCACCTTTATTTTTCAATATCCCTTTATCTTTTAAAATATCATTTACTTCTTTTTCTGACATTGACACTTTTTCAGAAATATCCATATGATTCAAGTTATCTTTGTCATCATTTACATCCATAGCTTTTTTAACATCAGCTTTTGAAGCCTCAACAAATCGACCGTTTTTTTCTGTCATATTTAGAGTGCCTTCACCAAGTTGCTTATCTACCGCTTCATCAAAAGAATGTGACTTTTTATCGTCAAATAGGTGTGTTTCGTTTATAATTAATAAAATCGTAAATACAATGATGATAATGAGCATAATAAATAATGTTAATCTTTTCTTTATAATTTCATTCATTATATAATAACTCCCTAGCTTACACTTATTTAGTTAATGTAACATAAGCAATAATAATAGCAATTAAGACAACTACAAAAGAAATGTTAAGCGCTATCCTCATAGCTTTCTTATCTCTAAACAACATATTGAATATCATTAAACTGATGACTAATGAAACAGCGAACATTGTAATAGCCATTACCATATTCATCATTATTAAAAAAACAACTCCCAAAACTAGAAATACATTTGAGATAACCGCCATGATTTTAATCATTTTCGCGTTGATAAGCCTTCCACTCCTCGCCCTTAAAAATATATAAAATTTAATTCTAATAATAGAAATTGTATCATATTTACCATTGTTTCAATATGTCATTTTTAAAACAATAGGCTGAAGCGCTTGTATAAAAACTGCTTATCTTCATAAATGAAGTAGAAGTTCTTTAAAAGCTTGATATAAGTGCATTTTCAATTCTGTCAACTACTGTCAACATAAAAAATGAGACTGAGACATGTGCTATGTCCCAGCCTCTAACTTTTATTTTAACTATTTATTTATTTATTTATTAGGGAAATCTTATCTTGACATACCTCTAAGCATATTCATCATATATGTCAGACTACGATTCATTTCTTCATCTTTCAACATGCCCATCAAGCCAGTAATCGATGTTTTTTGATTCGGATTGGCCCGATTTGCGACATGTAAGCCTTTGTTCACTTTATTTAGCATCTCAGATAAGTCATTTACATCTAAGTCACCTAATAAAAATACAAGTGAAGCCATATTTGAAATCAAACCTGAATATTGTTCTTTATTTAATTCAACAGAGAACTTATTGGCTATAACGCCTCTACTTTTAATTGCACCAGACATAGCATCTAGCAATTTAGCATCATCTAAAGTGCTAATGATGTTGATTGCTTTTAAAATGCTATCTTTGTTTGCAACAATTGCATCTGTCACTTCAGCTAAATTTTCCTCTTTAATCTCTGCTTCAGTTTTTTGCATGCGTTTAATATTCGTTATTCTTTCAGCCATTATTTATCCACCTGACTTCCTGGGAAAGTATAATCTTTACGTTTCCATTTGTCTTCAACTCGAACGCTGTATTGTGGTTGACGTTGTTTATTTACACGGAAGTTCGTAGGGTTAAGTGGTGATTTTCCTCTTCTTGTCTTCACTTCCATGCGACAGCTTGTACGTTTATAAGATGGAGTATCTGTATCTTTGTCTACATCACTATTTGTTAGTAAGTTAATCGCTCCATGGTCACCATTTTCCATAGCATTATTATTTAATGGGATATAGATTTCTTTACCTTTAACTCTATCCGTCACATGTGCCACAAGTTCTAATTCACCAGTTTCAGAAATTAATTTAATTTCTGCTCCCTCATGAATACCTCTATCCTCAGCTAGTTCAGGAGATACTTCAACAAATGCATTTGGCATTTTGTATTGAAGTCCTGGTACTTTATAAGTCATATTGCCTTCATGGAAATGCTCTAATATACGACCGTTATTTACATGTAAATCATATTCTTCATTTACTTTAAAGAAATTATCAAATGTTAATGGATAGAACTTCGCTTTTCCATCATCAAAATTAAAGCCTTCTAAGAACAGTGTCGGTTGATCTGTACCATCTTCTGCAACTGGCCATTGTAAACTGTTATAACCTTCTAAACGATCATAGTTCACACCTGAATATGATGGCGTTAATCTTGCGATTTCATCCATGATTTGACTTGGATGTGTATAGTTCCAATCATAACCTAACGTTTTGGCTACAGCTTGGATAATCTCCCAGTCTGGTTTAGAGTCACCTTTAGGTTCTAAAGCTTGGTATAAACGTTGGATACGACGCTCTGTATTTGTAAATGTGCCTGTTTTTTCTAATGATGGACTTGCTGGTAACACAACATCTGCGTATGAAGCAGTAAATGTAAAGAACTCATCTTGTACTACTAAGAAGCCAACTTTTTCCAATGCAGCTTGTACATAGTTGATGTTAGAGTCAACGATACCTGTATCTTCACCATATAAATAAAGTGCATCAATTTCTCCTTCATGTATGCCTTCCATCATTTGATGGTTATCTTTACCTACTTTTCTAGGTAATGTTTGACCATATTCGCGTTCGAATTTTGCTCTTATTTCATCGTCAGTAACACTTTGATATCCTGGGAATTTGTCAGGCATACTCCCCATATCACTACAACCTTGTACGTTATTATGACCACGTAAAGGATAAGCGCCTGTGCCTGGTCTTCTATAGTTACCTGTTGCTAATAATAAATTAGATATCGCTGTTGAAGTGTCACTACCAATGTCTTGTTGTGTCACACCCATTGCCCATGCGATTGATACTGATTCAGCATCTACAAGTTGATGTGCAAAGTCTATTAAAGCTTCTTTAGAGATGCCCGTTGTTTCTTCCGCAAAATCCATTGTAAATGGCGCTAATGATTTATGATACGCTTCAAAGCTGTTCACCCATTCGTCGATAAATACTTTATCATGAAGATCGTTATCGATAATGTATTTAGTCACTGCTGACAACCAAACTAAATCAGTACCAGGTTTAGGCTGATAGAAATTATCTGCGCGTTCAGCCATTTCATGTTTACGTATATCAAACACATTTAAAGTATTGTTATATAGCTTATGACCACGTTTAATACGTGAAGCAATAACTGGATGAGCTTCTGCTGTGTTTGTACCAATTAAGACAACCATATCTGCAATTTCAAGATCATCTATTGAACCAGAGTCACCACCATGACCTACCGTTCTAAATAGCCCTTTTGTTGCTGGTGCTTGGCAATAACGTGAACAATTATCTACATTATTTGTGCCAATGACTTGTCTTGCAAGCTTTTGCATAAGATAAGACTCTTCATTTGTTGCTTTTGAAGATGATATAAATGCTAAGCCATCTGAACCATGAGAGGCTTTAACTTTATTAAAGTTATCAGACACAACTTTTAGTGCTTCATCCCATTCAACTTCTTCAAATTGACCATCTTTACGTACTAATGGTTTTGTGAGACGTTCTTCTGAATCAATATAATCCCAACCGAATTTACCTTTAACACACGTTGCAATTTTATTAGCTGGTGATTCTTGTTGAGGTTGAACTTTTATAACTTCTCTATCTTTTGTCCATACATCGAAAGAACAACCAACACCACAGTATGTACATACTGTCTTAGTTTTTTCGATACGCTCTTCACGCATTGCTGCCTCTGAGTCAGAAACTGCAAACAACGGACCATAACCTGGTTCCGCTTTTTTCGTTAAATCAATCATAGCTGCTAATGATCCAGGCTCTAAATCAGTCATATAGCCGGCACTGCCTTCCATATTGACTTCCATCATTGCATTACATGGACAGACTGTTGCACATTGACCACAACCTACACATGATGAATCGTTGATTGAAGTATCATTATCCCAAATCACTCGTGGTTGTTGGCGTTCCCAATCAATTGTAAGTGTTTCATTTACTTGAACGTCTTGACATACTTCTACACAACGACCACATAAAATACATTGATTTGGATCGTAACGATAGAAAGGACCGTAATCTTTTTCGTATGGCTTTTCTTTATATTCATAAGTTTGATGCTCTAAACCCCATTGGTCCATTGTATTATGTATTTCACAGTCGCCATTGTTATAATCACAAACTGTGCAATACAACATATGATTTTCTAAGATCCTGTCTAAAGCTTCTTTTTGACTTGTTTGTACGTTATCATTTTGCGTATTAACAATCATCGGTCTATCAATTGTGGTACCACACGCACGTGCCATTTTACCGTCTATTTCAACAGTACACGTGTCACAAGTTTGTATTGGACCTAGCGATTCGTTATAGCATATTGATGGAATAAATGTATCTTGAGATTTGATGAACTCAAGTAAATTCGTCCCTGGTTCTACAAGATAATCTTTGCCATCTAATGAGACAATCAAATGTTCTTGCATTCTCTTCACCCCTATTATTATTTATGATGCCCGCGTTATATATCTATTAGGTGCTGAATAACATTCCATCTAAAAAGCCCACACTTTTTTAAGATAATGTTATCTATATTGTATATCTATTTCATTTAAATGTTAAGGATTTCCACCTTATTTCACATTTTATTATATTAGATGTACTTTATGGCTCAAAACTTAATATTTATAGAAAGTTATTTTATAATTCTTCTTGACTAATAATCTTTATGTTATTTCATAAATACTGGCATAATAAAAAAACTATAGATTTTAGCATTCGCCAAAATCTATAGTTCATTTAAATTACATTCCTAAGTTATCTTTAATGCTTGCTTCAATTTCACTAAGTGAACTCTCACTTGGTATAAAATAGTACAAGCCATCATCTTGTATGCCACCCTGTCCATCTAACTGGTGTCTATTGACCTGTTCATTCGCATCATTATAATTACTTCTTATTTTGTTTAATTCTCCAACTGTAAGGTCCGTTTTCACATTATCTTCAACATGATTCATTAATGAATTAAAATGTGTAACTGAACTGATACTTGTAAGTTTATTAGCTAAGCCTTGGATAACAAGTTGTTGACGTTCTTGACGACCAAAGTCTCCGCCAGCGCCCTCTTCTTTACGACTTCTAATAAATGCCATCGCTTCTTCTCCATCCATATGGGATTGAACGCCTTCACTAAACTGATAACCATCATATGAGAATGACGCGTTACTCGTTACATTGATACCACCGACAGTATCTATCATATCTTGCATACCGTCCATATCTATTGTTGCGTAGTGATCAATAGGTACATTTAATAAATTCTCTACTGATTTCACTGCCATATCAGGTCCACCATAAGCATATGCATGGTTGATTTTTTCAGTAGTACCTTTACCTACGATTTCCGCTTGTGTATCTCGTGGAATGCTGACAATTTCTGTCGTTTTTTTCTGTGGATTAATCGATAATACCATTACTGTATCACTACGTTGACCGCCACCTTCAGCATCTCTTTTGGCATCAGAATCCACACCAAACAAAGCAACCGTAAATGGATCACCATCATCTAAATTGACGTCTTTATCTCTTAATGAAGATTTATCTCTGTCTAAAGGATTATGAATTGATCCTCCAACAGAAAATATTTTAAATCCTAAATAAATAACTGCTAGTAACGCTAATAAAACTAATATACCAAAGAACCACAATATTAATTTTGTTGGTAAGCCCATTTTTTTATTTTTTTTAGAACGATTCACTCTTATCATTCTCCGTTTCTGTATTCAATTTTCTCTCATTTAGTAATACATTATATATTAATAACTTGGATTTGACATAGTGCTTTAGACCTATCATTTATATAATAAATATTTAATACAGTGATTTCTTATTGTATTTTGTATCCATCTCCAGAATTTAGTATACCTAATACTTCTTCATGACAAGCATTGTTACTAATAATAAATGGACCTGCTTTAGAAAAGTCTAGTTCCATATTATCTAATGTCGTCATTTTAAGTCCCAGTTCACTGGCAAACAAGAATTGCGCTGCGATATCCCAAGGTTTTGGATTTGTGTTAACATGCGCTCCAAATTGTCCTTTGATTACACGGATTGAATCTAAACCACAAGAACCGATAAAACGATGACTAAATGAAGCATCATTTAGTCCATGAATGGTCTCATCATTCATAACTAATGTATTAAATGAAATAATCGCATCTTGTAAATCAATACTTTCGGGTTTTTCTAGTCGCTTACCATTCACATATGCACCATACCCTTTAGCTGCTTTGTACAGTTGGCCATGTGGATAATCATAAATATATGACAGCATTGGTTCACCATCAATAAAATAGCCTAGAATAATACAGTAATCTTCTTGTTGTTTAACTAAATTTGTCGTTCCATCAATGGGATCCATAACCCATACATGTCCTTCTTTAGGATGCACTTCTTCATTCGACTTTTCTTCAGCGAACAACTGATGTTCTGGAAAATTTTGCTTTAAAAATTGTTCGAAGTTATGTTGTATTGATTTATCAACATTTGTCACTAAATCAAACCTATTTTGTTTCGTACTTGTAACCATATCCTCGATTAACTTCGGGATGATTTTATCCAATGTTTCAAGCCAAGACCTCACGGCATCATCGATATAAATTAATTGTTCTTTTTCCATGTATAGGCACCTCTTTAAATTTATAAATTATTATGTTCCTTATTAAGTATGAACTATCTTTAATTTATTATATTTTATCATAGAAATATTAATGAAATATATGATATATCATAACCACTAAAACATTTTGGCACACATATTGTTGCTATGACATAAAAATAAAACCGACCAGCGTAGCTAGTCGGTTAAATAGAAAGGAAAGTAAGTAATAAATATTGAAGATGTTTGATTAGTAACGTGAACGAATTAGATGTTAACAAAACTATATGTAATAGCCTACCCCTTTGTCATCTACTCGCTACCCCCTTGTTACTAATTACATATTAACATAAGTTTTTAACTAATGTAAGCGTTTTCTTTATTTTTTTAAAAAAAAGTTTTTCTAAATGTCGTCATTGTCACTTTTATGATATAATAAATGTAATATGTAATCATTTGGGAGGTGACTTTCTAATGAATAAACGCGAGAGACAAAATAAACTTGTTCTAGCTATTCAAGAGAATAGACAAATTACCGCTTCAGAGTTAGCAAAAAACTTAGACGTGTCAAAACGAACGATTTTAAGAGATATTCAAGATTTAGAAGATCAAGGTGTGAAAATTTTAGCAAAGCACGGTAAACTAGGTGGCTACCAACTTCAAGAAACACCAAATAGTTATGAGATTGAGCTGACTGAGAATCAACTATCCGCTTTGTTCTTAGTGCTTAATGAAAGTCAGTCTTACACTACGTTACCTTATAAAGAAGAAGTTAATGCAATTATTAAAAAATGTTTGAATTTACCTTATACAAAAATGCGACGCGCTTTGAAAAAGCTAGACCGTTATATTAAATTTGATCACCGACAACATACAAATTTACCACCTATATTTTCTGAAGTCCTCATTTATTGTACTGAAAGAAATGTTATGGCAATGGAATACAATAACGGTACAAATATAGGCACTGAAAATGTTATTTTTATTGGATTATTATGTGAAAAAGGTTTGTGGAAAGCAGTCGTCTTTGAAATTGGTTTGGGTAAAACAAATGAGATTCCTATTATTGATATACACGATATCTCATATTCATTTGAAAAGACAATCAAGACTCAAGACATTACTATAAATAATTATCAACAATTTTTAAATCCAACTGAGTCCTAATTGTCTCAGTTGGATTTTTAATTACTTATATTTTTTCGATAAGCAAATAGTTTATTAATTCCTAAAGTCGTTTCTCAAAATTTCTCTCTCCTTTTCACAAGTTTATAATTACCTTCCTATTCTATTCAATATTGTATGTTGATTATTTAAATTCACCCTAAGCACAATGAAATATTTTCAATTTAAATTAAACAGCCTCATCACATTTATGAAAGGAAGTCTTTATGTATAACTTAGAATTCCATCATTTAGAACAACACATCAGTAAATTATTGAACTTACTAGAAATATATAAATTTGCAATCGTCACCAATCATAAAAAGAAAAACGACTACAAACAAAACATTCATGATTATATCGATAAAGAATACGCCGCTCTAAAAAGCGTCTCAAAGCATCATACTTCTCTTATTCACTACAATTACTTTCAATTTCTTTCTGAACAAATTGAACAGCCTATAGATGAACTAACTATAGGTAATACAACGAAATATATAAGTGATATTCAGCAACGTTTATTTCGTATCCACCAATTATTAACCCCTCTTTTGTAACAATATTACACTCTGAAGATTTTTATAAATTAAAATTGTAATAGTTTTTCATGTGTTGTACAATGAAAACGATTACAGCAATATAAGGAGTGATAGCAATGCATGGATTTTCTATATATCTTGGACAGCCCATCGACAAACCATATATCAAACGGATGATTACTTCAGGCTACAGCACCATTTTTACGTCTGTACAAATTCCTGAAGAAAACGAAAGTACTAAATATCGCTATTTGGGAGAACTTTTAGATTATTTATCTAATGATCAGCTTACATATATGATTGATATCAATCCTTTGTTGCTGGATCACAATTTCTATCAATTCTTACATCAATATGAGACAGCAGAATTTATGATTCGTATCGATCATAGTACTTCTTTAAATGTCGTCAACGATATTATCAGTAACGGATTCAAATGTTGTATCAATGCTAGCATCATCTCAGAGCAATTATTGCAACAGCTTTATCATGAACTTAAAGATTTTACTTATCTTTGTTATTGCCACAATTATTATCCAAGACCTGATACCGGTTTGGAGCCGCAATTCGTAGCGTCACAAAACAATTTGATTTTAAAATATAACGCACAAGCAGATATATTTGGTTTCATCACTGGTTCAACATTGCGTGGTCCTCTATATAAAGGTTTGCCAACAATTGAATCCACAAGATATCAGCACCCTATTCAAAGTGCACAGTTACTTAAAGATAACTTAGTAGAACATGTAATGATTGGAGATCCACTCATTGATTCACATGCTGCACAACAACTCATTACTTTTTTACACCACAGACATTTCAACCTAAATATTATGCTTTTAGATGACCAAGTATCATCAATATTATTTAAACCTCATACGGTACGTGCTGATAATCCAGCTCACGTTATTAGATCACAAGAAGCTCGTCTTTATTGTGATACAGAGATTCAACCATTTTCAACAAATGGTCGAAATTTCGGTGCCATAACCGTGGATAATAAACTAAACGGACGTTATCAAGGTGAATTACAAATTATTAAAAATGATTTACCACCGCATAATAACATCAATGTTGTAGGTGAAGTTAAAAAGACCGATTTACCATTAATTCAATGCATGCGCCCTAATGACACATTTGAATTTACGTACAAGAATAAGGAGCTGTAAAAATGAGTAATTTAATAACTGAATCAAGAAATGAAGCTACAATGCACTTAGACGAAATGTCTATTCAACAAGCTTTAGAGACTATGAATGAAGAAGATCAAAAAGTACCTCAACAGATAAAACAAATATTGCCTGACTTAGCTAAAGTCATTGAAGTTACAACGAAGCAATTTAAAAAAGGTGGCCGCATTATCTATATGGGCGCAGGCACGAGTGGAAGACTCGGCGTACTCGATGCAGCAGAATGTGTGCCTACATTTAATACAACACCTGATGAATTCATCGGATTAATAGCCGGTGGACAACCTGCCATGACAGTCGCAGTCGAAGGTGCTGAAGATAGTGAATCACTAGCACATGATGATTTAAAACACATTGATTTAACAGACAACGATGTAGTTATTGGCATTGCGGCCAGTGGAACTACGCCCTACGTCAAAGGTGGTTTAAAATACGCTACAGAGTTAGGTGCCCATACAGTTGCCATTTCTTGCAATGTCGATACAGAAATTAGCAAACTAGCAGAATTCCCTGTAGAAGTTAATGTCGGTCCCGAAGTATTAGCTGGATCTACGAGATTAAAATCAGGAACAGCACAGAAACTAATCCTTAATATGATTTCCACAATCACAATGGTTGGTGTGGGAAAAGTTTATGGCAATCTTATGGTAGATGTAAAAGCCACAAACCATAAATTAGTTGACCGTTCAGTGCGTATTATTCAAGATATTTGTGATATTCCATATAAAGAAGCTCAAAAGCTTTATAATGACGCAGACCAAAACCTTAAACAAGCAGTCGTTATGTACCTATGTGATATTTCAAAAGCTGAAGCAGAAACAAAATTACGTCAAAATGACAATATTATTAAACAAGCAATAAAAAATTAATTTATCCTGATTTAAATAGCAATGTCACGTTGCCACATGAACCATATAACTATGATGCAATAAGGAGGTATATAGGATGACTAAAGAACAAAAACTCGCTGAACATATTATAGACGCTGTTGGTGGCCTTGATAATATGGATAATGTTATTAATTGTATGACCCGTGTCAGAATTAAAGTGATCGATGAAAACAAAGTAGATTATGATAAATTAAAAGCAACTCAAGGTGTTATGGGCGTCGTAAAAGACGAACGCGTGCAAGTGGTAGTTGGTCCAGGTACTGTTAATAAAGTAGCGGATCATATATCTCAATTAAGCGGTGTACGCCTAGGGGAAACAATCCCTCATAACTCAACGAATTATAAAGCTGATGCTGAAGCAAAAGCACAAGAAAATAAAACAGCAATTCAAAGCAAACAAAAGCGTGGCGCCTTTAATAAATTATTAAAAACAATTGCCAATATCTTTATTCCGTTAATCCCAGCCTTTATTGGTGCCGGATTAATTGGTGGTATTGCTGCAGTATTAAGTAACCTTTTAGCTGCTGGCCAAATTTCAGGTGACTGGGTTACACAACTTGTCACAGTGTTCAATGTAATTAAAGATGGTATGTTAGCTTATCTAGCTATCTTCACAGGTATTAATGCAGCCAAAGAATTCGGCGCAACGCCGGGGTTAGGTGGTGTTATTGGTGGTACCACATTACTCACAGGATTAACTGATGAAAATGCGATTACTAATATATTTACAGGCGAACCACTGCAACCTGGTCAAGGTGGTATTATTGGCGTTATTTTTGCAGTATGGCTTCTTAGTATCGTTGAAAAACGATTACATAAAATTGTCCCTAATGTAGTAGATATTATTGTCACACCAACTATTACGTTATTTATCATCGGTTTATTAACTATATTTATCTTTATGCCATTAGCTGGCTTTGTTTCTGACGGTTTAGTATCTGTCATCAATGCTACAATCAGTATCGGTGGCGTTTTTAGTGGCTTTATCATCGGTGCTTTTTTCCTACCGCTAGTTATGTTAGGATTACATCATATATTTACGCCTATTCATATTGAAATGATTAATCAAACGGGTGCAACTTATTTACTTCCTATTGCTGCAATGGCAGGCGCTGGTCAAGTTGGTGCTGCTTTAGCTTTATGGGTAAGATGTAGGAAAAATACAACATTAAGAAATACACTCAAAGGTGCACTACCTGTAGGATTTTTAGGCATCGGAGAACCTTTAATTTATGGTGTCACTTTACCGTTAGGCAAACCATTCTTCACTGCATGTATTGGTGGAGGTATTGGTGGCGCTGTTGTTGGAGGTATTGGTCACATTGGGGCAACTGCAATTGGACCTAGTGGAATCTCATTGTTACCTTTGATTTCAGATCATATGTATTTAGGATATATTGCAGGACTACTCGCTGCGTACGCAGGTGGTTTCGTCTTCACCTATTTCTTAGGTACGACGAAGACTATGAGAGAATCTGATAGCTTAGGTGATTAATTATGACCAACGTACTTTACAAAATTGACAGCAATTATGCTCAGTTAACTAAAAGTGAGAAAAAGATTGCAGATTTTATTTTGAATTCACCACATAAAATCATCAATATGTCAGTACAAGATTTATCTAACGAGATCCATACTAGCACAGCATCCATCGTTAGATTTAGTAAAAAAATTACAGATAAAGGTTTCCAAGAATTAAAAATTGCCATTTCTCGTTATTTACCTGATGATGCAATCCATAATAATCACCTTGAATTGGCGGATAATGAGTCAGTCGATACGCTAAAAACAAAAATGCTATCTCGTGCAACAGACACGATGAACTATGTATCAACGTACATAGATGAATATAGTATTGACAGTATTTGTGAAACAATGAAGCGTTCAAATACAATATTCCTATTTGGTTATGGTGCTTCACTCGTAATCGTTACTGATTTATTTCAAAAATTATCACGCATTGGACTCAATGTCCGTTTGTTACAAGAAACACATTTATTTATGTCAACATTAGCAACACACGATGAAAATGACTGTATTATCTTTGTAACAAATCAAGGTAATCATAGTGAAATGCAATCCATGGCTAAAGTCGCAACAAACTATAACATTCCAATTATTACAATTTCTAGTTCTAATGATAATCCTGTTGCAAAAGTTTCAGACCATACTTTAATATATGGTCAAACGGATGAAAACGAACTACGTATGGCTGCAACAACATCATTATTTGCTCAACTTTTTACAGTAGATATACTTTACTATCGCTATATCGCATTGAATTATCAAAGTGCATTAGACTCTATTACACAGTCTAAAATGGCTTTAGATAATTATCGTAAGCATTTATCTAAAATTCAATTCAAACATTAATCTATATGTTAAGTTGAACTATAAAAAAGCACCTATCGTCAGCAAAATACGCTGTCTTGATAGGTGCTTTTTTGTGAATTAAAATAAGAGACTAGTAAATCGTATAGTAGTTTTTAGTGCCTTATTTTAAGTTATCCTAAGTATTGATATTTTATTTATTTAGCTTCACTTTTTAAGAATTCAAAAATGTTTTTAGCATTATCTGTATTATCTATATTTCCTTGGAATTTATCACTACCAGGGCCATAAGCATATGTGTTCACGTCTTCACCTGTGTGTCCTGTTGTAGTCCAACCTGTATTCGATTTATCATTGATTGGTTTTTGAATTGCGTTTTGTAATTCTTGTAATTGCCCTTCATATGCATCATCATCTTCATTTAATTTTTTCAACTTCTCAGCTTCATCTTTAATTTTATCAATTTGAGATGCCTCTACATCAAATCCATAACCTTCATTAATTACTTTTTCAGCATCTTCGCCTTTGGCAATTTGTTCAGTCATATATGTTCCTGAATGTTTCATATCGTGGATTACTTGAGGGTTCCAAAGGTAATCTTCACCTTTGGCAATTGATAAACCACCTGTTGAGTGATCTGCAGTTGCCACTACAAGTGTATCTTTATGTTCTTTAGCATAGTTCATAGCATAATCAAATGATTTTTCAAAACCTTCCATTTCTGACATTACACCAGTAACATCATTTGGGTGACCTGCTTTATCAATCGAAGCACCTTCCACCATTAAGAAGAACCCTTTATCATTTTGCTGTAATTTATTAACTGCAGTTTCTGTCATATCTAATAATTTAGGATTTTTATCAGGGGCGTCTATTTGTAATGGCATATTTCCATCAGCGAACAAACCTAATACTTGTTTACTTGTTGATTTTTGTAAATCTGTTTTATTATCTACAACGTCATAGCCATCTTTTTTAAATTTATCTGCTAAGTTGCCATTTTCTTCACCGAAATATTTTGCACCACCGCCAAGTAAGACATCTACTGTATGTTCGCCGTTAATTTTATCAATGTAAAATTGTTGTGCAATTTCATCTTTTTTATCGCGTGAGTCTACGTGTGATGCATAGGCTGCAGGTGTTGCATCTGTAATCTCAGCAGTGGAAACTAAGCCTGTAGATTTACCATTTTCTTTTGCTTGTTCTAATACTGTTTTAACATTTTCTTTATTTTCATCTACACCAATTGCCCCATTATATGTTTTATGACCAGAACTAAACGCAGTAGCTGATGCTGCTGAGTCAGTTACATTCTCTTTCGGGTCAGCTGGATTTGTACGTTGATTGCCGACAAGATGTTGATCGAACGCAGTTTTTTCCATTTCTTTTGTTTCAGGATTATCTGCAAAATAACGATACGCTGAATTATAAGATGGTCCCATGCCATCGCCTACTAAAAATATTACATTTTTAGGATTTTCAGTATTTCCCATATACGATACATCAGGTGTGTCATTTGATGCTTTTCCATCACCAGAAGCATATGTTGATTGTACATTTCCTAATGCAGATCCAACAACAATTGCACTAGCTACAGTTACAGTTGCTAACTTATTTAATAGTTTCATAAATTAATAACTCCTTTGATATGTATTATTGTGCTTACATGTTAAGTGTAATACTCTAATTTTGTCTCAATATTTTAATAATGTAAATTTTCTGTAAAACACTAGTTGTGTAAATGCTTTTATACCTATGATTTTGATAGACCCTTTTATAATAAAAAGGTTAGCTATTTTATAACTTTGTAATTTCAGTCATAAAGTAGCCAACCTATATTTAATTCAACCTATATTAAATTTGTTTATCTTTATCTAACTTATGATAGCCTTTTAAGAAATAGAAAATCGCCATAAACGATAAGAATACAATACCAATTACTACAGAAACAACTGTCTCTTTATTGAATAACATTCCAATTAATACTGTAATAAAGAATGCCATTGTAATGTAGTTTGTAAATGCTCCGCCTGGCATTTTAAAGGGATGATCTTTTACTAATTCAGGAGAACGTTTCCTAAATTTCAAATGACTAATTAAAATCATAAACCACGGTACCATACCTGGTAAAATAGATGCACTATATACATAAACAAAGACGCTCTCAGCACCTTCAATAAATAAAGGTAAGATAACATTTAGTAATGCTCCAATTAAAATACCAATAGAAATTGCTATTACTGTCCACACAGGAACACCATTTTTCATAACTTTTGAAAAGAATTTAGGCATTTGTCCTCTTTGAGATAATGTAAATGTCATACGACTCGCACTGAATATTCCAGAGTTACATCCAGACATAGCAGCAGTTAATACTACAAAGTTAATAAAGCCAGCTGCAAACGTAATACCAACTTTTGCAAATGTTCCAACAAATGGACTACCAATGTTACCTAATTGATCCCAAGGGTAAACTGTTACAATTACAAAGATCGCACCAATATAGAAAATCAATATACGCCAAATGACGCCATTAACGGCACTTTTAATATTTTTCTGAGGGTCTTTTGTCTCTCCGGCTGTAATACCGATTAATTCTACACCTTGGTAAGAGCCTATAACAATAGACAGTGCAAAGAAGAATCCAATCCAACCGTTAGGCATGAATCCACCATGTGCCCATAAATTAGATAAACCAAGTGCTTCTCCTCCATTACCTAATCCGAAGAAGATTAATCCAAATCCTGCAATAATCATTAAGATAATTGTTACTACTTTAATCATTGCAAACCAGAATTCAAATTCACCAAAAGCTTTAACTGACACTAGATTAGCACTGGCTAATAATATTACTACCAGTACACCTGGAATCCACTGTGGTAAATCCGGAAACCAATAATTCATATATTCTCCGACGGCTATCACTTCACTCATACCGACGACAATCCACTGGAATATATTACTCCAAGCAGTTAAATAGCCTGCCACTGGATGTATGTAATCACTTGCAAAGTTAGCATAAGAACCTGTGGTAGGATATAAATAAACCATCTCCCCCATAGCTCTCATTACTAGAAATAAAAAGATACCTGCTATTAAATATGCAAATATAACAGAAGGACCTGTCCACTTTATAGTGCTTGTTGCGCCCATAAATAGTCCTACTCCAATTGTCCCGCCAAGTGCAATCATACGCATTTGACGTGCACCTAGCCCCCTATGTAATTCTTTGTTCTCGTTCATAATTCAAACCCCATCTCTTTCGATTGTAAGTACAGATGAAACACTTATTATGTCGCCATTATACTATAAATTCTAAAAATTGGAATAATTATTTTCGATTTATGTAAGGGCTTACATTTCCGTTATTAATTGTATTTTATTTCGTCAAAAATTGCAAAGTAATTTTACAAATTCCAATTTTTTATTTTTCAACTATCATCATGAAATTTATTATGTAGATATTGTGAATTTATTCACAAATATTAATTAGCATAGTATACTTGTCCTAACCTATCGAAAGTGAGGATAAGTAATTGAATGAGAAAAATATTAAATGGGATAAAGTCTTCTATGGTAAGGCGTGGATTAAGCATGTAGTTGAAACGATTAGAACCAAGGACGTACTTCAAAGTTTTTACTTAAAGCGTTATCTATTACGTGCCACGATGGCTGGGTTTATCTTAGGTATCATTACTGTATTCGTGTTGTTAATTAAAGCTAGCCTCGGAGGCGATATGGCCCCTGGTGTGACAAATTTAGTTTCATCCATCGCCTTTAGTTTCGCACTAGTACTAATACTATTCACCAATTCAGAATTATTAACAAGTAATTTTATGTATTTCACTGTTGGATTGTATTATCGTGTTATTAGTCCTATGCGTGTCTTAAAAATTTTCATCTTATGCTTCATTGGGAATATGGCTGGAGGCTTAATATTTTTCACACTCACGCGACTTTCAGATATTATGTCTCCAGAGATGTTCATTCAACTTGAAGTTGCAATTGAACATAAGCTATATGCTGCAGGATTTTTAGCAATTTTAATCAAAGGTATATTCGCTAATTTTTTTATCAATATTTCATTAGTTATCGCCATGCAAATTGATGACATTCTAGCTAAAATGTTTGTCATGATGTTTGGCGTATCCATATTCGCCTTTATGGGTTATGAACATGTCGTTTATAATTCTATATTATTTGCTGGTGGACTCGTTTATCAAAGTGATTTAATGTCAGTGATCCCTACGTTAATTAATTTACTTGGTGCTGCTTTTGGAAACTATATTGGCGGGGGGTTGATTATCGGATTGTTTTACGCCTATTTAAATGATCATCATCAATATGATGGTGAAAGGTTACATTAATTTTGCGACATTCTATATTTCAAACTTTCTATGGTATAATTTTCATTAGATTTTATTACAAAGGAGTTCAACATGAATAAAATTTTACTAAAAAAAACAATTACAGTTTCTCTTATCTTTGGGGTGTTATTTTTCTTATTAAATTATGTTTCTGGTTCAGATAGTTCAATTGGACAATTAATTTTAAAAAGTCTACTTGTAATTGTAGTATTTGCTATATTATATTATGTCTTATTTTCTATTGTTGATTCACCAGAGCGAAAATATAAATTTGGTATCACGATTCCAATCGCATTGTTAATAGCTATTATCATATGTGCTTTAATATCTACTATAAAAGTTGGTATTATTGTCGGTTTAATTCTTGGTATCATCGCTGGTTATGTTTGGGAATATATAGAAAAAAATAAAAATGGTGGTGACAGATCATGAGTATGATTATAGGCGTTATTGTAATCATTTTACTGATTGTAAGTTTGATTCCTAATTTAAAAGCAGTAAAAGCTTCTAAAGAAACTGGTGAAAAAAATACGCGTTTTGCAATCATGGTAGGTATAGATTCAATACTACTCGTCCTCGTTGTAGCAACATTGATTTTCCAACTTTTATAATTAACAATACTTATATTAAATATAAGCTCACATATATAATACAGTTGACTTCGCAACAGTGCTTTATTTGCGTGCTAAAAGGGGCCTCCATATGGAAGCCCCTTTTTTAAATTTAATATCAGGTACAAATTTACAATTTATCTTGAAGTACAAAATAATATATTAAACTAGCCCCTAACAAATAAACCACTGTGCCTACCATAAATGATCTAAAGTGTATTTTAAATGGTATTTTTTTATTGAAAATTGGGCCTAATAGTAAATTACTTATCGCCAATACAATCGGTCCACCCAAGAAAAATAAAATTAAATATCCACTCATTTAATTAATCTCTATTTTTCTCAAAGTATGTCGTAATGATTTCTTCACCGGTTAAATCTTTTCCAGTAAATGCCACTTCGCTAAAATCTTGTTTTTCTGTCATTGTATTTGTATTGACGATAACATCTAAACCAGCTACAACTGCAGCAGTTGCACCATTAACTGAGTCTTCAATCGCTAAACAATTTCCTGGATTGTAATTAAGTTTTTGAACAGCAGTGAGGTATGGTTCAGGGCTTGGTTTAACCGCTTCAACATCTTCTCGACCTACAACGATATCGATATAATTGCTTAATCCTAGACTTTCAAATGCTGGTTTGATATCAGCTCTATAGCTACTCGTCGCAATCGCCATTGGTATATGACATTTTTTGCAATAATCCATTAACTGTTTCATTGCATCAATGATTGGCAAATCAACGCTCGTGTTATTGTGTTCAACATAAATTTCATGCTTATTTTCTTTGCCTAATTGACCTTCTAAATAATGATGTAAATCCGTTGCGGCTCCCCCAATAGATTGACGATAAAAATCCAATGTTATTTCAGTTAAATTATGTTTTTTTAAGTGTTTATTAATGATTTCAAATAGATGTCTTTCTGTATCAATAATCGTGCCATCAAAATCGAATACGACTGCTCTATACATCATATATCCTCCTCTGTCCACTTGTTTTGTTAAATTATATTAATGCTAGCTTATCATATTTTAATTTTGAAATATGTATTTTCGGTTTTAAAATGGTAATATCCCAATTAAAAGCTCACTCCAAATTTGAAGTGAGCTTATTATATATACTTCTAGTGTATTATCGTTTATTCCAATATTTTGCTAAAATCGGTCCGGTAATATTGTGTACCAAACTAAATACTGCTCCTGGTACTGCCGATAAAGGACTAAAATGTACGGTAGCCAATGTTACTGCTAACCCTGAATTCTGCATTCCAACTTCAATCGAAACAGCTTTTTTATCAGCGCGTTCCAGTTTAAATATATTTGCTAATGTATATCCAACTACATAACCAACAATGTTATGTAATATGACTACTGCAAAAATGAGCAATCCTGTTTCTAGTATTTGTGATTTACTCCCACCTACTACTGAAGCGAGTATGAGGGAAATAGCAATTACAGAAACGATTGGCAATGCAGTTGCAGACTTATCAGCGAATTTTTTAAATACTTTTTGTAATATAAAACCAATCGCAATAGGGATAAGTATCACTTGCACAACTGACCAAAACATACTGATAAATGAGACTTGTAACCATTCATGTGCGAATAAATAAATTAATGCTGGCGTTAAGAACGGTGCAAGTAACGTAGAGACACTTGTAATAGCTACAGACAACGCAACATTTGCATTTGCTAAATAACTCATAACGTTACTTGATGTTCCCCCTGGACAACACCCAACTAATATCACACCAATTGCAATTTCTGGTGGTAATTGAAATAATTTAGCAATTAAATAGGCTGCTAAAGGCATAATTGTATATTGTAAAACCACACCAATTATTACGCACTTAGGCGATTGAAATACAATTTTAAAATCTTTAGGGTCAATGGTTAACCCCATACCCAACATTACGATACCAAGTAAATATGGTACCCAACCACTTAACGTAGCTAACTGAGTTGGAAAAATAAATCCAATTATTGCAGCGATTAACATCCATATCAAGAATGTGTTTGTTGCAAATCGACTCACTTTTGATAACATCTCTCAACACTTCCTCTATGTATTAATAAAGAAAAATGTATCACACTTTAAACGCCTATACAACTGAATTTTCAAAATATTCTAACTTTTGTAAATACAATAATATCAAACTCAAAAATAATTTCTAACTTCGTTCTAAAGACCTAGTGCCAACATTTTAAAAGAGTGGTACAATTTAATAGAAATAAAAACTTGTATAATTTTAAGTGTAAAGAATATTATGATTAATATCCATATGACACTTTATATAGATATGGAGGTATAATATGTTTTTAGATAGAACGGAAACTTTTGTGTTAAATATAGGTGGACTTAACAAACGCGCCACACGAAAAAATTTAACTAAATTATGTAAGCAAATTAATTTTTGCAACTCATTCAAGTTTTCAATTTTCAAAGAAAATAGCTTGTATGCATTAAAGGTCAACTTACCAAAATACCAGTTACCATATATTATTAGTTTTCTTAGCTTTCATAATTATTTAATTTATCAAATTATAGAAAGTAATCATTCTGAAAAGTTATTAGATCTTGATCATTTATTGTTATCTTCTAAACGTTTTGAACTGACTATCGATGGGCTTTACGACGCTTTTGTCAAAGATAAAGTTATTGATATTTTGAACTTAATCAATCAAACGGAGCATATTACATATACCTTCAATAGAGATAAAATAAATGTTTCTTGTTCTCCTAAAGTTTTCGCGAAACTCATCCAAATGGTTGCTACTCATAACATTGATGTACTTGGTGCAATATACCAACCACGATTAATGAGTAAAGCTAGGATTTCGTAATTCGTTTATATAATGAAACACAGCCCGTATGGAACCGTTCCATACGGGCTGTGCTTATTTTTTATTATTTATTTAATCTTGCTCTTCTTCGTTAACGATGTTTTCAAAAGCTTCTCTTACTTGTGGTACTGACATACCAACAACGACTTGGACATTTTTACCACTTTTAACTAATCCGTGTGCCATTTGATTATGCGTGAAATAACCACTATCTTCTACTTTATCTATATCATTCACTGTTAATCTTAAGCGTGTCGTACAATTTGTTACGTCCTTGATGTTTTCTTTACCGCCAAGGCCTTCTAAATAATAATTTGCTTTATCTTCGAATTCATTACCAGTAGATGTTGTGTTTGCTTTGTCATCACTACCTTTTTTACTCTTATAATCATTTTTACTATACAACTTCACGTCTTCTTCGTCTTTCTTGCGACCAGGAAGTGGAATATTGAATTTTAAAATTAAGAATCTGAATAAGAAATAATAAATAGCTGTAAATACAAGACCAATAATGATTTGAATTACATATGTTAACCAATGATTTTGTGCTAAAGGTATCCAATTCGTAGCAAAGAAGTCTAATAGACCGCCACCAAAGTTACCTACGAGGCCAAATCCATACATAAGTGTATCCATTGTTGCAGCTAATAATGCGTGCAATACAAATAAATAAGGTGCAATAAATAAGAATGTAAATTCTAATGGCTCTGTAATACCTACAACTACAGCAGTTAATGTAGCTGGGATAAGTAACGCTGCAATTTTTTTCTTATTCTCTTTAGGTGTTGTTGAATACATTGCTAATGCAATACCTATCGAACCAAATACTTTACCATTACCCTGTAACATAAATCCATAAGGAAATTGTTCTTTCAATGGCTTTGTACTCGTCGCAAATTCATTTACATGCGCAAACCATTCTGCTTTTAATCCGTGGTTTACCACTACCGGGCCTACTTCAATTGGTGCATAAATAAAGTGATGTAAACCAGTTGGAATAAGCACTCTTTCTAAGAAGTGATATAGCCATACTCCAATGTAACCTGATCCTATGATAAATCCTTGTAATGAAGAAATGCCACCTTGAATCGTAGGCCAAACAATACATGTTATTAATGCAATAGGTAACATAACAAAAAACGAAATCGTTACTACAAATGTTAACCCTTGGAACACACCTAACATTTCAGGCAGTTTCTTACTATAGAACCTATTATGTATCCATGTCACAATGCTAGAAATTATGATACCACCTAAAATATTGGTATCTAACGTTTCGATCCCAGCAATTGCTTTGAGTCCAGTAACATTCTCGACACCTTTTTCCAAATTAGCTCCAAATGTATGTGGCCATTGCGTGAGAATAGCGTTAATAAATGTATTAAACATTAGATAACCCATTAACGCTGCTAGTGCAGCATGACCAGGTGCTTTTTTAGCTAAAGAAAGTGGCAACCCGACAGCAAATA
Source organism: Staphylococcus sp. OJ82 (assembly GCF_000294465.1). Lineage (NCBI taxonomy): Bacteria > Bacillati > Bacillota > Bacilli > Caryophanales > Staphylococcaceae > Staphylococcus > Staphylococcus sp. OJ82. The sequence goes on along the minus strand of NZ_ALPU01000003.1, from coordinate 459,693 downwards.
CAATTTCCATGTGATCGAATATTACCCAACCACCAGATTCTACTACGGACCATATTCTAAACCAAGTCGTCCCATCTTCTGCAATACTTCCCATTATTGCAGGATTTTTAAATAATGTAGCAAACCCTAAAACAATACCGAAGAAAGCAAACATCAATACTGGAACTATCATCGCACTCCCAAATCGTTTAATTGCGTTCATAGAAATATACCCCCAAATACTATTAAATTTAGATAACTTACATTCAAATACTTATATGTAAATTTATCATTTTTAGATACGTTTGTTTCAAATCTTATCTCAATACTAAAGGAAACGCTTACATATAAGCAATGGTTTGACTACATTACGAATAGTTTTGTATAATCAGATTATATTTCCAAAACTTGAAAATATTTTCATGAAGTGCGAGGTTATCATATTGTTTTTAGATGAACGCGTTAATAATAACTTTAATAAATTAAATGAGAATGACTTACATATTGCTCATTTTATCAATACACATACGACAGAATGTAAAACCATGAAAATTCAAGACTTAGCAGAATTTACACATGCTTCAAATGCAACTATTCATCGTTTTACGCGTAAATTAGGTTTTGATGGTTATAGTGACTTTAAATCTTACTTAAAGTTTGAAACTGAAAAATCTCATAATCTCCCTTCCGACTCTATCGAGGGATTCAAACAAGACGTCGAAAATACTTTTACATATTTAGAACGTATCGATTATAATCTTGTCACTGATAAAATCAACGAAGCAGAGACCGTCTATTTGTATGGAACAGGTGTCGCGCAAATGAATGTAGCCCAAGAAGCGCAACGTATTTTGTTAACAATTCATAAAAATATTATTGTATTACATGATGTACACGAATTTAAAATGGTACTTAATAGAACTACACCTACAGATATTTTCTTCATTATTTCTCTTTCTGGTGAATCTCATCAATTATCAGATATCACCAACTTATTACAGTTACGTCAAAAATATTTTTTCTCCATTACTACTTTAAATGATAATACACTTGCTCAAAAAGCTAATTATAATATTTATGTTTCTAGCAACACATTTTATCTTGCTGACGGTATAGATTATTCAAGCTTTATAAGTTATCACATATTTTTCGAAACATTATTGCGGAAATTTAATGAGCGCATAGAAAAAGGTGAAATTATATCGTAATAATTCACCTCCTTTATCCTGAGCTTACTTTTGAAATATAACTACACATCTCTATGTTCAAAAACCCTTACCCTAATCCATTAGCATATACTTATGGATTGGGGTAATTTCAATTTACCTTAACTTGATTTCATATGGGACATCTGTAGGTACAATACGAGGTAAAATTTACAAGCTAGGATTTGTGCCCTACAAGTAAGTATGAAACATTTATTGTAAAGTAGATATTATACTTGGTGGAAAGCGTAAAAAAACTGTCAGCAAAGCTAAAACTTTGCTAACAGTTTATATTTAAAATATCTTATTAAATATTAAAGGTCTGATTCAAATTCTTCTAATACCACTTGTAATTTATCAAATAATATTTCGAAACCATGCGCAGTAGAATCATGATATTCTTTTTTCTTCTGCTTATATTCCAGTATTGTATATCTACGTTCTTTTGGCACAAAAGCTTTATAATTAAAAATCATTTGAGCAATGCCCGCTTCTCTTTCGAATATTTCAATTTCAATGGTATCTTCAGAATCACTTAACTCTGGCATACCAATTGTCATGACGATATATTCATATGGCGTTAACGTAATAAAAGAACCTTTTACTACATTTTCTTTCCCTTTACGAACGTCAACAATTTCATAACTTCCATTTTGTTCAGCGTTAATATGAATTGATTTATTTGTTCTATCTGTTGTCATAAACCATTGTTTAAGAAAACGTTGATCTGTCCATGCTTGATATAATAATTCTGGTTCAACTTTAAATAGTCGTTCAAGTCGTATCTCAACGTATTCATTTTCAACATTATATTTACCCACGATTGTTCACCTACTTTCACTCTTAATTCTATTCTAACCTATTCTACAAGACTTCTAAACAATAATCCTATGAATCATAAAATGTTCTAGTCTTTATTTTAAAACGTTCAGCTTCTATATTTTATCGTCAATAGTCAGTAAACGTCAAAATTTTAAACGTCACTTTCGCAAAAACATGTATTTAAGTACTTTTTATAAACTTACTGTATATCAAAGCATAATAAAAAGGGAGGTTCATCAGATACAAACACTGCACTGATTCGCCTTCCCTTTTAACCCCTTATTTCTTATTTAATCTTGGTAAGTTAAAGAAGATTGCAACCAAACCACAAACGCCCAAAATCATTGGATAAATAGAGTAGGGTAATAACTCAAATGGGGATATAGACGCCACGCCTGCTGCTGCAATTAACTGCGGGCTATAAGGTAAGAGCCCTTGGAAACAACTCGCAAACATATCCAAAATACTTGCCGATTTTCTTGGATCTATATCATATTCTTCTGAAATTTCTTTTGCTAATGGGCCAGACATCAGTATCGATATCGTATTATTCGCTGTTGAAATATCCGCTGCACTGACTAACCCAGCTATACCTAATTCTGCGCCACGTTTCGATTTCACTCTATTACGAACAAAGTGAAGTAACCATGTGATACCGCCGTTATGTTGAATAAGCGCTACGAGGCCTCCGATAAGTAAGGCAATCATCGCAATATCTTCCATACCAATAATACCTTTTGAAATGGACTCTAATAAGCCTGTCCAACCAAATGATCCATCTATAAGGCCGATTATTGCTGATAATGCGATACCACCGATAAGTACAATAATTACATTAATACCAATTAATGCTAATATTAGTACCATTAAATAAGGTAAGACTTTGATAATATTATAATCATAACTTTTACTTGCATCAATTTGTGCTCCATTTGTTAAAAACCACAAAGCTATAATCGTAAATATAGCACCTGGCAACACAATTTTAATATTCACTTTAAATTTATCACTCATTTTTGTCTTTTGAGTACGTACGGCAGCGATTGTTGTATCTGAAATCATTGATAGATTATCGCCAAACATTGCACCACCTACAACTGTAGCCATTGTAATAGCTGCTGAGACGTCTGTTGCTTGACTCAATCCAAATCCAACAGGTGCTATTGCTGCTACTGTACCTACAGATGTACCCATTGAAAGCGAAACAAACATACAAATAATAAATAAGCCTACGATAATTAAATTCTCTGGAATAAGTGACAGTCCTAAATTAACTGTAGATTGTACGCCGCCCATGTCTTCAGTAGTTTGAGAGAAGGCACCAGCCAGTATAAAGATGAGCATCATTAAAATAATATTTGAATGACCCGCGCCTTTTGTGAAGACTTCCACTTTTTTATGAAACGTTTCTTTTCTATTTAAAATCAAAGCTACAATAGATGCTACTAAAATAGCTACATTTAAAGGCATTGTTGAAAAATCTCCTGTACCAATACCTACACCTAAAAATAAACCTACAAATACGAGCAATGGAATCAATGCCCAAGCATTACCTTTCTTTGTCTTCTCCATACAAAACCAACTTTCTATAAGGGTAAAAGCGTGAAATTTATTCCCCGCTATTTCTTTGTGTTTCTTTTTGAAAATAAAAAAACTCTTTTCTATTGAAGAAAAGAGTAAACGTTGTGTCTTCGTTCTTATCTTCTAGCATACATCTATGCTACTGGAATTGGCACACGCATCATCATGTTGCCGAAGCATCGACGGGCCAGTCCCTCCACTTCTCTAGATAAGTTATTAAATTGTTTTATTACAGTATATTTTAACTGTAATTCGTGAAATACTGATTTAGCTTAATACGTTAAAGCACGTTTGTCAACATTACTTTGCAACCATACGATATTTTCAACAAGTGTAACACCCTTATTCAGTAGGTCGCACAATCGTAAATGTTTCTCCTAAAGATGCATAGTCATTGCCAGCTAAGCGAGAAATAGCTGTTAACGCTTGGGTATCAATTTTACTGTCTTCAAAGTATACATCATCATCGATATGGAACATAACGACTTCACCAATAATTAAATCAGAACCTTCTTGTGGATCCCCTAATGGAATAATTCTGTTTAATTTACATTCCATACGGATTTTTGCTTGTTGTATTCCTGGCACAGAAACAAGTTCTGAATCAATATATGTTAAATTTGTTCTTTCTAGCTCATTACTTGTACGTTCTATTGGTGCTGCTGTTTTATTAACTTCTTCAACTATGGTTTCATCAGTAATATGAACGACAAATTCTTCGGTTTCTTCAATATTGACTGACGTGTCTTTTCGTTTACCTTCTGAGCGTACAGTAGAAATCATAATCATTGGCGGTGCGCTATTCACTATATTAAAGAAACTGAATGGCGCTGCATTTAAATGACCTGACTTGTCTTGAGAAGTAACAAATGCAATCGGTCTTGGAATAATACTCCCACTCAGTAATTTATAATTTTGTTTTTTAGAAAGTGTATCTGCTTTAAATTGTTTCATATTGTATTATCATACCTTTCAAAAAATAAAAGCTAGATAATCTCATAGAGATTTCTAACTTTTGATATCATTAGTCTAACTGAGTTCCGCCTGTTACACCATAAACTTGCCCAGTCGTATAACTCGATTCTTCGGCAGCTAAATGTACATACACTCCTGAAAGTTCAACAGGTTGTCCTGCTCTACCTAATACTTCTTTTTGACCAAATGTAGGTATTTTAGATTGTGGCTGGCCACCAGATATTTGTAAAGGAGACCAAAACGGCCCAGGTGCTACACAATTCACACGAATACCTTTAGCACCTAATTTCTTCAGATAAACTTTTAGTTAATGAAATGATTGCTGCTTTTGAGGCTGCATAATCATGTAAAATTGGATTTGGATTATATCCTTGCACTGATGAAGTCGTCGTAATTGTAGCACCCGGTTGTAAATAATCTAGTGCTTTTTGAACTGTCCAAAATATAGGATAAACGTTCGTTTCAAATGTTTGAGTAAATGAAGCTGTATCAAAACTTTTTAAATCATCTCTGTATTGTTGATGTCCTGCTACAAGGGTTACATTGTCTAAACCACCTAGTGCATTATAAGCTTGCTCTACTAAATCATAGTTAAATTGTTCATTTCGGAGATCTCCTGGTATTAAAACAGCTTTTCTACCTGCTGCTTCAATCACTTCTTGTACTTCTTCGGCGTCTGTTTGTTCTTCAGGAAGATAATTTATCGCTACATCTGCGCCTTCTTTTGCATACGCTATAGCTGCTGCTCTTCCAATGGCAGAATCTCCACCCGTCACCAACATTTTATAATTTGTTAATCTGCCATAACCAATATATAAAGTTTCCCCACAATCTGGTTTAGGTTCTAATTCTTTTTGTAAACCAGGAACCGCTTGTTCTTGTTTTGGAAAATCTTCACTTGAAAATTTTGTTCTCGGATCTTGGGCTGCCATAATACAACACTCCTTAAATAATTATTATATCTTTACATTACCCAAATTTTATAGGAGTTAATACATATATAAAGTGTTTGGCAACTTATACTTCGTTCAATAATTTTTGCACAAATGTAACAAAATACTCAGGTACTTTTTCTAGAATACGTTCATCTGGGTCATACTTAGGGTGATGTAAATCATATTCACTATTCGACCCAATAAATGCAAAGACGCTTGGGTATTTATTTGAAAAACCAGAAAAGTCTTCCCCAATTGTTAAAGGTTTATCCATAACTTCTACATTATATCCAACTTGTTTCGCTACTTCGATAGCGTCATCCGTTAATTTCTCATCGTTTTTAACGGCGCCTGGTAAACGATGATATAGTGTTTCTATTTCGACATCAAACGCTTCTGCAAGCCCATTTCCAATTGCTCTAAGTCGTTCTTCAATATAAACACGTTTATCTTCATCAAAGCTTCTTACAGTACCTTGGACATATGCTTGATTAGCGATGACATTCCATGTATTCCCACTAGATACTTCACCTATAGTTACAACTGCGCTATCAAAAGCAGATAGATTTCTACTCACAATCGATTGAACACTGTTAATTAATTGTCCTAGAACGATGACAGGATCATTACCCTGTTCTGGTTTAGCAGCATGCGCGCCTGTGCCTTTTATTTTAAATTCAAAACGATCTACAGATGACGTAATTACACCAGGTTTCACTGCAAATTCACCCACGTCTAACGACGGATAATTGTGATAGCCTAACACAGCTTTTGCACCATCAATCGCTCCTGATTCAGTGATATGTAGTGCACCATAACCCAGTTCTTCTGCGGGTTGAAAAATAATACGGACACGCCCTTTTAATTGACTTTCAATGTCTTTAAGTCTTGTTGCTACGGCTAAAATACTGGCCATGTGTATATCATGTCCACATGCATGCATAACGCCTTCATTTGTTGAAGTGAATTCATGTACCACTTGCTCATGAATAGGCAAAGCATCAATGTCTGTTCTTACAGCTACGAATGTTTCACCTTGTCCTACTTCAGCAACTAAACCAGTCTCTAATGGTAAATCAATTATTTTAATATCATACGCTTCTAATATTCGTTTCAATCTTTTTGTCGTCTCATATTCAGCATCTGAAAGTTCAGGGTATTGATGTAAAGTTCTTCTCCAATTCACGTAATCTTCATATTGTGGCATTATATGTCACGTCCTTTCTTATTAATAAAACGGAAAATCATGTAATAACTTATCGTTACAACAACGACGCCTAATGCAAGGTTATTCGTAATTAAAATAAGCAATACAGTAGATATAATTAAAGTACTATTTAACAAAGGTGCTTTGCGAATGAATGGCACCGTTCGTCTATCAAATGTACCAAGTGAAATTGTGATCAACACAGTAGCTAACACTGCCATAGGTATTCGTCCGATAATTTCTCCAAATATAAATAAACAAATCAATAAAAAACTGCCTGTGATGAAAGTAGACACCCTCGAATTTGCACCCATAGCTATGTTAAAGCGCGATTGTCCAACAAGTGCGCTACCGCCAAAACCTCCAAACAAGCCAACGATAAAGTTTGCAATGCCTTGACCAATAGATTCCTTATTCTTATCACTAGTTGTCGAAGTTACAACATCAACCATTTGTGCTGTTAACGTCGTTTGGATTACGGCTACGATAGCCATTGCTACACCATAAAGTAATGCAACCATCACTATATTCAAATCACTCATTTCATTTGGTATGGAAGGTATTGGCATTTTTATATGTATTGAAGCCATATCAGAAACATATTGAATGTTTGGCTTAATCACTCCCGCAAGTAGCGTCAATATAATAATTGCTATTAAAGGTGCTGGTATAAGTTTGATATATTGCCCTGCAAGCCAAATAATAAAGAATGAAGCTATTGCAAACACATATGTCGAAGCTGAAATATTAAATATATGCTTTAATTGGGATGTAAACAATAATAAACCTAATGCATTCATAAAACCAATAACAACACCCGTAGGTACAAAGTTTAACAATTTATTTATGTGACAGTATCCTAATATGATTTGTATGACGCCCATAAACAATGTAGCTAAAATAAGCGCTTTTAGACCATGACTTGCCATTAATGGTGCAACTACTAGCGACACACCACTACTTGGCGCTGAGACCATCAACGTTCTATTGCCAGTAAAGCTCAACACGAGCATCATCAAACCAGTACTTAACATGCCTATCGTTGGACTTACGCCAGCGATGAAAGAGAATGCAATTGCGCCTGGAAGTAATGCAAGGGCAAGTAATATACCTGTGAGCATATTTTGACTTAAATCCCCGCTCCATTGTTTAACATAAGTAGTTTGCCCCACATTCGATGTCACCTCCCATGTATGCTTTAAATAACATGGTACCATAATTGTCAAAATATTTAATCAACTCAAACTTAATTAATTTACACTTAAAAAAGAAGAGTGAACTTGAAAAAGAGCTTTACATTAGCTCTTTTCAAGTTCACTCAATTCACAACAATATAACAATTAAATCTGAGACATACGTATATACCCCAGACTCAATATTATTAGTTATTTAATTTAATTTGGTTATCAACAAGTATTTGACCATCTTTGATTACTTTTTCAGCATGGTTTATACCATAATGATACGGAATATACTCATGGTTTGGTGCATCCCAAATGACGATATTGGCTTTGTCACCTTTATTAATTGTTCCAGCATCAACATCAATTGCTTTCGCTGCATTCACTGTAACAGCATTCCAAATCTCATTCGGTGATAATTTTAATTTCAACGCAGCAATCGACATCACAAGTTGTAAGTTGTTTGTCACACAACTCCCTGGATTAAAGTCTGTTGCAATTGCGATAGCTCCACCATTATCTAACATACCTCTAGCATCTGCGTATTGCTCCTTACCTAAATAAAATGTGGTACCTGGTAGTAATACAGCTACTGTATCGCTATCTTTAAGTTTCGCTTTACCTTCTGTACTTGACGCAACTAAATGGTCTGCAGAAATTGCACCTTCATCAATTGCTAATTCTAGACCACCTAATGGATCAATTTCATCTGCATGGATTTTAACATCAAAACCTAAATCTTTTGCTGCTTGCATATATTTTCTAGATTCTTCTACTGTAAATACGCCTGTTTCGCAAAAGATATCTGCAAAATCAGCATACTGTTTAACTTCAGGTAGTAAATCAATCATTTCTTGTAAAAAAGCTTGATTAGATTTCGCGTCTTTTGGTACTGCATGCGGACCTAAGAAAGTATGTTTCATATCTAAGTTATATTTTTCTGCTAAACGTTTGGATACACGTAGTTGTTTGAGTTCACTTTCTTTATCTAAACCATAACCACTCTTACTTTCAACAGCTAAGACTCCATGTTGTATCATCGTTAACAAATTCTTTTCAGCTTTATTAAATAGCTCTTCTTCAGTTGCATTTCGTGTAGCTTCTACTGTGGATAAAATACCTCCACCTTGCTCAAGTATTTCTAAATATGAAACGCCTTGTCTTTTAAGCGACATTTCATGTTCTCTTGAACCGCCATGCACTAAATGAGTATGTGCTTCAACAAGTGATGGTGATACAACTTTCCCTGTAGCGTCGATTGTTTCCTTCGCCTCATACTCATCTGTATGGGCACCCGAGTAAACCACTTTGCAATCTTTAACAACAACCGTTCCATTTTCAATGATTTCTAATTCGTCTAAATCTTTTCCTTTTAAAGGACGCTCTGTAGATTTTGGTAAAATTAATTCTTTAATGTTTTGAATAATTAAATCGTTCATTTTATATCTCCTTTACCCGTAATCATTGGAATTTTTACACCTTTTTCTTTAGCAACATTAATTGCTGATTCATAACCTGCATCTGCATGTCTTACAACACCCATACCCGGATCTGTCGTTAATACACGTCCTAAGCGACGATCTGCGCGTTCTGAACCATCAGCGACAATGACCATACCAGCATGTAATGAGTAACCCATACCTACACCACCGCCATGATGGAACGAAATCCACGAGCCACCAGCCGCTGTGTTAATTAAAGCATTTAATACTGCCCAGTCTCCCACAGCATCTGAACCATCTTTCATACCTTCTGTCTCACGGTTTGGACTCGCAACAGATCCTGAATCAAGATGATCACGCCCGATAACGACCGGTGCAGAAATTTCTCCGTCACGAACCAAACGATTTAAGGCTAAGCCCATTTTGGCACGTTCTTCAAAGCCCAACCAAGCTATACGAGAAGGTAATCCTTGGAATGCAATTTTTTCTTGAGCTAAATCTAACCAGCGAATAAGCTTTTCATTATCTGGGAATAGTTTTCTCATTTCTTCATCTGCACGTTCGATATCTTTAGGATCTCCACTTAAAGCTGCAAAGCGGAATGGCCCTTTGCCTTCACAGAATAAAGGTCTAATATACGCTGGTACAAATCCTGGGAAATCAAAAGCATTTTCTAAGCCATTATTATATGCAACTTGTCTAATGTTATTCCCGTAATCAAAAGCAACTGCACCATTTTTTTGGAATCCAATCATTAACTCAACGTGTTTTCTCATTGAATCTTGCGATAATGCAACGTATTCTTTAGGGTCTTTATCACGTAGTGCTTTTGCTTCCTCTAAGGAATAACCTTGTGGAATATACCCGTTCAATGGATCATGTGCACTTGTCTGGTCAGTAACAACATCAATTTTAAATCCTTTATCTAAAATGGCTCTGTGTGTGTCTACAGCATTACCAACAAGTCCGATAGATAATGGTTTGCCCTCTTGTCGTGCTTCTTCGGCTAAACGTAATGCCTCATTTAAGTCATGTGTCTTCACATCGCAATAACGCGTTTCTATACGTTTATCAATACGTGTCTCATCAACATCTACACCAATTACAACACCGCCATTCATTGTAACAGCCAATGGTTGTGCACCACCCATGCCACCTAGACCAGCTGTTAAAGTTACTGTTCCATTTAACTTGCCATCGTAATGTTGATTAGCAAGCTCACCAAATGTTTCATAAGTACCTTGAACAATACCTTGGGAACCAATATATATCCAGCTACCCGCTGTCATTTGTCCATACATCATTAACCCTTTTTTATCTAATTCGTTAAAGTGATCCCAATTTGCCCACTCAGGTACAAGTACGGAATTTGAAATTAATACACGCGGTGCTTCTTCATGTGTTTTAAATACAGCAACTGGTTTTCCGGATTGTACTAACATTGTTTCATCCGCTTCTAATGAACGTAACGTCTCTTCTATCGCTTCAAATGCTTCCCAGTTTCTAGCAGCTTTACCAATACCGCCATATACAACTAAATCTTCAGGACGTTCAGCTACTTCTGGATCTAAGTTGTTATACAACATTCTAAGCACTGCTTCTTGTTCCCAACCTTTACATTCAATATCTAAACCTTTTTTTGCTACTATTTTTCTCATGAAAATCACTCCTCATTTTAATTAATTAATTAACCTTTGTTTAATAAATCTTAAAATAGCCATAATGCGAATGGTATCGTGATTAGTAATGTAAGCACTACTCTTTCAAACCATATCAAGACCAATTTACCAACTGAAATTTTTATCTCAGTTGAAAGAATCACAGGTACCACACTTGAGAAAAAGATAATCGCCGAAACACTCATTACTGCTACTATAAATCTCGTAGCTAAATCAGCAGTTTGTGCAATGGCAGCAGGTAATAACATCTCAACAATTGAAATGGTTGAAGCTTGTGCTAATATTGCTACATCCTGAACTGGGAATATACTTATAAATGGGTAAAAAATATAAGATACATATTCTATTATCGGTGTATATTCAGCAATAATTAAACCTAAGAAGCCGATAGACATAATAGAAGGTAATATCGCAATTGTCATTACGACGCCGTCACGTAAATTTTCACGTACGTTTCCTATTAATGAGTCAGCATTTTTAACTGCTAACTTAGCTTCTAACCAAGATTCTTTTAATAAAGGCATATTTCTGCGTTTTTCTTCTTTATATGGTTGGTTCTGATATGTCGTGTTTTTCTCAAATCTTATAGGTGGGAGTTGTACGGTGATGGCAGTAACTATAAAAGTCACTGCAAGTGTGAACCAAAAATAAAGGTTCCAATGTTCAATAATACCTAATGTATTGGCTACTATAATCATGAAAGTAGCAGATACAGTTGAGAAACCTGTCGCAACAATAACTGCTTCTTTATGTGTATATCCACCATTTTTATAGACTTTATTTGTAATTAATAAGCCAATTGAATAACTACCTACAAACGAGGCAACCGCATCAACTGCTGATTTACCAGGCGTTTTAAAAATAGGTTTCATGACTGGTCTCATAATTACGCCAATAAATTCTAATAATCCGTAACCTACTAAAAATGTTAATAAAATAGCACCTACTGGGATTAACACACTTAGTGGTATCGCTAATTTATCGTATAAAAACGGTCCAATACTTTCTTTCAATACAAACCCTGGTCCAAAATCAAAGACAATCATGAAAGCAATGAAGACGCCTAATACTTTAAATAAGCTAAAGATAATATCAGTTTTTGATTTGTTCCATTTTTTATTAATAAATGGATGTAATGCACCTATAATGATTAAAAGTAATACATAATAAGGTAAAATTGGATTCACCAAAAATGTAATCCATTGAACAATATGATCAATCAGAATTGTTGATTTACCATTAATCGTTATAGGTACAAAGAAACATATAATGCCAATTAAGCTATAAATGAAAAATTTCCACATGTACTTCACGCCCCTAACATGAAAGTACGCCTCCCGCTATATCTCTCAGTATAATATGATATGATATATACTACCAATATAAATAAACTAATTATTGATAGTTTAAAACTATAAGATAAATACATATTCACGGAGGAATTATATTGAAAATCATTCAATTAGAGTATTTTGTCGCCGTTGTGAAATATAATAGTTTCACTAAAGCTGCTAACTTTTTACATATTAGTCAACCGTCATTAACGACTACAATAAAAAAAATGGAAGCCAATTTAGGTTATGACCTTTTTATGAGAACTACTAAGGATGTTAAAATCACTGAAAAAGGAATTCATTTTTATAATTACGCGCAACAATTGATACAGAACTATCATCAAACAATCGAAAAAATGTATGACCTCAATATGGGACATGCGCCTAAAATCAAACTATCTATTTTAGAATCAGCAAATCAATGGATTTCTCAAGTGCTTTCTATCCATTTAAAATATAATCCTAACCAGACTTATCTTGTATCTGAAGTGCATGACCAAAATAAAATACTGGAACAACTCATCAATTTTGAAAATCATCTCGCTTTGACCAACGAACAAATTAGTCACGAAGATATTAAATCTATTCCTTTATACGAAGAATCCTATGTCGTTATTACACCTAAAAATGCTTTTCCAGATACTAAAATAACGTCTATTAAATCATTGCCATTATTTTTACCTACAAAAGGCTCTCAAGTGCGTAAACATCTTGATGATTACTTTACACGTATGAATATACATCCAAATATCATTATGGAAGTTGATCGTTTTGAAGCGGCTACGAATTTTGTCCATAGAGGATTAGGATATGCTGTTATTCCACGCGTATATTATCAATCATTTAATGCACGAGATTTAGATGCACTAGAAATGCGTCCCAAACTAGGCCGTTCTATTTATATTAACTATCTAAAAAAAAGAAAGCACTCAGAGCGAGTACTTTCTTTTATAGATCAGTGCATTGATTATTGGGATATTAAAGAATAAAATGATGTAAAAAATTAGCAGATAATTTAGCAGTTCGATTATCCACATCATATTTTGGATTTGTTTCAGCAATACTAACAGTCGAAACTTTCTCATTTGGAATAATACGTTTCGCCAATTCAAGTACAACATGCGGTGATAGACCTAATACAGCATTTGCACTTACACCCGGTGCAAATGCACTATCAATAACATCCATACATATCGTAAACATAATCACATCATGATCATGTACGAAACGTTCTATCTTATCCTTAATTGGAGGAGAAATTTGATGTAACAATTCATCAGAATAAACAAAACCGATGTCTCTTTCTTTCGCGTAATCAAATAGTGCTTGCGTGTTACCACCTTGTTGAATACCTAATACTAAATAATCAGTGTTTTCATCCTGTTCTAAAATTTGTCTAAAGCTCGTACCAGAAGTAGAACCAGATTCTTTTCTAGTGTCAAAGTGTGCATCAATATTGATGACACCAATAGAAGCATCAGGAAACGCCTCACGCGTGCCCAAATACTGTGCATAAGCGATATCATGTCCGCCACCTAATAAAAAGGTTTGGTTATGTCTTTGTATCGATGAAGCAACATAATGCGCAAATTCTTGTTGGGTTTCTTCTAAAGTTTCGTGATTATGTTCAACATTTCCATAATCATAAATTGAACATGTTCTTAAGACTGGCAAATTAGCAAAAGTCTTCTTGATTGCATCTGGTCCTAACTTAGCTCCGATTCTTCCTTTATTAAGTTCAACACCCTTATCAACCGCATAACCTAGCATACCTACACCGTGACGTGGTTCATCGTACTCATCTTCAATATTACGAAATTGTATCGTTTGAAAATGTCTGAATTCTGTTTCCTCTGTTTCACTATCTATTCTTCCTGTCCATAAATCACGTTGTGCTAATTTATACATAGTTCTCCTCCTTTTGAAACTATATCAACACTTAAAGTATACGCTTACATTTTTGCCAATTCAATTATATTTATAATTACCTTTACCCACTTGTTTAAAAGTTAATTTTGAAATTCACATTAAAAATTGTTGCGTTTACACGTTTGATTTTGTAAAAGTATTACATTTCAATGATAAATATTTGAATTTAATTTATTTATCACTAAGAAGTATGTATAATTAAGCATAAATGATTTTTCTGAACCCTATTGGAGGTTACATAATGAATACAAAACGTATACCAGGTTTTCAATGGGCAATGATGATATTTATTTTCTTCATTATTGCTTATGCAGCACCTATTATACTTAAAGATTTTCAAGGTACAATTTCACTTAAAACTTTTGTTTTTGACATAAGTAGCTTAGCACCATTTATTGCTGCTATTATATGTTTACTCGTCTTTAAGCACAGAGGTACGCAACTCGGTAGTTTAAAGTTTTCAATTAGTTTAAAAGTTATAGAACGTATCATTTTAGCACTCGTTATACCATTAATTATTTTTATTATTGCTATGATTTGCTTCAATGTTTATGCAGATAGTTTTGTACTACTACAAACAGAAGATTTATCTGTTTCAATTATATCAATTATCATTGGTCAAATTATCATGGCTTTCTTAGTAGAGTTTGGTTTCCGTTCTTATTTACAACATATTGTTGAAACTAAGATGAATACATTTATCGCATCTATTATTGTAGGGATTATGTATTCAATATGGAATGTTAATATTTCATTTAGCTTTGATTATGCGATATATAGTTTCCTTTATTCTTTCGCTTTTTCAATGATTATTGGTGAACTTATCCGTGCTACAAAAGGACGTACAATATACATTGCGACAATATTCCATGCGACAATGTCATTTGGACTCGTTTTCTTATTTAACGAAGAATTAGGCGATGTGTTCCCAATGAAAGTAATTGCTTTAAGTACAGTTGCTGTTGCCGCTGTTTACATTCTATTAAGCATTATCGTTCGAGCGATTCTTTATTTCTTCACAAAACGTAATTTGGATGAAGTGGATGATAACAACTATCTTGACCATGTTAACGAAACATCTGAAAACGATGCTCAAATCGATGATGATGTTGATGAAGATAGTGTTCAAGATGAAAACAAGACAAACACTTCGACTTCAGACAGCTCAAAATCAACGACTGTTGCAAGTGGTGTTGCTGTGGCCAACCGAACGACACATGACTCAGATCAACAGCCGCACACTGATGACACAACAAAGACGACAGCTTCAACAGTCGATGATAAAGATACAACATCTCCTGTTAATGAAGCAACTGAACAAAACAACACAGATTTTACTACTGATGTTAATCAAAAAAAGACAAACACTGAAAACAACACGATGTATCATAATAGTGATGAAATAAATGAACAAGATGACAACACAAAATCTAATGATAATGACAATAACGACTCAAACAATTTAACTAATAGTTCAGTTGAAGCATCTACTGAAAAAGTAAAGCATGATTCAAATGACAACGATAATGAGTCATTAAAAACAAGTGCGCGTTATTCAACTACTCGTAAATCTTCAGCAGTAAGTAATGCGAAAGCATCCATTACTGAGGATAATCATGTTGAAGACACATCATCAACTGAAGCAAACACTACACACGCAACACATAATGATGCAACAGTAGATAATGATTCAAATGATAAACACACGCGTTCTCCTTTTAATCTTAAAAGTAAACGTGGTCACCGTCGTTAATTACATCAATGCGTTACATTATTAAATCTCGAGGAAGTATTGTATATATAATATTTCCTCATAGAGTGTCGACAAAGTCTCTGGCTTTGTCGGCATTTTTTGTATACATTTTCCGCGAAACCCGTAGTCTTCAACTAGTACTTTATTAACGAGTCAGGCGTCGCCTAAATCACTACCATCTTTATATAAAAAAAGTGATAAATAATCCTTTAGGACCTTTATCACTTTTTTATTATTTATTTATCAAGAACTTTCACACCGTCTGGTGAACCAACAATAATTTGGTCAGCAACATCTAAGAAATAACCAGTTTCCAATACGCCCACAAGATGGATTAAATACTCATGCATTTCGTAAGCGTCTATATTTTCGTATAATTCTAAGTCCAATATATAGTTACCATTATCTGTAATAAAAGGCACATCATCAACAACGCGGCGTATTGCTTTAATATTACCCTTACCATATGACTCAATCTTTTTAGATACGAGTAGCCAATTAAATTTATCTACTTCTACAGGAAGCTTAAACGTTTGGCCTAAATAATCTACGCATTTACTATCATCTATTAAAACAATAAATCTATCTGCCATAGCATCAATTACTTTCTCTCTAAATAGTGCTCCACCGCCACCTTTTATAAGGTTTAATTGGTTGTCTACTTCATCAGCGCCATCAATTGCGATATCAATTTTATCTACATCGTTTACATCGACTACACGCATACCTAATTCTTTAGCGATATAAGCCGTTTTGTTTGAAGTACAGACTCCAGTTATATCAATATGTGCTTGTTCTAATTTCTCTGCGATTTTTGGCACGAGTAGTTCAATTGTTGAACCTGAACCAATACCCACAATCATACCATCTTTAATTTGGTCTAATGCATCATCAAATGTACTTAATTTCAACTGTTTTTTATTCATAATGCTTCCCCTTTACACACAGTACTTTTACCTTTATTGTACATGAGATTTATAAAAATACATAGCTAAAAAACGTAAATATAACACGCTAATATATGTTCACTTGCATATTCCTAAATTTGTTTTAAAATGATAATCACTAAACTGCAGGAGGTACTGAATTATGATTTATACGCTAGATGCAATTTCTACAGGTAAAATTCAAGATTTATCATACAGTACGAAAAGACCAATGCGCTCAGCCTTAAACAAAAAGAGAATCACAAATCAAATGTGGTTATCGAAGACTGGGTTCATTGAAGATGAGCAAGAATATAAAGGGCATGGTGGACCAGATAAAGCGCTATGCCTTTATAGTAAGAAGAACTATGAATTATGGAAAAATGATGTTTCTACATTACCTGACTATGCTATGTTTGGTGAGAATCTAACTGCTGTCGATTTAGATGAAAATGACATTTATTTGGGTGATCAATTCCAATTAGATGAAGCAATTGTAGAAGTATCTGAAATAAGAGAACCATGCTGGAAAATTCAAGAAAAGTATAAAATTCCAGATCTAGTTAAGCGCATGTCGCGTTCTTGCAAGACTGGGTTTTATCTTAGAGTTATCAAAGAAGGGTTTGTAAATGACGCTGCAAATTTAGAATTAATACATTCTTCAAACACGCATATGCCTCTTACAGTGTTCGAACTTAATGACATCTATTATAACGATAATAAAAATATAAGACGTTTAACAGATGCTTTAAAGAACCCCTATCTAACTGACGAGAGACATTTAAAGTTGCAAAAATTTTTAAAACGTGCACAAAACATCGCAGAGAAATAACTATATAAATGGGAACTGGAGAGAAAAATAAATTTTTCTCATAAGGTTTCGGTCTATGATTCGCTCTCGGCAAAGATGTCTAGAAAATAGACTACAAGAATTGCAAGTCTTTAAAAGTTTAATATAAGCCCATTTCCAATTCAGTTAACTACTGCCAATATAAAAATAAGGCTGAGACATAAAGTAATGTCCTAGCCTTATTTGCATAATATCAATTTAGTTTCTATAACTCTTTTTCAAAAATTTTATATGACGTTTTTGAATAGTATGGTTGATTAGCTTCCAATATAGATGGGGCTTTTTCTCCCATTAAGTTAATGTCATTTGGTATACATTGCGTCTCAAGTGTAAAACCAGAATGTGCCTTGTAAATATTAAAGTCACTTTGCCAACTTGTAGTATCATTAAATGTGAAAATTACAACATTTGGCATGTCAGTATTCACTGTTAATAAAAAGCGTTTATTTTCAACGGTCATTTCATTGCCACCTATATCAAATGGATGATCGATGCCGCCAAAGCGTTCCATTTGTGCTTTCACAACTGGATGTTCACTCGTAAAAATGTCTTTAAATTGTATGTTTTTTTCGTTAAACGTGTCCACTAAATCAATTGGTTTCATGCTTTCAACAATATTATCTTCGCCTAATAAATACATATCTAATTTTGAACTTGAAATACTATGGTTATCAATTACATTATTATCTCTATTCAAATTAAAATAAACATGATTCATCGGATTAAATAACGTTTTCTCTGTAGCGGTTGCTTTGTATTCAATTGTCCATTTATGGTCAACATCATAAGTATGAATTACTTCTAGGTCAATATCACCAGGAAAATGGTCGTCTGAACTTTTTATAGTTGTTGTAAAAATAACTTTTACTTGACCTACTTGCTCTTCAATTTCATAATCAAAAAAGCGTGTACCAATACCTTCTGGACCACCATGTATGTTATGTTCACCGTTATTTGCGTCAAGCTGATACGTTTTTCCATCTAATTCGAAAGTAGCATTTGCAATTCTACCACCATAACGACCAATTGTTGCCCCGAAATGAAATGGGTTTTCCTCATAGAATTCATCTGCTTCTACAACATTTCCAAGTACAATGTTATTATCATCGTATTTCCATGAGACAATACGTGCGCCATAATTTGTAAAAACAATTTTCGTTTCTTCATTATCAATTTTAATTAAATCAATACCATTACTTTGGCTTTCTACTTTTGCAAACATCATCAATTACTCCCTTTCAAACCCAATACTTTTTCAAAAGTTAATATTAAGTTTTATCATGAATAAAAACATCACTTACAAACGTGGCCTGTAAATCACAACTCAGAAGGGGATCTTCATTGTGTTTAGGCAATGTAAACTTTCTCACTACAAGTCCAATTAATTTGAATATTTATTTTGAAAATAATAATTCAATTGTAGTAAACAAACCCTATCACACATAATACGATTAAATGTAACAACATCAATGTGATTAACTATGCTTCCCTCTAGCATAAATTAACTTGCAAAGTCACTATGATGCAATAACACAAATCTTGTGTAATATTTAATACTCCCTATTTCTTCTATTACTCTCTTATATTGTAACAATTTAGTCAAATGTTTATCTATACTAATCGTCAATTTTAACAAACAATCATAAAAATTGTTATACTTTTTCTATTATTATACAAATAATAGCCAAATTTTCATTGTATAATATTATAACTTTGTTGAATTCCTCTTTATTCTACTACTTAATTTATATAAGTACATAGTAATTTTATATAAACAACTTTCTATTTACTCTAAAAAGATACGTTTTTTATACACAATAATCGTATCAATATTAAAAAATAAACTACCTCCACATATTACATGGTGATGGTAATTTATTTTAATAGCGCACTTTAAATTATTATTTTTTGTTAAATATACGTTTTACCGAGCTCATAAAGCCTTTATCAAAACTCAAAATCGTATCTTTATAACTACGCACTGCAACCCATAATAGTATAAAAATAGTGATAATAGATATAACCATACTTAATACGATTTCCCAAATAGCAACATCAGGCGTGGATGCACGAACAAACATTACAAATGGTGAAAGTAATGGTATAAAGCTCGTGATTTTCACTAATAACGTATCTGTGTTCATGATACTGAAAAAGGAAATATAGAAAGCAATCATACTAATTAATGTCATTGGCATTAATGATTGATTAATATCTTCTATACGCGCAGTAATAGATCCCAAAATCGATGCTAAAATAATATATGAAAGTATACCAATAATCATTGATATGATACCTACGACGATTAATTGCACAGTCAATTCGTTTGGTTCAATATCAAACCCTTTTAACATATCTCCAATATCAAACACTAAGAAACATATAATGCCAGCCACAATAAATATACTGATTTGGGTTAATGCTACTGAAACCACACCTGCCATCTTCGCAAGTATATGCGTCACTGGTGACACACTCGTAATAATCATTTCAATAACTCGTGATGTTTTCTCAGTTGCGATTTCCATTGCAACTTGGCTCGCATAATTGAAAACGATAAAGAATATGAGCATCACGCCTGCATATACAATCATTGTATTAAAGCCTTTTTGAGCTTCATTTAAATTTGAATTGTTGGCATTATCTGCAAGCACTTCTGAAGTCACTTCACTTTGAGACTGCAATTGTTTTAATTCATCTTGTGATAAGTTTAAATTCGCTGCAACAAATTGTGTTTGTACAGTTGATAATGTTGCTTTTAATTTTTGCTTATCTTGTTCTGAAACAGTATCTTTACTCAATATTTTACCTGAAAGTTTTTGATCTTCACTCAGTTTAATAACGTATGCTTTATCTAATTTTTCGTTTTTAACCTGTGACTTTGCTTGTTTTTCTGATAATTGCTTAAAGTCTGCCCCTTCATCAAGCTGATCACCTTGTGATTTAATGACTTTATAAATTTCATCATTCGATGAGACAACCCCTACTTTATCAGGGCCATCGTCAAATAAATCAATGATTTTATTAATATTCGCCGCTCCAACCATTAACAGAATCACAATAGCTGTGAATATAACAAATGACTTTGTTTTAACTTTATTTTTATAAGTTAAGGAAAAAGTTGCAAAGAATTTATCCATTGACGTCACCTACTTTTGCTATAAAGATTTCATTTAGTGATGGTTCTACAACTTGGAATCTTTTGACGAAACCATACTGTATTACAACTTCATAAATTTTCTCAGCAACCGCTTCTGTCTCAATCATTGCTTTAATTTCTCTTTTACTTCTATCTACATTTAATACACCATCAATGCTATCTATCTCTGACATTTCATGTTCTGTTTCTATGACGACGCTTTTCTTACCATGATTCGCTTTCACTTCATCAATTGGCCCTGAAACAACAAGCTCTCCACGATTTAGAATACAGACATTATCACATAACTCTTCTACATGTTCCATTCTATGAGAACTATATATAATAGTAGTACCAGCATTATTTAAATCTTTAACCGCTGATTTTAATAACTCTACATTTACTGGATCTAAGCCGCTGAATGGTTCATCCAAAATGAGTAATTCTGGTTTATGTAACATACTTGCTAAAAGTTGAATTTTTTGTTGATTCCCTTTGGATAGTGCTTCAATTTTCTTTTCTCTATTTTCATTAATACCAAACCTATCTAACCAATAGTCTATAGCTTCTGTAATTTCTTTGGACTTCATTCCTTTTAAAGTAGCTAAATAACGTAATTCATCTTCTACTTTCATTTTAGGATGTAATCCTCTCTCTTCTGGTAAATAACCAATGTGGTTGTATGAAGTCTTGTCTATGGGTTTGTCATTATATGCAATTTTACCTTCAGTGATTGGCGTTAGACCTAAAATCATTCTGAAGGTTGTCGTTTTTCCTGCGCCATTTCTGCCTAGAAAACCTAACATTTTACCTTGTTCTAAAGATAATGAAATATCATTAACAGCTGTAAAATCTTTATACTTCTTGGTTACATGTTCAATGTTTAGTGACATTGTGTCCCGACCCCTTTCTTTTTAATAATTATATACTTTGATAATACCATTAGATTAAGCAAAGTTACATTTTAAATTTAACTTTGCTAGACATGATTCTATTTTATTAATGATCTTAGCTCATTGCCGTAACTATAATCGATTAAAAATATAACTTTGTTACTTCTTATGCAAATGATAGAACGCAATAAAAAATAACGCTGTTTCCACTTAAACTAAGTTGGTAACAGCGTTTTAATTTCAATATTTTAATTCATCTTGTTTTTGAGTTTGTCCAAGTTGCCCATTTTCTTTTGTATTAAAAATATCTTCATAACCATGAGCACTCGAACGAATGTGATTACCGTATTTATGGCTCGTCCCATATTTATTTGTTCTTCTTTCACTATCCAAACAACAAATAACTAAACAATATATTCCTAAAACCATATAAATGATATATATCAACAATAGCGTAATGATACTAGAAATATTAGCATATTCAGGATCCATTGCATTTATTGATGTAATAATAATATTAGTAACAATTAATACAGCAAAATAAATCACTGGAGTCACCATTTTTCTACCAGTATCATGAAATCTTCTCACCAATAATGCCCAGCCAGGAATCAGTGTAGCTAATCCATATATAACAATATATATACAGGATATGACTATTAAAATGCCCCCAATTATAGTAACTTCACCGGAATAAGATGAAACACCTGAAACAAGCATGATTAAACCTATAATAAGTATTATTAGCGCTGGTATCATAAAAATCAAATGCCATAACGTCATGTACCAATATTCGCTACGACGTGAGCGCCCTTTAAAATTAACATAGTTTGTCCAAAATAATTTGAGCGCTTGAAGAAAACCAATTTTCCGCTCCATATTACTCCCCCTTCATATACATTTGTTAAAGATAATTTTTAAATTACATTAAACTTTGGTACATTATATGTAAATTCTTTAAATATCTCATTTAGTTTAGTGTAACAAACTATTTTGCAAGTAGTAATACAATTTTACTGATTCTAAAAAAAACATTTAAAAATATTTATTTTTTTAAAAACTAGAAACCGGAGGAACAACTCATGGATTTTTTACATCGAGATACAATAGCTATTGCTAAAGATTTATTAGGTGTCAAAGTGGTTTTCCTGGATGAACTCGAAACATTCACTGGATACATTGTAGAAACTGAGGCCTATGTTGGCAAAGAAGACCGCGCTGCTCATGGTTATAATGGAAAAAGAACGCCCAAAGTAGAATCTTTGTATAAACGTGGTGGAACGATATATGCGCACGTTATGCACAATCATCTTTTAATAAATTTTGTCACAAAAGATGAAGGCATTCCTGAAGGTGTATTAATTAGAGCTGTAGAACCTGAAGAAGGTATTGAAACCATGAAATTAAATAGAGGAAAAAGCGGGTTTGAATTAACTAATGGCCCTGGAAAGTGGACAAAAGCATTTAATATCCCTCGACATTTAGATGGTTCTCGCTTAAATGAAGGACGCCTATCAATCGACACTAAAAACCGTAAGTACCCATGCGCTATTGAAGAAAGCGGACGTATTGGGATTCCAAATAAAGGTGATTGGACATTTAAACCACTACGTTTTACTGTAAAAGGCAATCCGTATGTCTCTAAGATGCGTAAATCAGATATGACAGATACAGATTATACGTGGCTCTAATACAATATAATAATATAGAAAAAAGAGCTTCCTAAGATGGAAACTCCGCTACGTTCGTTTCTATTTCTTTTATCGATTGCTTTATTCAACATTACAGACCTCACCACTGTTTAATTTAAACATATTATTTTTGTTTGAAAAATGGCAGTAATTTGGACCGACTCCTGCGGGAAAAGCACTAGCCGAAGACTACAGGCTGAGGCTGTGCCCGCGGAAAGCATGCACAAAAAAGTGTCGACAAAGTCAGAGACTTTGTCGACACTCTGAGAGCTTCCAAAAATGGAAGCTCTTTTTTCTATATCAAGCATAAGTTTTTCATCAACTATTTATTTTTTAACTTTTTATTTCCATCTAATAAACCAAATTGAATTGTTATAATTGTACAAATAACCAATATAACTGGATAGAATGAATATTTTAATACTTCTAAATAGGAGACATCACCATATTGTTCTACCATTAACATCCCACTATCATGGGGTAGAACCATTAAGGCACTACAAGCAAATATATCTAGTAAGCTGGCCATCCGTTTAGGTGGCACTTTATATTCATCACCAATCTCTTTTGCAATTGGTGCAGAAATAATAATCGCTAACGTATTATGTGAAAGTGCAGCAGATAGCACACCTGACATCATACTGATGACATATTCAGCACTTTTACGTCCTGTAGCCTTTCTCTTCATAGCTTGAATGATCCAATCTACACCACCATAGTATCGAATCAATGCTACAAGGCCAGATACTAAGAATGCAACAAGGAAAATGTTGAACATACTTTCCATACCGTCGCCCATTGCTTTAGTAAATTGGAAGATACCCATTTGACCTTGAACCAAACCTAGTAGTCCAGCCATCCCAATACCAAGAATAAGCACAAGAATCACATCTAAACCTGCAATAGCCGCTATTAATACAAATATATAAGGCAAAATATTAATGAAGTTGAAACTTAAATCACCTTCTACATTACCAGTGCCACCAACAATGGCGTATATAATTGCAGTGATAAGCGCGGCAGGCAAAGCAATGAGTACATTCATTTTAAATTTATCTTTCATCTTAGCGCCTACACCATTCGTTGCGGCAATCGTTGTATCAGAAATGATGGATAAATTATCACCAAAGTAAGCACCTGCAATAACCGCTGCACCCGCTGCTGCAACACTTAAATCCGCTGCTTGTGCTACAGCTACACCAACAGGTATAAATGCTGCTTGCGCTCCTGTTGAAGTCCCTAAAGTTAACGCAGCAAACCCACTCATTATAAATATTCCTGGGATAAGTAAACTTGGTGGAATGACGGAAAGTCCCATGTTCACCATAGCTTCTTTACCACCCATTTCAGACGTAACCGTTGAAAAAGCACCTGCAAGTAACAAGATTAATCCAAGATTTACAATGCCTGAGTTCCCTGCATGTTCAGTAAAAATTTGAACTTTTTTCGTGAATTTCGTTTTTCTATCATAACAAGTCCATGCTATGACAATACCTATAAAAATAGCGACATGTCGCGGCAATTGATCAAAAGCATCCTCTTTGCCCATAATCGTAAATGTAATCCCCACACCGATATATAAAACTAAAAATATTAATAACGGCAATAATGCTAACGCACCATATTGTTTTTCACTTCTTAATGATTCACCCATATACTTACTCCTTATAACCTAGTATTTACATATGATATATAGTATATCAAAACTGATAGAATGTCATCGGATAAAACTTCATTTCTTTTATATAATAGTCATTTAGTCTTTTTTAGCTATTTGATTATACTTGATTATTTTAATTTTACTTCCTTTAATTAACTTTAATACTATATAAATTAAGTTCTATTATAAAATTCGGTGTTAAATTACACAAAAAACTATATATTTCTTAGCATTTAATTTTTTTGTAGCATTATCATATTCGAGAATGTATAATAAATATCATGGACTTTTGTAAGCACTTTCTTGCTTTAGTACAAAAATTATTTACATATCACAACTTAGGAGAGATTTATTTGTAAAATGAGGGGGAATGAAAATGCTAGAGCTAGACGCTATTACTACTTTAGCACTCGCATGTGTTTTATATCTTTTAGGGGTATATATAGTGAATCATATTGGCATCTTAAAGCGATTATGTATTCCTGCACCAGTAATTGGTGGTTTGTTATTCTCAGTACTTGTTGCTATCTTACAATCAACGAACATTATAACAATAAAATTAGATTCTGAATTCTTTCAGAACTTCTTTATGCTTGCTTTCTTTACAACAATTGGACTAGGAGCATCATTAAAACTACTACGCTTAGGCGGAAAAGTGTTAATATTATATTTTATCTTTTGTGGGGTTCTTGCCGTATTCCAAAACATTATTGGAGTATCCTTAGCAAAAGTTTTAAATATTCCACCATTACTTGGACTAACAGCTGGTTCAATGTCAATGGAAGGTGGACACGGGAATGCTGCAGCATATGGTCAAACCGTGCAAAACATGGGTATTGATTCAGCATTAACAGCCGCTCTAGCAGCCGCAACATTAGGTCTTGTTGCTGGTGGATTAATTGGTGGTCCTGTAGTTAAATTTTTAATAAATAAATATAATTTAAAACCAGAACACGCAGAAGAAACAACAAAAGATTACAGTAATGTAAAATCTAACGCATATTTAAGAAATCGCATGACACCGACAACAATTTTCCTATTACAATTTTCAATTGTAGCCATCTGTATGGCCATTGGTTCTTATTTAGGTAATACATTCTCGGACATAACAAACATTAATGTTCCTGTTTATGTGGGTGCTATGTTTGTCGCAGTTATTATACGTAATATATCAGAATATAATAATTTAAATCTTATTGATATGAAGATTGTCGATAGTATCAGTGATGTTTCTCTTAGCCTATTCTTATCTATTGCCTTAATGAGTATTCAACTTACTGAAATTTATCAATTAGCGATTCCATTAATCGTTATTGTATTAGTACAAGTCGCATTTATCGTATTATTCTCAGTCTTCGTCGTCTTCCGAGGACTAGGTAAAAACTATGATGCCGCAGTTATGATTGGTGGTTTCATCGGACATGGTTTAGGTGCTACACCTAACGCAATGGCTAACTTAGATGTTATTACTAAAAAACACGGTGCTTCACCTAAAGCTTATCTTGTCGTTCCGATAGTCGGAGCATTCTTAATAGATTTACTTGGTGTACCAATCGTTACAACATTCATTAACATCTTTGGTTAAAGTAAAAATGACATTTGAATCAAACTGAAATATAAACATTTTCAGTTAAATAAAAAGATGATTGAGACAAGTATTTATGTCTCAGCCATCTTTTTTGTTATCTAATATCTAACCCTCTTTGTTCTATCCATGATTCTAGCTTAGGGCTAAAGATCATTTGTGATTGTTTTAAATCTTTAATTGTTGGTGTATCAAGCATTGTCATAATTTTCTTCATGTGATCTGTGAATTGTTCAGCATAATTAATTGCCTCTGTAATACCATGGTGCTCGACTTGGTTTAAAAATGGTCGTGACATACCAACAGCACTAGCGCCTAATGCAAGACATTTCACTGCATCTAATGGCGTTCTCACACCACCACTTGCTAATATATCCATATCTTGTTGGTGTGCAGTACTTTCTAATAGTGATTCAACAGTCGTTTGCCCCCATAAACCAAGATAATCCATATCTTTATATGTACGTCTTTCATTTTCAATATCTACAAAGTTTGTACCGCCACGTCCACTTACATCAACGTATCGGATCCCAATCTCATGCAATTGTTTAATTGTTTCTTTGCTCATACCAAAACCAACTTCTTTAACAATCACTGGTACATCCACATGCGCTACAATTTGCGCAAGATTTTCCATCCATGTAGAGAAAGTTCTATTCCCTTCTGGCATGACAAGTTCTTGAGGTGCATTTACATGAACTTGTAGAGCTTGTGCATCAAGTAATTTCACTGATTCAACTGCTTTATCTACAGGTACATCTGCACCAACATTACTGAATATAATACCATCAGGATTTGTTTCTCTTACTATACTAAATGATGAAATCATTTTACTATTACGTAAAGCAGCATGTGTAGATCCCACAGCCATTGCCATTCCAGTTTCACGTGCAATGATCGCCAGTTTCTCATTGATCTCTTTCGTCCATTCACTGCCACCTGTCATTGCATTAATATATAATGGTTGCTTAAGTGTAAAGTCCTTTAATTCACTTTGTATATTAACATCATCCACATCGATATTCGGAATTGAATGATGGACAAACCTTATTTCATCAAAATCTGAAATTGTAGCATCTTGTTGTGCCATTGCAATTTCTACGTGCTCATTCTTTCTTTGTTCTCTTTTATTATCACTCATCTTATGCCCTACTTTCAATCCTTATTATGTTCACTCTATTATTTAAAACATTACCTATATTTTCAAATATAATATTAAAACCATTTCTCTTTTTTAAAATAAAAAATACTACCTATACTAATTGCTAACATGATTACAAGTACAATGTAATAACCGTAATGCCATTGAAGTTCTGGCATATTTGAAAAATTCATTCCATATATACCTGTAATTAATGTTAAAGGAAGGAATACAACAGATACTAAAGTAAGTATTTGCATAATGCTATTCATCTTATAGTATGAATATGACGAATAATTATCCCTTATTTCTTCAGTCATTTCTTGTGATAAGTTTATTATATTTTCTTGTTTAATCATGTGATCGTCTATATGTTGAATATACATATGATTCTTGTCATCTACAAGTAATTGACTGCTTTCTTTCATATTATCTACTAATTCTCTCATCGGATATATAATACGCTTTAATTTTATGATTTTCGAACGTATTTTAAATACATCATCCATTATTTCTTTAGTTGAGCTACCATGTGTTTCTCTATCTTCTAACTCATAGACTTTATTTTCGATATCATAAATTAATTCAAAATAAGTATCTACAACTTTGTCTAAAATATAAAGTATCACATCTGAAACATCTAAATCCGATTCATAATGGCTTGAGATATATTGCTCTACTTCTTGTAATACCTCAAAATGTTTATGGTGATATGTAATTAACATATTGTCTTTATTGTACAGATTCAGAACCTTGTCTCCAGTATATTGCGAATCAACGCTATGAAACGCTATATACTGATACGTGTTATAAATTTTATATTTAGCCCTTGGAGTCCCATTTATTGTATCATCGATTTCAAGTTGATTAAAATTAAAGTATGATTGTAGCATCTCGTTTTCTTCGTCAGATGGATTATTAAAATCACACCAAATAAAAGTAGCTGATTCAGGAATTTCTTTAAAGTGATTAACTTGGGATAAAGATTCTTTAGAAGTCTGATATTTTATTGTCACACTCATAATTTCCCTCCTCAAATCATTTCTTTTATTTTACCATGAAATACACTGTATGTATGGTTTAGTAAGTTTTAGTTATTTTTCTTTAGTAAATACATTTACATGTTAAAATTTAACTATTACTTTTGTTTTTAACAACCAAGGAGCTGTTTACATGAAAAAGCCTTTTACAGTAGTACAAACTGTTGCCAAAGAAATGATAGATCATAATGGTCACGTACATGATGCCAACTACAATATGGTTTTTAGTGATGCAATAAACCAATTTAATTATCAGCATGGTTTATCACTTCAAGAACGAAAAGCATTAAATTATACAATCTTCACTGTTGAAGAACAGACTGCTTATTTATCGGAATTAATTGAAAATGACCAATTCTACATCAGTGTATATATATATAATTACGACGTTAAAAGAGTACATTTCTTCTCAATAATGAAGAAACAAGATGGGACGACTGTAGCTACAAATGAAGCTATGATGTTAGGGATTAGCAGAGCAACTAAAAAATCCGCCCCATTCCCTCAACATTTTTTAGATCAAATTGTAAGTTATTATGATAATCAAGAACGCATCGATTGGCCTAAACAATTAGGTCATCGTATCAACATTTCACAGTAAGGAGATGTATATTCATGTCACAAAATATAAGAGAAGTCGTACAATTACAGCTATATGATTTATTCGATAATACTAAATTTGAACTTAGTGAACTCAATCAAAATAAAAGTCTCGTTATTAATGGCCCTGATAGTAAACTCATCAAGCGTGGTTTAGATATAAGCTATCTCCAAGGTCAAAAGAAAGCAATCGACGCGATTGATACACTTTTAAAAACATATACAGATGATCGTATATTCATTGAACATTATAATAATTACGCGCTTATTACTTCAGAAGAATTTGAAACATCTGCTTCTAACTTTGGTTCAATGATTGAACCTCAAGATGAATTCGAATTATTTTTAGCAACTCATTATAATCTAATGGGTCAAAAACTAATTATCGATACGATTAATACACTTATAAATAGTTAAACGCAATAAAACAGTTCCAATCTATGTGCAAATTGGAACTGTCTTATTTTCTTCTATTTATACTTTGAGTTTATAAGTTGGCTTTTACTTAAAGTAAATAACTTTATCGTTCATTATACGTCAATTGTATTAACGATTTGTTTAACAACTTTATGAGACTCTCTAATAGGCAATAGTTCGAACGCATGAACCATGTTTTTGTATTCATAATAATGAATTGGTTGTTGACGCTCTTCTAAAATATAAACCAATTTTTTCATATCTGGTTGATAAATCTCACGAGTACCACCAAACATAAATATCGGTGGTAAATTAGTTAAATTACCATTGATAGGTGAAACTTTAGATTCATCTAGTGATAAATCTTTTGACCAATAACGCATAATTTTTTGAATACCATATTTATTTAGAATGACATCTTTCTTTTCTAAATCTTCTGTAATTGCTTCGTTTTGTAGATGCGCATCTAGAAGCGGAGATAGTAAATAAACCTTATTTGGCAACGGTTGTTGCTTATCTTGCAATTGCTGCATAAAGCTTAATGCTAGTGCACCACCTGTCCCATCGCCCATAATGATGATTTCATCACTACTCACTTCGGATAATAATTGATTATACACTTCAAAAATAGCACTGTATGTGTCATCAATATAATACTCAGGTGCTTTAGGATAAATTGGCATAACAATTTCATGTAATGTACTCAATGCAAGCTTATCCATTAATCTCCAATGAAATGCTGAGGGTTGCAATACATTGTAGCCACCATGTATATATAGTATTTTTTCTTGCGACTATGCCTAAAACAAAATCTGAAAAGTTGCATGTTCCCTATAGTTTGCTTATCCAAATCGGATTTCACATTTAATGGTTCTGGTTGTTTATGCTTTTTTTCATTCATTTTTAACCTTGTGTCTAAAAAACGTTCAAAATCTTGCTCACCTTCAAATAAAATTGATCTATGTGGTAATAAATACTTGTTGATAAATTTTGTTGTCAGTCTTGATTTCATTCATAATCAACCCAATCTCTATATTTAATGTGCATTTTATCAGAATTTTTTAATATAATTTAGTATTTAAAATTAATGTTATGGTAAAATTAATACAATGACATAAAAACGAAGATATAATATAATGTAAGTAACATAAAACCCCTATTTTAAATGCTATTGAATATTAAATACATTATATCGATAATTAAAATGTATCAGTTATTTAGCATTATAACAAAACAAAAGTCATAAAATAAGCAGATGCTAATATTAGTTTAGCGAAAGGAGCACCTTATGGCCGAAAAAAACAAACAGTTTGCCGATTTTGAGCACACACTAACGAGCGAGCCTATGCAAAGAGGATCTCGATACGGTAAAAAGAAACTTTCTTGGGTAAACATACTTATCCAACTTCTCGTATTAATATTAGTAGCTATTACAGGCTATAGTATGTTTAAGGAACCTATTTTCAATCTAGTGTTTGTCAAAGAAACAATTAACTTCCACCAACTTACAAACTTTCAAGAAACGATCAATAGCTTCTCTAACTTAAATATCAACGTTGAAAACATTGACAACTTACAAACAAGTGTCGATCGTTTGATATTAGTGTTTTATGTATTTTTTATTGCTTGTATTTTTAGTTTAGTTTTAACTATTTTTACGATCATTTTTAATAGAACTTCATTAAAAATTGTCAATATGTTTGTTATTGCCATTATGTTAGTTATTACATTTGGTTTTTCTTACTTAATTAAAAATATTGCTAGACGTATCGCTGATTCAATAAATCAATATTATGTTTCCGTTAAGCCTATTGATATTTTGACTGAGGCTGATGCAATTCATAATGCGCTCATCCTTTTAGGATGTAGTATTGCATTGATTATTATTAGTATGCTTTTCAGAAATCGTAAACCTCGTATACGTGCTTAATAATGAAAGCATAACTGTTCATTCATTAAGCTAACACAACTAAATTTTAAAATAGAAAGAACCAATCCATTAGACAATGGATTGGTTCTTTCTATTTTGAGAATAGGTACTTATATCTCATTTTTAAATTTTATAGTTACTTTAATTTTCTTTTGATAAATAATGCTCTTTCCCTTTTAAGAAAAGACTTAATATAAATGCAAGTGCACTTAAACCTGTCGCAACTAAAAACGCGCTATTCACACCGTTAATGGAAGCAATTTTCTGAACAAATTCTAACAATTGTGATGTCGCTAATTGTTCGCCGCCCATTGTTTGTGCCATTTCTTGTAAACGATCTTTAATAAATGGATTCGTTTTATCCAAATCTTGTGAATAAGCAGCGATATGTTCAGTTGTTTGTGTTGACATTACAGTCACTAATAACGCTGTACCTATAGAACCTGCAAGTTGTCTTAATGTATTTGATAAGGCATTACCATGAGAAATCAACCGTTGTGGCAAGGAATTCATGCCTGCAGTCATAATCGGCATCATGATAAAACTCATACCAAATGAACGAATCATATAAACTATCATTAAGTGAGTATACGTTGTATTCGTATTCAGTTTCGACAATTCCCAAGTTGCATAAGTCATGATTCCTGTGCCTATAAGGGCTAACGGTTTAATACCAATTGTATCTAATAATTTACCTGCAATAGGACCCATTAGTCCCATAATTAATGCACCAGGTAATAATAGTATCCCTGAATCCATAGGACTAAACCCTTTTAAGTTTTGTAAATACAAAGGCAATAGAATCATACCACCGTATAAACTCATCGTAACAATCATATTGATTATAGTTGTTAATGTGAAACCAGAATATTTTAATACTTCCATATTCAACATCGGTACACGCATTGTAAGTTCTCTAATAACAAAGGCAATAATAAAGATAACACCTAGTATTAATGAAATTAACACGATAGGTGAAGTCCATGTATTATTCCCTGCTTCACTGAAGCCATACAATAGCGCACCAAAACCAATGGTACTAAAGATAATACCTGGGACATCTGCTTTAGGGTTTGTTGTAACTTGATATACTCTAAACCATATATAACCAATAATTAATGCTACCAGTCCGATGATAAACATACCATAGAACATAACATTCCATTGGTAATTTTCAACGATATATCCAGATAATGTTGGACCAATCGCTGGTGCTAAGATCATTGCTATACCTAATGTTCCCATTGCCGCTCCACGTTTTTCTGGTGGGAAAATCGTCATAAATACATTTGTACCTAACGGCATTAATACACCAGCTCCAATGGCTTGCAATACGCGTCCTACCATCATCATTCCAAACGAACCTGATATACCACAGACTAAAGAGCCTAATGTAAATAATGCCATCGCAACTAAAAAGAGTTTCCGATAAGAATATTTATTAAATAAAAACGCACTGATAGGAATTAAAATACCGTTGACCAACATAAATCCTGTCATTAACCACTGTCCGGTATTTGCAGAAATATTAAAATCAATATTGATTTCTGGTAAAGCCACATTCAATAACGTTTGATTTAAGATTGCAATAAACATACCAAAAATCATTGCTACTAAAACTTTGGCTTGTGTAGCACCTTTACCAAACATAAATGAATTATGTTTGGCTTTTAGTTGTTCATTGACTTGGGCTTCTTCTGAATTTGGATTTATAGTTTCATGATTTGAATCAGTTTGTTGTTGTACTTCTTCGGTTTCTGTATTAAAAGTTTCATTTTCATCATCAAGCACATCAGATTCTGATGTAACGTTTTCACTTGTATGATGTGTTATTGCAGATTGTTTCGTTGTTTCGCTAGATTTTTCATTGTTTCTTATATTAAATTTAGATTGATAATTTTCATTTGATGTGTTGTTTTCATGCTTAACATGTTCCATTTGTCGCATTGATTTCTTTTTATTTCTTTTCGTTATAAATAAATTCAATAATCCGACAAGAATGAGCGCTATGACTACGTAAATAATAATGAAGGCCATTGTCATTTCAAGCCCTCCTTAGTTTTTATGGATTTTAACTTCAGCGTTCATTCCTGGAACAACATTATTAGATGGTTTTGAATCTAGTGAGATTTTTACAGGTACTACTTGAGAAACTTTAGTATAGTTACCATCACTGTTTGTTGAAGGCATCATAGAAAAACTTGACGCTGTTGCTTTACCAACCTCTTCTACTTTACCTTTAAGTTCAGCGTCTTCAGCGTCTAGTGTTATATTTACATCTTTACCTTCTTCAACATCTGCAATGTCTTTTTCATCAACATTTGCAGTAATGTATGAATCATCTAAATTATAAGCATAGGCAATTGGCGATCCAGCTTGCGCCATTGAACCTTCCATACCATCAATTTTTACAATTGTGCCGTCTTGAGGCATTTTAATATCCATTTTTTGTGATTGGCCGTCTTCACCTTTTGTTGCAATCTCTGCAACTTTATCGCCTTTACTTAATTTCTCATTATTCTTAACGTCAAAAGATTTAATTTCGCCTGCTGCTGGAGCTGAAACTTTAATTTGCTCACCATCAACTTTGGCATTATCTGTACTGACGAATCCTGTAGCTTGATTATAAAAGTGGAAGCCAACTACTCCTATTATTACAAGAACTACAATGGTAATGACATTAATTAACACCATTTTCTTCATTACACTTTCCTCCTATTTGCTTTTAAAATTCACCTTATATATTATAGAGTCATGCTAAATAAAAAAACACCGACACTTCTACTAAATGTGTCGGGTAAGTAATTATATGTTTTTTGAAGGAGATAAAATGAGACAGAAAGCTAAAAATAAAATCATTCGAAATATGATTATCCTATTAGAAGAACATCCATTTGAACATATTACTATTAAAATGATTTGCGCTTATAGTGGGGTCAATAGAACGACATTCTATGACTATTTTGTGGATAAATATGACCTTTTATCTACAATTCAAACTTATCACTTAAAAAAGTATATAAAATTATTAGATGTTTTATACAATAGCTTTGAACACACAGAAATCAACTATGAGAAATTATATAAATTTTTTAAAATTATTTTGTGCTATATCCATCGTCATTATGGCTTCTTTCACGCAATATTTGTTACACACCCAAATCGTGACTTATTTAGCGATTACGTTAAAGAAACCAAACTCAATTATACAAAATTGTTAGATGATTATACGACCGTAACAAATAAAAAACAGTTTGTTACGTATGCTATCGGTGGGCAACTTGGTATTATCTATTACTGGGTACGTGAAGACTGTATTGAATCACCAAATGAAATGGCACAAATTTTACTTGCAAATGCCATTAAATTAGGGCGTTAATACTGTAATCATTTTCGTATTACAATGTTTTTATAATATAGAAAATAAAAACGGCTGCTAGATATCCACAAAGGAATCTAACAGCCGTTTCTCATTTTCTTTTTATCCAATTTCACTATTTAGGAGCTACACGTTTAAATACATAATAATTTATTATTTGAAGTATAATCAACAATAATCCTACTATTAATATAATCGTGACATAGGGGATATAACTATCTTCCCCCATCACGCCAACTAGTGGTGACACAAGGCCACCTATTAAGAATTGAACTAACCCTAATAAGCTAGATGCACTACCATTGCCGACTGTGTTCTCATCCATTGCAATCGAGAAACCTAATGTCGCTACTCCTGTAACAGGAGCCACTAGAACAATAAAACCTATAAACAATAGCCAGATAGATAGATGCATGTATAAAATAACGCTTATCCATACAACACCCACTAATTGAATGATTGTTAATACACGTAAAAGAACTTGTCTATCAATATAATCCACTAACTTACCTGTCAATTGACTAGAAACAATGAGACTTATACCTACAGATGCAAACATTAGGCTAAATTGCTGAGCAGACATGTCATAAATACGTTGTGCAATAAAAGGAGATGCAGAAATATAACTAAACAATATAACGAATGTCACACCTTGTATAAGCATAGGTAATACAAATCGAGGTGTAGCTAATAACTGTTTGAAACCTTTGAAGATACTAACGAGATGGGGGTTATCTCGTTGTTCAGTTGACAATGACTCTTTAATATTAAATATCGTTCCAAATAACATTAGCAGACCAAATATAGTTAATATAACAAAGACCATACGCCACGTAGAAAATGATAGAATGACACCGCCTAATGCCGGTGCTAATACTGGTGCAACACCGTTTACTAACATGAGTAACGCTAAAAATTTAGTTAATTGTTTTCCGGTATACAGATCACTTGATATCGCTCTAGAAATCACTGCCCCTGCTCCACCACAAAATCCTTGTACAAATCTTAAGGCGATCATCAACCAAATATTATCCACAAAAATAATACCTATACTTGCCAATGTAAATAACGCCATAGCTACGATTAATGGTGTCTTTCGTCCAATAGAATCTGATATCGGACCTACAAATAAATTACCTAATGCTAAACCAATCATAAATAAAGATAAAGTTAGTTGCGAATTAGATGTTGTTGTATTGAAATCTGATTGTATCTGTGGCAAGCCTGGCAAGAACATATCAATAGATAATGCGCCTATCGCAGTTAACGCGCCTAAGATAATAACAAACAGTAAGGAATTCTTATGTTGCTCTTGATAATTGGACATTTCTATTCTCCTCAATGCTGAAGCCCTAGCATTTTTAGCTATTTATTAACACTTCATCTCATATCATTATAAGAAAAAATTCATTGCTATTATTATAGCCTTTGCTAACACAATTTTAAATAGATGTAGTTAAATTGATATGTAAAAGACAAAGGGAGCGATGATAAGAAATCAAAATTTGAAATTTGATTTCTTATCATCGCTCCCACAAAGTTGACTAAAAAATAAGCTTTGCATTAATTTTTTAAATATTTAACTTTGCTCTGAATACTTCACTACTTTTAAATCATTCGCTTTGTCATTACCTTCAAGTTGATATTCTACTTCACCATATTGGCCATCTTCTTTTAATGTTTGACCCGTAACATAGAATGTATCACCTTCTTTTACAATATCAGTAATCTGTGGTTGCTGAAGATAGAATAGTTCATTAGATTTAACGTCTTTTTTAGTATCCTTATATTTTTCACTATCTTCCTTTAAATAGGATGATACTAAATTAAAATCACTTTGACTGCGTGCACTAATCATTGCCGCAGTGTAATCATCGAAAAAACGAGACACCTTATTTCTAAAACTATTTTCTTCTTTTTCTTTTTTCTCAACATACTTCTCGATTTCATCATCATCAAAGTTTAAAGTGACTTGTGTTTTATCTTTGAGGTTATCTGTTTTCACTGTTGTTTCTGCTGATTTAAATGTTTTCTTCTTAGCTTGTCCTTCAGCAGATACCGTTATATCTTTTGTTTTAGGATATGGGCCAAATTCTTTAGCTTTTGCATAATCATAAGTTTTGTCATTGATTTTAACTTTAACTGAATCTGTATCTATTTCAGATGCACCATTTAATTCAACTTGTATATATGCTTCGTTAAAGTCTTCAGTAACATCAACTGATTCATTGTTACTGTCATTAAAATTGAATTTGAGGTGACCATTGAATTGACCGTTCGACATTTCTTTCTTAGCTTCAAGTGTATAATCACCTGGAATAAATTTACCTAAAGAAGTTGGCTTATTTTTCTCAGCTACTACAGTTTTTTGCTTATCATCTGCCTTAAATTTATACATTGTTTCTTGTTTAGGTTTTACAATCGCTTCTTTAGTTGGTGCAGTAAAGCTCATATTATCAAATATTAAATAGCGAGTCCCATTTTTACTGATTCTCAGAACTTTTTCTCCATTTTTGGCTGTGACAAAATCTGAATTCTTAGTATCATTTTGGTTCAATTTCGCAATTTTACTATTTACATCTTTCACAAAGTTATCCATTCCAACTTCATTTTTTATGTATTTAATATAAGCATCAGCTTCATTTTCATCAACACTGTTATTTTGAGTACTCAAAAGAGTTGAAAGTTTTTGCGTATCGTTATTATCTACTGCATTTATTATAATCTCTGATTGCGCTTCAGGTGAATTAAAGTTTCTTACCAAGAAAAAAACAATGATAAGTAAGATAAGGATAAAGAATGCAATACCCCAAGGAATAACTTTACGTACGTTAATATTGGTTGTGTTTTTATTTGTTTTTGTAGAGCGTGTCATTTTTTCTGAATCGCCTTGCTTTGCACGATACCCGCAATGACTACACCTTCTCTGCCCATTTCTTATGTTTTCTCCACACTTCGGACATTTTTGCATTTTATCACCTCTTTACGATTACCCTTGTTTTTTACACTATCCCGCTATTTTAACACATTATAGGATGAAACTATATGGCAGATTAATACTCCATTAATCACTATACTCATGCATAATCAAAGTATACTAATAGTATATTTTAAAGCTAGAATATTTATTATATGTGCCTTGCTTAAAAATTGATATACGCATTTAGTCTAATGCTTTGTTCTTTTACTGAATCGTCTATTGTTCATAACAATGTACCTTCAAAATTAATATCTAAATGTTTTATAAGTTAAAAGAGACTACTAGTCACCCTAGCTTGGATGCTAACAACCACTTAATAAGACTCATCTTTAGCTAATTAAATCTCGATGTATTTTTAAATATGTCCTATCATACTTATATTGATTAATGTTACGAATGATGTTTAATATTAAAGTTCTTCAACCTTTGATCAATGATTTCTAATACATAACGCGCTTGTTCAATTTCATCATCTGATAGATCATGCAGTATATCACTGACTATGTCATTTATAATAGACTTACTTTTTCTATTAAACTGTTTGCCCTTCTCAGTTAATTTAATATATTTTAATCGTTGATCTCCTGTGTCTTCAGATTTATCCCATTGTACAACCTCAGCTTGAATTAATTTTTTTATTCTTCGGCTGACGGCAGCTTTATTTACACCTTGTCGTTCTGTAATTTCTGTTAAAGTCATCGCTTTTCCATTTTCAAGCATTAATATAACGTTTGCCTGTTCTTTGGATACATTGTATTCTTCTCTTAATGCCTTTAATAATTTAGCTAATAATGTATTTACATCATCTATAAATTCTCCCATGAATTCTATATGACTACTTAAATTTTTCACCATTGGTTGCACCTCTTTAATCTCCACTGTATGTAATATCATTTTGTAATTTGTTATATTAATAGTATCAATATTTTAACGTCTATAAAAGTTAAAATATACAATGCTTCCATTTACGGATATTGTATGTTGCTTAATATTAATACTAACGCTTTATCCATTTGCATATTTTAATGGATTCAACTACATTTAATATACTATAAAACACTGGGGTGAAACATGAATATTCTGGCACTACTTTGTAGTTTACTGATAGTACTT
The DNA here is from genome assembly GCF_000294465.1 of Staphylococcus sp. OJ82. NCBI lineage: Bacteria > Bacillati > Bacillota > Bacilli > Caryophanales > Staphylococcaceae > Staphylococcus > Staphylococcus sp. OJ82. The sequence goes on along the minus strand of NZ_ALPU01000003.1, from coordinate 420,327 downwards.
ATTTTCTTAAGTATGTATTTTAATTTTAAATATTTTGCAAATATTAATATTTTTATTTCCCAGGTAATATTAGGTTATATTGTAATTATCTTACGTATTGGTTCTCATCAAATCCCTATAGACATCATTGTTGTAATGATTATTGGTTTCTTATTAGTACATATAAAACACAAACATATACTGCAGTATCGTATGAGCGCGCTATTTTTAAAACGACTTTATCGCTTATCTTTTAAAATTATCGTTTTCACACTTGCTTGTGCATACATTAGCTTGCTACCTTTTGGATTTAATGTTGTATTCCTATGGTTATCAGCGATTGCCTTTAGCGCGATTTTCACTTTTATTTGTTATGTATCTTGCGCTTCTTGTTATTTAAATCAGAAATATATAGCAAAGTTTGATACGATACTCGTCTTAGGTGCGGGTATTTTTAATGAACATGTCACGCCTATGTTAGCTAATAGATTAGATCGAGCATTAAAATTGTATAATCAACAACCAGATACCCAATTTATCGTAAGTGGTGGACAAGGTCCGGATGAACCTATATCTGAAGCTTTGGCCATGTTTCGTTACTTAGTTGATCGTGGCGTGAACCCAGCTCAAATTTTAATGGAAGATGCATCTACGAGTACATATGAAAACATTAAATTTACAAAAGCACTAATACAGCAGTCATTCAATACAAAACCTAAGATTGTCTGTGTCACAAGTCAATTTCATATTATGCGTGCAGTCCGCTTCGGCCAAAAGTTAGACCTTAAATTAAAAGGCGTAGGAAGTCATACACCTTATCACTTTTTTGAAATTGCCTTAATTAGAGACTTTTTAGCATTAATGTATCAATACAAGTTATTGCTTACAGTTTACTTTGCTACATTATTTTTTGCTTGTATTTTTGCATTGTGGCACATCCCTACTTCTTAGACATATAATGTTAAAAACAACCAGCTTTAAATCGATTAAAAATATCAATTTAGCAAATAGATCAACGTGACATAGTATTAAGTATTTATTAATAGTACTAAACATAAGGTGAATAAGAACGTAAAAAATAAGAGGCTGGGACATATCACATGTCTCAGCCTCTTATTTTTATTGGCAGTGGCTGACTGAATTTAAAAAGCGCTTCGGCCCTTATATTCCATTTAACAGTCAGCTGTGTCGGGATGGCTCATACAACGAAATTTCATTGAAAAAAAATAAATTTCTGTCCCATTCCCTTCTCCCCGTTCTAAAAAGGTTATTTATTATTTTTATCTCCCAAGCGCTTCAAAAGGAATTAGACTTTTATGGGTTATGAATTCACTATTACACCATTATCTAATTCAATTACTCTGTCTGCATACTGAAATAATCGTTTGTCATGGGTAATCATTATACCTATCATTTTTTTACTTTGTATTTGATTTTTAATCATGTGAATAACTTCAGTTGCACGTTCTGCATCTAAACTTGCTGTAGGTTCATCCGCAAGTATAATTTTAGGATTGTTCATCAATGCTCTCATAATCGCTACACGTTGTTTCTCCCCACCAGATAACATATGTGGAAATACATTTAAACGGTGTTCTAATCCTATTTGTTTTAATAACATTTCCGCTCTTTGATTCGCATCATTTTTAGACATCCCAGCTTCTTTACCTATTGTCGTTAATTGTGCTTTCACTTTTAAATAAGGCACTAAATGTGAAGATTGGAATATAAATCCAATTTCATTCAATCTTAATTCTGATGCTTTTTTATCTCCTGCATATAATGGAGAACCATTATACAAAATGTCACCACTATTTTGTGAGAGTAATCCACCTAAAATAGTAAGTAATGTTGTCTTACCTGAACCTGATGCACCATTTAATATTACGAATTCTCCATCATTTACTTCAAAGTTTATTCCTTTTAATACAGGCGTTTCTGATGGACCTTTACCAAATGTTTTTTTAATATCTTTTACTTGTAAACTCATTATTCTCCACCTCCAATTGCTTCAATAGGGTCTACTTTAAACAGTTTAATGAACGATAATACTGCACCTATAATTGCCACTACAATAAATACGCCTACAACTAATAATAGATTAGATAGTGTTACATGGAATGGCATGGATACGGGCATAATTAATGATAAACCACTCACAAATCCTACAGAAATTAACACACCGATCATAGTAGTAATTAATATTTGAATTAATAATGCACTTAATAAATGTTTTGTTTTGATGCCAATTGCTTTTAAGATACCGATTTCTGGTATTTTTTGAATCGTCATAACATAGAAGAATGCGCTAAGTACGATCGCTGAAATCACGAATAAACTTACAATCATCATATTTAATGGCGCTTGCTCTGCTTGATAACTTGGTATTTCACTTGTAATATCATCTTGTGTAAATACTTTGACATCTGAGATTTTATTTATTTCATCTTGTTGTTTACTTGTTAAGTCTTTAACAGGATAAACTGTACTCACTTGTTTGTTCAAATTGTCGAAGCCACTATCACTCATCATCACGACTGAGCTATGTGAATGCATCGTATCGTTGATAACACTTGATACTCTTAATTCTTTACCATCTTTAACTTCAACCATGTCACCAACGTTTATACCTTCTGCAGTGAGCTTACTATTAATTGCAAATTCATTATCTTTTGTTGGATAACTACCTTCTGCCAATTCAGGCTTGTCATTATTCACTGTATTAATCATCACAACATCTTCTTCGGTTTTATCAATTTTTAATGTTTGTGACGCTAATTTTAATGGTTCTTGGTTTGTGATATCTTCTATTTTCTTTTGTTGTTCTGGTTTGATAATTGATTTCTCAATTTGTGGTTGCTTATTGTCCTGTAAAACATATTTTTCAGTTTTCATATTGTCTAACATCGATATATTTTCTCTTGCTAACCCCTGTGCTAATCCGCTAATAAATAGAACCATAATACCTAGTAATAAAATGATTAACATAATTAAAATATAACGGAATTTATAATATTTTATCTCCTGCCATGCTAATTTCATCATTTCCACTCCTTCTCCAAAACTTATATCTAGAGTTTATCCTCCTTATGTGAACTCAATATGAACTTATGTTCATTTTTTAAAAACTTTTGTTATTTGTGAAGTCTATGAGTAACGTTTATAATGACAATAAAATGAAGAAGGAGACATTGCCCATGACAACTTGTCTTATTGTCGATGATGACAAAAAAATATTAGAGTATGTTTCTAATTATATTCGTCGTGAAGGATTAGAAACAATTACGCAATCAAGCGCTGAAGACGCACTGTCCTATCTAGAATCAAATCTAGTAGACATTGCCATTGTAGATATTATGATGGGTGGCATGAGCGGTTTTGAGCTCTGTAAAATTTTAAAAGAAGATTACGATATGCCAGTTATCATGTTAACTGCGCGCGATGCGCTAAGTGATAAAGAACAAGCTTATTTAACAGGCACAGATGACTATGTCACGAAACCTTTCGAAGTAAAAGAGCTCATTTTCAGAATTAAAGCTGTGCTGAAGCGCTATAATATAAATGCTAATAGTGAAATTACTATTGGCAACCTGACGCTTAATCAAGCGTATTTAGAATTACAGACAGCTTCTAAAACAATGAATTTGCCTAATAAAGAATTCCAATTGCTATTTATCCTTGCTTCTCATCCAAGACAAGTTTTTAATCGTGATGATTTAATAGAAAAAATATGGGGATTTGATTATGAAGGTGATGAACGCACTGTCGATGTTCACATTAAACGCCTTAGAAAAAGGCTTGAAAAATTGGAAGCATCAGTAACAATTCATACAGTGCGTGGATTGGGTTATAAGGTGGATGATCATGTTTAAATCACTCTATACACGCATTGCAGTGTATACTATTGTTGTTATGCTCTTCAGTGCAGTAGTCAGTTTTTTATGTACAAATATTATTTATCATAATTTTTTGAAAGAAAATAATGACGCAAAAATTATGCGTACTTTAAAAGATTCAATGGAATATCAAAAAGAATCAAAAATTGATAGTCATCCACCATTTTTCAAACATTTAGGTGAAATGAATTACCAAATTATGACTATTTCAGAAAATGGAAAAAGAACATACTATGGTGAAGCATTCAGAAAAGATAATATAGCACAACAAGATGTTCAAAGTGTATTAAACGGTAAAGATTATCATGGTATTAAAAATTTACCTTACACACCTATTATTACTGGTTTTTTTGAAAATACTACTCAAAATACAGTAGGTATTGCTTTTGAATCCGAAGGTCAAAACTATGCCGTCTTCATGAGACCTGATATTGGTAAAACATTTAGTGAATTTAGAATATTCTTAGCGATACTAATATCGTTATTACTTATTATCTCTATCATCCTAGTTATTTCTTCAACTTATACATTAATTAAACCCATTCAACAATTGAAAAACGCGACAGAACGTCTTATGCAAGGTAATTTTGATACAGCAATTAAAATCACGCGTAAAGATGAATTAGGCACGTTACAATATCGATTTGATAAGATGAGACTTTCATTAAAACAATTAGATGATATGAGACAACATTTCGTTCAGAACGTTTCTCATGAAATCAAAACACCATTGACACATGTTCATCATCTACTTGATCAGCTCAAATTTGCTAAGAGCGATCAGGAACGTGAGCGCTATATTGATGATATTTACCAAATCACTACACAACTTAGCGAATTAACAAAAGAACTTTTATTGTTATCCGAAATTGATAATGGTGCACATCTTGAATTTAAAGATCACATTGAACTTAATCAACTTTTAAAACAAATTATTCGCCATGAACAATTTTCTGCCAATGAAAAAGATTTAATCATCATGTCAGATTTAGAAAATATTGAAATGGTTGGTAACGAACGCTTATTACATCAAGCATTCCAAAACCTCATTACAAATGCCATTAAATATTCAGTTCAAGGCGGCACAATAGATATTATACTTAAGCAGGATTTAGATTCTATTAAGTGTACAATTACAGACGATGGTCAGGGTATGACTGAAGAAACACAATCACGTTTGTTCGAACGTTTTTATAAAGCAAGTAATCATGACAATAGTAATGGCTTAGGCCTTGCTATTGCTAAGGCCATTTTTGAACTACATGGGGGTACGATATCCATAGTAAGCGAAAAAAATAAGGGCACTACATTCTCTATCGAAATCCGTAAAAGTTAAATTAAAAGCGCACGGTTAGCCTAGTATGATACTAGATTAACCGTGCGCTTATTTTCATTGCTTATTATCATATCAATGCCAAAGCAATATTAATTTATTTTTAAATTTTTCGTAATTTCTTCATTCAATTTCGTATAAAGTGCTTCATTATCTGATAGTTTCATGCCATATGAAGGCACCATTGTTTTCACTTTGTCTTCCCATTGTTTAAATTCTTCACCATAGCAGCGTTTAAGCATATCAAGCATGATATCTACTGCTGTAGAAGCACCAGGCGACGCACCTAACAATGCAGACAATGAACCGTCTTCAGAAGTTATAACTTCGGTACCAAATTGCAATGTTCCTTTACCATTTTCTGTATCTTTGATAACTTGCACACGTTGACCAGCTACAACAATTTCCCAATCTTTACTCTTAGCATTAGGAACAAATTGACGTAAGTCTTCCATACGCTCTTCATTTGAAAGGGTAAGTTGTGAAATTAAATATTTTGTTAAACTCATTTCTTTAATTCCTGCAGACAGCATTGTAATTAAGTTGTTTGGTTTCACAGACTTAATTAAGTCCATATTTGAACCAGTTTTCATGAATTTAGGTGAAAATCCAGCAAATGGACCAAATAATATTGTACGTTTTCCATCTATGTAACGTGTGTCTAAATGTGGTACTGACATTGGTGGTGCTCCTACTGAAGCTTTTCCATATACTTTAGCAAGATGTTGCGTTGTAATTGATTCATCTTTACATACTAAGAACAAACCACTTACAGGGAACCCACCAACATGTTTGGATTCTTTAATACCTGTTTTTTGTAGCAATTGTAAACTTGCACCACCAGCACCGATGAACACGAAATCACTTTCAACAAATGTCACGATATCTGTTTGTAAATCTTTAACTTTCATTTCCCAAACACCGTCTTCACGTTGTTTAAGATCTTGTACTTCATGTTCATAATTTAATTCAACTTGCTTTTCTTCTAAGTTTTCAAATAACTTTTTAGTTAATGCACCGAAGTTAACATCTGTACCAGTTTTATCATAACTCATTGCCACTGGTACATGAGATGTACGACCTTCCATCATCAATGGTACCCAATCAGCTATTTTATCTTTATTATCAGTAATTTCCATATTACTGAATAGAATATTTTTGTTTAATCTGTCTACACGTCTTTTTAAGAAATCTACGTTACGGACGCCTTGTACAAAACTCATGTGAGGTACTGGTTTAATAAATGCTTCAGGTTGCGTAAGTTGACCTTGTTTAACTAAGTAATTCCAAAATTGTTTAGTAACTTGGTATTGTTCATTAATTTTTACAGCCTTATTTATATCTATTGAACCATCTTTATTTTCTTTTGTATAATTCAACTCACATAATGCAGAGTGACCCGTACCCGCATTGTTCCAACCATTAGAACTTTCTTCTGCTGGCGTAGATAACCTTTCATACATCTTAATCTCTTTCTCTGGTGCGAGTTCTTTTAATATAGTTCCTAATGTTGCACTCATGATACCGCCACCGATTAAGATGACATCTGTTTTGCTATGTTTTGTGCTCATAACAAACACAGTCCCCCTTTTATATATGTTTATAGAAACGTTATCTTTATCCTTTTAGAAAAGTGGATGAAGCGTTTTCTATAACTAAAAAATAAAAAACCTTGCCGTTATTATTGATTAAAATGTAAAAATAACGAAATATATCTTTATACTTCTCTAATTATATACGTAATCGCCCTATGAAAAAAGGGCTTTCAGTAATTCTACACAAATTTTGTTAATATGTGTTAACCAAACTGTTAGTTAAAAGATCTATTATATCTTCTAAAAAGACGTTAAAATGCTTTTTAAATACTGAAATAAGTTTGATACTACTAATAAAAACACATTATACATTTCATGATATAATGAATTCTAATTTAAGTTAAGAAACATTTGGAGGTTTTCCGATGAAATCAATCACTTTTTTCATGCATAATATCTATGCCATGGGAGGTACTGTAAAATCTATTTCACAATTAGCTAATACACTGGCTAAAAAAGGTCATAAAGTCGAAATCATTTCTATATTTAAAGGTGATTTAAAACCTTATTTCGAACTCCATGATTCTATCGTTATAAAACCTTTAATCAATTATCAGTTGCACCCTAAAAATTTCAAAAATTTACTTTTTAACCGTATTAATAAATACACTTCATTTTCTAAACCTAAAGTACTTTCAAAAAATGAACCAGGTTTAAACCAGTTTTCACGTTATATAGAGAAAAAGATGATTAAATCCATCCGTAAAATTGATACAGACGTTTTAATCGGGACTAGAGCCAGTTTTAATATATTGATTGCAAAATATGCACAAAACAACATTGAAACTATCGGCATGGAGCATATGAATTTTGAAGCCCATCCTGAAGCATTTCAACAAGAAATCATTGATGCATATACCGCTTTAGATAAAGTGACTACACTTACTACTGTAGATAAAATTAAATATCAATCTTATATTCAAACACCTGTTTATGTTGTTCCAAATATTTTAGATGAACCTAGACTTAATAAAACAAAAGAAAAAGTCATTACTGCAGCTGGCCGTTTAGAATATGAAAAAGGATTCGACATACTCATTGATAGTATTAATCCCATTCAGCATATCGTCAGAAAATTTGGCTATAAAGTACACATCTTTGGAGAAGGACAAGAAAGAGATGCATTACAACAACTTATTGATCGATATGACTTATCAGATATTGTTTTACTACAAGGTTCAACGCAACAATTAAATGAACAATTAGCAATTAGTGAAATTACAGTGGTTCCTTCACGTAACGAAGGTTTCGGCATGGTTATCTTAGAAGCCATGAACCAAAGTAATATTGTAGTAAGCTTTAGTGGGAACGCTGGGCCCGATTCTATTATTAAAAATAACGTGAATGGTTATTTAATAGATCATAAGAACGTGACTGAATTGTCGAATAAACTGCGTAGGCTAATCAATCAAGAATTCAAAGAACAAGTCCTTATAGAAAATGGTTTCAAGACCGTAGCTACTTATGCACCTGAGGCTGTTTATCAACAGTTTTCAAATATGCTTAATTCAAAATAAAAAAGATGTTGGAGCATATCAATTTATACTCCAACATCTTTTTTATAGTTAAATATCTATCGTGATTCGGGTCAATCTTTCATCGAAGACTACAAGATAAAACTTTGATTTAGGCAAATAATTATAGATTTATATAAATTAGATCTATCTACGTAAAACAAAAAACTGTCAACAAAGTCTGAACTCTGTCGACAGCTAAATATTATTTATTTCTAGATAAAGAAATTCAAGATAAATGTCCAAATACATATGAAGACGAGCATCGCAATACTATAGCGTAATGTCATTTTCAACAATTGAGATTCTTTACCAACTTGTTGTACAGATGCAGTTGCGATTGCAATAGATTGTGGAGATATAAGTTTCGCTGCTACACCACCAACAGTATTGGCAGAAACGAGTAACGCGCCACTTGCTCCTATATTATTTGCAACAGCTGCTTGAATCGGCGCAAACAACGTATTATTATTTGTCACTGATCCAGTTAAAAAGACACCAATCCAACCTAAAATTGGAGATAGTAATGGGAATATAGCGCCTGTTTTTGCAATACCTTCACCAATTACATTACTTAATCCTGCATACGTCATAAGTTTTGAAATTACTAAGATAAAACATATTGTGATAATTGGTAACCAAAGTTCTTTAAATGAAAGTTTAAATAGTCGACCACCATCAGCAAAACCAACACGTTTAGACATTAAAATAGTAATAATTATTACTAAAAGAATGGCTGTACCTGTTTGACCAATTATGTTTAATGGAAGACTAATTGCTTTATTTGCAATCTCACTATAAGTGCCCGGCAATGTGATGTTAAAGACGAACGCTTCTAATGCGCCACCTGGCTCAAACAGTGCTTTGAAATTTGGTGCACTCCATATCATTACAAATACTGTTAAAATGAAAAACGGGCTCCATGCATAAACAATTTCTTTTGCTTTATGTTGGTCAATTTCTTGTGGTTTTTCTTCTTTATTAATTCTAAAGATATGTTTTGGTTGGAATTTTTTAGAAAATAAAGCTAATGCTAACATTGCACCTAATGGTGGAATAATATCTGCTAATTCAGGTCCAACAAATAATGTAATTACAGCCTGTAATACTGTATAAGTAATACTTACAATTAAGATGGCTGGCAACGTTTCTTTAATACCTTTGAAACCATCAATAATCCATATTAATAGGAATGGTACTGCCATATTCATAATAAATAAAGTGAGCGTAGACATTTGCGATACTGCCATACCTGTAATATCTTCTGGTAATCCTAAAGTGTTAATTACAGTGATAGGTAAACCAATCGCACCAAACGCCCCTGCTGTAGCATTTGCAATTAAACATAACATCGCTGCTTGTAATGGAGCGAAACCAAGTTGAGTAAGTAAAAGAGCACATATTGCAATTGGCACACCAAAACCTGCAGCGCCTTCTAAGAATCCATTAAACGCAAAACCAATAAGTAATAATTGGATACGTTGGTCTTGTGAAATACTAGATATACTATCTTGGATAGTTTGGAACTGCCCTGTTTCAGTTGTAACTTTATATAATAATACTGCCATGATAACAATATAACCAATAGGTATGATACCTTGGAAAAATCCTTCGACAACTGCACCAGAAGCAATACTTACTGGTAGTTTAAAACACAATATTGCAATGATTAATGTAACGACTACAGTAGTAATTGACGCATATATCCCTTTCATTCTAAATACAGTTAAGCATAACAAGAATAAAATAATAGGAATCGCTGCAATGATAGATGAGACTAATACATTGTTAAAGGGGTTAAAAGTTTCTACAAACATTTGCTTCACTACTTCTTTCTATTTAAATTTATATTGAGATAGTTCGTTATTGTGATTTTTTTCACAATGAAATTATAACATTTTCTGTATTAAATACAATATACTTTTTAAAACTTTCCTTATTTTTTCTAGGGTAACACGAAGTTTAAAATTTTAAAACCTGCTCTGCAAGGGATTCATTTATCTCAAGTGCACTCCGTGGTAAAATAGTAACAATAATGATTAAGTAGAGGGATATTAATGATAAAACAAATTGAATTAGTTGAGTGGCAACATTTAGAAACTCAACTAAAAAAAGCAACACTAGAAGATTATACACATTTTGTTGTAATTAACAACAGTATAAAAATACACCCAAATATGATTGAGGCAGTTAATTTGAAGCCTTGCACGATTGTATCTGACTATACTGTTAACCAACAATACATAAATGATTGTCGTTATTTTGGTAAATTAGAGATTACATTTAATGACTGGGTAGAAAATATTAATCACTATCCAAACATCATTTTCCATATAGAAACAACGCAGCGTATTTTAGATGAATTTAATATACAAAATTTATTTGACTTAGCCTTAATATCACTACTGCAAGATGATGTTGTTACTGACAGTCATGTCATTTTTGATTTCAGTCAGTCATTTACTACAAGTAGCAAGATATGGAAGGATATACACCAACTGACACCATTGAATACGACAAAATTTAATTTAAATAAATTGGCATATGAACATAAACATGGGCTTCCATTTAAAATGAATGAAACATTGGCGCCTGAACAAATGCGTTTTACTGATAAATGGTTGAATGCTACAGGTTTCAAAATGCCCCATTGGTTTTTCAATATTGTGCAACGCCAGTCAGTTAAAAAGCATCGAGAGAAAAGCTATATATATGAAAAAAACCCGTCAAAAGTTAAAAATCATATTGTATTCTTAGGCTTTGATTATGGTTTTAGAGGTAACTCTCGTTACTTGTTCAATCATTTTGCTAAACATTTTTCAAAATTACCAATATATTTTATAACCGATGATGTCAATGGTCCAAACTTCATCAAGCCAGATGATCCAAAAGCAAAAGATCTTATAGAAAGCGCATGTGTAGTGATATTAGAAAGTAATATTCCTGATACACTAAAACCTAATGGAACTATTATTCAACTTTGGCACGGTACACCTATTAAAAAACTGTTTTTAGATAGTAATGAACCATCACAAAATCTAAATATTTACAATTACCGAGCACGTAAATATAATAAATGGTTACAGCAAGATTATTTTGTGTGCGATAGTGAATCCATTATTGAATATTTCAAATCTGCTTTTCCACAACAACAAACACATATTTTAAACTGTGGTTATCCTAGAATCAGATATTTGCTAGATAAACAAACGGATCACCATTATATTTCTTTTATTAAACGAGAATTGAAGTTAGACCCTGAAAAAGAAACTTTACTTTATGCGCCAACATGGAAATCTCACCAAGATGATTCAGATCTATTACCTATTAGTGACGGATTACTCAATAAATATAATGTTATATTTAAAGGACATATTGAAGATCAAGCTTCTTATATTCCTGAAAATGCAATTCTTGCACCGCCACATATAGAAGTTCAAGACTTATTATTAGTTTCAGACATTGTACTCACAGACTATTCTTCTATTATTTTTGATGCATTAACAATTAATAAAACTGTTTGTCAGTACACACCAAATCACGCTAAATATATTGCTGAACGTGGGGTCTATGATGAAGTTATGCATTCATTAGCTACTGTTAGATATAGTGATGCTAAGGCTTTGTTAAATGATTTAATTAGTCATCAAATGACAGAGATTCATTCCAATCCCTTTATCAATAAAGATAATCATGCTTTTGAAACACTGTCTCATATTATTAAAAAGTGTAATAAAACATATAACTAATATAGAAATATCGTTAATCATATAATAAAAAGGCTAGGAAATCTCATTACAGTAATGAGAGCTCCTAGCCTTTTTTTGTGTGTATGATTACTACTTCAATTGATTATTGATGATAAGCTGGATCTACAACTCGTACAGTTCCTTGTTGATCTACTGTAGCAATTGCGTATGTTCCTGGTTCAGCTTGATTTTGGAAACTAAAGATATAACTATAATTACCTTCGCTTCCTTCAATGGCATAATCATTATAAGGATTAGATTGACCATTAATTGAGTTAACTTCTGCCATTGCATTATTTAATGAGTTTTGGAAGTTAGGTAAATTCTGTAATGCGGCTTGATTATCAACAGTTCCTGACGAAATATTTTGTGAAACTGGAACCGCATTTTGTCCTTGGTACGGTGGTACATATTCTGATGTCCCTGAATTTGCTGTACCATTGTTTGTATTCGCATTGTTTGATGCATCATTGTTTGCATTCGCATTACCATTTGCTCCGTTTGCATTTGCACTATCTGCAGAACCATTAGCGTTACTACCACTGTTAGTTGCATTGCTATTAGAATTTGCATCACTTGAACTATTAGCACTATCGCCACTATTAGAACTGTTAGCGCCATTACTATCATTTGAATTTGAATCATTGCTATCTGAAGCATTTCCACTGTCGCTTGATGAACTATTACTATCTGAGTCACTATTACTGTTGCTATCAGAACTATCATCATCGCTTGAATTGCTGTCACCAGATTTACTATCTGAATCTTTGTCAGAGCTATCATTGCTCTTCTTGTCATCATTCTTAGAATCTTTTGATTGGTCGTCGCTAGATTTTTTGTCATCTGAACTATCGTCTTTGTTATTACTTTCGTCATCGCCACCATTTGAACAAGCAGCTAAAGCTAAAGATAGTGTCAACGCCCCTGCTAATAATTTTTTCATATAGAAAACCTCCTTATGTTTTAATACTCATAACTTAATAGTTTAGCCATATGTATTAATTTGCCAATAAGTTAGATGAGAATTAGTATGTTATTCACTATAAATTTAAAAATAAACATCTTTTGTCAAAATTCTTTTGAAAGAAAATATAAATTTAATGAGAACTAAAAACTTCAAAACTTTAATTTACATTATTATCAGCTTAATAAATTAACTTAATTTACGATATTTAAATTGTTACTTAATTATTCCATTAATTTATTTGATCCAATTCATGCTATTTATAAATATTTCTCCATAATTAAATCCGTATCGATAATAGAACCTGTATAAAATTGATGTTCTCCAGTCACTGCAAGCCCTTGTTTTTGATAAAATCGATAAGCTTGCGTATTATGCAACCATACACCTAACCAAAGCTTTGATTTGTTCAGATCTTTTGCTTTAGCCACTGCAAAATCAAAGACACTTTTACCTTTACCACTACCTTGCGCTTGAGGTAAAAAATAAATACGTTGTAGTTCAAGATATTCATTACCCATAGCTTCCGTTTGAGCGTCATTAATATTCAATTTAAAATAGCCAATAACTTTATTATTCTCTTTATAAAAGTAAGTGAATGAATTTTTATTTAGTAACTCTTTTTTTAGTTGTTCGACAGCATATGCTTCATTAAAGTAATGTTTGAAATCTTCATCAGAATATTCTCCCTCCTCAAATGTTGTTCTAAACGTTGTCATACACAAATCTCTCAACATGTTAACTTCAGATTGTTTAACATGTTCAATACAGTGGGTCATGATTCCACCTCTATTTCTATTAATATTTGTTATTTATTATACTAAAATAAGGATAATTTTACTATAAATTTTTCATAATTCTGCCATTTTCGAAAGAGTATATTTACAATAATTCTCATCTTGTAACAAAACCAAAAGTTTTTACTTTGAAGCGCTTACTTCTAAAACCTTATGTCTAGCCTTATTGTGTAATTTGCAATTACGTGATAAAGTTGATTCTAGTTTTTTAATTGTGCATAAATATATACATAAGGGAGTGCCCTAAGGCAATGACTGAATCATTTAAAGCTTTTGTGGTCGACGAACAGGACGGCAAAGTAACAAATCAATTTAAAGATATAACTATAGATGACCTTCCAGAAGGTGAAGTGCTGATTAAGGTTAAGTACTCAGGTATCAATTATAAAGATGCATTAGCAACGGTTGAAAATTCAAAAGTTGTTAATACTTATCCAATGGTTCCAGGTATTGATTTAGCAGGTGTAATAGAACATTCTGATACGCATGCATTCGAACCTGGCGAAGAAGTAATCGTAACAGGTTACGATTTAGGGAGCAGTCATTATGGTGGATTTAGTGAATATGCTCGTGTCAAAGAAGAATGGATCGTGCCATTACCTAAAGATTTAACACTGGAAGAGGCTATGATTTACGGAACAGCTGGTTATACAGCAGGATTAGCAATAGAGAAATTAGAGCGTAACGGACTTTCAGTTGAAAAAGATGACGTACTTGTACGTGGTGCTACAGGTGGTGTTGGAACACTTGCTGTTATGATGTTAGATTCTATTGGCTTTGATGTTGTAGCGAGCACAGGTAAATCAGATGTTGAAGAAAAACTTAAATCACTCGGTGCAAAAGAAGTTATACCTCGTATTAGCGAAACTGATAATAAACTCCTTGGCAAACGTACTTGGCAAGGAGCAATTGATCCTGTAGGTGGCGAAAGCTTATCTCAGATTATCAAACAAATAGATTATAATGGAAGTATCGCAGTAATCGGTATGACTGGTGGTCATAAATTTGATAGTTCAGTATTTCCTTTCATATTAAGAGGTACTAGTATTATAGGTATTGATTCAGTTTATACTGAAATGAAACAACGTAAACATATTTGGCGTCGATTAGCTAGAGACTTAAAACCAGATCATTTACACGAAATTAAACAAGTAATCAAATTTAGCAATATCGAAGATAGTATTAAAAAAGTCCTTGAACATAACAATTCTGGCCGTATCGTAATCGATTTCGAAGCATAGTAAAACAACAATTCCTTACCCCTACTTCAATTCATATTTTGAAGTAGGGGTTTTTGCATTTTAAATATAAATTCATTTTTATTCACATATAGAAAATATTCCGTTTGATATAAACACATATGAATTAATAAAAATCTTATACTTTAATATTTACAACCAATATATGAAAGCGTATACTTATATCTATCGAATTAAATCAGGAGGGTTTGGGAATGAAAATAAATAAGAAACTCATCTTTTTCCTTGGTGCCTTAGGTGGATTACTCTACGGTTATGACATGGGAGTCATATCTGGTGCTTTATTATTTATAAAAGATGATATTCCTTTAAATAGTTTTACAGAAGGTTTAGTCGTTTCATCTATGCTTGTTGGGGCAATTGTTGGTTCGGGAGCGAGTGGACCAATGTCCGACAGACTTGGACGTAGACGTGTTGTGTTTATCATAGCAATCATTTACATTGTCGGAGCATTAATACTAGCATTAGCACCATCAATGCAAATCTTAGTGCTTGGTCGTCTAGTTATTGGTTTAGCCGTTGGTGGTTCTACCGCAATCGTTCCAGTATACTTATCTGAAATGGCACCAACAGAACAACGTGGATCATTAAGTTCATTAAACCAATTAATGATTACAATTGGTATTTTATCATCATATTTAATCAACTACGCTTTCACACCAATTGAAGGCTGGAGATGGATGTTAGGTCTTGCTATTGTACCTTCTATCATCTTGCTTATCGGTGTAGCATTTATGCCTGAAAGTCCAAGATGGTTACTTGAACATCGAAGCGAAAAAGCTGCTCGAGACGTTATGAAATTAACATTTAAACATAACGAAATAGATAAAGAAATTGCTGATATGAAAGAAATCAACAAGGTTTCAGACAGCACTTGGAATGTCTTAAAATCAGCTTGGTTAAGACCTACTCTGTTAATTGGTTGTGTGTTTGCCTTACTGCAACAAATCATAGGTATTAACGCGATTATTTACTATGCACCTACTATTTTTAGTAAAGCTGGATTAGGAGATGCTACTTCTATTTTAGGTACAGTCGGCATCGGTGCAGTGAACGTGGTAGTTACAATTGTCGCTATTAATATTATTGATAAAATTGACCGTAAACGTCTATTAATTATCGGTAATATCGGTATGGTTGCTTCATTATTAATCATGGCTATCTTAATATGGTCAATGGGAATTCAATCATCAGCTTGGATTATTGTTGCTTGTTTAACTCTATTTATTATATTCTTTGGTTTCACTTGGGGACCAGTACTATGGGTTATGTTACCAGAATTATTCCCAATGCGTGCACGTGGTGCAGCAACGGGTCTGGCAGCATTAGTATTGTCAATTGGTAGTTTATTAGTTGCACAATTCTTCCCACTCTTGACTGAAGTATTACCAGTAGAACAAGTATTCTTAATATTCGCAGCTGTTGGTATTGTAGCTTTAATCTTTGTTATTAAATACTTACCAGAAACTCGTGGACGTAGCTTAGAAGAAATTGAAGCGGAATTACGTACTAGAACAAATGCAAACGAAGCAAATATAAATGAAACAAAATAATTTCATTATATAAAAACGCTGACATCAGTTTCACCTCATAGCTGACGACAAAATCTTACGATTTTGTCGTCAGCTTTTTTGTTCGCGTTTTCTGTGTGCACAACTTCATCCTGTATCGGTTATTGCTTTATTAGCTAGTCAGGAGTAGGAGCAAATCACTACCATTTTTCAAATAAAAAATTATTCATCATATTAAGGCAAAAGAAATAAATATATTAAAAATTAGTGAATAAATGACTCTTTTCATAGAAAAACACTTTCGTTGAATACATATTAAAATGTATTCAATGAAAGTGTTTTTATGTTATTAGCTGAGCCAACTTTATTATATTTTAATATTTTCGATACATCCCTGCCGAATGCGGTTCTGTCGTTATAAAACCGTATTGTGCATATAGCTGATCTGCTGGATAGTCAGCAATTAAACTGACATATGTGCCTTGTTCAGCTTCAGCAGAAATGTACGCCATAATATTTGTCATAATCAACTTGCCATAGCCTTGCCCTTGATAATTAGGATTAACAGCTATATCAATAATTTGAAACGCTGTCCCACCATCGCCAATCACCCTCCCCATGCCAATAAGCAATTGATTATCATAAATTGATACATCAAAACAAGCATTAGCTAAACCTTTTGCTGCTGCTTTTTGTGATTTCTCACTCAATCCTGCTATTTTGCGTAAATTTCGATACTCTGAAACTGCTGGGGCTTTGTGCTTTATTTCTATCATTTACGAACAACTCCTAAAAAAAGACTATGTAACATTTACCATATCACATAGCTTCTTAGCTTACTTTTGTTTTATAGATATTTTTTCATAACCACTTTATTTGATTCTTTAAACACATCATTGTGACTAGATACATAACCCTCAGGTGTGGCTTTAGGCTCGACATATAATTTAGCTAAGTTTGCGGCATTAGCTGCATCACTAAATGCACTAGCAATAAGATGTGCTTTTGCCTCGTGATAGATAATATCACCACATGCATACAGCCCTTCAATACTCGTAGATGTATTGCCAAAACCTTTAATACTATATTCGTTAAACATATCAACTTGAGTTGAAGATTCTTCTAGTAATGTGTTTTCATGATCAAAGCCATGACTAATAATTACTTCATCAAATGTTTTAGCAATTTGTTCTTTCGTTTCTGTATTTTCTAAAATAACCTGTTCAATTTTAGTTTGTGTAGAATCACCAATAAGTTGATGAATATGTGTGTTAGGTAATTTTTCAACTTCTAATTTATCCAACACATCTTTCATTGCCTCATAACCTTTAATATCTGCTTTACGATAAATTAGTGTGACACTTTTGGCATAACCACTTAAATCATTTGCCCAATCTAATGCAGAATTCCCAGCGCCTGAAATCAATACGTTTTTATTTTTAAACTTTTTCAATGATTGTACTACATAATGTAAATTCGTTAGTTTATAGCGCTCTGCATCTTTGATATCTAATTGCTTAGGATTAATAATACCACCGCCTATTGCAATGATGACAGATTTGGCGTCATAAATATTATGCTTATCCGTTTCAATTTCAAAATGTTGTTCCGCTATTTTTCTAATGTCTAAGACACGTTCTTCCAAATTGACTTCAGGATTAAAATGTAAACCTTGTGTAACCGTATCTTTAATTACTTCGCCACATGGTTTAGGCGCTAAACCGCCAATGTCCCATATAATTTTTTCAGGGTAAACATGCATTTTCCCACCAAGTTTATCTTGTATATCAATAATTCTAACACTCATACCTCGTAAACCCGCATAGAAACTTGCGTACAATCCTGCTGGTCCACCACCAATAATTATAACGTCATTCATAATGAATCCTCCCAAAATCTATCTTTTCTCTTGATACTATTATGCTTGAAATGATAATGATTATCAATGGAAACGCTGTTATTTCTAGTACATTTTACATTAATTTGTATACTTAAAATGGATATAACGATACGGTCATTTTTCTTAGATTATACTTTATTAACGAAGTTTCTCATCTAGAAAATAAAGGAGTGGAACCACCCCGGCAAAGCTGATTAGAAATGACGTATAAAAGCTGAAGTGCTTTTTCAATTCAGTCAGCCACTGCTAATATAATGAAAGAATCTGGGACATGTACTTATCTCCCAGATTCTTTTTAAATTTATGATCATACTTAATGTAGCATTACAATTTATTTTTCATTTTTAGGATCTTTGATAATTGCACCTTTTAACAAGAAGAATAATAAAATAAATCCTGCTGTTAAAATTGTATGTCCGATACCAGCAAATCCTGCAAATGATTCTGGTACTGTTTTACCTATGACTTGATATGTCCCTTTAGTAAACATCATCCCTATTGTTGTTAATACACCTAGGTTAAATATAATGTAGAACCAATTAAATAGATAATAACTACTTAAATTAAAGACTTTTGTTACAGGTAATAAAATAAGATGCATAAACATACCTAATATCAACGTATGTGTGTGTACAACTACAAGTTGTGTTTCACCAGTAAAATCATACGCTAACGTTAATTCACGATAATAAAACCCACTTAGTAAACCTAAGATTGTATAGACTAAAAAAGCATACAATATTCTGCGCATCGAGACTCCTCCTTATAGCTATTATAGGATATTTTTTAAAAAATTACAGTGACAATTCAACAAACTTACTCATTAAAAAGACAAGTCATATTTTTAAGATGACTCGTCTTTTTATTTATTTTATTAAATAACTTTATACACCTATTTTATTTAGCTGTCTTTTTAAAGATTGCTACTAACGACAAAATGATGGCAACAATAGATACAATCCATAGTGCTATTGGGCCATTATTAGATTGACTGCTTCCAGCAGTATCTTCGTTCCCCTTAGCTACTTTAGTAATAGGTGCAGGTTTTTCTGCATCTTCCTCTCCTGTCCATTTAACAGTTTCACCATCATCGTATGTTTGATAAGCATCCCATTTAAATTCGCCTTCTTTTTCAGGATTCGCCACTTGGATTGGTAAATCGATGAATTCATTTGGGCCAATGCCTTTATCTTTTGCCGTCCAAGTAATTTTCGTAATATTACCATCATCATCTTTAGTTAATTTATGATCAAATTGATCATTAGGTTCAACACCAACTACTGTAAGTTCTTTCGGTACTTTTAATTCAATTTTAGTCGTATTTGCATCTTTTTCGACTGGAACTCTGACATCATACTTTTCATATGAACCCGGTTCACTCGTATCTGGATTTAGCGTTACGTGAGCATCTGCACTTTTAGAAAAGCCCACTACAATGATACATGCGACGATTGCTGCCATAATTTGTTTAAACATAATTTTTATCTCCCTTTATCCTGGAATATTGATTTGACTCATAATTACACCAACTAATATCAATATAATTCCCATAATTAATTCAATATACAATGTTACTTTATTTGCGCGATGTTGTTTTCCTAACGCTCGTGTCGTTTGATAAAATCCTAGTGTCATCATGATGAGCGTTAATACCACTTTAACGATGAGCAATGCACTCCATGTTTGTATATTAGTCCAAATAGCTAATATATTTGTTTGGTCTATAGACATCAATACGCCAGAAATTATAATAAGTGCTACTGCAATCGTATTTAATTTCAATAAAAATGCTCTGATAGCATGGCTACTCTGATTTGATTTCGCACGTATGACAAGGAGTAAATAAATCAATGCACCTAACCAAAGTGACATCCCGCCTATATGTACTGTTCTAATTAAAATCGACCAAATAGGCACGCTTTGAGACCATGCGTGTCCAGACATACTCAATGTGATTAGCATTAACATTGTTATGAATACATACCAACTCTGTGACATGTGTTTCAATGTAAATAGCCCTAACAATACTATAATGGCC
Source organism: Staphylococcus sp. OJ82 (assembly GCF_000294465.1). NCBI lineage: Bacteria > Bacillati > Bacillota > Bacilli > Caryophanales > Staphylococcaceae > Staphylococcus > Staphylococcus sp. OJ82. The sequence goes on along the minus strand of NZ_ALPU01000003.1, from coordinate 399,792 downwards.
ACCATCGTTAAGACAAATGGCACTTGTATTAGCGCTGCTGTTTGTAATGATAATACATCAGAAACAACATCTGAAGAAAGTGTCATCATATAAACTAAAGCAGTCATTACTGATAGCATCATAAGCATCCATACAATAGGTTTAATATATTGATTAGACTGAAATGTTAATAACCCTTTTCTACTTGCCAATTGATTTACTAGAAATAGGCCTGATAATGTAATAATGAGTCCTTCAGTTATAAAGCGTAATGCTCCAAACCAAAAATCTGCTTTTTCATAAAATGGTGGTGTCGTATCAATTCCATTAGCAGTTTCTTTACCAATTGAAAATTCAAACGTATCGCTTATCTCGTGACCATCTGCTGACATTGTTTGCCATTTTACATTATGTGTTCCTTTTTCTAACTCATCCACAGGAAATGATAATGTCTGTGAAGAACCCGTTGTACTCGGTTTCACTTCAGCAATTTCACTTCCAGTATCATCAAAAATTTGCATACTCGAATATTGTGCGTGTACTGGTTCATTAAATTGTAGTTCAATTTCTCCTGGTTGTTCATTTACAACGCTGTTCGCGTTTGGCGTTGCTTTTTCAAGTGTAGCATGTGCTGACACTTGTTGCGTTAATGCCATAAACACTATGATTATAGTGATGAAAAATATAGACATCGTCGCTTTAGGAAATCTTATAGACAGTTGCACGACAAATCCCCCTACTTATGTCTTGTACTTCTCATCATATTAAATTCAAAGTTTATTCACAATATTAATTATTAATTGTCATTTTTCAGACATATCATTTACATTAATTATTTTAATTCATGTTATATACTTGCAATCAATTTATTACATGTTATTGATTTGTACAATGCTATCTTTTAAAGTATGATGCTTTTATTTTTACAAAATAAATATCACTCATTTCCTCTCTAAACAATAAAAAGCTCATTCCCAAATTGTTGTGATTGGGAATGAGCTTTTTTAATATATGAATTGATTTCAAATTATATTTTAGTTGTTTTCATTATTTTCAACTTGGTCTATTTTATCCACTTTACGCTGTGAACCGCCTTCCCAAGTTACATTGAGATAAGCTTCAACATTCTTTTTAGCGACTTCTATGCCAACAATTTGAGCGCCCATTGTCAAAATTTGTGCGTTATTACTTAATTGTGCACGTTCTGCAGAGTAATAATCATGTGCAAGCGCTGCACGAATGCCTTTGAGTTTATTAGCGGTGATTGCTACGCCAATCCCCGTACCACAAATTAAGATGCCTCTTTCGTTTTGTCCTTGTTGAATGCTTTTACCTACTTCAGCAGCTACATCTGGATAGTCAGTTTCTGCACATTGATGACAACCAAAATCTTCTACCTCATGTCCTAATTGTTCGACATGAACTTTAACCGCTTCTTTTAATTCATAACCATTATGGTCTGCACCAATTGCTATTTTCATACTAATTCCTCCTTATAGATTTAGCTACAGTAATTAAATAAATGATTTAAAAGTTTCTAACATAAGATATGAAGATGTCGCGCCTGGATCAACATGTCCTTGGGCACGATAACCTAGTCTTTTAGAACGTCCTTTATTAGAAATAATCTCTTTCGTGCTATCCATTCCAGACTTCGCTTTCACCAGTGCTTTATTAAAAGCGTCCCCAAATGATTCATCCTTATCTAGTGACGTTTCTAAAGATTTATAAAACGGGTCAAGCGTATCTATCATTGTCTTATCTCCGATTTCAGCTTTACCTCTATCTTTAATACCTTTACTAAAAGCAATCCAAAATTGATATAATGCTACATCATCTAATTCAATTTTGTTTTTTACTGCAACAGCCGCCTTAAGATAACCAGAAGCATAGAGTGGACCCACTGAAGAACCAACTGCATCTAAAAAGCTTTTACCGACTGCAACGCTAATTTTTGCGATATCATTTTGTGTTTGCAATTCATTATTTATCGTTTTTTGTACAGCTTGATAACCAATATTCATCGTTACACCATGGTCACCATCACCAATTTTTCTATCCAATTCACAAAGGATATCTTGTTGTTCTTCAAATAAAGTTGTTAACGCTAAGATATATTGTTTAAATGATTGACTCGTCAACGCCATAACTACTTCCTCCTACACTTCTTTAAAGTTTGGGCAATCTACTGGATGGTCCATACAAGTTTTCAACGTTTCATCTAATTTCATTAAGCTCACCGAAAAGCCGCCCATTTCCATTGAAGTTATAAAATTACCTACATAAGATTTATATGTTTTAATGTTTTGTTCTTTTAAAATTTCATCTACCTCTTTATTTATGATGTACAGTTCCATTTGAGAGGTTGCACCTAAGCCATTAACCAATACAATCACTTCATCATCGGCGTTGTATAGTCCTTCTTTTAAAATATTTTGCATAATCACATGAACTGTTTCTTTTGCTGTGCGAATTGTTGTTTTTTCAATACCAGGCTCACCATGATGGCCTAAACCAATTTCCATTTCATTCGCTTCTAAATCAAAACTTGGTTTTCCAGTTTGAGGTAAGTAGCACGGGCTTAAACCAATACCCATTGAACGGGTATAACCATTAGCTAATTGGGCAATACGTCTTACCTCTTCTAAATCATAACCAAAATCAGCTGCTGCGCCTGCTGCCTTATACACTAGCAACTCTCCAGCTATCCCTCTACGATCATCAATATCTTTTGAAGACGCAACATCATCATTACCTATGACCACTGCAGTTTTGATATCATCTTCAATTTCAGTCATTTCACTAGCCATTTCAAAGTTCATCAAATCTCCAGCATAATTACCATAAATGTATAACATACCGTGACCTTCACTTATTTCTTTAGTTACAGCTTGTATTGGAATAGGAGATGGAGAAGCAAATATATTACCGACAGCAACACCGTCTGCCATGCCTCTCCCTACATAACCTAGGAACGCTGGTTCATGTCCTGAACCACCACCTATTAATACACTTACTTTTCGATTAGTATTGCGTTTTTTTCCAATTAACGCCCTTTGGTGAAGTTTTGAACGTTTAATATAGTCAGGGTAGGCAATCACATAACCAGTCATTAACTCTTCAATGACATTATCGGGGTTATTAATCATCTTTTTCATTTCAATTCTCTCCTTTTTACGATGCTCTATATTTGAACTTGGCTGTTAAGGTACCAGAACAATTTTTAATGATTGATCACCTTTTTTCATTAGTTCAAAACCTTCCTCAAAATCTTTAAGTGCTAATTGATGCGTCACAACGCCGTCTGTTGGAAAATCTCCTTTTGCTATACCATCAATAACAAGCGGATAACAATAAGGTCCTAAATGGCTACCCATCAAGTCTAATTCTTTACGGTCTGATATAATACTCCAATCCACTGTAACGGGATCAGCAAATACTGAAAATTCTACAAAACGGCCTAATTTTCTGATTGCACTCAAACCTTGCTCTACTGATTTAGGATGACCGGTCGCTTCGATGTAAGTATCACAACCATACCCTTCAGTCAGTGCTTTGATTTCTTCGACGACATCTACTTTTGATGGATTCATAACAATATCAGCGCCGAATTTTTTCGCTAATTCTAAACGATCATCTTTCATATCTAGCACTACTAACGTTTCAGCACCTGATTTTTTAGCAGCGCCCACCATGCCAAGTCCTAAAGTTCCTGCACCAGATAACACAACGAAATCACCGAGTTTAACATTCGCACGTTGTACAGCGTGTAGACTACATGCGTAAGGTTCAATTAAAATCGCTTTTTCAATCGGCATATCTTCTGGCACTTTATAATTAATTGCTTCTTTCGTAAATTTCATATATTCTGCCATACCGCCGTTTACATTGTTTTGGAAGCCATATAAATCATGTTTTTCACACATCCAATACTGACCATGATTACAAAATCTACAATCCCAACAAGGTACAATTTGTTCAGAAATTACACGATCATCAATTTCAAAATCTGTAACTTCATCTCCTTTTTCTACAATGCGTGCGATAAATTCATGTCCAGGTATCATCGGTGCCTTGATATATGACGGCTGTGTTTCATCACCCCAAAAGCTAGGTGCCCCATCATATGCTTTGATATCGCCTGCGCAAATGCCGCAAGCTTCTACTTTAACGACAATTTCCTTAGGATTATCAATTGTTGGCGTATCTACAGTTTCATATTTATATTCTCCAGGTGCATAAGCTACAACAGCATTCATTTTTTCCGGATAATTTTTCTTTGTCATTATTAACAGCTCCTCCACTTTTTTAGAAAGCGTTTTCATTTACAATTACAATTCTAATATATATTTTCGTTTCTTTCAAATATTTTTTCGTTTCTTTTCGTTTTGATCTGTTTTTATTTGCTTGTGTACGATTTATGTTAAAATAGTTAATGATACGAAGGAGGATATGATTCATATGAAAATGTACGCGGATGAACGAAGAGAGCATATATATACTTATATAAAATCACATAAACGTGCGACTGTTAAACAGCTTTCAGATTATTTAAATGTGACAGAAGCAACTGTTAGGAGTGATCTTAGACGTTTAGAAGGTGAAAACAAAGTCACTCGAACACACGGTGGTGCAAAAGTAACTGAAAATATGACATCTAAATTAAACTTTTCTTATCGTCTGACACAAAAGCATAGTGAAAAGTATAAAATTAGTAAATATGCATTAAAAAAGATTGAACCACAACAGTGCATTATGATTGATGCAAGCTCTACAACATATGAATTAGCAAAATTATTAGCAGAAACTACGATGGAACTTACAATTATTACAAACGGTTTAGAAAATGCGGTACTTTTAAAAGAGAACCCACATTTAACTGTTCTAGTAGTTGGAGGATTTGTTTCGCAAGACTCAAATGCTATTACTGGTAATATAGATTCACAAATATTAGAAATGTATCATATTGATTATTTCTTTTTATCCGCAAATGGCTTTACACTTGATAATGGATTAACAGACTTCTCACTACCTGAAGTTCAATTAAAAAAACAAATGGTGCGAGAAAGTGAAAATGTAATTGCACTTATTGATAAAAGTAAATTCGATATTTCTTCTACACTTTCCTTTGCAAAAATCAGTGATATCACCGAAGTTATAACAGATGAACCACCAACTCAAAAATGGACACATGACGTCCCTTTCACGCTCACAATTGCACACTAAATAAAAAAGGAACAATGATGAAAACTGTTATTTTAAAAGTTAAATATGACTTTTAAAATATCATAGTACATCATTGTTCCTTATATTTTTGTTATTTTTAAACGCCGCCACTCCAACCTACAGCAGTAAAAATGTAAAGTATAACCGAGCCAACGACAATCCAAATTAGAAATAGTGGTACCATAAATTTAAACCACGAGCCAAAGTTTGCTTTGGCAATCGCAATAGCACCTACTGTTGCACCTAAAGTTGGTGTAATTAAGTTACCTAACCCTCCACCAAACGATAAGGAGGTTAATAACATTTGATCATTAACACCTAACGCATTAGTCACAGGTTGTAAAATAGGAATCATCACGCTCATTAACCCTGAACCAGATGGTACTAGTAAATTAAATATACCTGCGACAATAAATACGATAACAGCTACCATGCCAGACGATGAACCATCAAGTTGTGTAGTAAGACTGTTTACAATTGTGCTCAATATCTTACCTTTTTCTAAAATCACACTAATTGTATTTGCCATGATAATTGCAAATGCTACGACTAACATCGGTTTAGCACCTTCCAAAAATCCATCAACCATTGCAGTTGTCCCTTTTTGTTTTATTAAATAGGCTAAAACAAAACTAATACCAAAAACAGTAATAAATACACCATTGCCGTATTTTTCTGTCCAGTTTAACATACCATTACCTAAGGCTAATATAATCGGTGTCACAATGACTAATGTAGCTACGATGATATCTCTCCAATTTACTTGTCTATCTTCAATTGCCATATCATCATTAATTTTTTCTTTATGATTAAACAGCCACTTTTGTGTCGGCATCATACTCTTATTAGGATCTTTAATGACTCTTCTTGCGTACCAAATCACATATAACAGAGTGATAATTAAAAACACTGCATACATTATAGCTCTTCCACCATAACCAGAATAAAGTGCTACTTCAGGATAAACAATTTGTCCAATTTTAGCCATACCTGAAGGTGAAATTGAAAAAGCCATATACAAAGGTAAAAATGTAATGGCTAGTGCCATAATAGGGTCTAATTTCAAACGATTTACGAGTATGACTCCAAGCGTTACGAACACGATCATTTGATCTCCACCAACGAAGAAACCGATAAACGCCATCAAGGAAAATAACCCGATAATTAATGGCAATGCACCAGCATGTTCGAAACGAAAAATCATATAATTCGTTAATTTTGTCACAGAGTCTAACTGTAATATACCACCCATTGCACCACCTATAAATAGTAATAGTGTAATCGTTTGGGCTGATTGAATCCCCCCATTAAGTATGAGTGTAATAGCATAAAATGGATTCACTGGGTTTTGTGAAATTGCATGATACGTCCCTTGTATCATTGATCCATCTTTACTTGTATCAAATTGCCCAGCAGGAATGACATACGTCAATAAACAAGCAAACATCATCATAATAAGCATCATTAATAGCACATGAGGTAATTGGAATTTTCTTTTCACTTTTGTTTCAGTTTGCTCTGGCGCAGTGTTGACGTTACTATGGTTTACATGTTGATATGATGTTGTACTTGATTCTGACATGAACTTCACTCCTTATATTTAAAAAACAGACGCAACGTTTTAAAACAGAGGCGTCTATCCACTTTATTGATTACTGAGTATTAGTGTGTTACTTCTGTCCTACTATATCTATTTTCTTTAAAAGGAATACCTATATGATCTCGTAATGTATCCCCCTGATATGCTTTATCGTAATAACCTTTTTCTTCTAAGATAGGTAATACATAATTTAAAAACTCATCATATACAGGTCCATTAATATGGGGGCCGAAGATAAATCCATCTGCTGCGCCATGTTCAAACCATTCAATGATTAAATTTGCTACTTCTTCATAAGTACCAGTGAAAGGAGAGCGACGGGCTGTTTCTTCCAAAGCGACATCTCTCAATGTTAAATTATTTTGTTTTGCGCGTGCCGCAATAGAATCTGCAGTAGCACGGAAACTATTTTGACCCACTTCACCTAAATCTGGAAACGGTGCATCGAGATCATATTGGCTGAAATCATGATGATCATAATATCTACCTAAGTAATCTAAAGCTTCGTCAATTGTCGCCAATGATTTTATTTCATCAAAGCGTGCTTCTACCTCATCGTTCGACTTACCAATAACTGGGGATAATATAGGATATACTTTAATGTTTTGTGGATCGCGTCCAAACTTTTTGGCTTGTGATTTAATACTGTCGTAATTACTTTTAGCGGTATCTAGTGATTCACCTAAAGTAAATACTGCATCAGCATATTGAGCTGCATATGCTTGTCCTTTAGGAGATGCACCTGCTTGAAATATAACAGGTTGGCCTTGTTTAGAACGACTAGCATTTAATGGACCCTTAACTTGAAAATATTGTCCTTTATAATCTAACGTATGCATTTTTTCCTTATCTAAATATGAGCCAGTCTCAACATCAAATGTAAAGGCATCATCTTCGTAAGAGTCCCATAACCCTTGAACGACTTGCAGATGTTCCTCAGCAATATCATACCTAACATCATGTTCAGGATGATCTCCTTTACTATAGTTATCGGCACTACCAGCAAGTGGCGAAGTTACTATATTCCAACCTGCACGCCCATGACTGATTTTATCGATTGTTGCGAGTTGTCGTGCAACAGTAAAAGGTTCACTATATGATGTTGAAATAGTACCAACTAAACCAATACGCTGAGTTACCGGAGCAAGCGCAGCTAAAAATGTTAACGGCTCATGTCTATCTAAAAAATGTGGAATAGATTTCTCATGAATAAATAATCCATCTGCCACAAATACAAAACTGAATCCTGCCTGTTCAGCTTTTTTAGCAACATCAAGTTGGAATTCAAAATTTGTACTGGCATCGCTCGGTACATCTTTAGATTTCCAAGCATGCATATGACCACCAGGACCGTTTAACATGATTCCAAAATCGATTTTATTTTGACTCATAATACCCCTTCTTTCTGCTTTTCTTTGTTATTCGTAATAGCTAATTGGTCTACTGTTTTAATTCTTAATTTATGATTTTGAACTGGCATATGTAGCATAAATTCATCTATATTGCCGTCACGATTTAATTGATTTAGCTGTTGCTTAATTTCATCCGCGGAACCATTAAAAACATCTATTTGCTTTTCTTCAACTTCAAAGTCTTCGTCACTTTGTTTTTTAAATGTTTCTACTTGTTCCTTTGTATTAACAGTGATTTTTCTACCATCATCGAAATGTAAAGCATAATTTGTACTACCTTCTTTAACTAATGCCTGTTCGTCTTTATTCTCTGATACAACGGCAGCTACCCCTACAATGACTCTGCCTTCAGGAAATTGTTGCTTATAATCTTTAAGGGCTTGTTGTAATGTTTCAATATTTGAATTTATGAAAAATGCATATATAAACCCAACTTTTTCTGTAGCAGCAAATTGAGCAGAACTTTCACTACCACCTAGTAGATAAATTTGTGGTGTGGAGATTTCATTATTGCGTATCGTTGTTTTTAATTGTCCATAATCTTCGTTTGCAGAAAAATCTCCATTATTAAATTGATTTAATAAATGAAATTTATCATTGAAACTTGTTTGTGGCGACTTTAATTCTGTTTGCAACGCCTGTGTCGCTAAAGGAAAGCCTCCCGGTGCTTTACCTATACCTAAATCGACTCTTCCAGGTGCTAAATGACTAATGAAATGAAATTGCTCTATAACTTTGAATGGACTATAATGTTGCAACATTACGCCACCAGAGCCTACACGTATATTTTTTGTGTGATTCAATATATGTGTTACAAGTATCTCCGGACTCGTACCTGCAACTTCTTCTATATTGTGATGTTCAGCAACAAAGTACCTTGTATAGTTTAATTTATCTGCTAGTTGTGCCAATTCAACTGTACGAGCTATACCGTCGTTTACTGTTTCATTTTTATCTATTGGACTTTGATCAAGAATGCTAATAGCTGTCACACGCTGTCCCCCCATATCAGTTTTCTGAAAAATTTATTATATGTAATATTATGCCTTCTATGACTTTTTGTCAAGTATCCCTATCTCTTTACTAAGGATTAAAAATAAAATGATTTGATACATGTGATTTATTGTTCCAAATACAGCGATATTGGTTAATTTTCAACAATACAAAAAAGTTGAGAAAGTCTGTTTTACAACAAACTTTCTCAACTTTTAATTTTATATTTAATTATACTTTAGTAAGTCCAGCCCACAGTATGTTCTGTTTCTTCTTCACTTGAAAGTTCGTCAATATCAATCATTGCTTCTGATACATTTCTCGAATGATAGCCAATACGTTCTAGTATAGCAATCATATCTAGATATAACAGACCACCTTCTGGTGAACATTCACCTGAACTTAAACGCTTAATATGTTTTTTTCTTAAATCATGTTCAAGTGTATATGAATCGTTACTTAAATTAACAATTTCATCTTTTTTAACTTTGTCATATACGCTAAACATTTCAACTGATTTATCGAATGACATATTCACGTGTGAATAAAGTTTATCGATACTTTGTGCAGCTTTATCAGAGATTTGTACTGGTTCATTGTGTAACTGTTTCAAATCTAATATATACGCTTCAGATAATCCAGCTACTTTTAACATCGTACGGTTTACGTCAAATAACACAGACATTCTTTCTGCATCTTTTTTGGATATTTTCTTCTCAGATATTTTCGTTAAATATTCTTTTACATTGTCATGCATATTTTGAACAGCCGCATGTTTTTGAAGTACTTTTTTCTCATTTTTTTCATTGTATTCACTAACATTCTCTAATAATGAGTATGTCATACGTCCAATGTTTTGGATTTCATCTTGTGCTTCTTGTAAAGCAATACTTGGAGCTCTATTAATTAAATTTTTATCTAGATGTCTAGGTTTATATTTTTCTGTTATATCTTCACCAGGAATAAGTTTTGTTACGATCCAAGCTAGGACAAATATAAATGGCAATTGAATCAATGTATTTGTAACATTAAATGTACCGTGTGCAAAGGCAATCGTCATTTCTGGATTTAAGTGCATTACTCCTTCCATCCATTCAACAACCCATTGATAAATAGGTAAAATCGCTAAGAATATTGCCGCACCTATTACGTTAAACATAACATGTACTGCTGCTACACGTTTTGATGCAAGTGAGCCAGCTAAACTTGCGAGTATAGCCGTGATTGTTGTACCAATGTTGTCCCCTAACAATATAGGTAACGCACCATTTAAACTAACTAAGTCATTCGCATAGAATCCTTGTAGTATACCAATTGTGGCGCTTGAGCTTTGGACAATAACTGTTAAAATCGTACCTGCTGCAACGCCAAAGATTGGGTTAGTTGACATGTCTAACATGAATTGATGGAAACCATCTAAATTAGCTAGTGGTTTTACGGCACTGCTCATTAATTCTAATCCGTAGAATAACGAACCAAAACCAAATAAAATCATACCGATATTTTTAACTTTTCGCTTTTGAACAAAGAATATTAAAAATGCACCAATAGCTAATATTGGTAGCGAATATGCACCAAGATCAATACCTATAATAAATGCTGTAACTGTGGTACCTATATTCGCTCCCATTACAACACCAATGGCTTGACGCATTGTCATAAATCCTGCACTTACAAGTCCAATGGTAATTACCGTTGTACCAGAACTACTTTGAATCAAAATCGTAACTATCGCACCTGCAAGTACGCCCATAAGTGGGTTGCTCGTAAATTTATTTAATATACTTCTAAGACGGTCTCCTGCTGAGGCCTGTAAGCCGTCGCCCATTTGCTTAATTCCGTATAAAAATATACCTAATCCACCGATAAAAGTGAAAATTGTCTCCATAACAGATGAATCCATTGTCACACCTCTTTAAATTATTTGTAAACTATGTGAATTATAACGCATATTTGTAAATTTAGTGTTAATTTTTTATTAAAATTATAGAGTAATTTCTAAATGCTTTTGCAATCATATTTCAACGATATATCAGACCACCTAACAAATGCTTTGCTATCAGTGTTTTCCTATTTATTTTATTGATTTTATGTGTAAAATAATTATGTCTTTTTAATGAATTTAATCATATAAATATACTCAAAAGAGTTAATTCTCTTTATTTACGTTTTTATTGAGGTATATGTATTAAAACCGTCTCCCCAAATTTTGAGAAGACGGTTTTAATTTGAACTTAATGCTTATATAGAAATTTTTCACTAAATGATTGTTATATACTGTTAATTACTTGATTTAAGATGGTAATTCTGATCGTTTCCCACTATGCTTTCTAATCATTGCTGCTAATATCGATGAAATTATGCCGAAAATTATAAATCCTACAAACATCCACATCGTTGAATTCATTTCTAATGACTGATGCATATAGAGTAATTCTCTTAAATATTCAGCATAGTGCGTAAATGGGTTCCAATCCACTATATAGTCTTGATAAAATTTCGGTAACATTTGTTTTGGCGATGTTACGAGTTGCATACTAAAGAACATTGCTATAAAGAAAATAGGAATTGATTTCATACCTAGCCACGTCATTACACCTAAGATTAAACCCATAAATCCTAGAATAGAAATGGATATATAAATTGCTATTTTATTTATATCAGGGAAGTCAAAACCTAACACACCTGACATGAAATAAACATACCCGAATCCACCAACAAATGCTGTAATCACCCCTACAATCATTTGTCCTACTGAAGCGATAATACGTTGCGAAATTTCAACATTATTACTCGTTCTAAATGCAAAGAATAGTAGTAATGAAGCTACAATTGAGCTTATCCAGACTGGCATAAACATTAAGAACGGCGCATTACCACTAGCTTGGTGGTCCTTCACTTCATTCACCTTTTTATTTATTACATTTACAGGCGTTGTAATATCTTTGATATCGCTCGCATCTATTTGCACATTCTGTTGGTCTAATGTATCTAAACTCTGCTTGGAAATTTGTTTGTTAAGATTATCCCCAATACCTTTCAGCATATTAGATGACATTTGTGAAGCCTGCATATTCGCCCCACTATTCGTAAGTGTTTTAAATTGAGCTTGCTTTACTGTTATATCTTGGTTACTACTTTCTTGAGCCATTTTCTGTTGCATTTGTTTGGATTGAGCAGCAGGTATTTCACCTGATTTCACTTTATCTTCCATTTCTTGTTTCTTATTATCCATTACTATCTTTTGAGTTTTACTCATCGCATTTTTTGAAAAATCTTCTTCGAAAATTGCAGCACCAAAATATTTTTGTTCATCTAATCCTTTACGTGCTTCTTTTTCACTATCTACATTGATCCATTTTATTTCGTCAGAGTTACTATCTTTCAATTTATCTTCTAAATTTTCACCTATATTTATATCTTTACTTTGAATAGATGTCCCTTCATCATGATTCACAATTGCGATTGGCATCTCTTTAGGTTGAGGATTATACGCTGGATAAAAACCAATTGAAAAAATTGCAAGTATGATTAATATCGCTATTGGCGCAATCCAAAGTAATTTACTTTTAAATATATTCATACCATTTACCTCCTTATTGAACATCATGTTGATTATTCACTACTTTGTTTATTATAATGAGGTTAATAGAATATTCAATATGCAATAACAATCATATTGTCTTTTTATCAACATATCATTACATATTGTTAATTAACTAAAATGAGGTGACTACTATGCCGGAAGATCGACGTGTACGTAAAACTAAATCAGCGATTAAAAATGCTTTTATACAATTGCTTGAAGAAAAAGAGTTAGAAAAAATTACGATACAAAATATTACCCAATTAGCCGATGTGAACCGTGGTACTTTTTATTTACACTATGAAGATAAATACATTTTACTTTCTGATATGGAAGATGAATTTATATCAAGGTTAGCCGATAGAATTGTATTCGAAAAAGTCATGATGCATGATGTAAGTATTGAAGCATTTGCCAAAGCATTTTCAGAGGAAGTTTTAAAGAATATCATTACTTATTTATATGACAATATTGAATTTTATAAAGTGATTTTTAAACTTGATAGAAAAAGTAAAATAGAAGAAAAAATTTCTGATTTAATGTTAAATAATATGAAAAAAAGCATACCTTTTAGTAATACTGTTTCTGATATTCCTATTGATTATTTTCATAGTTATGTAAATGGGGCCACAGTTTCGTTTATAAAACATTGGGTACAAGACGAAGATAGAATGGATCCAGATACGGTAGTTGATTATTTGTTTAAAATTATCTTTAATGGTCCTTTACGTCTTATGGCAAATGAGCACCAGCATACTGATCATACAAAGTAAACTTGTCATCTTTGTATTTCTCCGCCAGTATTTAAAAGAATTTTAGAGAAAGGAACTATTATTATGATTAGTGCATATAAACACTCACAAACACATGAGATTGTTGAATCTCCATTAGATCAATCCGCTTCTTGGATAAATGTAGTTGATCCAAATTGGGAAGAAATTGATTCCTTAATAAATTTATACGGTATCCCAGAGGATTTTGTTAGAGATCCATTAGATGCTGAAGAAAGTGCTCGTGTAGAATATGATGAAGACACACGTTATTCACTGATTATTCTCGATATACCAGTTGTAAATGATACAAATTTAAAAGTACTTTCTTTTATTACTATTCCTTTAGGTATCATCATTGGCAATAAAAAAATAATAACTGTTTGTAATACTGAAAATGAATTTCTCGAGAACTTTAGTCGTCAAAATATTAATTTACATTTTCATAGTCGCTTTGCACTTAATATATTACTGACGATTTCCAATCACTATAATAGAAATCTTAGATTACTTAATAAAACAAGATTACGCATCGAACGCGATTTAAAAAATAATGTCACGAATAAACAACTTTATAATTTAATGGAAGTAGAAAAAAGTTTAGTATATTTTCTTGCGGCACTTAAAGGCAATGAAGCCATTATCAAAAAATTATTTCGACTACCTGCAATTAAGCGTTTCGATGAAGATGAAGATTTGTTGGAAGATTTGGTTATCGAGAATAACCAAGCCTTAGAAACCACAAAATTATATACAGACATTTTAGAGAGTATTACAACCTCTTATGCTTCATTGCTTTCTAATGAAATGAACAATACGATGAAGACATTAACGTTGTTTACTGTTTTCTTAACCTTACCTACATTAGTATTTAGTTTTTTTGGTATGAATGTACCCTTACCTATAGATAATCACAGCTATGTATCATGGCTCATTGTTATTGCTATTTCATTAGTCATCGTGACGATTGTTGGCGCATTTTTATGGCGTAAACAAAAGCTTTGAAGGCATCCTAAAAATTGATATTTAACATAAAAACAAACCCACGTCGTAATGGCACTGAACCCTTAAAATGGGAACTTAATAAAAACACTATTTTCTAGGATGCTAATTTCCTGAACTCTATAGGAGATAAGTAGCCTAGTTTTTGTTGAATTCTTACTTTATTATAGTTTTCAATGTAATTTTCGACAATATCTATTACAATGTTATTAGAGCTCTTGAGCTCTTTATTTAAGTAGAATGTTTCACACTTTAGCGAGGAATGGAAACATTCAATTGGGGCATTATCAGCTGGCGTTCCCTTACGGGACATGCTTCTGGTAATGCTTTTTTCTTCGCATAATTTATAATATTCATACGATGTGTAAACACTTCCTTGATCGCTATGAAGTATACAACTATCTGGAATTTCTAATTGGTTCAAAGTCTCGTTCACTAAATTTTGATTCTGGTGATTATCTATAGTATAAGCAACTATTTCCCCGTTATAGACATCCATAATTGACGATAGATACAACATTGTATTACCGAAAGGTAAATAAGTAATATCTGTTACAAGTACTTCTAATGGACGATTTGCATTAAAATTCCTCTGTAACAAATTGCCTGTTTTATAGAATGGATTACCTGGTTTTTTAGATTTTTTAGGTTTAACCCTACAATTCAATTCGTTTTCTTGCATAAGCCTTTGCACTTTCTTGTGATTAATTTTTTCCTTACTAAATTTATTTAATTCAGCAGTCACTTTTCTATAACCATAGGTATATTTGTGCTTATGACAAATCGATTTAATTGCTTCTAATTCCGAATTTGTTTCATGTTTTTTACATTTCCAGCGATAATAGGTAGATTTGGGTATGTTAAATACCTCTAATATCATTTTAACTGTATATTTTGATTCTAATGCTTCAACCACTTGTATTATTATTTTGGGCGACACTCCCTTTCCAATTCCTTGTACTTTTTTAAAATTTCTAATTCTGCGTTTTTTCTTTTATTCTCCAATTTTAATTGTTCAATTTCTGAAAGTTCTTCTAATCCCTTTCCGTAGGAATATTGTTTTCCAACTTGTTGATGAAATCTATAATGTTCACCATTTTGGTACCATTTCCACCAAGTTTTCACTTGTGATCTATTTCTAATGTTTAATGTATTCATAATTTCTTTTGCACTATATCCCTCAATTTTCATTTCAATAGCTTTATTTTTGGTTTCTAGTGAATAAGTAACTCTTTTCATAGAAAAACACCTCCGTATAAATTCATTTTAGTATGAATTCAACGAAAGTGTTTTTATTTTATTCCCACAATTGGGGGTCAGTTCATAATTAACGTTGGGTTTGTTTTTATGCGTTATAGCAAAAGTCTAAATCTCACTAGAATTTATATAATTATCCTGCTTCATTTTTATATTTATTTCTAAAAGATAAAGTGTAAGTAACCGCAAAGGCTACGATAAAGGTAATGAGCATCGCAATACCATAATGTAACCAACCATTATTCTGACCGCTAATAGATATAAAACCTGGAAGTCCTGCAGTACCTAAAGCAATTGCTTTAACTTTAAAGAATGAGATATAAGCTGAACCAATACCTGAACCTACAATCGCTCCAATGAATGGATACCTTAATTTTAGATTCACTCCAAACATTGCAGGTTCCGTAATACCTAAAAGTGCTGAGATGCCCGCAGCAGATGCTACACCTTTTAATTTCTTGTTCTCTTTTATAATAAAGAAAGCGGCTAAAGCTGCTGCACCTTGTGCTATATTAGACATCGTCGCTATTGGGAAAATAAATGAACCACCTGTAGACGCACTATCTGCAATCAATTGTGTTTCAATTGCAATAAAACTGTGGTGCATACCTGTAATTACAATTGGCGCATATAGCAAACCAAAAATAAGTCCGCCAATTGCACCACCAAATTCATATAACCACGTTAGTCCATCAGATAACCAATAGCCTAACGTGCGTGTGATGGGTCCAACAAATAAAAATGTTAAAAATGCAGTAACTAAAATTGAAAGTAGCGGTGTTAATAAATTATCTAATACAGCTGGTACTACTTTACGTAAACCTTTTTCTAAATTAGCTAAAATATAAGCAGCTACTAACATTGGCAATACTTGCCCTTGATAACCTACCTGATTTATTTCTAAACCAAGCACATTCCAAGAAGGTATTTCTTTCCCTTCTTCTAAAGCTTTGGGATAATCATAGGCGCTCATTAACTCTGGATGCACAAGAATCATCCCTAAGGCTGCTCCAAGAAAAGCGTTTCCTCCAAAGCGTTTAGCAGCGCTAAATCCAATTAAAATTGGCAGTAGTGTAAATGGTGCATTCGCAAAAATGTTAATCATTTCTGCCAGACCTTTGAATTGATTATGTACTTCTATTAATGACTGTTTATCATAGAAAATACCTGGTGCTGTTAGAATATTATTAATTCCCATTAATAAACCACCTGCTACGATTGCAGGGATAATTGGTACGAATATATCAGATAACATTTTCACAAATCTCTGGAATGGATTCATGTTTTTATTACCTTCTGCTTTTACTTCTGATGTCGTAGCAGCTTCTTTACCTGTTATGCTTTCTAACTCTGCAAATACCTTGTTCACAGTACCTGAACCTATAATAATTTGATATTGGCCACCAGTAGAAAATGTTCCCTTCACAACATCCATTTCGGATAATTCTTTTTCATCTACTAAGCTTTCATCCTTAAGAACAAGACGTAATCGTGTGGCACAATGTGCCATCGCATCTATATTTTCTTCTCCACCGATTGCTTGTAGTATTTCTGTAGCAGATTTTTTATAGTTCATCTCTATACCTCCCATTTAAATAGAACCGGTTCCATAAATATGAATATTTTTATTGTAACCGGTTCCAATAAATTACGCAATAGCTAAATGAACTTTTACACCGCTTATTCTACGATATATATACCACTTACTAAATGATGTTCAGCCCATATTTTCGAGTTCAGAATCAACAACTTTATTATAATAGCCTTGAATTTTACTTATAAAATAATCTTTTAGTTTTAGTATAGATTCTGAATTTGTCTGTGCATCTTCCAGATGAATCTTCCATGCTCTGTCTGGGCATTCAGTTTCAAAAAATTCTTTGTGTATTCTAACGGTATTTCTGTTCACTGGTAAATTGTATTTTTTTAATAATAGTGCAGCAACCCAAAAACTAACTTCTTCATTTTTCATAAATTCTTGATCTGTAAGCACACCATCTCTTTTAGATTGGCATCGTTCTACACCTATAAATTGTGTATTGGCATAGACGTTACCACAATGCCATTCAACATATTCTGTTGGGTGAAACCAATAGCAAGTATCCTGATCTACATAAACACTTGCCCATCCTTTTTCAAGTTCATTTTTTTCGATTCTATTATTTAGCCAATCTATATAATCTTTGGCAGCATAATTCTCAGCATCATCATGAAGAACAATGCCTAATATATAAGGTTTTAAATCAGTTATTTTATTATTTGTGGTATAAAAATTGGAATAAATATGATTCATAATGAATAACCTCCTCTAAATAATACGTATATGAATTAAAAATTCGTTATCGTATAGCAAAAATTTATACGTACCTCACTTTACATTGTTCTAAATTTAATTTTTACATCTTTATAACAACATTATATTCAAAAATATTTATATTTAAAGTATTACTGTTCACAACATTTTATTATATAATGTAATTTGTTCAACAAATCATTTTTCTATTAGGAGTTGCTTTTATGATGGAAAGTACAACACTTTGTATTCATGAATATTTAAGTACATACACACGACGTTGTATCGACCGAGTAATCTTGTTATTTTCTTTAAATAACCAACTTGACGTCGTGATCAATGGGAAACATGAGTCTGTTGGCAGCAATCTTATCGTTATCAATCATAGCGATTTATATCAAATAACGAATGCTGAACAACTTGTTGAATTAATAATACCTGTACAGCAATTTGCGGAAATAGATCAATCATTCTTTCATTGTTATTATAATTTCAAATTGATAAATTCTAGTGAATATATCAAGTATTTAACATTAACTATGATTGAGCAATTAAGTCGCTTAAATGATACGAAATCTTCAAATATCATTGAAATTATTACCATTTTAAATAAAGAAGCTAAAATTAAACAAGATTTTATTTATGTACCTTCTATTCAATCTGAAAGTAACTTGTTAAATAAAATCACTGTATTTATTAAAGCTCACGTCACTCAGCCTATTTTTTCAAAAGATATTTCTAATTCTTTTTATATATCGGCACCGTATATCTCTATTTTGTTCAAGAAATACTTAGGCATAAGTTTTAAACATTATATTGCTAGTTTAAAGATAGCCGCCTCCTTAGCAGAATTAGTTCATAGTAAGGAGACAATCCATGCCATTTCAGAAAATATGGGATTTAACCATTATCCAAATTATACACATCAATTTAAAAACCACTTGAATATGACACCTAATGAATACAGGAAAAAGTTCATGGTATTACAGCGTATCCCTGTTAAGCTAATTAACGAAGACGTTAGTAATTATATCCCCTATTTCGAATCTATTTCAGTAGAAAAGCCATTGCCATCTAATCAAGTCAACATCGAATTGGATCAATTAACCTATAAAGATATTGCAAAAACACCGACGCTTTTTATTCACATTGATGATCTGATGGATATCGTTCAATCAACTTTAAACACTAACCTCAATTTCGCTGATTTATCCGAATCCTATTTAATGATTAACAATGTTAGTAAGCTCGCTTTAGAAAAGTTGAATTTCACTGGCTTGATTGACTTCATTGACTCATTATTTTCAAATAATGTAGGTATCGCAATTAGGGTTAAATCTAGCCATCAATTTAAATTTATTCAAGATATCATCTTACAGTATTTAAAATATAAAAATGAGCACCATTATCAACAATCTAACTCTAATTTTATAATGCTTTTCGATGCTGAACATTTGTCATTAAAAGAAATTAACCGTTTATATATTAAAGTAAAAAATTTAAATATACGTATAAAACTAGCTATAACAGTAGAAGGTGTAATCAAACAAACGCATTCCTTAAAAAGCGCATTTGATATATTACATAGATTCAATTTTGATTTTTACTTTATTGATATTGAACAAAAAGAGGTCCAATCATTGCTTAATAAGAAAAGTAATATGTTTAATCACTCAATGAGCTATTTTGACTATTATAATCAACTCATTGACGCATCTCAAATTCACACCTCTAAATTTGTATATACCAAACTCACCAAAAAGTGTTTTAAATTATATAAAGAAAATACTCCCTTAGAAACTGCCGACTTAATGTGCCATATATTAATTATGCTCAATCGCGGAAGTGGTGTAGGTTACGAATTAATGTCTAAAGATAATATGGATATTGCATTAATGAATCGTCACGGAATATGTGAGCCTTTAATATATCTATATCAAATTGTGAAACCTTTTATTGGTAAACCTTTATCAATTCATGAAAATTATATCGTTTTTAAGGATTTTCAATATATACACATCTTATTATTTAATTCATTGAAACATCGCTTTTCGCCACAAGAAGTACATAAATTTGTCCTAAGACCTCATGCATTACCTACTAAGGCAATGCTATTTATACAAACACTTAACAGAGAACATGGTTTTATTGATTACGCCCTACCAACTTTATTAAATGAAACGTATATCGAACGCACACTTTTACGTCATATAGAACAAGCAAATACGCCAAAAGCCGAGATAAAACAATTTATACGAACAGCTAATCCCCTAGAGTTTGAACTTCATTATGACGAGCTAAAGTATATACGTATCTCACCATTCTAAATAGCAATCAATGTTACACTTAATGTAGCTTATCTTATAAATAAGTCTAAAATAGTACTATTTATTATAAATCGAATAAAATTACCCACTTTATAATTGCATTATTTTAGCATTTCAGATATAAAAGAAGAAACGGATATAAAGGAGATTTCAACTTTGAAAAACAAAAAAATGTTTGCAATTGTTATTAGTTCAGTAATGTTAATTGTTGCTATTGTTTTAGTCGTTATGATGATGTCTAGTGGTCCAAAAGAGACTTACTATGGCTATATGGAAAACAGTACAACAGCTGAAAAAGTAATCAGCGAGAAAGATAAAAAGATAGAAAAAGATGTGAAGTTACCTTCTGAATCTGGCTTTTCACCTAAGAGCGGAGATTTTGTTAAATTAGTAAAAGCTGAAGGTGACGATACTTATAGTGAAATGGAAGTTATCGATCATGACGATATGCCACATGGCTTAATGATGAAAATTCATGACATGGGTGAAATGAAAGGCATGTAATCTACAAGATTATGTAAATGCTTAACTTCTTTACTCACATATATAAGAGCAGTTAAATTTTCTTAAATAGAGATTTACTGCTCTTTTTTTAATCTATATAGTCTCTGTAAAAAAGAAGTATTAATAAAATTAACGAACAAATATTATTTTCAAAGAAACTAACTAAAAAAGAGGCTGAGACATAATGACATGTCTTAGCCTCTTTTTTTATATTGGCAGTGGCTGACTGAATTGAAAATGCGCTTATACCAAGCTTTTTTCAATTCTAGTCAGCTGTGCCGGGGTGGGACGACGAAATTTTATTAGAAAAATTAGATTTCTGTCCCACTCCCTTGTCTATGTTTTTATTTTCTTAGTTAGTCTTTAATTTTATAATCTTTTTTAAATGCATTATGTTTGGCACCTTTGATATCTTTATTTGTCTCCGGATCAAAACCTTGGACTACAATTCCTGTAGTCATGCTGATTGGTTGAACTACATAAGTATGTTTTGGATCATCTTTAAATTTAACTTCTTTATAAAACAAACCTTTTTTAGCACTGTACAGTGTTTCTTCAGATTTAATTTTCTCTGTCAAATTTTGATCTTCCATATAATGATCAACCAATTCTAAGTGTTTATGCCCTTGGTATGTTCTCATGGCAAAGAATAATACAATTGAAATTATAAGCGCTACAAGTAATACACCCATAATTTTAAGAAATGTCTTCATTTATAATCTCCTCTGGTTAACGCGATATCTTTCTATAGTAAAGTAAGTCATTAACTTAATATGTAAGTTATATCTTACTCAAATCATTAATATTCGCTCATTCAAATTGATAATAGTAATAGTATGACTGATTATAATACAATTATAAAGCGTTATAACTGTTTTGTAACAAAATCTCCTTATATTTCAGAGCAACCCAAACATCAAGTTAACATTTCTTAATATCATTTAATACATAAATTCTATTTCAAGTTTAGTCGAATTGATTTAAAGACTATAATCTTTATATGAATTCAAGTAATTAAGACGTACGGAATGTTATAGTATTAAATTTTTACTTATTTAATAAGATAATAGTTAAAAAATAGTATAAAAAGCTATATCTAAAGGTGCGCAACCGTTCCTTGACAATGAATGGTGTTCATAATATGGTTAAATTTCAAAAGGGGTGATTAAATGGAGGAAAAGGACAGCTACCTAGAACAGCAACTATGCTTTCTATTTTATGTTTCTTCTAAAGAAATTATTAAGAAGTATACTTCTCATTTAAAAGAGTATGATTTAACATATACAGGTTATATTGTCTTACTCGCAATTAAGGTGGACGAAAAAATTAATATTAAGACGCTTGATGAGCGTGTCTTTTTAGATTCTGGAACACTTACACCTTTGTTAAAAAAACTTGAGAAAAAAGGTTATGTAACAAGAACTCGTGAGATTGATGACGAACGTAACTTACAAATTGCACTTACTGATAAAGGGACAAACGTGCAAGAACCGCTTTCAAAAGTTTCAAAAAAAGTTTTTAGTGAATTCGATATGGACATAGATGAAGCTATAGACTTAAAAGATACATTGCAAAAATTTGTTAATAAACATTTCTCGAAAGATATTTAAATCATATGGGGTTTGTTGAGGTTAAATGGGACAATGTAATACATACATAACATTTTTATCTTCGACTCACCTCTTTTTAATCCTACTTACTACAATACCCACTTACTTACTTTACTCCTGAAACTTAACTATCCAACGCTTGTTATAAAGCATTCTCTACATCTTAACGTTTCATTTTAAAATGTTTCAACTTTCATGCTAAAATAATGTGAATACAATGATTAATAGTTTGACTTTGATTTTCTTTGACTATTTTATTATAATGTATTTGTAAGGTAAACTAAGTATTCACCTTTATTTTATACTTTTTATAACTTAAACTTCAATTCCATTCGATTAAATATAATAATTAAACTACGCTGAGGAGAGATGTAGCATGACTTTTGAAAATAAAAATTTTAACAATCCGTTTATCGATGTAAATCCAGGTGATTTATTCAGAGATTTTGGAAAACAAATTTTCGAACAATTTCCTGGCAATGAGAGTATTAAATCAGATATTAAAGAATTAGACAACGCCTATATCGTTGAAGCTGAACTTCCAGGTATTAAAAAAGAAAATATTAGTTTAGAATTTGAAAATAATTTGCTAACGATTGAAGGTAAACAAATTGTCGAAGTTCAAGATGAAAACGACACTAAACGTGCAGTACACCAAGAACGTAACCATAGTGATTTGAGCCGCCAATTCCCATTTGAAAATGTTGATGATAGTAGTATCAAAGCTTCTTATGAAAATGGCCTACTCACTGTAACGTTGCCTAAAAAAGAGCAAAAAGAACAACCGAAATCAAACATCAAAATAGACTAAACATTCAAAAATAATAAATAGACTAAACATTCAAAAATAATAAATAGCGCTACATTTCCAATTTATGGTAATGTAGCGCTATTTGTTTTCTTATTTTTTTCTATATTTAAGAAATCAGTCTCAAATTGTCTTTTTTTACGATATGTAGCATGGTAATGATGCCAATAACACCAAAGAATACTAAAAATATAAATGCTAAATGGCTTGTACCAGTCATCATTGTGACATAAGATATGACAATTGGAGGGAAGAAACCACCAAGTCCGCCCATCATTGAAACAATACCATTCGCTGCTCCTGATTCTTTGGCAAAATAGAATGGAACGAGTTTGAACACGAGACCATTACCAGTACCTGCACATATACTAATAAGTAAACAACCGATTGTAAACAATAATATATGACTTGAAAACCCTAAAATAATTGCACCTATAATCATAAATACAAAATCTATCATTAATAAAATAACTGCATTAAATTTATCTCCTAAAATCCCACCTAATGGCCTTAAAAAAGTGGCTAACGCGATAAAGATACCAGATCTAATACCAGCATCTACTTCACTAATACCAAAGTTTTGAACTAAAAAATTCGGTAAAAATAATCCAAACGCTACAAAAGCACCAAATGTAATAAAATACCATAATGATAAATAATAAAGCTTAAGATCTTTCATTAATTTTTTAGACTGCTTAACTAGTGGCACCTTTATTTTTTTCTCATTCGCATCACCCAGAAGAAACATTAAAATTGCAAATAAGACAATAACAATCAAATAGCCTCTAACTGTCGTTTGCCATCCAATCATACCTGCAATAACTGGAGCTAAAAATGAAGAAATTGCAGTACCAATGTTCCCCATACCATATATTCCATTAGCAAGTCCTACTCTTTCTTTAGGAAAATATTTAGGAATTGATGTGACACCGACTGAGAAAATTGCGCCCCCAACACCTAAGAAGAAACCAGAAGCCATTAACATGCCCGGCGTTTGGGCTTGGCTTAAAAAGTAAATAGGAAATAATAGAATAATAAAGCTACAGAAAAACACCCATTTAGCACCAATAATATTAGTTAAATATCCAAATGGCACTCTTAAAATAGAACCCAATATAACGGGTATTGCTAAAATAATTGAAAGTTGATTCCCCGTGATATTAATATCTTGGGAGATAAAAGGCATTAATGGAGATATAATACTCCATGCCATAAATCCAACTACAAGACTTAGCGTTTGTAAGCTAAGTTGGAAACCACCACTTGCTTTGTTCATTCATTTCACCTTCATTTTCATCTATTTAATTTCAATGATTAAATAGCCAGTATTTCGCAGTTACTCTATAATTAAAAAATATGGATATTATTTAATATTTATGAAAGTTCAAACTGGTGTAATATAAACGAATTGAAAATTGCTTTTTGTTTACAAAATACTAGCTACACTTTCATTTTATGTTTATTGTGAAAAAATTAACATAAGGATTATCCCTTAAGTTAATGTGTGGTTTCCCCTATATTCATCAACCATTATTATTACTTTATATTTTGGTTTCACAGCACAGTAAATAAATCTTTTATAAAAAAAGTTAGCACGAAAAAATGACTGAATAGAACAATCATTTTTCGCGCTAACACTATATTGATGAATCTATGTGATTTAAAAGTCGACTAGTTTTTTCTTCATTGCATATTCAACTAATTCAGGTTTTGTTTTTAAGTCTAGTTTTTGCATGATATGTGTTTTATGTGCTTCCACCGTTTTGACAGAGACGAATAACTTTTGAGCGATGTCTTTATTGCCATATCCCTTTGCAATTAAAGGCAAAATCTCGATTTCTCTTTTAGATAAAATTTTAAATGGATCATTACTCGCTTGAGTATCTTGAAACGAATTGTTAACGAATTCGTTTACTAGCGATGTTGTGAGTTTCATATCTACGTAAGTTTCACCTTGGTAAACGGTTCTTATAGCCAATAAAAGCTGTTCATCTGGAGCATTTTTTAAAATGTAGCCTTTGGCGCCATTCCTTAATACATGAAATAAATATTCCTCATCGTCAAACATCGTTAATATCAATATCTTTGTTTCTGGAAAACTCTCAGATATCTTACTTGTTGCAATAAGCCCTGATTCACCCGGTGGCATGCTTAAGTCCATAATTAAAACATCTGGCTTGTATTCCATTACTTTCTGGTACGCTTCTACACCATCAGCTGCCGTCCCAACGACTTCCATATCTTCTTGATAGTTTAAAATCATAGAAAATCCTGTGCGCACAACAGCATGATCATCTGCTATCACTATTCTCAAAATTAATTTCTCCTTATTCCCTTATATTGGAACTTCTAATGTAACGATAGTACCTCTATCAATCTGTGTATCTATACTTACTTCTGCATTAACGAGTTCTGCGCGTTCATTCATACCATAAAGTCCTAACCCGGTACCTTGTGGTTGATCTGTTTTAATAAAGCCTTTGCCTCTATCTATAATTTCTGCAATTAATTTATAGTCGTTTACATGCAAATCAATATCAACAGTATCTACACCAGCATATTTTATTGCGTTAAACAATGCCTCTTGAACAACACGATATACGACTGTTTCAATCTCACTATCAAAGCGATGTGAAGCTAGATTAGAGTGATATTCTATGCGTATGCCATAATTGGCTTCAACTTGTTTGAAATAGGTTTTAAATGCTGCATCTAAACCTAAATCATCCAAGGATGACGGCCGCAATTCAACAGATAAATTACGAATATCATCTATCAATTTGGACATTAATCCTTCTATTCGCTTAGAATTATCTACCAAAGTTCGCATTTCTCTATGGTATTTTAGCAGCCGTAATTCCACATCGATGTTTAACATTTCTTGTACGAGACTGTCATGCAATTCACGTGATATTCTTTTTCTTTCATTTTCTTGTGCAGATATCGTTTTTTGCATCATTTTTCGCTGATACATCTTGTCATGACGCTCTATTTGAGGTGAAACATTTTGTAATGTAAATGCTTTAATATCTTTTGTTTCATCAATAGTTTGATATGTCGCTGTAAAAGGTTCAACTGTACCACGCGTCGTTTTCATAAATACTTGAAAACTTGTATTTCCAACTGAATCAGCTTCTAAAAAGCAATTTGTACATGATTGTAAATCATATTCATTTGTATACCCATCACAGCGACTACATATCGTATTAGTCATTTCTTGGTAGTCATTATCCGGTGAAATAATATCATGGGCTGCTTTATTCATCGCTATCACTTGACCATATTTATCAACAAATACTATTTTTTCAGTTGTATTATTAAAATATTGAACTAACAATTGGTCTATATTTTCCACTTGATTCGTTTTCATAAAATCACCTAGTCTTCTTCATTAAAAACACCCAATTTATTTACGATTGAAATAGAGTGACATGTTTGAGGTAGTGGTCTATTATTTCTTTGACCTAATAATAGCACACCATAAACGTGATTTTCATACCATAATGGTATTGCCATCACTGCTGTTAGCCGTTCACATAATATTATTGGATATTTGTGTTTTTCGCTCGGTAAGAGAAATTGATTGATATCTTCTATCACCATTCGCTTACCTGTTTTCATCACATTTCCTGCAATTCCTTTACCTATTCTAAGCACAATAAGTTTATAGCGAGAATTGGTACTTCCAGATACATAATTCCATTTTATCGGTGACAATTGGTTTTCATCTTTGTAAAATGCCAATCCTGCAAAATCAAAACCTTCTTCAATACGTAGCGTGTCTAAAACGGCTTGATAATTCACTTGTTCATTAAAAGATAATAGGCTCAATCTTTCGCCTCCATTCACACTTTATGCTTTCGATAAATAATGTAACTACGGCTCACATAAGTTAGTGGTACACTCCACACATGAACTAATCTAGTAAACGGCCAAAAAGCCATAATCACAAACCCTAGAAGTATATGCATCTTAAACGCGAGTGGTACATGCGTCATTAATGTAGCATCAGGTGAAAACATAAATAGTTGTCTAAACCATATTGAAATTGTCTCTCTATAATCAAATGTTGGTATCGTTGCATTTGTTACTAAAGTAGCATAGCAGCCCATGAAAACAATAATTAGAAGTAAAAAATTCACAATAATATCTGAGGCAGAACTCAATTTTCTAATGTTCTTTTTAGTTACACGGCGTGCGGTTAGCAACAACATACCTATCATAGTTATTATACCAAATATACTCCCAATATACACTGCTCCTATATGATACAAGTGATCATTAACACCGACTGCTGATAACCAAGATGCAGGTATAACTAAGCCTACAAAATGCCCCATAGCTACGGGAATTATGCCTAAATGGAACATGAGACTGCCCCATTTCAATTGTTTCTTTTCAATAAATTCACTAGATTTAGCAGTCCATGAAAATTTATCAAATTTATATCGTGCGATGTGCCCAATTAAAAAAATAGCTACGCAAAGATAAGGTACAATCACCCATAGAAATTGATTAAACATTTGTCTTCACCTCTGATACAGGTTCGATGCACGCTTTCAAAGTAGCTCTTAATCCTTTGATTAAGTAATAATATGGGCTATCTTTTTCTTTTAATTGTTGTGCCATCGCATAAGTACCATCTTCAATAATCATGATGATAAATTCAATATTTCCTTGTGCGCGTGAATCATTTTGCCATTGTGCGACATATAAAAACTCTAGCATTAAAGGTAAATAATCTGGCAATTCATTGGCTGCCATTTCCAATCCAAACATCTCATATAATACTTTTAATTTAGCGAGTAACTGTCCACGTTCCTTTTGTGTATCAAATTTATTATAAGTCATATAAAGTGGTGCCTTTTTATTAAAATCAAATGTGTCTGAATACAATTGTTTAATTTCTAACAGGCTGAGTTCATGCATCTTTTCACGATAAATTAATAAATCATCAAACGCTGGATGTCCCAAATCAATAACTTCTTCAAATGTTTTCGGATGAAATGTCAATTTTTCAGGAAATTCCAACTGTTGAGCTAAGTAACCAAAAGTTTCTTGATAATAATAATACTGCGTTAGATTAATCACGGAAAATCCCTCCATAGAAATTTTCGTTGTATATCTCTTGTCCTGATTTTTCAGATGCTGTACCCACAGGAACACCACATCCTTCACAATTAGAACCGAAGTATTCTCCACCATAACCTTGGCTACCTTGAGCACGATACGTATCTATATAGTCTTCTTTATGAGATGTTGGAATTACAAAGCGATCCTCATATTTCGCTATAGCTAATAAACGATACATATCTTTTGTTTGGCGTTCAGTTAATCCAAGTCTTGATAATTTATCAATATCAAATGGTTTGTTTGTCACTTCTGCACGCATATAACTTCTCATAATTGCCATACGTTGTAACGCTATTTTAATTGATTCTGTATCTCCAGCAGTAAATAAATTTGCTAAATATTGAATTGGTAATCTCATTTCTTCAATTGCTGGGAATATCATATCAGGATTTCTATTTGCATCTGTTGCCGTTTGTCCTTCAAAATAACTCATAATTGGACTCAATGGTGGACAATACCAAACCATTGGCATAGTGCGATATTCAGGATGCAATGGAAACGCAAGTTTATATTCAATAGCGAGTTTGTAAACTGGTGAATTTTGAGCTGCCTCAATCCATTCCATTGAAACACCATCTTTTTGTGCTTGTTCAATCACTGATTCATCATATGGATTTAAGAATAAATCGAGTTGTTTTTCATATAAATCTTGTTCGTTTTCTGCACTAGCCGCTTCTTCAACTCTGTCGGCATCGTATAGTAAAACACCTAAATATCTCATACGACCAGTACACGTTTCAGAACATACTGTAGGCGTGCCTGCTTCAATACGTGGAAAACAAAATGTACACTTCTCTGCTTTATTGGTTTTCCAGTTAAAATAAACTTTTTTATATGGGCAACCTGTCATACAATATCTCCAACCACGACAAGCCTCTTGATCGACTAGCACAATACCATCTTCGTCTCGTTTATACATTGCACCAGAAGGACATGAAGCAACACAACTCGGGTTCAAACAATGCTCGCATAATCTTGGTAGATACATCATAAAGGTTTCATCGAATTTAAATTTAATATCTTCTTCAATACGTTGAATATTAGGGTCTTCTGGCCCAGTAACGTGCCCCCCTGCTAAATCATCTTCCCAGTTAGGTCCCCAATTCAAATCTAATTTCTCACCTGATATTAGAGAATGTGCTTTAGCGACTGGCGAATGATTACCTGCTTTAGCTGTCGTAAGGTGTTCATAATTATACGTCCACGGCTCATAGTAATCTTTAATCACTGGCATATCAGGATTATAAAATATTTTCCCTAATGCTATTTTTGACCATTTACTACCAGATTTAAGTTCTAGTTTTCCTTTTTTATTTAAGTACCATCCACCTTTATACTGTTCTTGGTCTTCCCATCTTTTGGGATAGCCAATACCTGGCTTAGTTTCTACATTGTTAAACCACATATATTCAGCTCCGGGTCGGTTTGTCCATGTACTCTTACAAGTGACACTACAAGTATGACAACCTATACATTTATCTAAGTTTAATACCATTGCGATCTGTGCTTTAATCTTCAAGCCAGTCAACCTCCTTCAGTTTTCTAACAGCTACATAAACATCTCTTTGATTTCCAATAGGACCATAATAATTAAAGTGATAACTGATTTGTGCATAACCACCTACAAGTTGTGTTGGCTTTAAATGTATTCGTGTTGGTGCATTATGAGAACCACCTCTTGTTTCTGTAATTTCAGAACCTGGGGTTTCAATATGCTTATCTTGAGCGTGATACATAAACATCGTTCCTCTTGGCATACGGTGTGACACAACTGCTCGAGCAGTTACTACTCCGTTTCTGTTATAGACTTCTAACCATTGATTGTCTGCAATATCATGTGCTTTTGCATCCTCTTTTGAAATCCAAACCGTTGGACCACCTCTAAACAGTGTCAACATATGTTGGTTGTCTTGATAAGTAGAATGGATATTCCATTTACCATGTGGGGTTAAGTAGCGTAATACGAGTGTTTGATCATCCATCGAGACATGCTTATCCCTTGTCCCAAATACCATTGGCGGTAAAGTTGGTTTATAGACAGGTAAGTTTTCTCCAAATTGTTGGAATATTTCATGATCAATATAATAACTTTGACGTCCTGTTAATGTTCTAAATGGTACTAAACGTTCAATATTTGTTGTAAAAGGTGAATAACGCTGTCCATTTTTATTTGAACCAGGGAACACTGCAGTTGGAATAACTTCTCTTGGTTGGGCCGTCATATTTAAAAACGTTATTTTTTCTGATGCACGTTCACTAGAAATATCTTTTAATGGCATGCCTGTTTGTTGTTCTAAATCTTCATAAGATTTTTGTGATAATTTGCCATTTGTAGCTGAAGACAAATTCAATACAGCATCTGCTGCACGTCTTGCAGTATCTATTCTAGGTCTACCGTTTCTCACTGAATCTTCTTTGTCATCATTCCAAGTACCGACCATATGTTTCAGCTCTTCATATTGTTCTGACACTGTAAAACTCACACCATGAGCACCCACTTTAGCTTTTTCTAATAAAGGCCCTAGTGTGACATATTTATCAAATATTTTTGTATAATCTCTATCAACAACTGTGAAGCTTGGCATTGTCTTACCAGGAATGGCTTCTACTTCACCTTTAGTCCAGTCCTTTACAATACCATTCACATTCGATATTTCTTGTTGCGTATCATGAGCTAAAGGTGTAGTTACGACATCTTTGTATACGCCTGTAAGGTGTTTTTTCGCAGTTTCTGACACTTCTTTACTTAAAGATTTGAAAATATCCCAATCTGAACGCGATTCCCATAAAGGATCGATTGCCGGATTAAATGGATGTACAAAAGGATGCATATCCGTAGAGGATAAGTCATGCTTCTCATACCATGTCGCAGCTGGCAAGACAATGTCTGAGTAAAGTGGTGTCGAAGTCATTCTAAAATCTAGTGACACAAGTAAATCTAGCTTACCTTCAGTGTCATCTCTCCATTGAATCTCTTCTGGTTTCACTTCTTCATTCGGTTCTGCCAATAGTCCAGACTTTGCACCGAGTAAATGTTTCATAAAATACTCTTGCCCTTTCGCAGAACTAGATATTAAATTAGAACGCCAGAGGAATAACGTTTTCGGATGATTCTTTTTCAAATCAGGATCTTCAATCGCAAACTCTGTATCTCTCGATTTCACAGAATCTACTGCACGTTTTAAAATCGCTTCATTATTAAATTCATTTGCCTCTCTTGCTGCTTCACCAAATGACAAACTATTTTTATTAAATTGTGGATACGAAGGCAACCAACCTAATCTGGCTGCTAGCACATTATAATCTGCTGGATGTTGGTGCTTAATATTCTCAGCTAATGGGGATTTTATACTATCCACATTAGATTCTTCATATTTCCACTGATCTGTCGCAAAATAGAACCAACTCGTGCCATTTTGTAATCTTGGTGGTCCTTGCCAATCTTTGGCGAATGCAAGTGTATTCCACCCTTCAATGGGTCTACATTTTTCTTGGCCAACATAATGCGCCCATCCGCCACCATTCACACCCTGACAGCCACATAGTAATACTAAGTTCAAGATAGAACGGTATATCGTATCTGAGTTAAACCAATGGTTAATACCTGCACCCATAATGATCATCGATTTACCCTTTGTATCAATTGCATTTTGCGCAAATTCACGCGCCACTTGCGTAACCACATCTTGTTTCACACCTGTCACTTTTTCTTGCCATGCAGGTGTATAATATGAATTTGCATCTTTATAGTCCTTCGCTTCTAATTCATGATTAAATCTTTTTATGCCATATTGACTTGTCATTAAATCATAAACTGTCGTTATATATTGTTCTTCTCCATTTGCTAGAGTAATTTTTTTAACCGCAATTGGTCGTTCAAAAATACCATTGCCCTCATTATTAAAATATGGAAATTGTATTTTTTCTAATTTAAAATAATCTTCTGCAAGACTCAGTGCCGGATCAATTTTACTACCGTCTTCATTTTCTAATTTTAAATTCCATTTTTTATCTTTTTCCCAACGTTGTCCCATTGTGCCATTTGGAACCGTTAAGTTCTGGGTGATTTTATCAAAAATGACAGGCTTCCATTCACTATGCTCTACTGTTTCACCTAAGTCATTTGCTCTTAAGAAACGACCTGCTTTAAAACCATTTTCATCTTTATCTAACATGATAATAAATGGCATATCCGTATATTGTTTTGAATAATTTATAAAATGCGCATTGGGTTGATTAACGTAATGTTCTTGCAGTATGACATGCGTCATCGCTTGCGCAAGTGCTGCATCAGAACCAGGATGTGGTGCTAACCAATTGTCTGCAAATTTCACATTCTCTGCATAATCAGGTGCAATTGACACCACTTTCGTTCCTTTATATCGAACTTCAGTCATAAAGTGTGCGTCTGGGGTACGAGTCATCGGTACATTAGAACCCCACATCATAATGTAAGATGCGTTATACCAATCACTTGATTCAGGCACGTCGGTTTGTTCACCCCAAATTTGAGGTGAAGCAGGTGGTAAATCTGCATACCAATCATAAAAACTCAGCATTTCTCCACCAAGTAAACTCACAAATCGTGCACCAGAAGCATAACTCAACATAGACATAGCAGGTATCGGGGTAAAACCAGCTATTCTATCTGGACCAAATTTTTTGATAGTATAAATAATTTGAGCAGATATGAGTTTCCCTACGTCTTTCCAATTCGTTCTCACTAATCCACCTTTGCCTCGTGCTTGTTTATATAATTTTGCTTTTTCCTCATCTTCTACGATAGATGCCCAAGCTTCTATCGTATTATTATCATGAGTTTCTAGGGCTTCTACCCAAAGTTCCCACAACTTTTTACGGATATATGGATAACGAATTCTTAAAGGACTATATTCATACCAAGAAAATGAAGCACCACGTGGGCAACCTCTAGGTTCAAATTCAGGCATATCAGGCCCACAACTTGGATAGTCTGTTTGTTGATTTTCCCATGTAATCACACCATTTTTAACAAATACTTTCCATGAGCAAGAACCTGTGCAATTCACACCATGAGTCGTTCTAACTACTTTGTCATGACTCCATCTTTCTCTATACATTTTCTCCCATTCCCGACTCTTACTTTCTAAGACCGACCAATCACCATTAAATTTTTCTGTCGGCTTAAAAAAGCTTAATCCAAATTTTTTCATTGAAAACACCCTCTCAGATCATTGCCAGTAAAATTTTTAAAGTAGGATTCTATGGTTCACTTCATTCACTGCTTAACTAAATTGTACATTTTTTCACAAATTTCAAATATTAGGGAATCACCTAATAAGCGGTGGAAATACCCTTAGTTTTTAAGTACACACTCTTGAGCAAAAGTAATTTAATGTCCTATAAATATAAAAAAGATGATCTCTATTCACTACAATAGAAATCATCTTATTTTATACTTTGGGGTTATCAATTATCTTCTGAAATCATCTTATTTTATATCCTTAGAGTGAATTTTCTCATCAAAATGCTGCATTAATTGTTGTTCTATAAACAACTGTTGACTGTGATGAAGCTCATGCTTTTCATCAGGGTTAATTAAGCACCATCCACCGTTTTCATAGATATCAAATGCTTGCTCAATTGCCTGTAAACGGGGTCCAGAAATTAAATATTTCTTACTAGCACATTTTTTCAAGGTGCTTTTAATATTTTCATAAGCTGCTATATCTCCTACAATCACTATACCAGGTGATATTTGTTCTAAATCATCAGAAACCTGCTCCGCAATTGTAGTTACCGTACCTATAATATGTTTTTCATTAAAAGAAGAAACATTAAATATGAGCAATACTGGATAATCTACTTGTGTAGTCTGATATATTTCATTCATAATTTCACTCAACCGCTTCACACCCATATAAATAGCTAACGTGCCCCCGTTTATAAGTGCTGTAACATCAACTTGCTGCTGACTATTTTTATTCAGATGCCCTGTCGTAAAAATGACACTATGGGCGACATTACGAATTGTTAATCCTAAACCTACTGAGGCCACAGCAGCACTCGCTGTTGTAATACCTGGTACAACTTCAAAATCAATACCGGCTTGTGACAATGTAACAACCTCTTCATGGACTCTACCAAAAATTGCAGGATCCCCACCCTTTAATCTAACAACACATTTATGGTGCTTTGCAGCTGAAATTAATTTTTCATTTATAACTTGTTGTTGTATATGCTTACGGTATGCTTCCTTACCCACATTTATTATTTCAATTTCTGGTCTTACTAATTGTAAAATGAATGGATTGACTAATCTGTCATACAATATGATATCTGCGCTTCGAATAAGACGTTCGGCCTTTCTTGTTAATAATTCAGGCTGCCCAGGTCCAGCACCTACGAGATATACCTTGCCATAAGTGTTTAGTGGCATATATATACAGCTCCATTATGAATTTCTACATCGTAAACATCCACACATCCAGTATCTGGTGACTGAACGAGTCCCGTTTTCAAATCTATTTTTTGATCATGCAAAGGACAATATACAAATTCACCGCTTACCGTACCTTCTGAAAGTGGTCCTTGTTTATGAGGACATACATTATGAACTGCGTGTATTTCACCTGATTCTGTTAAAAATAAACCAATTTCGATATCGTTTATGATTACCTTTTTGCCAACTAAAGGAACAAGCTCATCGACCGTTGCTACTTTTATTTTTTCTAATGCTTTCATAATTAAACTTTCTCCACTTCAAATATTTTTTGTGCTACTTCATTATTTATAATGTGTGACCATGGTTCAGCTTCTATAGCTTTTTTCGCTTCCATAATACGATTGAACAAATCGTCTTGTCTTTCTTGATTTAATAAAACTGCTTTAACGTTTTCAAAACCTAATCGCTGTATCCACGGTGCAGTACGTTCTGCATAAATACCAGTCTCTCTATAATATTGCATCATCGCACCACATAATTTAATGACCTCATCTTCTGTTTCGACGGTAGTTAAATGTATCCCCTCTGTTACGTCCGTACCGCCATTGCCCCCAATATAAATTTGAAAGCCATTTTCAACGCTGATAACACCAAAGTCTTTAACACCAGATTCTACACAGCTTCTTGGACAACCAGAGACACCCATTTTAAACTTATGTGGCGTGTCGATGTATTCGAATGTCTTTTCTAAACGAATACCTAATTGCGTAGTATATTGCGTACCAAATCGGCAAAATTCCTTACCTACACAACTTTTAACTGAGCGTGTCTTTTTCGCATATGCTGAAGCTGAACGCATACCTAAATCTGACCATATTTGTGGTAGTAATTCTTTTTTAACACCATACAACCCTATACGTTGAGAACCTGTCACTTTCACTAATGGCACATCATATTTTTTAGCAACTTCTCCTAACCGAATTAACTGATCTGCATTCGTAACACCACTGCGCATTTGGGGAATCACAGAAAATGTACCGTCATTTTGAATGTTGGCATGATAGCGTTCATTTGCAAAACGTGACTCAATTTCATCATTATGCTCAAATGGATAAACCATATTCAAATAATAATTAATAGCTGGTCTACACTTTGGACAACCCGACTTATCATTAAAATTGAGTGCATAACCTACTTCCTTAGACGTTTTCAATCCTTTTGCTCTTATCTGAGTAACAATTTGATCACGCGTGAGCTCAGTACATGCACATATACCAGATGGTTTAGAAGCAACAAAATCATCACCTAATGTATACTCTAAAATCTGACCAATTTGCCCTTTACACTTACCACATGAATTGCCAGCTTTTGTTTCTTTTGTGACTGCTTCTACACTAGTAAGACCATGCTCATTAATTGCACTCACAATCTTTCCTTTGCTGACACCATTGCATCCACAAACTGTCTCATCATCTGACATGGCGGCAATACTTATTTCACTCGTTTCTCCGCCTTTATGCATAAGTGAAACCATCGTGTAATCCTCTAATGGTTCTTGTTTTTTCATCATATTAAAAAATCTAGGACCATCATCAATATCTCCATATAAGACTGCTCCGACAATGCTTTCATCTTTTAGAAACACTTTCTTATAATGTTTATTAACACTGTCAAAAACCTCTACACCTTGGATATCTATATCTTCTTTAATTTGACCAGCACTATATAAATCACAACCCGAAACTTTTAAAGAAGTAAATGTTGTGGAACCTCTATAGCCTTCTGTTTCTCGACCGGTTAAATGGTCTGCCAATACTTTACCCTGCTCATATAATGGCGCAACTAATCCATATACTTTACCATTGTGTTCTGCACATTCACCAACTGCAAAAATAGCTCCATCACTCGTTTGCATATAATCATTAACGACAATGCCTCTATTCACTTTTAAGCCACTTGACTGCGCAACTTGTGTATACGGTCGAATACCAACTGCCATGACCACTAAATCTGCTGCTAATGTTGTACCATCCGCTAACAAAACACCGGTAACATCTTCTTGTCCAAGTATTTCTTGTGTACTTGCCTGCAATTTAAAGTGCATTCCTTGTGCTTCTAAATCTGCTTTCAACATATCTGCAGCCTTTTTATCTAATTGCATTTCCATAAGCCATTCAGCAAGATGTACCACAGTAACTTCCATACCTTGATCCATTAATCCACGTGCACATTCTAATCCCAGCAAACCACCGCCGATTACGATAGCACGCTGCTTTGTTTTAGCAATTTCAATCATACGCTCAGTGTCTTCAATCGTTCTCCAACCTATTACACTCGATAAAGATGCACCTGGTATAGGTAATACAAAGGCACTCGAACCAGTAGCAAATATACAAATATCATAATTACATCTAAGGCCATCAGCTGTAATCACTTGTTTAAGTTCTCGATTAACCTCTACTACTGGATCATTTGTAATAAGCTGAATATCATTGTCTTTATACCACTCAAATGGATTCATAATGGTCTCATCCACTGTCATCTTTTTCTGCAATATATTTGATAACATAATTCGATTGTAATTTGGATATGGTTCCTTACCTATAATCGTTATGTTATATTGCTGTGCATCACGTTCTAATATTTCTTCAATCGTGCGTATGCCCGCCATGCCATTACCAATCATTACTAACTGCTTTTTAGACATTGTCTTCCTCCTCATACTCTTCATTTAAAAATGCTTGTACCGCTTTTGATAGTTGTTTCACTCCGCTACGATTTGTACCATTTGATCTAAAATGAATACTTATGTCTTTGTATTTTATTTCGCACATGTTGTAAAAATCAGATTGCGCTTTATCACCTATATGGTTAACAAGTTGATAACGCTTCGCATCTTGCTTAATTAGATGATTAACATCTTCATCATCTGTTGCAGCAAAAATAATATCCGCATATTTAATATCTTCGCTGTCATAACACTTCGTAAACAACTTCATTTTAGGATATTCAATTTCAAAAAATTCCGGTAAAAATTTTTTGCTTATAATAACTAGCGACTGTATGTCTTCCTTAATAAGCTGTTGTACTTTTCTGTACGCAACTTTACCTGCGCCAATCACTACAACACGCTTATCTGACAAGTTGAGTTGAATTGGATACACTTTCAAACACCTCTAATTGTTTAATTCTTTCTGTAATCATCGTTGAGAGCAAAGGGTCAAAATTAATAGCTGCTGTATAATGTATATTACAACCATCATTCATTTGTGCTATATGATGTTTTGCTTTGTTTACCAAAAAGCCGTCATAGAAAAATATGGGTACAATCAATATGTCTGTATTATTTTTTAAATAGTGCAGTAAGTTAAAGCGATAATTGTAGTCACCATATAATGTCATCATAGAAATAGGTATTTCAAACACGTCACAGTCTTGAGTTAACTGCCATAAAGCAATATCAGGATGACGATAACGTTCGCTGCCATGAGCCATTAAAATAATGTGCTGTATTTTAGGATGACTTTTAACTTTAAATAAAATTTTCTGTTTAACTAGCGTTGTCATTAATTTATGTGTGCCAAGTGGCTCAGCAATTTTATATTTAATATGTGGATATTTATTCTCATAAAGTTTTAAAATCATAGGAATATCTTCTAAATAATGCTTTGCTGGAAAAAGTAAAAGTGGAATGATATTAAAACTTTTAGTACCCTGTTGAATACGTGTGTCTAGTACTTGTTCAAGACTTTGATTTTTACTTTCTAAGAAAGCAATATGATAATCACGTACGTTACGACTTACCAATTGCTCCAAAAAATGATGAAGTACTTCATTTTGTTTCCCTTTATTCATGCCATGAATAACAAGTATATAATCAGTCATATGATCCCCCTTTTCTTTACACTTGCATTGTAATATAAATCCAGTTATTTTTGTGAATTAAATCACATGATAGTTTAAAAATAGGGAATCCCCTTATTCAATCACTAATGGGATTCCCTATACATTTATTCAATTTATTAGAATGGTGGCGTACCTAGTACTTCTTCGTCAAAACTTTCCGGTATTAGTACTTTTCTCATGATAACTCCCAAATCTCCATCGTTACTCTCGTGCTCACCGTATATTTCATAACCACGTTTTTTATAAATATCTAGTAGCCAAGGGTGTAAACGTGCAGATGTACCAAGCGTCACTGCTGGTGCTTTAAGCGTGTCTCTTAAATAAGTCTCCTCAACATATTTTAACAATTTACTTCCAATACCTTTACCATCATATGACGGCTTCGTAGCGAACCACCAAACAAATGGATATATTGAGATACGACGTTTTCCTTCCCAAGGATAACGCACCGTAAGCGTTGAAATTATTTCATGATCATCTTCTAGTACAAACATCGTGCTTGTTTTAATATTCTTTTTAACTAATTCAACATTCGCATTAACTGATGGCCAATCTATACCTAATTCCCTTAACGGAGTAAAAGATTCATACATCAATTTTTGTAATGCCTCGGCGTCAGATTCCACAGCAACTCTTATATTATATTCAGACATTTTGTCACTCCTTCTCATTTATAGCTTATTCATTCATGGATAACATCCCTAAAAAATCATAAACCATTTACAATCATATCAATACAATATGGCTTCTTAATTATTGAGTCAATTATTATGTTTTAAAAACTAAAAAAAGCACAATCACAAAAAAATTATGATCATGCTTGTTACTATTTTGAATACCATTAATTATGTAAGCTATTTCGTTTACCATTTAAATACGCATAAACTAGACCAACGAAAATACCTCCACCAATATAATTACCTATAAAGGCGAACACAATATTTTTTAATACGTGTAACCATGCGATTCCATCAAAATCATAAAACACCATACCTGCGTATAGCCCTGCATTAAATACAACGTGCTCATAACCCATAAATACAAAGACGATGACTCCACTAGCAATGAAAAATGCTTTAGTTAGACCGTCTTTAAATTGAATTGATAAATAAATACCAATATTAATAAAGAAATTACAAAATATGGCTTTACCTAAAATGCCATACCATGTGGCATCTACCGTCTTACCATTCACAAGTTTCGTTAAGCTTGCAACCATGTCTGAAGTCATGATTGGCGTGAATTTCATTAAAGCAAATAAGAAAAATCCACCTATTATATTAAATAGAAAACATACCATCATAATACCCAACGCTTTATTCATACCGATAACTTTATAATACCAACCAACTGTTAAAAACATAAAGTTACTCGTTAATAATTCTGAATGTGACAGTACAATTAAAACTAAGGCTAAACTAAATGAAATAGCTCCCATTAAATTTATTAAACCTTCATTTGCACCTGCAAATTGTGTTTTTATAGCTAGCATAAATACAGTAACGATTGCTAGTAAGAATCCTGACATAATTGATTTAAGCGCATAACGACCAGGTGTCTTATCAAACAAAACTTCCTTCATTTGTACTTGATTATTAATATTATCAATCGTTTCTCTCGACATGTAAGTGTCCTTAATGGATTTATTATTATCTACCAAGAAATATGCCCCCTTTTTTATTTTAAAAAAATGATGATTTATCTATACCAATGATGTTATTATATTAGTTTCATTTGATATTTAATAGTCAAAAAATAAGTTTTTTAATTTTGAAATTTAATATATTGCGCATTAGCTTAAAATAACGTAAACTTTACTTGTACTAAAAACAAACACAAGTAAAACCTAAAGGAGGCCTATACTTGAATACACAATTCTCTGTTTCAATCCATATTCTCTCTCTGTTAGCTATAAAAAATGAACCTGTTTCAAGTCAATATATCGCTGACAGTATTAATAGTAATGCCACCTTAGTGAGAAAATTATGTCGTTATTTAAGAGACGGTAATTTTATACAGAGTAGCCAAGGTATTGCCGGTTACAGTTTATCTTGTTCATCCCATGATATTAAACTCGGTGATTTATATAAGCTTATTTTTGCTGACACAACCCATTTCGCCAAAATTCATGGTCACACTAACACAGATTGTCCTGTTGGAAAAAATATAACGCCTGCACTTGATGAAATATATAGTGATGTTGACGAAACGATTATAAAGAAACTTAACGCCTATACAATTAAAAGTGTCATTGATCGCTTTTAAATAAATAGCGCTTGATTAGCATACTATGTACTTAATTTTCATTAAGTATAAACAAGCTAATCAAGCGTTTTATTTTTGTGAAGGAATATAGAAATGAGCGTTCTTATAATGGTATATCAGATGCGAACAATCAAATGGGATGCCAGTTGTTGTATAAAATACTTGTTCATAATTTAAGCAAGGATCGCCCTCATCCAATTCTAATAATTCAGCTTCTTCTTCTTCCAATTTATCTACATTAAAATAAATATCTGAAAACCCAATCTTCACTTTTAAGTTTTGTTCTAAATATTTAAAAATAGACTTTTCTGCTATAGATTCATTTAAAAATAGCACGATATCTTTATTAAAATACGACTGCTCGAAACAAAATATTTCACCATCTACATAAACAATACGCTCTAAAACATAGACTAATGTATCTTTCTCTAACTTTAATTTTTGTCGAACGCTTTCTGGTGAAATGACTTCCTCAACGCGCAATACCTTGTTAGTTACATTTAGTCCTTTAAATTCATCACTAAAACCGCCAGTTGAAAAGAGATTAAGATATCCATCTCTTTTTTTATTACGCACATAGATACCACTACCGCGTGCTTGATAAATATTCCCTTGTTTTTCTAATATTTCCAAAGCTTTAATAATCGTGCTTTTACTCACATTATATTTTATTTTTAATGCCTCAACACTTGGTAATTTATCCCCTGCTTGAAATTGACCACTTTCTATATATTCATTCATTTGTTGAGCAATTTGTTCATACTTGAGCATATACTTACCCCTTTTATATTAAAATTCACCCAATTATAACATGAATGCCAATTTAAACTATCGAACTTTTTATTTGTAAGGGCCTTTACAAATTATACCGGTACAATTAGAATGTAAGAAACGATTACACAAATCGTGTTGATTAACTTATTAAAGGGGTTGGGAAATGTGGCAGACAAAAATAAAGTACTCGCACAAAGTATATTAGAGGCAGTTGGAGGCGAAGCAAACCTTGTCAATAGCACGCACTGTGCAACCAGATTACGATTAGTATTAAAAAGATCTATTCCAAATGCTAAGAAAAAAGTATCGGAAATAGATGGTGTCGTGACTGTTGTGGAAAATAATGGTCAATTTCAAGTTGTCATAGGAAATAACGTCGGTGAAGTATTTAAATTTTTTGAAGCTTTAACAAGTAAACAACCATCCGATGATAATGAACCATCTGAAAATAAAGGGTCAATACTTAACCGTGTCATCGCGACGATGTCTGCAGTGTTCGCACCATTTATTTACATTTTAGCTGCTGCTGGTATATTACAAGGTTTATTAATAATCATAAAACTGATTATTCCATCCTTTGAAAACACAGGCACTTATGAAGTTTTTAATTTCATGTCCTGGGCTCCTTTCACATTCTTACCAATATTCATCGCAATTACTGCTTCACGCCATTTTAATGTAAATACTTATATTGCAATTGCTTGTACTGCAGCATTGGTGAGTCCTGATTTAACAGGAATGGTAGAAAGAATACAAAGCGGAGAAACAATTAAATTATTTGGCATGCCTCTTACAGAGACAAGTTACACTTCATCTGTATTGCCACCCCTTTTCTTAGTTTGGATATTATCCTATGTTGAAAAATACTTAAACAAATGGATACACGATGTAGTAAAACCTTTATTCACACCATTTTTAAGTATCGTCATTATGGTTCCTGTTACGTTACTCGTTATTGGACCAATCACTACCCTCGGAGCACATGGTATTGCTGCTGGCTTTAATTTTCTAGTTGAAGTTGCACCATGGTTAGCAGGCGCACTTATTGGAGGTTTGTGGCAAATATTTGTAATCTTCGGTGTACATTGGGGAATCACTCCTATGGTTTTAGCAAATTTTGAACAACATCAAAGTGATTCTTTCCAAGCATTCCAAACAATTGCCGTAATTTCACAAATGGGAGCTGTTATCGGCGTATTAATAAAATCTAAAAGAACAGAAATTAAACGCGTCGCTTCTTCAGCTGCTGTTACTGGCATTTTTGGTATTACAGAACCCTCAATATA
This sequence comes from Staphylococcus sp. OJ82, assembly GCF_000294465.1. Classification (NCBI taxonomy): domain Bacteria; kingdom Bacillati; phylum Bacillota; class Bacilli; order Caryophanales; family Staphylococcaceae; genus Staphylococcus; species Staphylococcus sp. OJ82. The sequence goes on along the minus strand of NZ_ALPU01000003.1, from coordinate 356,637 downwards.
CGGTATTAATTTACGCTTTAAAAAGCCCTTTATCATAGCATGTATTAGTGGTGCTCTAGGTGCATTTGTTGCAAGTTTCTTTAATCCTAAATATTATGCATATGCTGGCCTACCTGGTCCTATAACAATTATTAACGGATATAGTCCCGACAATCCTTCATCTATATGGGGCATTGTAATAGGATCAATAATTGCTATCATTTTACCTATTATATTAATTCAATTTTTAGGTTATGGTCATGATACGACAGAAGAAGTAGAAGACACAGAAATTAATTCAAGTACTGACCCTCAAACTAATTCAACAAATAATAATCTTGAAACACTTATTCATAGTCCATTAAATGGACAAGTCATTCCATTACCTGAAGTTGATGATCCTATTTTTGCTGAAGGTATGATGGGTCAAGGTATTGCTATAAAACCTCAGGATAATACAATTTATTCACCAATTGAAGGTACCGTAAGTATGATTGCTAACAGTAAACATGCAGTAGGAATTACTTCTCCTAATGGTGTAGAAATATTAATACATGTTGGTTTAGAAACTGTTCAGTTAAATGGAGAAGGATTTGAACTATTTGTTAATGAAAATGATGCAGTCAAGCAAGGTAAACCTTTAATAAGTTTCAATCAAAAATGGCTTGAATCAAATGGGTACGATACTGTAATTCCAATCATTGTCACTAATTCAGCTGAATTTAGTGAAGTAATTACTACAGATGCAGTACAAGTTTCGCAAAATGATGCATTACTAACAATTATAAATAAATAATAAGAATAAAGGAGTATATAATAATGACTAAATTACCAGAAGACTTTTTATGGGGTGGCGCTCTTGCTGCCAATCAATTTGAAGGTGGTTACGATAAAGACGGAAAAGGCTTAAGTGTTATTGATGTAATGACTAATGGAGAACATGGCAAGCCTCGTGAAATCACGCAAGATGTAGACCCAAATAAATATTATCCAAATCATGTAGGTATAGATTTTTATAATCGTTATAAAGAAGACATCGCATTATTTAATGAAATGGGATTAAATTGTTTACGTACGTCAATCGCTTGGTCTCGTATCTTTCCTAATGGAGATGAAACAGAACCTAATGAAGCAGGACTACAATTTTACGATAATATTTTTGATGAATTGTTAAAATATGGTATTGAGCCAGTGATTACTTTATCTCATTTTGAAATGCCTTTACATTTAGCACGCGAATATGGCGGTTTTAGAAATAGAAAAGTAGCAGATTTTTTTGCTCAATTTGCAGAAACTGTATTCAAGCGTTATAAGGATAAAGTTAAATATTGGATGACTTTTAATGAAATTAATAACCAAATGGATATAGATAATCCGATTTTCTTATGGACAAACTCAGGCGTCCTTATCGAAGAAGATGAAAACTCAGAAGAAGTACTGTATCAAGTCGCTCATAATGAATTAATCGCGAGTGCAAAAGCTGTAAAAATAGGTAGAGCAATTAACCCTGATTTTGAAATAGGATTAATGATTTCTCATGTAGCAATATATCCTTATTCTTGTAATCCAGAAGATATGATGGAATCCGTAAAAGCAAATCGTTTACGTTTCTTCTTCCCAGATGTCCAAGTTCGAGGCTACTACCCTAGCTATGCAAATAAAATGTTAGAACAAAAAAATTATGATATTGGTTGGCAAGAAGGAGATGACAAAATTTTATCAGAAGGTAAAGTTGATTATATTGGTTTTAGCTACTATATGTCTACCGCTGTTAAACACGATGCAAAATCATATACTGGAGAAAATGTTACCAATGGTGGGTTAGCGAATTCTGTCGATAATCCTCATATTCAGCAAAGTGACTGGGGTTGGGCCATTGACCCTACAGGGCTACGCTATACTTTGAACATATTATATGACCGTTACCAAATACCACTTTTCATCGTTGAAAATGGCTTTGGTGCTGTAGATGAAATTGATGAAAACGGTGAAATTCATGATACGTATCGTATCGATTATTTAAAAGCACATATTAATGCAGCAATCACAGCAGTTGACGAAGATGGAGTGGATTTAACGGGCTATACACCATGGGGTATTATAGATATTATTTCTTTCACTACAGGAGAGATGAAAAAACGTTATGGTCTAATTTATGTCGATAGAGATAACCAAGGTAATGGCACTTTAGAACGTAGAAAGAAAGATTCTTTTGATTGGTATCGTAATGTTATTGAAACAAATGGTGAATCATTAAGTTAGTGATAAAGACAGTAATTTTCACTGATTCCTGTGATAATAGTACTAGTCATCGACTAATACTTTTGACTCTAACCTAAGTTAACTATTATGAAGAATATTGATTTACTTAAGTATACGCAAATAGAACTGACGACAAAGCCAAAGACTTTGTCGTCAGTATGAAGAGTAGTACAGAACTCTAATTAGAGCAATTAGAGTTCTGTACTACTCTCTTTTTATATAAAATATTAGTTTTTATACTTACTTAACACATGTAATCCATAAGCAAAGATGCCATATCCTGTTAATGTACGTATAAACCATTTAAATGTAGTATGACTCAAACTTTTTTCATTTAAAAATAACGCCGGTACTAGCGTACTCACCGAATATAGTCCAAGTACTTTAACATAACGTTTATTCAATACACTCACCTCTTTTCATATACTATTATATCGAAAAGAGGCTTAGAATAAACAGGTGATTTTCAACATCTTATTGACTATTCTTATAATTTTGTTAATAGTGTCTCTAAATTATCAAAAGTACTATTCATACCTTCTTCTACACCCATGTCCAACAATTGTTGTGCTGCTTTAGGATCTGGCAATTCTGCTATAGATTTAATCGTAGTTAAACCGTCACTCTTTTCTTCTATATGAATGATGTTATGCATACCTGCCATTTTTTCATCAATATTACCATCTTTGTCTGCAAAGTAATCATAGTAATCAATGAGTATAGGTTTCTTCACTTCATTATAATTAGTCACAGTATAGCTTGTACCTTGAGGCGCACGTATAGCAAAAAATGCATGTCCACCAGTCTGAACATTAAATTGAAATACTTCAGTCTTTGCACCTTGTGGATGAAACCATTGTTCAAATAAAGCACGGTCAGTATAAGCTTTAAATATATTTTGTGCAGTTGTGTTAAAATCTCTCGTAAAAATTATTTTATTTTCCTTAACTTGAACTGTCATTTACGATTCTCCTTCATTCATAATTACATATGATGTTATCTTTTTTACTTTAGCATTTTTGCTATGGCTTTCAAATTCAAAGAAGTCTGCAAAATAAACTGAATCTCCATTTTGAGCAATTTGAGTGCCATGAACTGCGCCTAATTTGCCATGAGAAATATTATGCGTTACTTCCAATGATGCAATGTCGAATTTATGTTCGTTAATTTCATCATAAAACGCTTCAAAACCATGTAATTCAAAAGCGCCAGGAACCTCCCATATAAAATCTTCTGTGACAGCTTCAAATAATTGTGCTTTATCTACTAATATTGAGCCTATTAAAAAATCTAACATTACTTTTCTTTTAGGTGCATTATCACAATTTAAATCTCCCGTTAATTTAAATGGTAAGTCTGACTCGGTTTCATTATTAAAATTCAAGTTGATATCTATTAACGCTTCATGAAGTATTTCAATCGCTTTAGGTCCAATACCATGAATGCCTAATAGTGCTGTACGCTCATACTGTGCTACTTTTTCCAAAGTTGTTATCCCTATATTATTAAGTGCTTGTGTTGCAGGTCTTCCAATTTTCGGCAATTCTGTTGACATGTTATCTCCCCCTATCTTAGTATCACTATACCCATTTCATTGTTTCATTATTTATCAATAAGCATTAATTATAACTCACTAACTTTTATCGTAAGGTAGTTGACAAATTTTACAATTTAAACTACCTTATATTATAAGATAGTGAAAAGAGGGATGATATGTCAATTTCAAATCAAATGATGAAAGGATTATTAGATGGGGCCATATTGGGACTGATTTCTCAGGGTGAAACATATGGTTATGAAATTCTAGATAAATTAAAATCTCAACAATTCCCTGAAATTAGCGATGGCAGTATATATCCAGTATTATTACGACTAAATAAAAATGGTTATGTCACTACAATAACTAAAAAATCGGATACTGGCGGACCAAAACGTAAGTATTATTTATTAACTGAAGACGGTAAAAAAGAATTAGCAAATTTTAAAAGTAAGTGGAACTACTTAAATAATGGGATGAATAATTTAATGAGGAGTGTTGACGTTGTTGACTAAAAAAGCTGAAGATTTTTTACTTAAATTAAGAACCGAATTATTATTTCGTGGCAAGAACGAAGATGAAGTTAATGCGATTGAAGAAGAATTACGTGATCATATTACAATCGCTGAAGAAAACAATGATAATATCAATAATTTACTAAACACGCCTATTAAAGATTATGCTGATAACTTTTCTAAAGAATTGAGTTTAACTAAAGGTATTCATAAATACATACTTTACATTATTTCATTTATGATTGTAATGACAACTGTTCCAAGAATGCTGGATAATTCATTCCAGTTAAGCTTATCGTTAATATTCTATATTTTGTTCATCTTTATTGGTTCTTTTGTATTGGTATTGTTTGTAGTAAAAAAAGTAATTATGAGATGGGGCGATAGTAAGAAAACATATGTTGCTGCTTTCGTTATTGCATCTGTTATTTTCGGAATTTACTTACTGTGTGAATTCGTGTTACGTAACAATCCATTATTTGTTTTTTGGTCACCCAATCAAACTACTAACTTTATAATGGGACTAATACTTTTATTAATAACAACGATTACTTGTTTTGTAATAAAACAAAAATATTTTGCTTTTTTAATATTAATCTTATGTCTCCCAGACCTTATTGGAAAAATATTTACTGGTGGAGATCATACAAACTATAATTTCGTACTGATTACTAGTATCGGTACTATAATGCTTCTCTGGAGTGTTAGTATTTATATATTCTTTAAATATTGGCGTGAGAGAAAAGAAAAGAGTCATTAATCTATATAAAAATAGCTACTAGATACCTATATTAGGTTATCTAGTAGCTATTTTTTTAATAAGCGTTAAATTTTAAACATTTATGTTTCTTAGTCTTCTAAAGCAAATTCTATACTAGCTTGGAATTTCACATCTTTACCAACCATTACGCCGCCTGTTTCCAATTTTTGGTTAAATGACATGCCGTATTTTTCGCGATTGATTGTACCATTTACAATGAAGCCTGCAGTTGTTGCACCATTTAATGGATTTTTACTTGAACCTTCATAAGAAGCATCAAAAGTTTCTTCTTCAGTTACATCTTTAATTGTTAAATTACCCGTTACTGATTTTTCATCTACTGAAGTAATTTCAAATTTTACATCTGGATAATTTTCAGAATCAAAGAAATCTCCACTACGTAAATGACCATCACGGTCTGCTACGTTTGTATCAATTGAGTCAGCTTTAATTACAGCTGTACCTTTAAGAGATTTTAAATCATTAATGTCGCCTTCTAAATTTACATCGAAATCTTTAAATTTACCTTTAACGTTAGAAATCATTAAGTGCTTCACTGAAAATTCTACTACTGAATGTGCTGGATCAAAATTAAATGTTGTCATAAAAAACATACCTCCAAAGTATTATTAGTTTATTTGATACACTTAGTATACCAGATATATTTATTATACCAAGCGAAAAGTTTGCACTTTTCATCTACTTTAATTTCATTCCCTCAATTCACTTTTTTATTCAATTTAAATTTAAAAAGTAATTTGACTTACAGTAAATTTCAATATTAATGCGCTAGCATCTCTGCTTTAATTTCTTTACTACTTAACGCTTTAGGATAATATGTCGGCCAATTATCTAATTCTTTCATCACTTTTTCTTTATCATTACCTATAAATATATGATAGTGATGTGCTTTCTTAGGTGCAATATTATGGTCACTAAATTGGACGTACTTAGGTAAATCTTTATCTCCATTACCCTCTAATTTAAATGTATATCTTACACCTCTATTGCCTTTTTCATATTTCAAAATATCTTTGCCATCATACTTATATTTACCTGACGCTTTTTTGCCGTTCTTCTCAAACATAATTGAGTCACTTGTGATATTGATATTATCTATATCTGTTTTATAACCCTTTTCGTAATACGCTTTATATTCTTTTGCTGTCATTGAATCATCTTCTTCAGCTTTATGCTTCATCACATCATCTAATGATCCATCTTTCAAATATGGATATACTGATTGCCAATCACCTTTATAATCAGCTAATGGTCTATCTTTAACTTGATTATCTTTAAAGTAACCCTCTGAAATTGCTTTTTCATGTTTGCCTTGCTGTTTATCATCATTTACTTTGATATCGTTACTTAAAGCTTTATCAATATTTTTTATATTTTTATCCATAAGGGATTGATAGGTTAAATCCTCATCCTGTTGTTGTTCTTTATTAAGTGATTCCATATTATAAAATTTTAATGGCTTAGCCTTTGTTTCTTTACGAATTGTATCTGTAACTTTATTTGAAACATTATCTTCATATAAAATATATTTTGCTCCTGAATCATTAATTTCATTAACTATTTCTGTTAAAGCTTTTTGAGATGGGTCTTCTGCATTCATGTTTTGAACACCTTTTTGTACAAAACCATATCTTTCAGATAAATAACCCATTGATTCGTGAGAAATAAACACAACATTACCTTGTTCATCTTTTGTAACATCTTTCATTTTGTCATCTATTTTTTTCAGTTCTTTATCTAGTTTTTTATAATTTTCTTCATAATCTTTTTTGTGTTTTGGATCTTTTTTAATTAATTCATCTTTGATTTCTTTAGCAAAAGTTTGATTGAATTTAGGATCTAACCAAACATGCGGATCATATCCTCCGTGATGATGTCCCTCGTGCTCATGCCCCTCTTCTTCTTCGTGACTATGTTGATCTGTAAGTAGTTGGGATTTGTCTAATTTATCTTCTAGCGATAATTTTTTATCTTCATCTTTTATCGTTGATGCCACTTTTTTAGCAACAGGGTCTAGGTTGTCCCCTGTGTATAAGAACAAATCTGATTTACTCGCATTAATTATGTCTTTTTGAGTTGGTTCATAGCTATGTAAGTCTGTGCCTGCTGGATAAATTGATTCTACTGAAACATGTTCTCCTCCAATTTCTTTAGCAAATGATTTTAGCGGAAAAACTGTTGTATTAATTTTTATTTTATTTTTGTCACCTTCACTTTCTTTTTCATTCGTATCACCTTTGCCACATCCTGCTATGACAATTGCAAATGTAATGACCAAAGATATTATGTATAGTGTTTTTTTCATTCTACATCCTCCTACAAATAGTAATGCTTACGATTTAAAATTATAAACTCCCTTCGACCAAAACGCAACACTAAATAATAATGATTACGATTTATTTCGTGTAAAAGAAAAGCCTAAAGTACATTGTTATTACAATTTTTTGTACTTTAGACCTATTAGTTACTCGTTTTTCTCTATTAATTTTTTATAATTGTCGTAATCATACGGATCTTCCACTTTTTCTCCACCTATATAAACTGTAGGTGCAGTATCAATATTTTTATCTTCAGCTTGTTCTTTATCTTTCTGAGCTGCTTTCCATGATTTACTATCTTCAGTTTTATAATCTTTTTTAATTTTTTCTTTTTGTTTACTGTCGATACTTAATTTATCAATTTGTTTATCAACTAGTGACTTAGTTATCCATTCTTTTTCAGCATCGCCTTGTTGTTCAAACATTAATTTTTGAAAATCTAAATATTGCTTCGGTGCAATTTGCTGTACTGCATGACCAGCTCTCGATCCAATAATCGAATCATCACCAAGAAAAGCCATATTCACAAATTCATAATCCACTTTATCTTTATCTATATAATCTTTTTTAAGTTTAGGCATAATATTACTTTCTACTTTTTTACAATAGGAACATTTAAAATCACCATATTCTATAATTTTAATTTTCCCATTGGCATTTTGCTTGTCATCTTTATGTGCATCCTCATCACTTGAGCAAGCAGTTATTAATAACATAGTAGCTATCAAACCTAAACATAGCCATAATTTTTTCATATGCTTTCAAAAACACCTCAATTTTAGATATCAATAAATAAAATTATTCTTTAATATCCATATTTTCTTCTTTATAATCAGGTTCATGTTTGTGTGTATATGCTTTCGAATTAAAATCTTTTAAATGTTTTGCTTTATCGTCTTCAAATTTATAAGTATAATAATGTACTTCTTCGTCTTCTTTAAAAGGCTTATAAGCAAGCATGACATATTTACCCTTTTCATAAACGTATATATTCGCATTCTTTTTGTCGAATTTTTCTTCAAGGTCACCTTTTTGTTTTTCAGATAAGTTCTCTTGATATGTTTGTTGTTTATTTACTGCTTTATCTATTTTATCGGCATACTTCCCACTACTACAGCCTGCTACAATAATCATCGATATAGCGATCATGATCAATAACTTTTTCATTATTTGGCACACTCCTAAATCCAGTTTAACTATTCATGAATCACCTTTAAAATATACTTCTTCCATAAATATTATCATACAATGAACAACTTAAATGTTCTAGAGTGATTTTAAATTCATTCTTTTTAAATATTTTATTTTTACGAATAAAAATTCGGCTCGACAATTTATGTCAGGCCGAATTTATTGTTAATCTGCTAAGTGCATTTTAATTGCTAATGCACCATAATTTAATTCGTCAGTTTGCGAATATATTTGATATATGGCTGCTAATTTTTGAGAAAGCTGTTCTTCCTCTTTAGCACCAATTTCTTTATTTGTATAATGATTAATCAATGCTTGAAATGAAGGGAAACCCACCGTTTCTGTGACGACTACATTGACTTGTTCATCCGTCTCGAGATTTGTAAAAATAATGGTATCTCCATTTTGTACTTCTTGTCTTTTTTCATCATTTAATCTTACTTCGATTGTTTTTGTCCCTTTTTAACTAGATGAAATGGCTCATTATTTAATTTCATCGAATGTTCTATGATACATACACTCCTTTCTTGTATTTATGTTTAAAAATATCACAATTACAAATGTAATTACAGTGTTGTCTATAGCGCTTCGTAACATTAATCTATTATAATTCTTTTTGTTCTGCTCGTATCTTGCGTTGACTTTTCAGCATAAACACACTGAGTAAACTAATAATAGAAATAATAACTGCAAACCAAAATGCGCCATGATACCCACTTAATAAAGCTTCATGTTGTATTTGAGCTGCCATCTCTTGTTTTCCAATACCTTTATAATTACTCATATCAGGTGTGAAGTTTTTAGAAACTTGGGTCATCACTGTAATTAAGCCAGCTGTACCAATAGAAGCTGAAATTTGTTGCACTGTATTCGTCATTGATGAACCATGTGCATTCATCTCACGTGATAACTGGTTCATTGTATGTGTCATTAATGGCATCAATCCCAATGCAATACCTATCATGCGAATTGCATATACCGTTGCAAGAATTGCTGGTGAAGTCTGTTCGTCCATTATTACAAAATAAGAAGTCGTTATTACAACAATGGACATGCCAATTAATGCTAATATTTTAGCACCATACTTCTCATATAAAAATCCTGAAGCTACTGACATTATACCCATTACAATCGCACCAGGTAATAATATAAGCCCAGATTGAAGCGCTGAGTCTTTCATTATATTTTGCACGAACATTGGTAATATTGTTTCAGATCCAATCATTGATATCATTGTAAATGCCATAATTATAATACCTACAGTCAAATTGACTGTTTTTGAATACTGAAAAATCTAGTAATGGCGTTTTTAATTTTGTTTGGCGGATAATGAAAGCTGTTACTAAGATAAGTCCGCCTATTACAGTTGTTAAAACTACTGGATCATTCCAACCATCACGTGAAATCGAACTTGTACCATAGAGTAAACCACCAAATCCTAGTATGGATAATATGATGGATAATACGTCAACTGGTACTTTTCTATTCGTACCCACGTTTTTCACAAACTTAAGTGCTCCGATGAATGTTAATGCTGCGATTGGTGCAACAACAAAGAAAAGTGAACGCCAATCAAAGTATTCAACAAGTACACCTGATAACGTTGGCCCTATGGCTGGTGCTAAACCAATTACTAAACCAAATGTCCCCATGTACTTACCACGCTCATGAGGTTCAAAGATGTCTAATATTGTAGTCATCATCAGCGGTAACATAATTCCAGATCCTAGAGCTTGAACAATTCTTCCCCCTAATAAAATTGAAAAATTAGAGCTAAATCCTGCAATTATAGTACCTATAAAAAATATAAATATTGCTGTTAAAAATACTTTCCTAGTTGAAAATCGTTGAATCACCATCGCTGATAATGGGACAACTACGCCATTAGTCAATAGAAAGGCTGTTGTGAGCCATTGCACTTGTGTGTAATCTATTTGAAAATCTTTCATTATACTTGGTAATGCTGTTGTTAATAACGTTTCATTTAAAAGTCCAAAGAAACCGCCAAGCAACATCATTAATATCATTAATATTTTGGCTTTTTGATTCATATTCTGTCTCCTGTTTTCCTATTAGTCTATCAACCATAAAATAGCTGCATTTATGCATTATACATATATTTCAACGACATCACATTAAATAAACTTAAAAACATTGCAAATCGTCGTAATTATTTTTTTATGCACAACCCCTATCTTTAAATCGTAATAATTACTATTTACAAAATATTTATGATACTTCATAATACACATAGATAAAGGAGGTCATATTTTATGAAATTAGATGTACAAACAGCACGTCGTAACTTAAATAGTCCTAATATAAAGACACGAAAACGTGCGCGCAAGATTATTCAGCAACACAAACGTAATAAATAATATTTCTACTTAAATACGTTAATTTTAAATTATAGTGACAGCTTAAATTCCCTCCAAAATGGTGTTTGTCAATTTCTATTAAATTATGCGGATTTTCTACATAAATTAATTCTCATATAACTGTGTGATAATGATGCATAAGAAGACGGACAGAAATCTAATTTTTCTAACAAAATTTCGTCGTCTCACCCCAGCACTGCCAACTAGAAAAATCGAGACTGAGACATGTGATATGTCTCAGTCTCTTACTTTTCACCAAGACAATAATATACTTAAAAATATTATAATTAAAGTATATTATTGTCTTTACTTTTTTGGTAAAATAGTGTTGTACACCAATAATTTTATTTAGAAGGAGAATTTTATGCAGCTTTTAACTATAGAAAATATTAACAAACGGATTAAGAAGCAAAAAATTTTAAAAGACATTTCATTCACTCTTAAGCAGGGCGAGGTCGTAGGTTTAGTCGGTGCTAATGGAGCTGGGAAAACAACGTTAATGAAAGTGATTTTAGGACTTTCTAATTATCAATCCGGTTCACTTAAATTACATGGGCCTATGAATAATAACCACATTGGCGCTTTAATTGAAAACCCTGGGGTGTATCCTTTCCTTACCGGTTACGAAAACATGAATTTAATTAATGAAGATAAAGAAAAAGAAAACATGGAACAAATTATAAAAAATTTAGAAATGTCTCAATTCATACATAAAAAAGCTAAAGCATATTCTTTAGGAATGAAACAGAAATTAGGTATTGCACTTTCCCTTCTAAATCAACCTCAACTCGTTATCCTAGATGAGCCTATGAACGGATTAGATCCAAAAGCAGTGAGAAATGTAAGGGAAACTATTTTAAGTCTCAAAGCACAAGGTGTTTCGTTTCTTATATCAAGTCATATGTTAGGTGAACTCGTTAAAGTGACTGACTCGATTTTAATTATTGATAATGGGGCTATCGTTAAAGAAACGACAATGGAAGAACTCAATAATTCGAATGAAAGTGATTTGGAAAATGTATTGCTTAATATTATCGATCATAAGGAGGAGAAAAAATAATGGGAACATTGATAAAACAAGAATTATATAAAATTTTTAAAAAGAAATCATCAATTATTATACCAATCATTATTTTTATCATCATGATTGGTTTAGCTATTTTAAGCAAAAACTATTCGAATGTAATTGAGTCAAATTTGCTACTTGAACAAGGTTATAGTGGTTTTTCTTGGATTATCTTTTTGATGATAATTCAAGCAAGTACAATTATTACTATGGAATTCCATTACGGTACAATTAAAAATTTACTTTATAGAAATTACACAAGAACAAGTATTATTTTAAGTAAACTTATTGCATTGTTCATCTACTCTCTAATTGTATTTGTACTTTGTATTCTAATTAGTTTGCTACTTAACCTTACATTTTTCTCTGACATCGATATTTTAAAACACTCAGGAGAACAATTATCTCCATTACAAAGTTTATTATTAACATCATTAGCAACTTATGTAGGTATGTGGCTCATTTTAAGTTTAACGTTGTTACTTTCTTGTATACTTAAAAGTCCAGGCGTCTCAATCGCTGTCGGTATTATTTTCTATTTTGCTACTTCGATACTCGCTGGCATTTTATTTATGGCAATTGAGCAATGGGAATGGCTTAAATGGAGTCCTATTAATATGTTAAATCTAAGTGTCCAAATTCTCGATAATGATATATACAAAAAAATGACAAAATTAGAATTACACGAATTACTTATTGGTAATATTGCATATATTGTAGTTTTCTTAGCATTAGTAGTGTTAGTCTTTAGAAAAAAGAATGTTTAATTTTTACTCCTAAGATAAGTTATTAAAACCAGACTCGCATGATGTATTCTAGGTAAACAAGCACGAAATTATAATATATAACAGCCCTGAATTTATAAATTCAGGGCTGTTATATATTATATCTAGTTTATTACTTAGCTTTCATCATAAATAATATTTATTCGTCACTTTTAAATCATCTGTTAATTCATAAATAAGAGGTGCGCCTGTTTTTATTTCATAATTAACAATAGCTTCGTCAGATATATCCTCTAAATATTTAATTAGTGCTCGTAATGAATTACCATGAGCAGAAACTAATACTGTTTTATCATCTAATAACTGTTGAGAAATTTGATCATTCCAATATGGTATCACTCTAACCAAGGTATCTTTTAAACTTTCAGATTCTGGCATAACTCTTCTATCTAAAAGTTCATATTTTCTATCATTTAAATAACTATTTCGTTGTTCTTCATTTTGCTTTGGTGGTGGCGTATCATATGATCGTCTCCAAATATGAACTTGGTCTTCACCAAATTCTTCACGAGCATCATTTTTATTTAAACCTTGCAATCCGCCATAATGGCGTTCATTTAATCTCCAAGATTTTATAATTGGTATAAATAACTGATCAGATTCATTTAACAAATGATATGTCGTTTTAATAGCTCTTTTTAACAGAGACGTGTAAACAATATCAATTTCTATACCTTGATCTTTTATTTTTTTACCAGAGGTGATTGCTTCATTTCTACCCTGTTCAGATAAGTCTACATCTGCCCATCCTGTAAATAAGTTTTTAGCATTCCATATGCTTTGCCCATGTCTACATAAAATTAGTTTTGGCATAATATTTCCTTCTTTCCATTAAGTAAAATATGGTTTTATACGATATTTACAGGAATGTTACAGCAATAATACTTATTGTTTATAGTTGCAAAGCTGGCCACTCACCTATTCCTGTACTTATTATCGCATTTCTATATTAAAATTATAACAATTTACACTTTATTTTGAAATGATTGTATTCATTTATTCATAAAAGATACTTTCTTTTTATTTTTCTGTAACCTACTCCCCATTTTTTGATGTTACAGTTATAAACGTTGAAATAAGAAAACAGTAAATAACTATTATTTATTAAATTTTTAAATACTTAAATGTAAAAACATAACCTGTGATATTTCATATTGTATACAGGTAAATCAATTAGGAGGATTTTAAAAAATGAAAAAATTATTATTAGCATCTTTCGCATCGATTACTATTGCAGCAACTGGTTTAGGAGTGAGTTCAAGTGTATCAACAGCAGACGCAGCTGAGACATCAACACAACAAACTAACAATGACGTATACAGTGAATTTATAGAAGCAGGCGGCACTAAAGCGCTATGGGATAATATTGTAATGCCTGAATCAAGCGGTGACCCTGAAGCAGTAAACGAATTAGGCTACAAAGGGTTAGGACAAACTAAAGAAGCTTGGGGCACTGGCACAGTTGAAGAACAAACTAAAGGTATGATTAACTACGCTGAGGAGCGTTACGGTTCAATAGAAGCAGCTATCGATTTCCGTCTAGCTAATGGCTGGTGGTAATTAATGCCACCTATTCAAGCACTACGTGTAAGAATAGATTGTTTTAACACATAAATAATTTGTAGACCTGAAATTACTTTCAGGTCTCTTTTTATGTTATTAACTCAATTATTTGTCAAATAACTATATTTTCCAACGTAAAGGCTCGGACCGTGTCTTAGGCAAGTAATTATAGAATTTACATATGTTAAAAAGTCGGAACAAAAAAACTGCCAACAATTGTCGACAGCCAGAAATCAATTACAAATATATTTAGTTTGAATATTATTTATTTTTAATTATTGTATAGATGCTGGTTCGGGATGTACATAAACTGAAGAAATACCTTTTTCATGCATATGTTGTTCTACTTTGTCACAGATATTGTGCGCATCTTCTAAAGATAAATTCGATTCTACGACAATAGTTACATCTACAAAAATACTACTGCCATGGTATCGTCCTTTAATATTTTGCACATCAATCACATCTTCTATTTCTAAAACATAATTTTTGTAAGCTTCTAATTCTTGTTCATTAAACCCATCACTTAAAGTAAAAATTGATTCTTTAAATATTCTAAAACCAGTGTAGATAATAAGTAAACCTAAAATCGTTGCTAATACTGTATCAAGAATTGGCAAACCAAATTGTGTAAAAATTAAACCTACAGCTGTTCCAATACTAACTAACGCATCTGATAAATTATCCTTTGCCGCTGAATTTAGCGAACTACTATTCGTTCGTCTAGCTAGCTTTTGATTAATATAAAATACTATCAACATAATAATGCCACTTATAACACTGACATATATCGTAATTACATTAGGTGCATGGTGATCTTTAGAAAAAATTTCAGGAACACTTTCTATAACAACTTGTATACCTACAAACATGATAATAAACGAAACGAGTAACGTTGAAATATTCTCTGATTTTAAGTGTCCATAAGGATGGTTTTTATCCGCAGGCTTAATAGAAATTTTCAGTCCTATAATAACCGCTAACGAAACTACAATATCAGTCATATTGTTTAAACTATCTGCTCTAACTGCTGCTGAATCGTACATAGAGCCAATAATAAATTTGGCAATTGAAAGAACGATATATACAATTAAACTTAAATAAGCGCCTTTTTGCGCTGTTTTCAAATTTTCACTTTGTGTCATATCTGTTGTCCACCTTAATTAATATAGAACATTTATTATGACCTATCCCAAGCATATTTACAACAATTTTTATTCAAAAATTATTTAATATAAAAAATCTAATTATTTTTTTAGCCTTTCCTAAATAAAGTTGTTAAATTGTACAAAAACAAAAGTCATCACTATTCTACTTTACTTTTAAGTCTTAAAAAAATCAGTCTTTCAGTATATATTTTGATAAAACAAAAGTAATAGGTATCGTTATAATTAATCCTGCAAACGGGGCTATTACTGAAGAAATATGAAACCACTGTACGAATATATACAATAGCAATGTCTGCATACCCATATTTACAACTTGTGTTAACGGAAATTGAATAAATTTACGCCATGTGGGTTTTACTTTATATACAAAATGGCAGTTTAAATAATATGAAATTATAAAACTAACCATAAACCCACTTACATGACTGACTAGGTAATTTAAATCTATTAATTTTAATAAGATAAGGTAAACGATGTAGTAATTTAATGTATTAATGCCACCAACAATGATGAACTTTATAATTTCATAGTGGGTTTTATTTAAATTCATCTGCTTACTCCTTTGATTCATATTTATAATTATTTCGCACGTTCTGTTTGTTTTTTAGTATGTAAATTATCATTGCATTTCTAAATTCATATGGGATAATTATTTAGTTACAGAATAATTAAACTTGTATGTAATAATGCATAAGAGAGAAATTTAAAGGAGTACTTAACATGGACAAAACTTCAAATCGCCAAATACCGCTAATTGTTATTATTGTGTTGGGTATTATGACTACTTTTGGTCCTTTAACAATAGATATGTACGTTCCATCATTACCAAGTGTACAAAGTGATTTTAATACAACCGCTTCTCAAGCGCAACTCACACTGTCTTTCGCTATGATAGGACTCGCAATAGGACAATTTATCTTTGGGCCTTTGTCAGATGCATATGGACGTAAAAAGATTGCTTTGATCATTATCATATTATATGCAATAGCTTCATTTATTGCAGTATTCGCAACTTCTATGTCTACTTTATTAACAATTCGTTTGATACAAGGTTTGACTGGTGGCGGAGCCATCGTCATCGCTAAGGCCTCTATAGGAGATTTACATAAAGGTAAAGCCTTAGCCAAAGGTCTAGCTTCACTTCTTGTCGTGAATGGGATTATTACTATTATCGCTCCACTGATCGGTGGTTATGCCTTAAGTGTCTCAAACTGGCAAGCTATTTTCTTTATTTTAACAATTGTTAGTATGATCATATTCTTTTTTGCCCTTTTCAAAATGGAAGAAACAAGAACAGTTGATCTTTCAAAACTTAACTTCGGCACTATTTTTAAAGACTTTGGTTATTTGTTGAAAAAACCAGCTTTTGTTTTTCCTATGTTGTTGCAAGGATTGACGTATGTGATGTTATTCAGTTTTTCATCTGCAGCCCCTTTTATTACACAAAAAATTTATGATATGACACCCCAACAATTTAGTGTGCTATTTGCAATTAATGGTATTGGATTAATTATCATGAGTCAGCTCACTGCTATTTTAGTTAGCTATATAAATCGTTATGTATTATTGATTGCACTAACAATGATACAAATTGCAGGCGTCGTATTAATTTGTATCACACTCATATTACACTTACCAACCTGGGTTTTAGTCATCGCATTCTTCTTAAATGTTTGCCCAGTAACAGGGATTGGTCCGCTAAGCTTCACATTAGCAATGGAATCTCGTACAGGTGGTAGTGGCAACGCCTCTAGTTTACTCGGTCTTTTCCAATTTATTCTAGGTGGTGTGATATCACCGTTAGTTGGTTTACAAGGCGGATATAGTGTCATGCCATATTTAACGATTTTAGTTATTACTACGGTGCTAATTATTTCATTAGAACTTGGCTTAAAATTCACTACCAGAAGAAGTGTATTGAACAAATAATCTATATAAAATAAGTGCGACACCAGTCCTATTATAAAAGGGAGCTTCCAAATTTTTGAACTGAACCCAATAAGTGAGAGTAAAATAAAGACACTTTCGTTGAATTCATATTAAAATGAATTTATTCGGAGGTGTTTTTTCTATGAAAAAAGTAGTGTATTCAGTAGAAACTAAAAACAAAGTAATAGAAATGAAAATTCAAGGTTATTCTACTAAACATATTATGGAAACTTTAAGTATTAAAAGTAAAACTCAAGTACAAAGATGGTGGAAATGGTATAGAGATGGTGAAAGCAATAGGTTTCATCAACAAGTCGGAAAACAATATTCGTATGGAAAAGGAATTGAAGAATTAAATAATGAAGATAAATTAAAACTAGAAATTAAACGTCAACAAGCTGAAATTGATGTTTTAAAAAAGTACAAGGAATTGGAAAGGAAGTGGCGCCAAAAGTAATAATACAAGTGGTTAATGCGTTGAAATCAAGTTATTCAGTTAAGGTAATATTAGGGGTTTTTAATATCTCAGAATCTACTTATTACCGCTGGAAACTTAAAAATTATGAAGTAGATTCAGTTGAAGAAAAAATAAAATATATTTGTCGTAAACACAACTATACCTATGGTTATAGAAAAGTAACTGCCGAATTAAATAAACATAGCGTCAAAAAAGTAAACCATAAAAAAGTACAAAGAATTATGCAGGAAAACGAGCTGAATTGTCGCGTTAAACCTAAAAAATCTAAAAGACCAGGTAATCCATTTTATAAAACAGATAATTTGCTACAGAGAAATTTCAACGCAAGCCGTCCATTAGAAGCACTTGTAACGGATATTACTTATTTACCTTTCGGTAATACAATGTTATATCTTTCGTCAATTATGGACGTGTATAACGGAGAAATAATTGCTTATACGATAGATAATCATCAAAATCAAAGTTTAGTAAACGACACATTGAATCAATTAGAAATTCCAGATAGTTGTATACTCCATAGTGATCAGGGCAGTGTTTACACATCTTATGAATATTATAAATTGTGCGAAGAAAAAGGCATTACCAGAAGCATGTCCCGTAAGGGAACGCCAGCTGATAATGCCCCGATTGAATGTTTCCATTCCTCGCTAAAGTGCGAAACATTCTATCTAAACAAAGAGCTCAAAAGCTCTAATAACATTGTAATAGATATTGTCGAAAATTACATTGAAAACTATAATAAAGTTAGAATTCAACAAAAGCTAGGCTACTTATCTCCTATAGAATTCAGAAAATCAGCAGCCTAGAAAATAGTGTTTTTATTAAGTTCCCATTTTAAGGGTTCAGTGCCTTTTTGGAGGCTCCCTTTTATTTTTTGTTACTATGATTTATCTAAACGATAGGAAGCCATATTTCTGTAATATATTCTTCTGATCTAATTGGTCCCTCTTTATACAACTCAAAAAATGGCGCATCGCGAAATTCATAATCTAATGTAGGTAAAATATGTCTATTTATCTTTTCCATACCCTTTTTAATAGACTCAGGTACTGGCCCTTTAGCATCAAAGACAATGTATCTACCCTCAGATAATTCTGTTCGCTGCCATTGCGCTTCATCTGTATCATTGGTAACACCAATGAGGCAATGGACTTCACCATTAGCATGAGGCTTATAAACAGCCAATAGCCCTTGCAATTGATTATTACCTAGTGGCATTAATTCCTGTTTCTTCCCTTTATTATCAAAATCCATCCAGAAATTAAATATATCTTCTTGCGCTTTTTGACCAGTCCCATACTCCTTTTTCACACCTAAGACTGAAGTCCGTGATAGCGTCTCTAATCTGTATTCCATACACATCCACCCCTTTTTGTTATTATAACCAAAATACATATACGATTTCTATCGTGAACTATTATATGGATATTCAGGCATCTTAATATGCATCTTCAAATAATGGTTATATAATAAAATAAATTTCAAAACAATTCCATTTTTACAAATCAAGCAAGGAGCCATAGCATGAGTCGAAAAATTTTATCTGTAAAACCAATTAGTCAGCTTTTTCCTATTCCAATGGTTATGGGATGTGAAGGCGTATCCGCTGCCATGATACTACAATTTAATGAACACGCTATTCCAGCTACACAAATTATGAAACATTGGCCTAGACATGCAAATAACCCTTATAAAGGCTATGTGGGCAATCATCTATGGATTAAACGGGGGCATCACCAAACAATATTCCCGACTGCTTTAGTTCCTCATTTAAAACAATACGATGCACATATCAATGACAGTACTGGACAATCTTTAAATGACCTATGTAGCATTATTGATCAAGGCCAACCAGTGGTAATTTATCACACTGTGCTAGGTCAGCGTCCTGAGAAACGTACATTTAAATTAGATAACCATCCCACTCAGTTAGTGTCCAATATTCATGTCACTGTACTCATCGGTTATGACGAACATCATTATTACTATATTGATCCACTATGGTCACATTTAGGTAAAATAATACTTGTTCCTGCAATCATACCCAATCAATTTCAAATTATTAAAATCAAAAAAGGTAAATTAGAACATAGTTATAACGCGCCTGGTCGCATGAGTTTTTATATTCAACCATTATAATGTTGACAAAATAAAAATAGATAGGGCGACATAGAAATTTAATTTGCTTTCATATTCTCACCCCTACAAGGTTACTAAAAAATTGAAATACTATATAATGCATGATTGATTTCCTGTTCTATATCAGCTGAACGCCATTCTCTTTGATAACCTAAACATGGACAAATGTATGTGATACCGCGTTCTTCAAATGCATTTCTAAAATGAACATGCCCCATAATACTATAGCGAATATCGTATTGTTGATATAGAGTATCAAAATCTGATGTTCCTATAAACGCATTAAAATAATCAAATATACGATGTGGCATCGGCACTGCAAATTTTGGATGCGTTACGATATGTGTCATAAGTATCACTTTTTTGTGTTTAACTTTTTCAATATCCTTTGCCGTTTGTTTGGCTGCAATGCGAGATAGTTTTCTATCTTCCATAGGCCAATCAATTTTCACTTTATCTTGCCATGTTGCACCGTAATACTTTCTACGAGCAATTCTTTCAATTGAAAATTTAGGATCCGCATACGTATAATCATACCAGCCTGTGTTCCCAACAATGGCCCATTCATCATTTATGTCATAAGGTTTTCCAATTAAGCACGATTCCATCGCCATATAAAAATCTAAAATCTCAGCTGATGTAGCACCTGTATCTGTAGCCCAAAAATCGTGATTTCCCGGAATAAATAATACTTTTATTTGTGTTGTGCTTTCAAGCCGCTCAATAAATTGCTGTGTTAAGTTATAATTATTGGAGATATCTCCTGCAATTAGCAACATTTCTATACCTCGCTGATTTATAACTTTAATTAATACTTGTTGATAATCTTCAGGTTTCAGTGTCTTATGTCTGTCTACATGCAAATCTGAAATCATACCTATTTTCATTTTTATCACATTCCTCTACTTCATAACAGTATCATTATTACATACTCTCTTATAGTTCATTAAGTAATCCGCATAATTTTGAATTGTTCTAATTAATAAAATAAATATAAACCATTAACACAACGTCATCACATAATATATTTATTCTACATTACTATTAAAAGTGTAAATATTTCTTTTTAAAAATAAATGATGCTATAATAATATCAATTTAGTATATAAAGGAGGACATTCTATGGAGTTTACAATTAGAGCCTTGTCCGAAGAAGATAAGCACGGTAAAGCGATAGTTCATTATGAAAGTTGGCTGGAAACTTACGATGGCATAGCTAAGAATGATTACTTAGAAAAACTTGATAAAGAAAAGTTTATCAAGCAGTCCTCCTTGCATGATGTACCAACATTAGTTGCTATTGTTAATAACGAAGTTGTAGGTTTTATTTCCTATGGCAAGACACAAACATCAACGTCTTCAGATGATTGGAGCGAAATCTTCGCATTATATCTATTAGAAGAATATCAACGTCATATGATTGGCTTTGCGCTAACACAGCGTGCATTAGAGTTATCTTATCCAGATAATGTAATGCTATGGGTTGTAGAAGAAAATGACAATGCCATCAATTTCTATGAACAGGTAGGCTTTAAACGAACGTCTGAAAAAAAACCTACTTATCTCGGTAAAACATATAATGAAATAAGAATGAACTTCACAAGAACTGAACACGAGCAATAATTAAATCATAATAAACAAAGCGTACCTCCTACATAATGTAGACGTACGCTTTGTTTATTATGATGTAAGTTTTAGTGTGTTTCTCCTAACGCTACTTTGATATCTTTATCTGATTCAATGACCACTTCAAGCGCTACTTTCAAACCTTTAGCGATTGTCTCTAGAGACATCGATGGCTTTTCTACCTTATCTGTAACTTGTTCAGGTATGAATGGAACATGGATAAAACCAAATTTAATATTTGGAAACTGTGTCGCCTCTAAGTAACCAAGTTGATATAAAATATGATTACATACAAATGTGCCAGCTGTATTAGATAAACGTGCAGGTACACCTTGTGATTTTATTCCCTCAGTCATACGTTTAACCGGTAGATTAGAAAAGTAAGCAGCTGCTCCTGTTGTTTGTATGACTTCATCAATTGGTTGATTGCCTTCATTATCTGGAATACGTGCATCATCTATATTGATTCCGACACGTTCCGGTGTTAATTCAAACCTACCACCTGCTTGTCCAATTGCTAAAACAATATCATATTCTTTTTGATTTAATTGTTCTTTTACGACCTCTTTACTTTTATGAAATACAGTTGGTATTTCTAATTTATCTATCTTATGACCATCAATTTCATCTGGCAAAAGTTTTACAACTTCTAAAGCAGGATTAATTGCTTCTCCACCAAAAGGATCGAAACCCGTTATTAATATATTCATCATTTAATAGCCTCCTTTATTTTTTAATTCACTAACGCTCAATAATTATGATTTAAAAAGCCCAAAAATACATTAAACCAATGTGTACAAAAATTAATATAAACGCGATAGGTGCTTGTGCTTTAATAACGCCAAATTCATCTTTCATTTCTAATAATGCTACTGGCAATGTATTAAAGTTTGCTGCCATAGGTGTTAACAACGTTCCACAAAATCCACCTGTCATTGCTAAAGCACCAGCTATAACAGGGTCTCCACCTTGAGCTATAACAAATGGAATACCAATACTTGCCGTGATAACCGTAAATGCTGCAAAAGCGTTGCCCATTAGCATCGTAAATAATACCATGCCCAATACATATGCTGTCGCTCCTAATAGATGATTGCCTTCCGATAAAAATGAGGATAGCCCTTTAGAAATAACATCTCCAACACCACTGACAGTAAATAGCACACCTAAAGCTGCTAAAAACTGAGGTAATATACCTACAGTGCCAATCTGTTGTGTTAATCTATCACTATCATAGAGTACATATTTGCCATTAGGTTTAATTACAACATAAGCTGCTAATAACCCTAAAACAGAGGATACACCTAAACCAATTGCGCCACCTAAGGGCGTCCAATTTGATACCGCGATTGCAGCCACAGCTAGTATAATAGCTGGAATAAATAATTTATTACCATATTTTTTTGCACCTTTATCCCCTGTTGTTTTATCAACATCAATGATATTTTTGATTATTACTTGCTTAAATAATGTTAATCCACCCATTACTAAAATAAATATACCGTTTATTACATTTGGTATATAGGGACCTATGATAAAAGTCGTTGCTAGCAAAATCCAAAATAGTGCTGTACCATACTTCTTCTGATGTGACGAAGCTTTTAATACACGATATGCTGTATAAAGTAATTGTAAACCTATTAATATGTAAAAGAGCTCTAAAATATTATTTAATGTATTTTCACTCATTTTTGTTCACCTGCTTCGTGCCATACTTTTTCTCTAAATACTTATCAAACCTTATGTTATTAATCCACACAATAATGAAAACGATAATTGCAATTGGTAATGATGCGAGAACAAGATCGACTGCATCTACTTTAATGCCTAATGACTGAAACGTTCCAACCATTAGTAATACACCTGCTGCGCCAACAAATAAATTTTGTCCAAAGAAATTACCATAATTTTCCATCGCAGAAGCTTGTGCTTTTATCTTCTCAATATCTGTTGCATCGACTTCTTCATCTTTTAAGTTATAACGTGTTTTTAATGCACCTTGTACCATCGGATTAATCAGCGGCCTAACAAATTGTGGATGTCCTCCTATACGAATCGACGCCACACCTGCTAGCTCTCTAATAACTAAATAAATTGTCATCAATCGTCCACTCGTTACACGCTGCACCTTTCCTATTAAATTAGAAGCTTGTTTTTTCAATCCAAACCTCTCTATTAATCCAACCATCGGTAAAGTTAAAATGAACAACGTCACCAACCTATTATCTACAAACGCCTTGCCCAATGTATCTAGAATTTCATAAATATCTAATCCTGATACAATTCCAGTAACTACTGCGGCAATTAAAATTACTGCAATAGTATCAACTTTAAAGACAAATCCTAATATGATAATCAAAATTCCTATTAATTTTAACCATTCCATAAAATCCCTCCTTTTTACTATAGTATAAATTTATTATTCCTAAATACAATGAATTTTCAGAAAAATTATGTTGATAACTCGCTTTTATGAAAATCCACGAAAAAGAGCGGGAGTATGAAATCCAATTTTGATTTCATACTCCCGCTCTCACAAAGCTAACTAGAAAAAGTTGCACTTCAAGAATAACTGTTATTTAGTTTAACTTACCATGAGATTTATTTTTATAACCATTTCAATTCTGACTCAGGAACTTCACGTGAAGGTAATAGCGTCTCAACAATCAATATAATCGTACAAATTATTGATACAACATTTAAGAATATTGCAACGCTATTGATTTGTATAATATCAAACAAGATATTAACAAGAATCGATAAAATAATTAAAATGAGTGCAGTAACCCTTTTTCTACCTGCATCATAAAATCTTCTTAACGTCACTGAAACCATAGGTACCATGATTGCTAAAGCAAATATACCAATTAGTGCAGATAAAATCGCTGCGACAATAAAAGCGCCTGTTATAAAGCTAATTGCGCCGATTAACGCTACGATAAAGATGCCAATGATATGAACCAATACTGGTGTCCAGAACTCTAGTCTATCTGATTTCCCTTTAAAGTCAGCATATCTCTTCCAAAAACTTTTATACGCCTTTATCATATTGTTACCACTCCATTTTCTTCTTATGGAATTACCTGTGCAATGAATATATTCACTAATATATCGCACTAACCTATACACTAACAAGCATTAGATTATAAAAATTTATTTAAGAAAAGATTACAAGTTATTCTTGTTCTTTTGCTGACTCAATATAAGAATTAATAATTTGTTCTAAAACAACAGGTAATTCTTCAAATGCACTTTTTTTATGCAAACGTTCACTGACTTTATGTGCGTCTTTACCTATCGGTCCACATAATAATATCGGCGCACTAACAGCTTTAATAACTTCAAATGGTAGTTGATATGTTTTATTAAAATTAGGCGTATTTTTTTCATAGGCAGCAATTTGTTCCATATCTCCATCAAAGTTCAAATAACTACTATCACTAATGCCATTAAAATAGTGAACACGTTCACTTTGACGTTGAAATTGATCGCGTAACGTTCGACGCACTAATTCAACCGTTGACTCAATACGCTTATCGTAAGACGAATTAACAGCAGGATAATAAGGTGTTGCAAAAAATGTCACTACTGCTGGTGCAATATCTTTACAGGTTTGCATTAACTTATCAGCAACGTTGACACTTTGTAAATGTAACTCATCTGTCTCTTGGATCGCCTTATCAATTTGCATAGTTATATATGCCTCTCCATGTTGTTTAATGGCATATCGCTTTAATTGCTCATATGTGAGCACATTAATTTTCGTATCAAATTCTTTCTCTTGCTCTTCTAATATAGAGAGCCAATCACTTTCACAACGTTCTGTAGCGTGTATTACTGAATCGATAAACTGTCTAAACACATCAGCTGGCTTATTTTTAAAAAGAAAAACATTAAACAATCCTATTGTTCTGAATGGTGTTTGGACATCGTACGCCAATTTATAATCTCTCATATGCAGAGATACTGGAACGGGCGTTGCATCATTTTCAAAAAATTCTCTAAATGTATTGTTGTATTCAATCTCTTGCGTAATATAACTCATCATAAAGTTAGAACTCAAACCATCTAATGGATTACCTACATGCGTTTCTTTGCCATAACATAATACACCAGGCATAATCTTTCCAATTGACCCTGAATATGTATAATGCTTTTCATCAGCACCAGCTTGTTGAAAAGTAGGTTCACTATTTAAATGAAGTTGTATATCCAAATGATATTGTTGCTTTAGCTCGGCAATTGCTTCTACTGCTTTGCGCATTCCTGAAGAGTTGACTTCTTCATCTGGCACTGTAACTAAAATTAAATTAATGTCCCATGCTTCAACACTAGCTAATTCAATTAATGAAAGATGCAACATGAGCCCTGCTTTCATATCCATTGTACCTCGGCCAAATAAATAGGTGTCATTGTTTAAGTCTTCAATTGCTTCTGCATTTAAATAATGATGATTTTGGGAAAATAATGATTTTAGTTCATCTGGATTAAACGCATTGCAATGAAAATCACCATAATCTTCTACACCAACAGTGTCATAATGACTAATTAACACAATTGTTTTTGCCGAAGTATTTGCTTGATAAAAAGCAACAACAGCTTCCTTATCATCTTCAGTTTGTGTCAATTGAATATGCTTTTTATGTTCTTGAAAGTATGTAAGTTGTAACAATAACTGCTTTACGAAGTTTGGAAATGTTAGTTCCCCTTCAGAATTCGTCACTGTTGGATGATTCACTAATCTCTTTAATAAATTTAATCGATTTTCGTATGATTGCCATAGCAATTTCGTCACTTTATTCCCTCCATTTGTAAGCGTTTTCTCAAGTATAATATGTATTGAAATTCAATAGCAATAGATTTAATTATAAAAGCGATATTTTAACGTATTTAATAGTTCCTCAATCGACACTTAGTTACAATTGAATGTTCCTAACTATAATATTCTATAAATTAATTAACAGTTTTCAGAAAATTAAAATTACATGTCATTATATCCTTGTAATCTGATAGGGATTGTTGTATTATTCATGTACTATCAATCTTGGAGGTTAATATTTATGACATTATATTTACTAGAAGCAAATGACTTAGCTTTTGCCTCAACAAAAAGCGAATTAGAAAAGAAAGCAGCTGATTTAACAACCGCTGAAGTACCAACGCTTATCGAAGTACAGGCGACAGAAGACCTTACACACGGATACTTTATCGTTGAAGCTAATGATGATACTGAAGCGAAACAATTTTTAGAAGATGCTTCAATTAATATAAATCTTGTTAAAGAAGTACGTTTAGTTGGTAAAGAATTAGAAGACGTTAAAAAAGGTGATGCACATGTAGATTACCTAGTAACTTGGAATATTCCAGAAGGCGTTTCTATGGATCAATATTTAGCACGTAAAAAGAAAAACTCAGTACATTATGAAGAAGTGCCTGAAGTACAATTCCAACGTACTTACGTTTGTGAAGATATGTCAAAATGTATCTGTTTATACGATGCACCAGACGAAGATGCTGTTCGCCGCGCACGTAAAGCTGTAGATACACCTATCGATGATATCGAGAAAATATAAAGAAAATCAGTGATTTTTAATCACTAGATTTTCTTATGCAATAGCTAAAGCTATTGTAATCCTTAATTTTGCTTCTCAATGAAATTGAGATTAGTAGTTCTTATGCAATTGCTTTAGCAATTGTAATCCTTCATTCTACTTTCTCAATGAAATTGAGTTTAGTAGTTCTTATGCACTTTTTTCAAAATAAAAAATTAAAACCAATCACTTCACGGGCTATGTGTATGCATAGCCCTTTAGTGTAAGGATAAACCATACTAAAACGATAAGATTAATCGAGGTGTTGTAATGATTCACATTGACCACGTTCAACATCATTTTGGCGATAACCAAGTCATTAATGATTTTGAATTAAATATAGAAAAAAGTAACATCGTAACTTTTATAGGTAAAAGTGGTTGTGGTAAATCGACGTTATTAAATATTATTGGCGGTTTTTTAACACCAACTTCAGGGTCAGTAAATATTGATGGAAAAATTAAACAAACACCATCACCTGATTGTTTAATGATATTTCAACACCACAACTTACTTCCTTGGAAAAATATTAACGACAACATACGTATTGGTTTGTCTCAATACATAAGCAATGAAGACATTAATAAACAGTTAAAAACCGTAGATTTAAATCATAAAGGAAAATTATTTCCAGAAGAATTATCCGGTGGTATGAAACAACGTGTTGCGCTTTGTAGAGCACAAGTACACCAACCAAATGTCATTCTCATGGATGAACCTTTAGGCGCTTTAGATGCCTTTACACGTTATAAATTACAAGATCAGCTTGTACGTTTAAAAGAGCGCACAAAAGCAACAATCATTTTAGTTACGCATGATATTGATGAAGCGATTTATCTTTCAGATAATATCGTGCTACTCGGTGAAGGTTGTGAAATTATCAACCAATATAGTATAAAACAATCTCATCCTCGTAACCGCAATGATAGCCATTTATTAAAAGTTAGAAATGATATTATGGAAAAATTTGCGCTAAATCATCATATGGCAGAGCCAGAATATTATTTATAAGGAGTGTTAAAAATTGAAAAAATATATTGCTTTTACTTTAATACTCCTTCTTATTCTTTCTGGTTGTAGCCCAAATAAAAATCAAGATAGTCAAAATAGTGACAATAAAAAACAAACTATAAAAATAGGCTATCTTCCAGTAACACATTCAGCAAATTTGATGATGACAGAAGAAATTCAACAAAAGTCTAAAAAATCTGGTTACAAACTTGAACTCATACGTTTTAATAATTGGCCAGACCTTATGGATGCATTGAACAGCGGTAAAATCGATGGTGCATCTACACTGATTGAACTTGCGATGAAATCAAAACAAAAAGGCTCAGATATTAAAGCAGTCGCCTTAGGTCATCACGAGGGCAATGTGATTATGGGACAAAAAGGTAAAGAAGCTTCTGATTTTCACAATCACGGAGAATACAGTTTTGCTATCCCACATCGTTATTCAACACATTATTTATTACTAGAAGAAATGCGAAAGCAAATGAACTTAAAATCTAACACTTTTAGTTATCATGAAATGGCTCCAGCAGAAATGCCTGCAGCGTTAAGCGAAAAGCGAATCTCGGGTTATTCTGTCGCGGAACCATTCGGGGCACTGGGAGAAAAATTAGGTAAAGGCGATACTATAAAGCATGGTAGTGATATCGTTCCAGATGCTTATTGTTGTGCACTCGTACTCAGAAGTGATCTTATTGATCAACATCATACAGTTGCCAAAGCATTCATGTCAGATTATAAACAAGCTGGTTATAAAATGAACAACAAAGAAGAAAGTGTTGATGTCATGGCAAAAAACTTTAAGCAAGATAGAAAAGTTCTAGAACAATCAGCAGAATGGACATCATATGGCGATTTAACAATTAAAAAAGATGGTTACAGTAAAATTACAGATTTAGTAAATGATCATAATCTTTTTAAAGCACCTGCTTATAAAGATTTTGTTGATCCTACGCTATATAAGGAGGGATAAATGAAATGGCAGCTAATTTAGTCAAAAAATGGACATTACCAATCATTACTTTCATCATTTTCCTATTTATATGGCAATGCGTAATATGGATTGGAGATTACCAGCCCATTCTTTTACCGGGGCCCTTACTAGTAGCAGAAAGTATTTGGCAGTTCATTATTACCGGGGAAATATTCTCACACTTAGGTATTAGTTTATTTCGCTTTATTGTAGGATTTGGATTTGCAGTTATCGTAGGGGTTCCTGTTGGCTTTTTATTAGGACGCAGTAACGCAGTATTTGATGCAATAGAACCGCTATTTCAATTAATTAGACCAGTCTCCCCTATTGCATGGTCGCCGTTCGTCGTTTTATGGTTTGGTATCGGGAGTTTACCGGCGATGGCAATTATATTTATTGCAGCATTTTTCCCAATTGTTTTTAATACAATCAAAGGGATTCGAAATGTGGAACCACAATACTTGAAGATTGCATCTAATTTAAATTTAAAGGGTTGGTCATTATACCGAAACATCCTCTTCCCTGGTGCATTTAAACATATTATGGGCGGTATACATATGGCAGTTGGAACAAGTTGGATATTCTTAGTTTCTGGTGAAATGATTGGTGCACAATCTGGACTTGGATTCTTAATTGTTGATTCACGGAATATGTTGAATTTAGAAGATGTTTTATCTGCCATATTCTTTATTGGGGTATTTGGATTTTTAATTGATCGCCTTATTAGTTATTTAGAGAAAATGATATTAACACGTTTTGGTGAATAAAGGAGAGTATATTTATGAGTTTAAAAACACACATTGAAAACGAATTAGATCCCTATTTAGTAGAAATTGATAACGGTTCACATTATCCTAAAACCTTCATTCAAACTTTATTTAAAGAAGGTTATTTTAAAGAAAATGATGTCAAAGCAAATTCAGAAGTCATCGAAGAAGTATCAAAATCTTGTCTGACAACGGGCTTCTGTTTATGGTGCCAACTGGCATTTTCTACCTATTTACAAAATGCAGAACAACCTCATTTAAATAAAGACTTACAACAGCAATTACTATCAGGTAAAATTTTAGGTGCTACAGGATTATCAAATCCGATGAAATCATTTAATGATTTAGAATCATTCAACTTGTCACATCACTATAAGGATGAGCAATTTATTGTGAATGGTAGATTACCTGCGATTAGTAACATTGCTTCAGAACATTATTTTGGTGCTATTTCTAAATCTGAAACATCAGATGAACTTGTAATGTTTATCGTTCAAGCCAATCAAGAAGGCGTTAATATAAATGAAATGTCTACCTTCTTAGGTGTAAATGGTTCAGCAACATTTTCAATTGAAATGAATGATGTGCACATACCTGAATCACATATTATTACACACGACGCAAAAACATTCGCATCTAAGATACGTCCACAATTTGTAGCTTTACAAATACCGATTGCATTAGGTTCAGTACGTTCATCACTTGATTTAATTCATAAATTTTCTAATGCACAAAATGGCATTAACAAATATTTAGAATATGATGTTCAAGATTTTGAAGCACGTTATAACAATATAAAAAATCAATTTTACAATTTATTAGATACACATGATTTACACAATCAATTTGGTGACTTGATTGATTTGAAAAAAGAAGCCGGTTATTTACTACTTGAAGTCAATCAAGCATCTATGGTTAACGGGGGTTCTAGAGCATATTCACCTCGTGCACCTCAAGCACGTAAATTAAAAGAAGGCTTTTTCTTTGCAGCGCTAACGCCAACATTAAGACATTTAGGTAAACTACAAGAAGAATTCAAAAGCAGCAATGCTTCAGTTTAATAGCTCAATTCAAAAACAGTAATAACTGTTATATAATAGGAAATTACTTGTTGATATTTTTATTTTTAAGTAATAGCAGTTATTGGGGCGACTTCTGACTAGTTAATAAAGCATTAGCTGGAAACTACAGGATGAGGTGTACCCGCGAAAAGCGTGCACAAAAAATTAGACAAAGTCTGAGACTTTGTCGACATACTAAAACAGCGAACAACTGTGTAAATACAGTTGTTCGCTGTTTTTCTGTTACTATGCGTTAACAAACCATTCGATTGCACGTTTAATACTTTGATCCCAATAAGCATAATCATGTTCGCCAGGTCCATCCTCAAATTGATATGGAACTGCTTTTTCATCTAAATACTTGATAAATTGTTGATTATCTTCATGCAATTCATCTTCTGTGCCACACATGATGAGTAACTCCGGAATAGCTTTATTTTGGTCTACTGCTTGATCGACTAAATGATATGGATCTAAGTCAGTACCTTTAACTCTTTTACTTGTTCCTGCTATAGCTTCACCTGAGAAATCACACCAATCAAAATCCATAAGGTGTTGACCATTAAACACTGCTGATAACGGACAAGCTTTAGCAAAACGATGTCCTTGTGATAAAGCATATTTAATGGTGCCATAGCCACCCATAGAATGCCCAGCAATAAAATTATCTTCTCTTTTATCAGATAATGGTAAAATTTGATGCGCATAATCTAACACTTCTAATACATAATCAAAATAGTTATGGCCATAAACCATGTTACTATATCCACTATGGTCCGCGTTTGGCATAATGACAGCTAATTGATGCGTATTAGCATAACGTTCAATACTTGTGTAACGCATATAAGAAGTTTCATCACTTGAAAGACCATGTAGTAATAATAAAGTTTTCAATGGTTTCGGTTGTGCTGCTTTATTAAAATAACTTTCATCTTCCGGTAAAATCACCATAAAATGATGATGCATACCTATTGTTTTAGAATTATAATTAATTGATAAAATTGCCAACTTTAATCACTACCCTTTATTAATTAACACTTTGTGGCTTATGCTTTGCTTTTTTCTGTGTTTTGTTAGAAGGATCTAAACGTTTTTCTAAAAATCTCAATCCAACGTCAATTAGAATTGCGATTAATGCAATTGGAATTGCACCTGCAAGAATAAACGTTGTGCCATCTGTTGCGTTTGTACCACGAATAATAATGTCACCTAAAGTTGGTGCTCCAATAAATGACCCAACTGCTACAACACCAATTGCTACAACAAGTGCGATTCTTAAACCACCTAAAATTACAGATAAAGACAACGGTAACTCAATTAAACGTAACACTTGGTTTCGTGTCATACCCATACCTTTACCAGCATCTTTAATGTTTGCATCAACGCCAATAATACCTGTAAAAGTATTTTTAATTATAGGTAATAATGCGTATAAGAACACTGTTAAAACAACTGTATTTGGACCTAAGCCCATCACTAACATTAAAATCGCTAACATCGCAATAACTGGTACAGTCTGTATAATATTGGCAATTGTAATAATCGTCCATGATAATTTTTTATATCTAGCAATGATAATCCCCAATGGAATACCTACAATTGCTGCAAATAAAACGCCATATACTGACATTAATAAATGCTTAATGAATAAATCCCATAGGTAGCCAAAGTTGACTGAATAATATTCGACTAATTGCTGTAATAAATTACCTTCCATTAGTTTTGACCACCTTTCTTATCGTCTTCAAAATAGTTGTGTGCTTTCAAGAAATTATCAGCTACAACAGCTGGTTCTTGACCTTCACCATCTGCTTGATAATTAAGCTTTTGCATTTCTTCTGTTGATATTTTGCCCTTCAACTTATTAATAATTGGTTTTAATTTTGGATGTTTTTCTAATAAACTATTCGTTGCTACTGCACTCGAATCGTATGGTGGGAAAAAGCGTCTATCGTCTTCAAGTACTTTTAAATCGTACCCCTCAATACGTCCATCCGTTGAATAACCAACTGCTACTTCTAAGTTTTTTGAATTTAAGGCATCATATACAAGTCCGATTTGCATTGGACGTACTGTATCAAAGTCAAACCCATATTCTTTCGTAAATCCTGGATAACCGTCACCTTCACGATGTAACCACGAACTGTCCACGCCAAGTCTTAACTCATCACTATGTTTTTCTAAATCTGAAACAGTTTCTAAATTATATTTCTCAGCTGTTTCTTTAGTAACCATAAATGCGTATGTGTTCGCAAAACCATATGAATCAAAGAATGTTTGATCAAATTTCTTTTGGAACCCATATTGAGTCGCTTCCATCGCTTTTTCAGGATCTTTTATTGGATCTTCTTTTAAAGCACCTGTTAAATCTGTGCCATTATATCTTGCCCCTGACATATTTGCATCACCATTCACTAAAGCATTATGTTGAATGGTACTTGAACCTAAATTGTTAATTAATGATGGTTTAATCTGACCATCTGTATCATGTTCTATTAAAAGTCTCAACATATGAGACATAATTTGTGATTCACTCGTTGCAAGTGCTGTAATTTTAACTTCATTATCTGAGCTGCTACCACTTAAACCAGGTAAACTACATCCAGATAACACCGTCAGACACAGTACAAGCACGATACTATACTGTTTAAACTTCTTCATAATGTCCTCCTTTTATTATCTGGATACTTTTAAGCCTTTTGGAACAGCCCATTTTTCGACTAATGAAAGTAATACATCTACAACTAAAGCTAAAATTGTTACAAGTATAGCTGCACTTACAATCATCAATGGATCATATAAATTTAAACCGTTAAATACAAAGTCACCTAAGCCGCCTGCACCAACATAACTTGCTAGCGTCGCCCAACTGATTACATATACAGACGATAATCGAATACCACCTAATATAAGTGGTAAAGCTAACGGTAATTCAATATCTTTCATAAGTTGTAACTTGGTCATTCCCATACTTGTGCCAGCTTCTTTAATATTAGTGTCGATGTTTTTGACGCCTAACACAGTATTATTCAATATTGGTAAAAGTACATAGATAAATAATGCTACAATTGCAGGTAATTTCCCCACGCCAAATATTGGTATCATGATAGCTAATACCGCAAGTGTTGGTATTGTTTGAAGCACACCAGCAATTGTGAGTACGATATTTGAAGTTCTTTTCATTTTGGATAAGATAATGCCTAATGGAACAGCCACTACGATAGCGATTAACAATGCGATCATTGAGATATAAAAGTGTTCAGCTGTTTTTGATATCAGTTGCCCACCATATTGCTCTATGAAAACTTTCATTATTTATCAGCTCCTACATTTTCGGGCTCTACTATTGCATTTTGATCCGCATTTTCATCTTCGTCTATTTCGCCCCAAATACTGTCATAAACAATATCCACTAGGTTTGCTCTCGTAACTAATCCAATTAATGTTTCACCATCTTTATCCACTACCGGAACGTTTCTTACATTTCGTTTTAAAATTGTACGTACTGAATCTTGCAATTTACTGTCTATTCTTACTCTATAAATATCACGTTGCATCGTATCGATAAGCTCTTTGTTTGAACGTAATCCTTGGTTAATGTCTTCAATATCTAAGTAACCTAGTAATCTATTGTTATTACCTACCACAAAAATAGTATCTACACGACGTTCTCTCATGACTTTAACTACTTCGTTCAGTGAACGATCTGCGTGTACAGTTACTGGTTTAATCATTGCATCTTTAACTGTACGCATATTTGGACGATCTTGAATTAATCTATTTTGACCAATAAAATCACGTACGAAATCGTTTGCAGGATGACGTAAAATATTATCTGGTGTATCAAATTGTATAACTTGTCCTTCAGACATAATACAAATTTTATCTGCTAGCTTAATCGCTTCATCCATATCATGCGTAACAAAAACAAATGTTTTACCTAATTTTTGCTGTAATTCTTTCACTAAATCTTGTAATGTATCTCTCGTAATCGGGTCTAATGCACCAAATGGTTCATCCATTAAGATGACATCTTGTTCAGCAGCTAATGCACGCACTACCCCAATACGTTGTTGCTGTCCCCCAGATAATTGAGATGGATATCTATCTAAAAACTCTTCTGGTAAATCTACGAGTTTAATTAATTCTTTCGCTTTACGTTCTTTCTTTTCTTGAGACCATTTTAATAATTTCGGTACTAAAACGATATTTTCTCTGATTGTCATATGAGGCATGAGTCCTATTTGTTGAATTACATAACCAATTTTTCTACGTAATTCTACTGGATTCATTTTGCGGACATCTTTGCCATTAATTGTTATTTGTCCCTCAGTAGCTTCTATCATTCTGTTGATCATTCTTAAAGCAGTAGTTTTACCACTACCACTTGTTCCTATAAACGCAATAAATTCACCAGATTCAACATCTAATGATATATTATCTACAGCTTTCTTCCCACCGCCGTAGACTTTTGATAAGTTTTTAATACTTAACATGGTTCAATTCCTTTCTATGTACATATTTTAAATTAAAAATATTTCATAATAAATTTAGGACTATCTGTGGATGTTATACAAATTCTAAAATAAGTAACAACATAGCTACAAATAGCCCTAATTTATTCGTTTTGGTTGTTAAAAAACAAATCAATTATACAATAAATTAAAATTTGATTTTGTTACCCTATACAATAAGATACCTTAATTAATAAAAATAAACAATTTATACTTATGAGTTTTGTTTCTATAAACATTCAATAAACATAGTTAATCAATCGTTTCAAATTGATTTCAATTATAATATTTATGCTTAATGCCAATAAGATGACCAAGCTCTTGAGGCTTATTTTTAATCGTATTTATAGTAGCATAATCTTCAATCGCTTTTTTTATCATTTCTGGAAATACTTCGGGCTTATCTATAGCTGTATTCATTCCCATGAGCATTACTTCATAAGTTGCACAACGAGATTGATTTGTATCTCTTAACGTCATAAACACATGTAAACGTTTCGCATCATAATCATATAGCTCAACATTAACCGAGATTAACTCATCTACTTTAATTTCTTTTAAATACATCACATGATTTTCTAAGGTAAACACTGTGTATTGGCTTTGTGCTATCGTCTCTTTATCTAGTCCTAGATAGGCAAGCCAAGCATCTGTCGCATCACTAAAAACACGATTATATTCAGCATCATTCATATGACCATTGTGGTCTACCCAACTATCTTTCACTTTAGTCGTATATTCAAACTGTGAATGTATCATATTAATACACCGAAGGCCTTGTGGCTTTTTTCATTGATGGTGTATCTTCTGGCCAATATTCTTCTGCTAATTTTTTTACTTTGATTAAGAATTCGTTGCGTTTCTGATCAAGCTCTGACATTGTTTGGCCTTGTGATGATGCTTCACATCCATTAACGACTTCTTCATATAAATCTTTCGTTAATTCTGGTGCTACTAATTTAGTCCATGGTTTTTTCAAAGCTGGGCCAAATTGTTTTAACATGTGGCGCATACCACCTTCTCCACCTGCCAAATGGAAAGTCATGAACGGTCCGTATTGGGCGTAACGCAATCCTGCTGCATGTGTGAATGCTTTATCTACTTCTTCTGTAGTAGCTATGCCATCATTTACAATATGCAATGCTTCTCTCCAAAGTGCTTCCATTAATCTATCAGCAATATGACCTTCTATTTCATGTCTTACATGCAGTACGTCCATGCCGATACCTTCATAAGCTTGTTCAGCTTTTACTATCGTTGCTTCCGCAGTTAATTGTCCTGGAACAATTTCTACAAGTGGTAAAATATATACCGGATGGAATGGATGAGCTACAACTAAACGCTCTGGATGTTGTAAGTTTCGCTGTAACTCTGAAGGTTTAATACCTGAAGTGCTTGAACCTATTGTTGCATCAGGTCGTGCATAAAAGTCTATTTCAGTCAGTACTTGCTCTTTTAATGATTCAATTTCAGGCACATTTTCTTGTATATGATCTGCTTCTTTAACGGCTTCTTCTAAATAAGGTGTAAATGTAAGGTTTTCTAATGAAGCACCTTCTGCTAAGCCAAGTTCTTCGGCATATGGCCAATTTTGTTTTACTTGTTTCAACATTCTTTCATATGCGCCTTCACTTGGATCAGTAGCGATTACTTCATGGCCATGTGCTAACATTCTTGTAATCCATCCACTACCAATAACGCCTGTACCTACGACTGCGAACTTCATTTTGCTCCTCCTTGTGGATCTCTAAGTTGATATTTTTCACGCGCTTCAGCTGGCGTCATTGGTTCTATATCTAAACCTTTTAATATTTCTACAGCCTTTTCAACGAGTTGTTCATTAGTGGCTTTGACACCTTTTGTCAAATATAAATTATCTTCTAATCCCACACGTACATTGCCTCCACGTTTAGCCGCTTCTTCTACTGTTGGAAATTGCATTCTGCCAATGCCAAATGCTGACCAGTGTGCATTTTCAGGTATACGCGTCTTAAAGTATTCTATTGTTTCGGCGTCATTTTCTGCTCCCCAAGGAATGCCAAGACAGAATTGGAACATTGGCTCTCCTTCGATTAAACCTTCATTTATAAGTTGCTTAGCAAATGATATATGACCACTGTCAAAACACTCTAACTCAGGTTTCACCCCAGCATCTTTAACAAGTTGTGCTTGTTCTCTTAACCAACCTGCTGGACTTAAATAAAGCGTGTCACCCATATTGACACTACCACAGTCTAGGGTACACATTTCTGGTAATAATGCGCCTACAGGTTCGTGTCTTTCTTTTGGTGTTTGCATGTCTGTTCCTTTTGCACCAGTATATGGATCTTCTAGATTCGGGATGAAGTCTCCTCCTCCACCAGAAGTAATATTTATAACAATATCTTCGTCTGCTTCTCTAATTAATCTCACAGCTTCTTTAAAAAATTCAACGTTATGACTAATGCCACCTGTTTCTGGGTCTCTAGCATGTATATGTGCCACAGTCGCTCCTGCTTTTGCACATTTTATCGCTGAATCAGCAATCTCTTGTGGTGTTACAGGAACATTTTTATTTTTTTCTGTAGTATCTCCAGCACCTGTTATAGCTGCTGTTAGCATAACTTTCTTCATTAATATAAACCTCCAACAGAGTTTTTTAATACATCGATTAGTGTACCAACCAGACGGTTTAGTTTCAACCTTATAAAATATAAAAAAAGGGACTAATCAATTTTTAATCATTGATTATCCCTATATTATCAGTGCTTTACATGAAATTTTCATTTAATTATTTTTTTATAATTTCTATTTTTATCGACCCTTTTTAATCGATTTTTTCATTTTTAGTATAAGCTGTTAGTCTTTCTAAAACTTCAGCTCGCATCGAATCATCTATGGCATCTAAACCAAATATTTCAGACAGCCATAGCCCATCGACTGCCATTCGAATAATTGTCGCATCAACTTTGTCTAATCCATCATTTTCAATATTGAATTGCCATTCTTTATATGTGTCTTGTAAAGGTAATAATAAATTACTATTTATACCTTGTGCAGCTAACATTCCTGAAGTGATAGATGCATTTTCCGAACTGTATTCGCGTGTAGCATCTATAAATGCGCGTATCCATTTACCTTGTTGTTGGTCATCACCTTGCACATGTTTATCAACGTTAATTCGATATATTTCGTCTGCATGATCGACAAGTCCTTGAATTAATGCAAATTTGTTTTTGAAATGATACAACAAGCCACCTTTACTTACACCTGCTTTCTTAGCAACAGCATCCAAAGTTAAATATTCACTGCCTTGTTCATTAACGATAGATGCAGCTGCTTCTAGTAATTGTATCCGTTTAGAAACTCTTGGCATTAATACACCTTCTCTCTAAAAGTACATTACGAGTTGTTATCTCATAACACTTTTTATATTCGAGCAAACTATAAACGATAATTGTTAAAGTTGCAACTCTATCTTTTTATTATTAATTAAAATAATGACCATTAAACAAGCGATATGAACTAAATACACGTTTTATTTTATTTATATTAAATATGAATAACTCTTAAAAATCATACTACACTTTTTTCAGCTTACTTAAATTACGTTGCTATTTTTCTAGACTTATTCTGTTATTTTAATATCAACTTCAAGTCTATATTATTTATCATCTATACCCTTACCTTCTAAAATATGATCCACATATTTTTCAACACGTTTTTCACGTGTTGTCGCTCTTTTAGCTTGTCCGATATGGAACATGTACTGTCTCTGTCTACCGGGTGTTAAATTATAAAATGCTTCTTCAAGTTGAGGGCTGTCATTTAATTTTATTTGTAGTTCTTCTGGCATTTCATAGTCTGCTGTTTTTTTCATTGGCACTTGCTTGCCTGATTTTTCAATGCTTATTGCTTCTTCAACATACCATTTAATTTCATCTCTTCGGTTTTCAACTTCTTCTAGGCTTTCAA
The DNA here is from genome assembly GCF_000294465.1 of Staphylococcus sp. OJ82. Taxonomy (NCBI): domain Bacteria; kingdom Bacillati; phylum Bacillota; class Bacilli; order Caryophanales; family Staphylococcaceae; genus Staphylococcus; species Staphylococcus sp. OJ82. Next base: position 317,050 of record NZ_ALPU01000003.1, on the reverse strand, counting down.
AGCGCAACTGTCTTGCAGCTTGAACATTTTTCGTTTGTTGAATAAGTGATTGATATGGGTCTTCCATGATAGACCCTTTTTCAAAAAGCAAAGCACAATAATATTTAAAATCTTGAATAATCACAACATTTTTATTCTCTAACGTGTAACAAGGGTGCATCCATTTATAATCTTCTACTAATTCAGTTTCTCGAATAATTTCACGCACTATTTTAAATTCATCTTGCCATTGTTTTAATCTATCAATAAATGCATTTACTTTAATATGATCATCTTGTTCATTAGCCATAAAAATTACACCTCTTTATAATTAATTTATTTATATTTATTCTACTATTAAATGATTAATTTTATCTAGATTTAATCTTTTTAACATTTATGCTAAGTTTTCCGATTGATATACTATGAATTGAATGGTTGTTATGGTATGATTTTTTTATTATTTAGACTATTACATAGAATATGAGGTGATTTTAATGCAACAAGCAACAAATTTAAAAAAAGTACTAGGTTTAACTGACGTCTTGGGTATAGCTATCGGGCAAATCATAGGTGCTGGGGTCATGTCACTTACTGGAATTGGTATACAGATGACTGGTAGTGGCATAACACCTGCATTTATTTTATCTGCCATCATCACCTTACTTACGATGCTCCCTATCGCAATATTAGGTTCGACATTACCTACTACTGGCGGAATGTATCAATACACTAGTCGTTTATTGTCTCCAAAGACAGGCATTTTTTGGTTATTATTATTTATCTTTTTACAGATCACGTTGTCATTATATGCATTATCATTCGCACAATATTTAGAAGGTCTTTTCCCTGGAGTACCGGTTAGGACTGTCGCCTTCTCATTATTAACTATTTTATTTATCGTAAATATCGTCGGTATTAAATCTGCCTCTATTATTGGAAATATTATGGTAGTCACTTTAATAGTGTCTTTGTCTTGCTTTATCATATTTGGTGTTCCACATGTTAACTTTGGTGTATTTAATACGAAATCTATGCTCCCAGATGGTTTCACCGGCTTCTTTACTGCTGTAGGCCTTGTTTCTTTTGCGACTGGTGGTGCTCAAGTAGTTGCTGAACTTGGTGGAGAAATGAAAAACCCTAAAAGGGACATTCCCATTGTTATTATTGTTGCTACTATATTTGTCGGATTATTATACGCATTTATTGCCTCAATTGCAGTAGGTGTATTACCTATTCCAGAAGTAGCAGGTAGACCTTTAACGAGTGTCGCAAAAGAAGTATTACCAACCCCGGTATTTATCTTCTTTATGGTTGGTGGCGCGATGTTTGCTTTAGCAACAACACTTAATTCGACTTTTACTTGGGTAACAAAAAGTTTATTAGTGGCAATTCACGATGGTTATTTACCTAAATATTTAGGTAGCGTAAACAAACGGTTTGGTACACCTCATTGGCTATTACTTATCTTTTACATTATTGGTGCATTGCCTATTATTACAGGTATGTCTTTAGATGTTGTTGCACAACTTGGTACAGGCATTTCTCTAATTGTATTTGCATTTCCAGCCTTAGCTGTGACACAATTGCCAAAAAAATATCCTGAAGCATATAAACAATCCCCATTTAAAGTGCCTTATCCTATCCTAGTGACAATTGCTATAAGTGCAATTATAGTCTTGCTATGCCAATCTTATTTGCTAATTTCAGATTTGAAATTAGGTTATATCATAGGCACCTTTATATATATTATTATCTCAGCATTTATTGCTCATTTCTCAAATAAAAAAGCGCATTTAAACATTAGTGAAATACAACTAAATTCTAAACAAATCCCCGAAAAACAAATCAATTTTTCTAATAATCTATAATTTAATAAAAATGAGGACGGGCACATGACATCAATTTTCCAATCGACATGTGTCCGTCCTCATTACTGTTTGACTTCCCTAAACTCTGTTTTCTGCTTAAAATAAAATATTAATTTACATATAACAAAAGCTTATTTATCACTAATTTTTGTGAGCCAATCAACTATTTTTGATACTCTGAATTAAAGTTACTTACGCTTTATTATATTTCGCTACTTTTTTTAAACTTATAACCAATATAAGTGCCACTAGAGCAATGGCAGCACTAAAGTAAGTTACAGCTAAAACATCTATTTTCGAAACAACTAAACCACCTATGATACCACCGATGCCAATACCGGCATTTAAGCTCGACATATTCCAACTCATCACTTGACTTGTATCCCCGTCAACGTGTTCAATGATACCACTCTGAACTGCCGGATTTGTACTCCATTGCATAATGTTCCAAATAAAGATAACCATTAATAGCAAGCCAGTACCTGGTAAGAAAACATTCAATACTAACATCATAAGAATAAATATTGAAGTTGCAATCGTTAACCAGCGCTTACTTGTTAATTTATCTGATAGTACTCCACCCATCGAAGTTCCTATTACACCTGCAATACCATTGATTAATAAAGCTATAGAGACAAATGATAAATCATGACCACTGGATAACATTAACGGATTAATGTAGATAAATGTAACGGAATTCGCTACTAATAATAGGAATGTAATCCCTAAATATTTTGTAATTTCTGCAGGTCTTAAGATTTTAGAATAACTACTGCCACGTTTTTGACTACTTGTACTTGTTGTAGATGCTTTAAACTCTGGATCAGGTACATAAAAGTACATAAGAATACCAACAAGTATACTTACAGCTACTATAAATAGAAACGTAAATCTCCAACCAACTAAATCACCAATAATTGTTCCAATAGGCACACCGAATACGTTAGCACCACTAAAACCTGAATAAACGATACCTATCATTTTCCCACGATGTTGAGGTGCCGTTAATAAAGCTGTTAACGCTAGTATCTTCACTACAATTAAAGCTGCAGCTGCTGAAGATAAAATGCGTCCAAATACTAAAATAGTAAAATCAGGAGCAACTGCAATAATTACGTTCCCTAACATAAACATTACTAATGCCCATAATAAAACTGGTCTTGGTGAAAAACGATTTGTGACTTTAACCAAAATCGGTCCTGCAATAGCAAAGGTAATTGCATATAAAGTTACTAACTGACCAATAATTGCTTCAGAAACACCTAAATCATTACTCATTAAATTCATAATCCCAGCAACCATCATTTCAACCATACCTACAATAAATATGCTCAAAATAAATGTTGCAATTCGCATAGCTGACATACGTTTCACTCCTTTCTTTTATTTCGTTGCAATTTTTACATAACCACTATATTATAAACCATTCGTCAACAAGTTTGAATATATTTACTTGGTGCCACTTCTAACGTATTAATAACATTTAACAATTCACAAAGTACCGCAATATTCATTAATTAGCTCATAAAGTTAAAAACAACAATGAATAAAGGGAACATCCTATTTTAGATGCTCCCTGACTGAGTTTCTTCTATAAAAATTAGCGTTGTTCAACATGCAAGTGACGTCCTATCAATTGATTTCGATGATTAAAAAATTGTTTGTAGCTTAAGTATGTAGCAATTAGTGCTGACATGATTGTTGCTGTTGTATGAATAAATACAACCATCAATTGAAATTTCACAGCTTCTAATGGGTCAACACCACCAATAATTAACCCTGTCATCATACCAGGTATAGATACAATACCATATGTTTTAACAGAATCTATTGTTGGGACGATTGCTGTCTTCACACTTTCTCGTATTGTCGTTTTTGAAGAAAGTTTCGGTGTAGCACCTAGCGCTAATTTAGCTTCAATTCTACTCATCTCTTTAACAAATTCTCTATCTAAATTCTGATAAGCCAAATTAATAGCAATTAGTCCATTACTTCCAAGCATACCTGCAATCGGAATAACTTCATTAGGCTTGAATTGAATAGCACCTGTTATGATGACGCCTGCTAATGGTAATGCAACACCAATAAATATTGCTGCAAAAGATATCCAAAACACATGATGCATCACTGGTGATGCTCTACTGATTGTATTCCAGGAAGCATTAATAATGATAATAAATACAAATAGTAAGAGTAACCATTTTTGGTTAACATCAAATATAAAGTGCAAAAGATACCCTAAAATAACAAGTTGAACGACAGCTCGTGTTGTTGCCACGAGTAAATCTTTAATAATATGTAATTTTTCTTTATAAGAGACAATCATGGGAAAGATTAGGAGTAACCCTGTTAACACTAAAGCTGTTGTACTCATTATAAATCCTCCTGTTTGTCTATTTTGCCATCAACAATTCGAATTCTTTTTTGAAAATGTCTAATACTCTGATTCGTACTATGTGTAATCCATAAAATTGCAACACCTTCATCAGCAAGCTTGAAAATTAGGTCTTCTACTTTCTCACTATTTTGCGTATCCAATGCACTTGTTGCTTCATCTAATAATAGTATTTGAGGTTTATACATTAATTGTCTAGCAATTGTAATACGTTGTCTTTCTCCACCTGATAGATGCTCTACACTTGTATTAAAATTATAGTGACCTAAACCAACAGCTTTTAATAACTTCTTAGCTCTTTTACGATCAAACTTGTCCTCTCGAACTACAGCTGGAAATGCCATATTATCGCCTATTGTAAGATCAAACAAATCACTTTCTTGTAATAAATAACTAATGTCCATACGTAATGATTCAGGTTTAATTTGTTCATAAGCTTTGCCATTAAAATATATGTCACCCTGCGTTGGACTAATTAAATTATTAAGCAACCGCAACAATGTACTTTTACCGCTTCCAGAAGGTCCTATAATAGCAATTGTATCTCCCTTTTCTATTTTCAAATTGATATTATCGATGATGTATCTATTGCCTATTTTGTAAGAAACATTTTTAACTTCTAACATCATCTGCCCTCCTTAAAGTATGAATCATTTCATCTTATTTATTCCCTAAATCAATTATTTTAATAGCCTTTTCATGCAATGCATTTGGATCAGCCGTTCACCTAATAATTAATATGTCATTCAACAAATTTCATTTACTTATTTTTATTTCATAAAAACAATAGCTATGAATGAAATTAAATTATTTACAGCATGCAACGTTATAGCCAGCGCTAAATTCATACCACTCTTTAAATAAACAAAAGCAATCGCCAGGGCAATAATAATATAGGAGCCTATCTCAAATGGAGATGTGGCACCAATCACATGAACACCTGCAAACAATACAATTGAAAGGACTGTAGCAAAACCATATGTAATTTTTTTGCCTAGTTCATGGATGATTAAATGCCTAAATAATAGTTCTTCAATAATAGGCGTTAAAATCACAATATCAATAAATAAAAATGGTAACATCCTGTTATCAGCGAACATTTCCTCTAAGAATATTTGATTTTGTGTTTCATTATATTGTAATGACTTAGGCAAAAATTCCATTAACCAAGCGTATGTTGAATTTAAAATTAAAATTAATAGATATGCAGCCATAATCATCAATAGATATCGAGGTACTTTTTTAAACCTATCCATTGCAATTGATAGCATTTTATCTTTTTTATGCATTGCATAAAAGCTATATAGAATGATTATTTCTGCAATGACTGCGCTCATGATTAATATATTTTCATCAGTAACAAACGATTCATTTTTTATATCAATAATAGAATATATTCCATATATTAAAACAAAGAAAATAATAGGAACTATATTATTAGCAACAATATATATAGGGAATAGCCAAAAATCTCTTTTTACAACCTTGTCATTGTTCCATATGTTTTTTTCATTGTGTTCTTTTTTTATCTCATGAGTTGACTGTTTAGCCATATGACACCTTCCTTATCGTTGTATACAATGAATATACCATGATTTAAATTACTTATATACATTTTATAATATATTTATTCGTCAGCTATTCTCAGCTTTAGTATATTGGTCAGCCCTACTTTATAGTAGGTATCATATTGTAAAATGCGTATTTTGTTGTAGTATATATGTAAATGGGGAGGGATGTTACATGGCAATTTTGACAATATTACAATTCATCGTAAATATCATCATAGTGCTAATTTTATTAAGTGTATTAATTATTGGGGGATTTTTACTATTTAAAGATAAGCATCAAAAGCAACATAGTGTATTACGTAATTACCCATTACTTGCACGTGTTCGCTATTTTGGAGAAAAAATTGGTCCTGAACTCCGTCAATATTTATTTTTAGCGGATACGAAAGGTAAACCATTTTCCAGAAATGATTTTACTAACATCGTATTAGCTGGAAAATATAATTCTAGAATGACGAGTTTTGGTACGCAAGAAGATTATAAAGATGGTTTTTATATACAAAATACAATGTTTCCTTTACAAACATCAGAATTACACATTGATCAGTCACCTATGATTTCTTCTTTTATCTATGAAATTGATAATGAACGTCTGTTCAATCGTGATGAACATAAAATTCAAGCTGAACTTAATCCTTACTATATATCAGAAGAAAATCGTGTCACTTTAGGCGCAGAACTTAAGCACCCATTCAAACCTAAACGCTTAGTTGGTCAATCTGGTATGAGCTATGGTGCATTAGGTAGTAATGCAATCATGGCATTGTCTCAAGGACTTGGTCAAGCAGGTACTTGGATGAATACGGGCGAAGGTGGATTATCAGAACACCATCTTTCTGGAGATGTGGATCTCATCTTTCAAATTGGACCGGGATTATTCGGAGTACGTGATAAAGCAGGCGTATTTGATATAGATGCTTTTCTTGAGTTAGCACATAGAGATAAGATTAGAGCCTTTGAAATAAAACTCGCACAAGGTGCCAAAACACGTGGTGGGCATATGCAAGGTAATAAAGTAACTGAAGAAATTGCAAATATACGTAAGGTTGAACCATGGAAAACAATTAATTCGCCTAACCGCTTTGATAGCATTAACAGTCCAGAATCTTTACTTAATTGGGTAACTCAGCTCAAGCAACAAGCTCAAAAACCGGTTGGCTTTAAAATTGTTGTAAGCAAAGTTTCAGAAGTAGAAAAACTTGTACAAACTATGGTTGAGACAAATCAATATCCTAGCTTCATCACCGTTGATGGGGGTGAGGGCGGTACTGGTGCAACTTTCCAAGAATTGCAAGATGGTGTTGGTTTACCTTTATTTACGGCTTTGCCTATTGTAACTTCAATGCTTGAAAAGCATGGCATACGTGACCGTGTTAAAATCTTCGCATCTGGAAAGCTTATCACGCCAGATAAAATCGCAATTGCTTTAGCACTTGGCGCAGACTTAGTGAACGTGGCACGTGGCATGATGATTAGTGTCGGCTGTATCATGAGTCAACAATGTCATATGAACACTTGTCCAGTAGGCGTAGCTACTACGGATCCTAAACTCGAAAGAGGACTAATTGTCGATGAGAAAAAATATCGTGTCACTAATTTTGTAACAAGTTTACATGAAGGATTATTTAATATAGCTGCTGCAGTCGGTGTGGAATCACCTACAAAAATATCTAAAGACCACCTTATTATTAAAAATAAAGATGGCGGTGTTCAATCAATACGCGATTATAAACTGAAATTAATTGATCAACATCGATGACATAAATAGAGCTCTATTACTAAAAAGTAATTAAACTGCTTTTCAAAGTAATAGAGCTTTTTATTATTTATTTGCTTCATTTATTTGTTGCGTTAGTTTTGTTTCTATAGTGCTTTGCTCATCTTCTAATGGATTGAACTCAAATTTCTTATCATTTATAAATACTGTTGGTATGCCTTTAATTCCTCGACTAACCGCTTCTTCAGTAATCGCTATAGAGCGTTCATCAGCTTCTTTCTGAGGTGATAAGTTAAACTGTTTCTGCATTTTCTCTTCTATAGTAGCAAAATCAACTGTCCATTCTTTTTGAGTATCATACAATTTACGTATAATTTCTAGTGTTTCGTCAGTATTTTGATAATCTAAATGAATATTTGCAACCGTACCTTTTAATAATCCGTTCTTCGTTTTATCAAAGTGCTTAATTACATGTTGTACTTTACCTTGATCTATCAGTGGTTTTAATGATTGATCTGCGGCTTTAAAATAATTTTTACAATATGGACAAGCCAAATTTATAAATGATTCCACTTTAACAGGCGCATTTGGTGACCCTAATGTAAGATGTTTAACTTCTGTCATATAAAATCCCTCCACTTTGTCTATATTTATATTGAAACATGCTTATTCTTTTTATGCACACTTTTAGTCTGAGTAATTTAATAGGAATTTTATTTTTCAAACCAATTAGCGACGTTCCTCACTACTTATTCTCCCTCATAGTCAAAATGCTATGTAATTGCATACTTCATGTTAAAATAAAGTTATCAATTTTAATGGGAGGCATTATATGAACAATTCAGTGAAGTTATTAAAATCACTAACAGATGTTGATGGTATTGCAGGCCACGAAATGGCAGTTAAATCTTTAATGCACGAATATTTAACACAAGTAAGCGATGAAATCATAGAAGACAATCTAGGCGGGGTTTTTGGTAAAAAGACTGCTACTACAAGTAATAAAACATTAATGGTTGCTGGTCACTTAGATGAAATCGGCTTTATGGTGACTAAAATAGATAAAGATGGCTTCCTAAAATTCACCCCTATTGGTGGCTGGTGGAATCAAGTCATGCTCTCTCAAAAAGTAACAGTAACTACAGATGATGGTAGAAAAATCAGAGGTATTATCGGTTCTAAACCGCCACATGTATTGTCACCGGAAGAACGTAAAAAAAATGTTGATATGAAAGAAATGTTTATTGATATTGGCGTTAAAAGCAAAAAAGAAGCACAACAATTCGGTATCGAATTAGGCAATATGATAACACCATATAGTGAATTCGAAGCATTAGCGAATAACAAATATTTAACTGCAAAAGCTTTTGATAACCGTTATGGTTGTGCCCTTGCAGTAGATGTATTACAAAACCTTAAGAATGAGACTATTGACATCAATCTTATCTCCGGTGCCAATGTTCAAGAAGAAGTTGGTCTTCGCGGAGCTAAAGTAGCTGCCAACAAAATCAAACCTGATTTAGCTATAGCTGTAGACGTTGCTGTCGCATATGATACACCAGGAATGTCTGGTCAAGTAAGTGATACAGCAATTGGTAATGGTCCTGTCGTTATTTTAATGGATGGATCTAATATTGGTCATGTTGGATTTATGAAGCATATTAAAGCAGTGGCTAAAAAACATAATATTACGATTCAATTAGACACTACTGCTGGCGGTGGCACAGATGCAGGAAGTATTCATGTCGCGAATGAAGGGACACCAACTGTTGCTATTGGAGTCGCATTACGTTACATGCATTCCAATGTTTCTGTGTTACACACAGATGATTACAAAAATTCAGTAGCCTTAGTTACAGAAATTATTAAATCTCTTAATGACGATGTGGTTGACCAAATCATTTGGTAATCTAGGAGTTAACTGAGATACAGTATTCAAATGTAAAGTTAAAACAAACATAGAACGGATTCAAATATACTAGCTATACGGATAAGGGAGCGGGACAGAAATCAAATTTGATTTTCTATCCCCTCCTTTTTTATACTTTTTAAACGAATTTTTAAACAAACACACGAACGTTCATATATGTTATATATATTTAAACTTTGAAAATTATAAAGTTTTCAGAATATTTATTCTATTTTTATTCTTAATTTGTTATACTACCGATAACTTATTAGGGAGGTCGTTATGATGATTTCGAATACTAAAGGTAAGCCAACGCTAATAAATAGATTTTTGAATATTGTAGAAAAAGTTGGAAACAGATTACCCGATCCTAGCATTTTATTTTTCTTAATGTGTGTAGGACTCGCAATACTTACTTAGGTTGTATCATTATTTCAGATTTCCGTAAAACATCCGGGCACAGGCGATACGATTGCAATCAAAAGTATTTTAAGTAAAGATGGACTGTCGATGATTCTGAATGACGCCATAAAAAACTTTTCAGAATTTCCAGCATTAGGTCTTGTTCTTGCAGTCATGCTTGGTATTGGGGTAGCAGAAAAAACAGGTTACTTCGATAAATTAATGATTCAAGTTGTACATAAAGCACCAAAGAATTTCATTGTGCCAGTCATTATTATTATAGGTATTATAGGCAATGCTGCGGGTGATGCAGCGCCGATTGTGTTACCACCATTAGCAGCGATGGTCTTTATTAAATTGGGCTACCATCCTATTGCGGGTTTAGCAATGGCTTACGCGTCTGCACTTGGAGGATTCTCTGCAAATGTCATGATTGGTATGTCAGACGCATTACTTTATGCATTTACAAAACCAGCTACAAGCATTGTTTCTGATAGTGTGCATGTCAATGTAGCAATGAACTGGTACTTTATTGCAGCAAGTGTGCTCGTCTTATTGCCTTCCGTATATTGGGTTACTATGCGTTTTGTCATTCCTAGATTAGGTAAATATGATGATTCTAATTCATCTATTCAAGCAGATGATTCTAATTCAAAGCTCACACCTCAAGAAAACCGTGCCGTATTTTGGGCAAATATCAGTTTTTTTGTATTAATTGTATTGCTTATCATTTTAGCTATACCGCAACACAGTTTTCTGAGGAATGCCAACACAGGTAGTTTATTGAATGATGCACCTATCATTAACGGTGTCGGTCTAATTATTTTAGTATTATTCTTAGTTCCTGGTTTAGTGTATGGCATTATGGTAAAAGAATTTAAAAATTCTAAAGACCTAGGAAAAATGTTAGCTGATTCAATGTCATCTATGGGTTCATTTATCGTCATTGTGTTTTTTGCAGCGCAGTTACTTGCCTTTTTAGAATGGAGTAACCTGGGCATTATCGTTGCTGTTAAAGGCGCTTCAATACTTCAAGGTCAGAATGGCGTTGTACTTATCTTAGGTATTATCTTATTAAGTGCACTGATTAATTTATTAATTGGTAGTGCATCTGCCAAATGGGGTATTTTAGCACCTATTTTTATCCCAATGCTTATCATTGTAGGTTTCCATCCAGCATTGACTCAAATGTTGTATAGAATTGGTGATTCTATTAGTAATCCAATAACGCCTATGATGCCCTACTTACCATTGCTATTATCTTATGCACAAAAATATGATAATGATATGAAATTAGGTTCATTATTATCTAGTCTAATGCCCTATACAATTATATTAAGTATCGTGTGGCCATTATTCATGATTGCTTGGTATCTATTAGGTTGGCCGCTTGGTCCAGGTAGCCCCTTACATGTAAAATAAATTATTAAAAAAGAGACAGACAAGAAGGGGCACTGAACCCTTAAAATGGGAACTTAATAAAAACACTATTTTCTAGGCTGCTGATTTTCTGAATTCTATAGGAGATAAGTAGCCTAGCTTTTGTTGAATTCTAACTTTATTATAGTTTTCAATGTAATTTTCGACAATATCTATTACAATGTTATTAGAGCTTTTGAGCTCTTTGTTTAGATAGAATGTTTCGCACTTTAGCGAGGAATGGAAACATTCAATCGGGGCATTATCAGCTGGCGTTCCCTTACGGGACATGCTTCTGGTAATGCCTTTTTCTTCGCACAATTTATAATATTCATAAGATGTGTAAACACTGCCCTGATCACTATGGAGTATACAACTATCTGGAATTTCTAATTGATTCAATGTGTCGTTTACTAAACTTTGATTTTGATGATTATCTATCGTATAAGCAATTATTTCTCCGTTATACACGTCCATAATTGACGAAAGATATAACATTGTATTACCGAAAGGTAAATAAGTAATATCCGTTACAAGTGCTTCTAATGGACGGCTTGCGTTGAAATTTCTCTGTAGCAAATTATCTGTTTTATAAAATGGATTACCTGGTCTTTTAGATTTTTTAGGTTTAACGCGACAATTCAGCTCGTTTTCCTGCATAATTCTTTGTACTTTTTTATGGTTTACTTTTTTGACGCTATGTTTATTTAATTCGGCAGTTACTTTTCTATAACCATAGGTATAGTTGTGTTTACGACAAATATATTTTATTTTTTCTTCAACTGAATCTACTTCATAATTTTTAAGTTTCCAGCGGTAATAAGTAGATTCTGAGATATTAAAAACCCCTAATATTACCTTAACTGAATAACTTGATTTCAACGCATTAACCACTTGTATTATTACTTTTGGCGCCACTTCCTTTCCAATTCCTTGTACTTTTTTAAAACATCAATTTCAGCTTGTTGACGTTTAATTTCTAGTTTTAATTTATCTTCATTATTTAATTCTTCAATTCCTTTTCCATACGAATATTGTTTTCCGACTTGTTGATGAAACCTATTGCTTTCACCATCTCTATACCATTTCCACCATCTTTGTACTTGAGTTTTACTTTTAATACTTAAAGTTTCCATAATATGTTTAGTAGAATAACCTTGAATTTTCATTTCTATTACTTTGTTTTTAGTTTCTACTGAATACACTACTTTTTTCATAGAAAAAACACCTCCGAATAAATTCATTTTAATATGAATTCAACGAAAGTGTCTTTATTTTACTCTCACTTATTGGGTTCAGTTCAGAAGGAAATATTTCCGTGTCTGTCTCTTTACTTTCAATTATATTAACCTCTGAAATAATCATCGTGTAGTTATACTTTTATTAAGTAATATTAAATATTTTAGAACACATTTTTTCTAATTGTTGTAATATAAAAGTAAGAAAAGGGTAAATAAAGTACAAGTAAAGTAAAATAACCTCATTTACTTAGGAGGAAATTATGGAACGTATAGGATTAATAGATATTGGTTCAAATACCATTCGACTCGTTATTTTTGAATTTGATCATAAAACAGGGTTAAATGAAATATTAAATATCAAAACACCTGCAAGGTTAAGCCAATATTTAACTGAAGATTTGGCTATGACTGATGACGGTATTGAAGTATTAACTAAAGCATTGCGCAGTTTTAAAAAGGTTGCTGACAAGTTTAATATAGATGGATTACATCCGGTAGCAACTGCAGCCATTAGACAATCTACCAACCAAGAGCAGATTATTAAACATATCAAAGAAGCACTTAAAATCAACATTAAAATTATTACAGAACAAGAAGAAGCATTTTATGGTTTCTATGCTATCACACATACTACTGATGTTAATGACGGCGTGTCTGTAGATATTGGTGGTGGTTCTACAGAAGTCACACTCTTTAAAGATAAAAAACTAATAGAATCACATAGTTTTCCATTTGGTGTTGTTACATTATCCCATCGATTCTTTGAGGGCAAAAACCATAATGATAAATCAGCAGTCAAAAACATGGAAAAGTTTTTAACTAAACAATTTGAACAACTTTCTTGGTTAAAAAATCAAGAAATCACCTTAGTTGGTATCGGCGGTTCCGCACGTAATGTCGCACGCATTCATCAATCTGAGCACTCATACCCTATTGGTGGTGTTCACAACTATGCAATGACTGAAGAAAATATTGATGAAGTGTACTCAATCATTAAAAAAAGTTCATATGACGATTTAAAAGATATAGATGGTCTAAGTAGAGATCGTGTAGACATTATCCTGCCCGCTGTAGCTGTCTTCAAGTCATTATTTAATAGAATTAATGCGAATCAATTCACATTTTCTCGAAAAGGGCTACGTGAAGGTTATGCGATGAAATTAATTTCTGAACGTCACCCTGAAGAATTTAAAAAAGAGAATATTCGTAAAGATGCTCTATACCATTTAGCTAACGAATATCGCATTGAGGAAACAAGTGCTAAACAACGTGTGAAGCTAGCACAAACATTATTAGAACAATTAATAAGCTTTAAAAAATTAGAAGTAACTCAAAAAGAATACGAACTATTTGCTGAAGGGTCTTATTTGTACTACTTAGGAAGATTTATTGATGCTGATTCAAGCTCACCGCACACCTATTATATTATCGCGAATTCAATGATTGATGGTTTTCCCCATGAAGATAGAGTAAAGCTCGCTTTACTTGCTAGTTTTAAAAATAAGTCATTATTAAAATTCTTTAGTCATGAAACCAAATGGTTGCGTGGCAAAGAATTGGATAACATCCAATCTCTAGGGGGCATTATCAAATTTGTCAATGCACTCAATGTGTCTCATACGAGTTCTGTAGAGCAAGTAGAATTACAACAAAATGATGATGGTTACACCTTATTTGTATACTACAACGGTGAGCCTATCGCTGAAGAATATCAATCCTTGAGGCAGAAAAAGCATATTGAAAAAATCTTAAAAGATGACCTATCTATCATCTTTACAAAATCTTAAAATTTATATGATAAGTTATACGTAGCAAAATACAATATTCAGACTACAACGAGGTGTAATTAGAGTTATGCATAGAAATTTGGGAGCAAAAGATTTGAACTTACCACAATACTACAATAATAGAGAACTCAGTTGGTTAGATTTTAACTATCGCGTATTACAAGAAGCCAATGATAAAAACAATCCATTGCTTGAGCAACTTAATTTTGTTTCGATATTTAGTTCGAATTTAGATGAGTTCTTTATGGTCCGCGTAGCTGGTTTACAAGACCAAGTCAAAATGGGTTATGACAAACCCGAAAATAAAGCCCAATTAACACCAAAACAACAACTTAATCAAATCAATATCAAAAATAAACAAAATGTCGACTTACAATATAAGCGTTATAACGAATTGGTAGAAGATTTACGTCAACATAAAGTTGAAATTGTTCAACCGGATGAATTACCTGAATCGTTATTATCTCAATTAGAAACAGAATTCAAAACTGGTATATTACCAACATTAACTCCATTAGGGATAGATGCTTATCACCCTTTCCCAAAATTAAATAATAAAAGCCTGAATATCTTTGTTGATATAGATACTGAAGATGCGATTAATTCTGCAATTGTCCAAATACCTTCTTTAATACCTAGGTTTTATTCATTAAATAAAGGCGATACGCAATTCATTATTATGGTAGAGGACATCATTACGCATTTTATTAATGAATTATTTAGCGGATATGAAGTACTAAACACTTTTACGTTTAGAATTACTAGAAATGCTGATTTAACTATACATGAAGACGGTGCGGAAGACCTTCTCATTGAAATTGAAAGGTTTTTAAAGGAACGTAAACGTGGTACTGCTGTACGCTTAGAAGTGGATGGACGATTCGCCACGCATGAAGACATTGTGTGGATTATGAACCAAGTAGAAGTACATGATGATAAGGTTTATTTTGTAGACGGTCCGTTAGATTTAACGATGCTGTCTAACTTAGTTGATCACTTATCTAATAAATTGAAACACTTAAAATACAAAAAGTATGTGCCACAGACACCACAGTCTTTAGGTAACCATAATGTGTTTGATTTATCGTTGAAAAAAGATATATTCTTCCATCACCCTTTCGAATCGTTTGAACCCATTGTCGACTTCATACGTGAAGCCGCTGAAGATCCAGATACAATTGCTATTAAACAAACGCTTTATCGTGTCAGTAAAGATTCCCCTATTATTAATAGCTTGAAAACCGCTGCTGAGAATGGGAAACAAGTTACTGTACTTGTTGAGCTAAAAGCACGTTTTGATGAAGAAAATAATGTGCATTGGGCAAGAATGTTGGAAGACGCTGGCTGTCATGTTATATATGGTATGACCCATTTAAAAACGCATAGTAAAATTGCGCTTGTAGTCAAACGTATCAATAATAAACTCACTTCCTTTATTCATCTAGGCACTGGAAACTATAATGATAAAACCGCTAAATTATATACGGACATGGGGCTAATTACTACAAACGATGCAATTGCTGAAGACGCACTAAACTTTTTCAATTATCTTAGTGGTTATTCAGTCAAACCTGTTTATAATAAACTTATTGTTGCACCATTTGATATTAGAGATGTCTTCTTAGCTCGTATAGACAATGAAATTCAAACACATCATGAACATGGTAACGGCAAGATTATAATGAAGATGAACTCTTTAACAGATAAAGATATTATTCTTAAATTATTTGAAGCCTCTTGTGCTGGTGTTAAAGTTCAACTTATTATTCGTGGTATTTGCTGTCTGAAACCAGGTATCCCCGGTATTAGTGAAAATATAGAAGTCGTAAGTATCGTGGGGCGCTTTTTAGAACATTCACGTATTTACTATTTCCACAATAATGGAGATGAAAAAATCTACTTATCTTCTGCAGATGCCATGACACGTAACATGATTAAGCGTGTAGAAATCTTATTTCCTGTTGAAGACAAAGCCATTGCCAAACGTTTATTAGATTATATGAACCTTCAGTTATCTGATAATCAAAAAGGACGTTTTCAAGATTCACATGGACGTTATCATTACATTGAAAATAACTTGTCACCATTAAACTCTCAAGCTTATTTAATGAAGGAAGCAGTGAATTATGGTCAACAACTTCAAGATGAAGTATCGCAACCACAACCTCATGTTGTATCAGCCAATTCACCTCAAGGTTGGTTCTCTAAAATACGTCGCACTTTCAAAAAATAATCCATTACATTAAATATAGCGCTGAATGCTCCGTTTAAAAGTGAGCATCCAGCGCTATTTATTATGTTTTTGTCATACAATAGCGCTTGCCATTATATATTAATAATGCTTCCATACATAATTATAAAGTTTAGACATCACCCACTTGTGTATCGGAGCTTGTGAAACTAAATATACTAGCCAAGGTAATGCAGGTTCATAATGATTTAAACCAATCACGCATCTATAACTCGATGCTGATGTTCTAAATTCGAGCATTCCATCTTTTCCTCCATTGCTACTTACTAGTAAACCGCCTGTTACTTTTAAAATAAAATTGGTTGGTGAGCTGTATGCTTTTTCCATTTTTATTAATGGATATGGTAAAAACTTCAAGCTAATTTCAAAGCGTTTCTCTGTTTGCTTAATTCTAATCCATCCTAAACTACATTCTTTTAAATATTGTTCATACATGTCAACAAGTTGTATGGCATTGATTTCTTTTGTAAGTAACATATGTTGAAATGAATAGACTTTTTTATATTTATCTTGCATTTGTCTCGAACATTTACCTATTCTATTTATAACTTTAGAAACTGACATATCAATTACTTTGAAGTTTTGCGAATTAAATATATTTTTAAAATGATTGTTATACTTTTTTTCCACGTTCAATATGTGGAGCTTCTTGTCACTACATGAAGGTAAGGCGTGTAATATATTTTCAATAGCCCACACATGCATACTATGCGAATGTCCTTGTAAATATCCATTGGGAAGTGCTGCTTTATTCGTTATATATATAATATGATGCATTTGTTTTAAAGTACGTTGCAATTCATAAGTTTGGAATACATTTGTTGCCACAAAAACGCTATTCAAATGTACAATATTATTATTTGTATAAACTTCATGATGGTTTTGTAATTTCTTAATTAATTGTTTACCTAAATAACAATTCGCACCAAATATAAACACTTTCATTATTATCGCTCCTATTGACACTCTAGTTGATAATTGATTTGATATTTTTTTAAAACGACCCATCAAATGATATCATTCGTATCATTCGCATTTTAACACACTATTTTTGCTATAATTAATAAATGAAAGATTTCGTATTATAGGAGGATTTTTATGCTTGAATTAGAAAAATTAAAACAAAATTTCCCTTTAATTAATGATATGCAACAATATAAACCTATCTTTTGGGAAAACCCCAAGTTTCATCAAGTTGAAGCGCTCCCTTTTTCAATAGAAGATATCGAAGACGCAGCATTACGTCTCGAACGATTTAGTAGTTATATACGCAAAGTATTTCCTGAAACAGAGAAAGATCACGGATTAATTGAATCACCATTGAAACCCATCCCCTTTATGCACAACCACCTTTCTCAAACAGAACAACATGGAGCTAACGGGAAGTTATGGCTGAAATGCGATAGCCATCTTGCTATCTCAGGTTCTATCAAAGCTCGAGGTGGTATTTATGAAGTTCTTAAGCTGGCTGAAACGATAGCAATGAAACATGGTGGTCTCGAATGGACAGATGATTATCGTATTCTAGATGAACCACATTATAAAGAATTATTCAGTAAATATAATGTTTCAGTTGGCTCAACTGGCAACTTAGGTTTAAGCATAGGTATCATGAGTGCCAAACTTGGTTTCAGCGTTACTGTACATATGTCTAGTGATGCTCGTCAATGGAAAAAAGATTTATTACGTGCTCGTGGTGTAGAGGTTGTAGAACATCAATCTGACTACCAATTTGCTGTTGCTGAGGGTAGAAAAAGTGCAGAACATGATGCATCTTGTCACTTTGTTGATGATGAAGGTTCTGCTGATTTATTCTTAGGTTATACTGTAGCTGCATTACGCCTAAGAACACAATTAGATAGTCAAAATATTCAAGTAGATGCTGACCACCCACTTTTCGTCTATTTACCATGTGGCGTTGGTGGTGGCCCTGGTGGTGTTGCTTTTGGGTTGAAAAAAGTCTTTGGTGAACACGTTTATTGTATTTTTGCCGAACCGACACATGCACCTTGTATGTTACTAGGAATGATGACGCAATTGCACGATGAGATTTCAGTGACTGATATTGGATTAGACGGACGTACTGATGCAGATGGGCTTGCTGTATCACGCCCTTCCCGTTTAGTCGGTCAAATAATGAACACACTTTTATATGGCGCATTTACAGTTGATGATAAACAAATGTATCGCTACTTATATATGTTAAGTGAGAAAGAAAATATCTTTATCGAACCATCTGCCGCTTCAGGTTTTGCTGGCCTTACTGAAGCTACAAAACACGCTAAAAATAAAGGAATTCATATAGAAAATGCCAACCATATCGTGTGGGCTACTGGTGGAAATATGGTGCCAAAAGACGAAATGATGAAATATGTGACTTACGGTCACAGTTTAACTTAGTATGTTGAATTGTCAGTAGTTGGCTCATCTTTAGTCAGCCTATCTGGGAGTGAGACAGAAATCTAATTTCAATTTTTGATTTCTGTCTCGCTCTTTTTTAATCATTTTCTCCCACTTCTTTAATAAGAAACTTTTAGTTATCTAAGTTAAATCAAATATCTATTTTCAGAATATTTATTGAATTTAAAAAATAACTATGTTAAAGTATTCTTTATCAATCCACTTTAGTTCGGTAGAGTAACAAAGTAAAAAAGACAAAGGATGGTCATATTATGAATACAACGACACTTATTAACAACAAAGAATTTGAATTAGCCTTTTTAAAACATTTTCAGCAAGCTGAATTCAAACTCGTAGATTTCAGTTTTATCGAATCACTGTCATGGCAAACCCTTACAACAGACGATTTGCAACAAATGACTGAGCGCAGTTTCTGGCAACATGACCATCATATCTTTGCATTACGCAATGATTTTACCGATCAATTATTACGTTATTACAGTAATTATCCACCACAATATCAAAGTGTTGCCTACACTGGCCCTATTGTTCGTGATAATGAAGTTTATACTCAACTAGGTATCGAACATTACAATCCAACAATTACAGACATGCAAAACGACTTCATCACCTTTTATGACTACATCAAAACAACATTAAATGATGATATTGATTTTGTGATTTTAGGTCATTATCAACTGATAGATTTACTTTTATCGCCTAAAGAACAAACCGAAGATGTATTGAAACTCATACAGGAACGTAATATTTCAGAACTTACATCTCAATTAGGTATAGCGCATCCCGTTGTTCAACTACTCACTACCAAGACCACAGAACAACTTGATTTATTAAGTCAGCTATTTCCACATGATCATCGAACAATACAGGCATTACGCCGATGGGAACAATGGTTTAAATCTCAAGATATTACTAATATTCACTTAGATATCACGCCACAACCACCACGTTCTTATTACAAAGGTGCCTTTATGAGATGTCATCTTAAAAATAATAAATCACAACAACTTACAGGTGGTTTTTACAAAGGTGAATTAGAAGGCTTTGGACTTGGTTTTATACTTTAATTAAAAAGGGAGAGAACATCATGCTTACTGTAGCTTTAGCGAAAGGAAGATTACTAAAAAGCTTCATTGCTTATTTGAATGAAGTAAATGAACAAGAACTTGTACGCGCATTGGAACAGAGAGAGCGTCAGTTACTCATCTCTGTAGGAGAAATCCAATTTGTTTTAGTTAAAGGGAGCGATGTACCTATTTATGTCGAACAGGGCGTTGCAGATGTAGGCATCGTAGGTAGTGACATTTTAGAAGAAGGTAATTACACAATCAATAATTTACTTGATTTGCCTTTTGGTGCTTGTCACTTTGCATTAGCAGCTAAACCAGATACAACAACTTTTACGAAGGTAGCTACCTCTTATACTAAAACAGCTAGAAAATATTTTGAAGCTCAAGGATTAGACGTAGAATTAGTAAAACTATCTGGTTCTATCGAATTGGCATGTTTAGTCGATATGGTCGATGGTATTGTAGATATCGTCCAAACAGGTACCACTTTAAAATCGAATGGCCTAGTTGAAAAAGATACAATTAAAAACATTAATGCCAAATTAATTACAAATAAACAATCTTATTTTAAAAAATCAGCCGAAATAGACGATTTTATACAAACATTGGAGGTGTCTCTCATTGATTATAAATAAAGCTACATTTTTAAAGGACTATTTAAATCAATCCGCATTAAATGAAGGGTTATATCCTCTAGTTAAGGATATTTGTGACAATGTAAAGCTTCAAGGTGACCAAGCTTTAAAAGCTTATAACCAACAACTTGATCACGTAGAGACATCAGAACTTGAAATTCCTTATGAAGCTTTAGAAACGGCTTATAATCGCATTGACGATACATTACGTGATGCGCTTCAGCAAAGTCACTCACGTATTAAAGCTTATCAAACTTCTATTAAATCTACAGCACAACAAGGCTCAAATGAATGTTATGAAATGTATCATCCATTAGAACGTGTCGGTGTATATGTACCGGGCGGTAAAGCAAGCTACCCTTCTACTGTGTTAATGACTGTCACATTAGCTAAGGTAGCTGGCGTTAAAAATATATTTGTTGTCACACCACCGCAAGCCCAAGGACTACCTGATATTGTTTTAGCAGCTTGCTATATTGCAGGTGTCGATAGAGTATTCCAGGTTGGTGGCGCACAAAGTATCGCAGCGCTTGCTTATGGTACAGAAACAATTCCAAAAGTAGATAAAATTGTAGGTCCCGGCAATCAGTATGTTGCCTACGCAAAAAAATACCTCTTCGGTCAAGTAGGTATTGATCAAATTGCTGGTCCAAGTGAAATCGCCTTAATCATAGATGAGACGGCTGATTTAGATGCTGTAACTTACGATGTATTTGCTCAAGCAGAACATGATGAACTTGCGAGAACGTTTGTGATTAGTGAAAATAAAGCGTTATTACAACAACTCGAACAACGCATCCAACAAACTTTAAGCCAAATAGAACGTCAGCCTATCGTTGAAGCAAGCTTAACAAACAATCATTTTTTAATTTCAGTAGATAATTTTAATGAAGCATGTGATTTAATGAATCAAATCGCCCCAGAACACGCATCAATTCAAACAGCTTCACCACGTGATTATCTAAATCATGTGCGTTATGTGGGCGCACTATTCTTAGGACATTATTCTCCAGAAGTTATCGGTGATTATGTAGCGGGACCGAGTCATGTCTTACCGACCAATCAAACTGCGAGATTTACCAATGGTCTATCCGTTAATGACTTTTTAACACGTCATTCTGTGATTGATTTATCTGAATCTACATTTGAAAAAATTGAAGGTTCTGCACGTAAGCTCGCTCATACAGAACAACTTTTTAACCATGAACAATCTATAGAAATCAGATCACCAAAGGAGCCACGTAATGATTAGAATCAACAAAAATGAAAGTCCACTTCGTCCATTATCTGATTCACAATTGGCAACAATTATTCAGGAAGCAACATTTAATTTCTATCCAGATGACGAGTATGAACGTTTTAAAGCAGCTTACGCAAATTATTATAATCTTTCAGCTGAGCAAATTATTGCAGGTAATGGTTCTGATGAATTAATTCAAAAATTAATGCTGATTATGCCAGAAGGCCCAGCACTTACATTGAACCCAGATTTTTTCATGTATCAAGCCTATGCTTATCAAGTTGATCGCCCAATTGAATTTGTAAATGCTGAACCAGATTTATCATTCGATTTGGAACGTATTTTGCAACGTATAGATGAAGTTCAGCCAGCGTTCTTTATCATGAGTAATCCGCACAATCCGTCAGGCAAGCAATATAGCCTGACGTTCTTAAAAGCAATTGGAGATAAAATGAAAACATTAGGTGGTTATTTCATCATAGATGAGGCTTATTTAGATTTTGGTAATACTTATCAAATAGAAATGCAGCCCCACATTTTACAAATGCGTACACTTTCAAAAGCATTTGGCATCGCTGGCTTAAGATTAGGCATGCTTATTAGTACGTCCGAAACAATACAAGAAATTAAAAGGATTGAACACCCTTACCCATTAAACACAATTACATTGCATATTGCTTTATATATGTTTGAACATACAGAAATGCTGAACAATTTTATAAATCATCAAAGACAACTTGCTATAAAATTACGCAATATGTTTGATGACTTAGTATCAGATATCATGGTCGTATTTCCTTCCTCGACGAACTTTGTTTTAACAAAAGGAACTGCAGCACAAAGTTTGGGCGCATTTATTAAAGCGCACGGTTTCCTACCTAGAGTCTATGACGAAAACGAAATGGCTGATTATGTTCGTTATTCTATAGCTACAGATGAACAGTTAGATGAATTAGCAGCAATCATTAAAAATTGGAGGTCTCAATATGATTTATCAAAAAACACGTAACACTGCCGAAACACAATTAAGTATTTCACTTGCAGATGATCAACGTACAAGTAAAATTGATACGGGTGTGGGTTTTCTAGATCATATGCTTACCCTCTTTACTTTTCACAGCAAATTGTCAATTACAATAGAAGCGAATGGTGATACGGAAGTCGATGATCACCATGTGACTGAAGATATTGGTATCGTACTTGGTCAATTATTATTAGAATTAGTTAAAGAACGCAAAAGCTTTCAACGCTATGGCGTAAGTTATATTCCTATGGATGAAACACTTGCACGCTCAGTTATAGATATCAGCGGCCGTCCGTATTTATCATTTAATGCAGACTTAAGTAAAGAAAAAGTAGGTACCTTTGATACGGAACTTGTAGATGAATTCTTTCGTGCATTAGTGATTAATGCACGATTAACAACACATATCGATTTATTACGTGGCGGTAATACGCACCATGAGATTGAAGGCATATTCAAATCATTTGCACGTGCACTAAAAGAAGCTTTAGCAAGTAACGATTCAGAAGGCATTCCCTCTTCTAAGGGTGTGATTGAATGATTGCTATCATAGACTACGGTCTAGGAAATATTAAAAATGTACAACGTGCAGTCGAACATTTAGGCTATAAAACGATACTGACAGATAAGCAAAGTGAAATAGAAGCTGCAGATATCATCATATTACCTGGTGTGGGTCATTTTAAAGATGCAATGCAAGCGATACAAGTACGTGGCTTAGCATCAGTGCTACAGTCAATTACAGATAAACCGATTATAGGTATCTGTCTTGGTATGCAACTCTTATACGATTGGAGTGCAGAAGGAAATATCGAAGGTTTAAAACTTTTCCCAGGAAATATTGTTCCAATCAAAACACAATATCCTGTACCTCATTTAGGCTGGAATAATTTAATTAGCAACCACCCTCAATTGGCACAAGATGTATATTTCGTACATTCATATCAAGCTGAAATGTCTGAACATGTCGTTGCTTTCGCTGAATACGGTGATCCAATTCCAGCAATTGTTCAATATAAACACTATATCGGCATTCAATTCCACCCAGAAAAAAGTGGAGCCGATGGATTAACAATACTCAACCAAGCATTGAAAGGCGGTTTCTTATTATGATTAAACTCTGGCCAGCAATTGATTTAATCAATGCTACAAGTGTACGACTAACTGAAGGTAAATATGATTCAGAAGAAAAAATGCCACGTAGCGCTGAAGAAAGCATCAAATTTTATAACCAGTTTAAGTGTGTTGATCGTATTCACATTGTCGATTTAATCGGCGCAAAACAACAATCATCTATTGAAAGAAATTATATAAAAGAGTTACGACAACTTACTGACAAATCAATGGAAGTTGGTGGCGGTATTAGAAGTATCGATACAATAGAAGCCTATTTCAATGACGGTATTGATTATTGTATTGTAGGTACCAAAGGGATTCAGGATTTAGCATGGTTAGAGCAAATGGCAAATCAGTATCCAAATCGTATATACATTTCAGTTGATGCTTATCGTCGTGATGTAAAAATCAATGGTTGGGAACAAGACGCTCAACTAGATTTATTTGATTTAGTTAACGAAATTGAACGCTTCCCACTTGGTGGTATTATTTATACAGATATTTCTAAAGATGGTCGATTGGAAGGACCTAACTTTGAAATAACAGGACAATTAGTAGCAGCGTCTGATAAACAAATTATCGCTTCAGGTGGTATACGAAACCAACAAGACTTAACACAGTTAGAATCACTAGGCGTCTATACTGCAATCGTCGGTAAAGCAGCGCACAATGCTGATTTTTGGGAGGGATTATCATGATTAAAAAGAGAATTATCCCCTGTTTAGATGTAAAAGATGGTCGCGTAGTTAAAGGGATTCAATTTAAAGGGTTACGCGATATTGGTAATCCAGTAGACTATGCGCTTTATTACAATGACCAAGGTGCAGATGAACTCGTCTTTTTAGATATTTCTCGAACTGAAGCTGGTCACGATCTCGTACTTGATGTCATTGAGGAAACTGCCGGAAAATTATTTATTCCACTTACGGTTGGCGGCGGTATTGCTACTTTAGATGATATATCACAACTACTTAACCATGGTGCAGACAAAGTTTCACTGAATTCAAGCGCACTTAAAAATCCAGAGTTCATTCAACAAGCAAGTGAAAAATTTGGAAGTCAGTGCATTTGTATCGCTATTGATAGCAATTATGATGACGAACTGAAAGACTACTATTGTTATACTCACGGTGGTAAACAACGTACTGATAAACGTGTATATGATTGGGTCCAAGAAGTAGAAGCATTAGGCGCAGGTGAACTACTCATCACAAGCATGACTCACGATGGTATGAAACAAGGCTTTGATGTGAAACATTTACACGATATTGAAAAACTTGTAAATATTCCTGTCATCGCTTCAGGTGGTGGCGGAAAACCAGATCACTTTGTTGATTTATTTAAACAAACAGATGTCTCTGCAGGCCTCGCAGCAAGTATATTACACGATAAAGAAACCACTGTAGATGAAATAAAACAAACAATGGCACAAGGAGGTATTCCCATTAGATGACACAAAAACCTAATTTTAGTAAAGGACTCTTACCAGCAATTTTGCAAGATGTTGATACAAAACAAGTGCTCATGCTTGGCTATATGAACGAAGCAGCATATAACAAAACATTAGCAGATGGCATTGTTTGTTTCTATTCTCGCTCTAAAGAACGTTTGTGGACCAAAGGCGAGTCTTCTGGCCATACGCAAGTAGTTAAAAACATTCATTTAGACTGCGATCAAGATACACTACTCATCGATGTTGTGCCAAATGGTCCAACTTGTCATACTGGGAGCCAAAGTTGCTTTAATACCGACGTTCCTTTTAATATCCAACAATTAGAACAAACTGTAACTTCAAGTGCACAATCTAATAAAGAGAACTCATATACACAATATTTGTTAAATGAAGGTCTTGAAAAAATCACCAAAAAATTTGGAGAAGAATCGTTTGAAGTTGTTATTGGCGCGATGAAGTCTGACCGTAATGAAGTGACAAATGAAACTGCAGATTTAATGTATCATCTATTCGTATTATTACATGCTTTAGATATTAAATTTGAAGACATCGAAGCTGTGTTAGCACAACGTCATCAGACCTCAAATAACTTCAAAGGCGAACGTAATGATATAGACAATTGGTAAAATTAACAATTGCTTTACTACGATGTGAATCCTTTTTAATTTTGCTAACATAGCAAGATGATTGCTATCAGTCGATCTTAAATCATAAAAAAGAGAGTGAAAATCAAAATTTGATTTCCGCTCTCTTTTACTTTATATTTTATCTGTTTTTCAAAAGTTCTTTTTTGAAAAATTCTGCTTGTTTTTCTACTGAGATCAAATCAGCATAAATGGCTTCATCCATTGAATAATAGATCACATTGCCATTTTGTACAGCTTCATTATTATGCCATATGTTCGATTTAACAAATTCATTGTTCACTTTCCCACCATCTTTTGTTGGTAAGAGTAAGTAATCACCTGAATAGTCATTGAATTTTTCTTTAGGTATTTTCATGAATTTTTCTTTTGGCATTGCTTCCTTAGCTTCGGGATCTTCTTTTAGTTTAAACCCTTC
The DNA here is from genome assembly GCF_000294465.1 of Staphylococcus sp. OJ82. Lineage (NCBI taxonomy): Bacteria > Bacillati > Bacillota > Bacilli > Caryophanales > Staphylococcaceae > Staphylococcus > Staphylococcus sp. OJ82. The sequence goes on along the minus strand of NZ_ALPU01000003.1, from coordinate 290,487 downwards.
GTAAATTGCTTCACTGCCTCGTCCAAATCTAGGTCCAAATTGATAAATATCTTTTGCTTGAATATCCATAATTGAAAAAGTTTTATCTTCCCCAATGGCTTTTTTAATTTCTTCACCATCTTTTGCTAACTTTTTAGATAGTTCATCAGCTTGTTTCTTAGCTTTGCTTTCTTTGTTTACTAACTTACCAATTTCAATATGAGTATCTTTATAGTCCATATTTTGTACTTTTATAGGTACTGTTGGTGCTATTTTAGATAATTTTTTATTATTTTTATTTTCTTTATATGTAATAATCAAATCTGGTTTCAACTTAGCAGCAGCTTCTACATTTTCTGGATTAATTTTCTTAACTTCCCCCATGTCTAAATACTTAGAGTCTGGATATACATTCGTAATACCAACAGGTTTAACACCTAGTTTTTTTAAGTTCCCGTAATTTGCTGTTAAAACTAAGACTCTCTTCGGATTTTTAGGTATTTTAACTTTACTACCATCCTCAGTAGTATAAGATTTCGTACCCTTATCATCTTTTGCATCTGATTTATTAGATTCATTGCCACTACTACATGCCGCTAAAAATATTATAAAACATAACATTAAACATAGTATTTTTTTCAAATTAATAACCTCTCCCATTGTATACTACCTTCATTATAATTGAAATTGATTATCAATTGCAATTTAATTATACTTTTACAAGAAATAAATATATACTTTATTTAATAAGATAAATAAAATTACTGCTCTTTTAATTATCTTTTGATATTATAAAATTATATTAGGGAGATGACTGAAATGGAAAATTACTTTTTAGGAATTGATCATGTACAAGTTGCTGCCCCGGCCAATCGTGAATCAGAAGCTCGCGAATTTTATTCAGAAACACTTGGATTCAAAGAAATTACCAAACCTGCTAACTTAGCTTTAAATGGTGGTGTATGGTTTCAAGTCGGTCACCAACAACTACATGTTGGTGTTGAAGATGACTTTTCACCGGCTAAAAAAGCACACCCTGCTTTTCTCGTTCATAACGCTACTGACGTAAGAAAATCACTTGAATCTAAAGCAATTGAAATTATATATGGGGATGAACTCGAAGGTGCAGATCGTTTTTATATTTATGATCCATTCGGCAACCGAATTGAAATTATTGAATGGTTATAATTTAGTGTGTTTATTAAAGTCTTTAAAAAATACGCCTTGCACATAATCATTTATGTACAAGGCGTTTATTAGCTAATTTTTGCAATTATAATTGTTCATCTATCAATGTTAACGCAATTTCTAATGCTTGAATTCTATTTTTTAATAATGTCGTTCGACTATTTAGATTTTCTTTTGTTCTAATTGCGTCAGCGATTTTTAACATTTTGTTAAAAGCGAGCGTATTTGTGCCCTACATTGTTGTAATTCTGTTTTGGTATACTGTTCCATTATTATTTTCTCCCAATGCTGACTTACTAATCACAATGTTTATAATCAGCTTAAAGTTCTAAACACATTAGGTCCTCATCATAGTAAACAGTTCCATCGTATAGTGCTTTCGGCTCAGTTCCATAACGTTTAAATCCTAACTTTTCATATAAACTAATTGCACGTTTATTTTCACTAAGCACGCATAAATTGATTGTTTTTATTGTATTTTGTTCAACCACATAATCAACGATTTGTTGGATTAGTTGCTCAGCTATACCTTGTCGTCTATATCCTGGGTGACAATACACCGAAACTAAATTACCTTTATGCTTTATTTTTTCTAAAGTCTCACTATAAAACGTCGCAATACAAACCAGTGTTTCTTCATCAAAAGCCCCTACAGTAAAATGAGTAGCGCTATTTTCTAACCTCACTTTGAATTTCTCAATCGAAAATTCAATCTCTCTATCATATGTAGAAGCAAAGCCATTAGGATCTGTCTGGAGTGAACTGAGTCTTAGTAATCGATACTGTGATACATCAGCTTCACTTAAATATCTAAAGTCCATTTAATCACGCCTTTCAGTCTATCGCTACAACTATCATTATAGACCCCTATCTCTGCTTGAAGTTAGGGGTCTACACTTATATTATTCTAAACTGGTCGTACAGTTACTTCGTTCACATTGACATGACTCGGTTGTTGTAATGCATATATAGCTGCTTCTGCAATATCTTCAGGGTCTAATTTTTTACGTTCTCCCCAATCCGTTGCTCCACTTAAAGGCGTATCAACCATTCCTGGTGAAATACTCGTTGCCCTAACGCCTGTCTTAGCCAATTCTTTTTCTAAGCCTTGTGTTATCGCATGTACAGCTGCTTTTGACGCACTATATAATGTACTTTTTTTCGTTACTTCAAATCCAGAGATAGAAGCTATATTTATAATATGACCACTTGATTGATTTAAAAATGTTGGTAGCACTGCATTTATGCCATAAAGTGTTCCTTTAACATTCACATCAATCATTGCATCCCACGCTTCTACATCACCATCTGTAATTGCTGAAGACAGCATTTGACCAGCACTATTGATTAATATATCTACACGACCATATTTGTCTTTCGCCGTTTGGACTAAGCGCTCAACATCTTGTTTGTCTGTAATATCCACTGCTAATGTCTCAACGTCTGCATTGCCTGCTTTTTGAATACGTTGGGCAGTATCATTTAAACGTGATTCATTACGCCCTGACAATACCACTTTCACTCCATGACTTGAAAGTACTTGCGCAATACTTGCACCAATCCCACTACTTGCCCCTGTAACAATTGCAACTTTATTTTTTAATTCAACCATTTATAACTTCCTCTCTTTATAATGTAGGTAAATCTTTCCTTATATTTTCACATTGTATCATGCAGTTATAAGGATAAATAAATAATTGAATTTGGGTTATCTTGTCAGAATACATATTTCATTATAAAGTAGGTGTATATAATAAATATAAGTAGCAATATGTTCGATGCTTAAAGGAGGATGGCTCATGAATTTTGAAGAACGCTTAGCTAAGTTACGTGAAACGATTGGTAAAACAAGCTTTGATTTTCGATTTGAATCATTATTTGATAAAGAAGAATGGATTAATATGAACATACCACAGCGTAAACAATTAGAACGTGAATTTCATAAATTTATAGAACAAAACGACCATTTACGTATACCTTACACTACCGAAGACCATATTCGTATGCGCTTGTATAATTTAGTTTATGATTACAATGAAATTAAACATAATTTTAAGTCCTATATTTGATTCCTTCATACTAAGATAACGTTTGAGTATGCATTTTATATACAATACAAAAGGGAGTGGGACAGAAATCTAATTTTCTAATAAAATTTCGTCGTCCCACCCCGGCACAGCTACTGTAAAATGGAATACAAGCGCTTCAGCGCTTGCATAAGAACTACTTGTCTTCATAAATGAAGTAGTAGTTCTTTAAAAGCTTGATATAAGCGCATTTTCAATTCAGTCAGCCACTGCCAATATAAAAAACTGAGGCTAAGACATGTGATATGTCCCAGCCTCTTTTTAAGATTCTAACGGACGAACGGTAAATCATGAAAGTTGATACGTGGAGAAAACCATGTCAGAAGTTGGCTAATACCTTTCATTATTGCACAGTCATAACGAGAGGTATTACTTAACGCCATAATCACTCGATGCACACAGTGTATAAATCATTAGCTAGCTACTTTTTTTGCAAGTCCATAATTGTATAATTTCTCTGCATCAACGTAAGCTATATAATCAATACTTCTGTATCCATCTTTAATATCATTGATAATACCTTGATTTACACCGGTATGAGTGTAAATATCATAACTACTTTCATTTGAAAAAATAACTTCCTCAATTACTTTTCTCATTATAATCACTCCGTATTTTTACTTTCGCTAAGCTTTTTCTATCTTCTACACTTTCATCATAATAGATAGTAACTTGATTTGAAAGTATTTTGTGATTATTTTCACAAAATCATCACTTTTAAGCTTTTTCTATTTATTAAAATCGTTTATTAATTGACTTCTCAAATTAATTGAAATGATTTCTTTATTTTTATGATGTTGAAAGTATTCTTATATTATTATTTTTATAGAAATACATAAGCTATGAGTTCCTCATTACGTTCTTTCACAAACATATTTTTTATTAAAAGAATAACCTTTTTGTTAAAATACCTCTTTAAACTAAACATTTTGTGAAAATTATCACATTATTCCGTGAAATAATGTGGTATTTTTGCTTTGAGCGTGATAATTTTAATAGTGTAATGTAAGCGCTTTATAAAATTCTCTACGCTTAGACTAACAATGCTTTAACTATTTATTCGTAATGTTTAGATAACTATAAATAAAAATTATTTTTGAAAGGAGCATTTAATATGATCGAAACTTTATCACAATATCAACCTAAATTTAAAAAATTGATTTGTGTTGATTCAGATGGTTGTGCCATTGATTCAATGACAATTAAACACGAACGCGCTTTTGGCCCTGCGCTTGTAAATGAATGGCAACTTGATGATATCAAAGAAGCTGTGTTACAGCGTTGGAATGCTTTTAATTTATATGAAATAACAAGAGGGATCAATCGTTTTAAAGGCCTCGAAAAAATGTTAAGCGAACTTGTAGCAAAGGGATTAAACATTGAAGGTTATGAAGATATAAAGCATTGGGTTCAAACCACTGCATCTTTTTCCAATCCGGCTCTAGAACAAGCAATACAAGCCTCTCCTGAAAAGTTAGGCTTACAAAAAGCACTGGCATGGTCGCACAGTGTAAATGACCACATCAAGAATTTACCTAGTATTGGTCCTTTCGACCATGTCCAACGTACGTTGAAAAATGCCTCAACGTTTGCAGATATTGCAATCGTATCTTCCGCAAATTTATCCGCAGTTGCTTATGAATGGGAAACATATCACCTTACACCCTATTTGAGTGGCATGTTTGCTCAAGAAGCTGGTACTAAAGAATACTGTTTAGAACAATTGAAACAATATTACAATACCGAAGACATCATCATGTTAGGTGATGCTATGGGTGACATGGATGCTGCAAAATCGCATGATATTTATTTTTATCCTATTTTAGCAGGACATGAAAATCAATCATGGTTAGATTTTGATAATAAATATTTAAAATTATTTAAAGAAGGTCGATTCAATCAAGACATTCAATCATCCTTAACTACTATATTTTATAATAATTTCGAAGGAGAGAACTAAATTTATGGCAAAAGTAAATTTAAAAGCAACACCTTATAATTTAGATGACGAACAAATTTCATGGGTAGAGCGTACACTTGGCAGTTTGACAGACGAAGAAAAAATTGGACAACTCTTTTTTAATTTGTTTTCTTTAGAAGGCGGTAAGAAGTTTCATGATGCTGACTTAACAAATAAAGAAGTCTTAGAACGTTTCCACATTGGTGGCGCACGTTATGAGGGCGGGAATAAAGAAGATGTACAAAATTTACTCAATGATTTACAAAAACACGCAAAAGTTCCAGTCTTAGTAGCCGCAAACTGTGATTCAGGTGGTAACGGCGCTTGTAAAGATGGTACCTACATCGCAAGTGCTGCTCAATGTGAAGCAGCACAAGACACAAAAGTAGCTTATAATGCTGGCCTCGTATCAGCACGTGAATCTTCTGCTTTAGGCGTACATATTAATTTCGATCCATGTGTAGATATTTTGCAAAATTGGCGAAATACAATAGTGAACACACGTGCTTATGGTACAAATGCAGAAACAGTTATAAAATATTCTAGCGCTTTTATAGATGGATTTAACTCTGAACGTGACATGATTACTTGTATCAAACACTTCCCAGGAGATGGTACTGAAGAACGTGACCAACATCTCGTACTTGGTGTAAATGAACTCTCAACACAAGAATGGGATGATAGTTTCGGAAAAGTTTATCAGCATCATATCAATCGTGGTGTTCAAATGATTATGGCAGGTCATATTGCACAACCCGCTTATTCTAAAAAATTAAATCCAGCGCTTGAAGATAAAGATATCTTACCTGCTACACTTGCACCCGAATTAATTACAGGCTTATTAAAAGAAGACTTAAACTTTAATGGATTAGTTGTTACTGATGCCAGCCATATGTTAGGTATGACCGCTGCAATGCGTCGTGAAGACTATGTGCCACAATCTATAGCTGCCGGCTGTGATATGTTCTTATTCTTCAATGATTTAGAAGAAGATTATCAATTTATGTTAAATGGTTATAGAAATGGTGTTATCACTGAGGAGCGTTTAAATGATGCAGTACGTCGTATTTTAGGACTTAAAGCTCAAATGAATTTGCATAAACAACAAGCAGAGGGTACACTAATCCGCTCACAAGAAGATTTAGCTATTATTGGTTGTGATGAGCATTTAGCAATGCGTACTGAAGCTGCTGACTTAGGTATCACTTTAGTTAAAAACACTTTAGATCAATTACCGATTCGACCTGAAATACATAAGAATATTCAGTTATATATTATAGAAGGTGAAAAAGATGGTATCTATAAATCTGCAAACAATGTAGAAGAAGATATTATTCAAGAATTAGAATCACGTGGTTTCCATGTGACATTGAATGATGGTTCTACACGAGTTAAAGGTAAAACGTTAGAGTATCGTGAAAAAGTAGATGCAGCACTTGTCTTTGCTAATATTATTGGTTACGCAGCTGAAAATAATTACCGTATTAAATGGGGCACTGCCATGAGTAATGAAATTCCTTGGTATGTGCATGAAGTCCCAACAGTATTCGTTTCTTTAAACTTCACAACTCATTTGCACGATGCGACAATGGTCAAAGCTTATATCAATGCCTACCATTCAAACCCAGAAACAATCAAACAAACAGTAGATAAAATCATGGGTGAAAGTGAATTCAAAGGTACTCATAACGACTTAGTTTGGACTGATAAATGGCAAGCAAAATTATAATATTAAGTAAGTTTTCTATATTAGATTGTTGAAACATTTTTAAGAACATAAATACTTATCAACGACTAAAAGGGATTTTCCACTTATGGAAAACCCTTTTTATATTTGTCGTTACAGTCGTTACCTTTATTTGCATTTTCAATCATGCTTTACAACGGACCAGCCTCAACTAGTAGTCCTCGGCTAGTGTTTTATTAACTCGTCAGGAGTCGCCCTAAACTACTACCACTTTTCAAACAACATAGGATATAACTTAAAAAGTGATAGTGTTTATAATATTAATTATATTAATAGTTAAAAGATATCAAATGAAGTAGTTTTCATATTGGAATGCTTTCACAATAATCACTTATTACATAAATTAGTTAGCAAAAAGTTTCATGATATTTATAAATGTATACAAAATAAACCCCCTACAAATGCCATCATCCATCGTAGAGGGTTCAATGTTTAAACTTTATTATAAATCATGTGTGTTATTGTTTATATCCAAAATCAGGAATATTGTCCCAACGTTTTTTAAAATAATGTGCGACTGCTTTCGGTCTTCTCTCACGAGTGAAGATACCCTTTTTATTTCCTTGGACTCTAATAATTCCACTAGATGTTTCAAAGTCAGCAAAGTTCCATGTTTGTTCACCTATAAATTGAGGATAGTTATCTATAACTTCATGATTGGCTTCATAATAACGAATTTGATATTCTTCCGTAAATAATTCGTCATTAATTGCGTGCATCCCCGCTATTGTATCTGCACCGTATTCCGTAAACATAATTGGCTTGCCTGGTTGTTTCTCGCTCCAACCATCTAACTCTGTTCTCAATGCTTCTTTTGCTGCTTCTAAATCGCCGGACTGTGTATACCAACCGTAATATCGATTTAAGCACAGCACATCTACTAAATCTTGTACCTCACATGTATCTGGTTGTGAAGTGAGAATTGTCACAATCGTTACCGGACGTTGTTGTGGATCACATGCTCTAGCTAAGTTTACTAAAGGTTCAAAGTACGCTTTAGCGCCTTTTTCAGTAGAAGCCGGTTCGTTGGCGACAGACCACATCACTACACATGCATAGTTCTTATCACGCTCAATCAGATCTTTAATTACCGCTTCATGCGCTTCTTTAGTACCTATTTCCTTAAACGTATCTCGTGTCGTAGTACCAGATAAAATAGCGCTAAAGTTTAGGTGCACACCTACCGCAGTCGTTTCGTCTATGATGACGATACCTTGTTCATCTGCTAAGCGCATCATTTCTTCTGAATATAGATAATGTGATGTTCTAAATGAATTAGCACCAATCCATTTCATCAGATTAAAGTCTAATACGTTTGTAACTTCATTCATACCACGTCCACTATAATAAGCATCCTCATGTTTACCAAAGCCTTTAAAGTAAAATGGTTCTCCATTAATTAAAAATTGTCCTTCTCTGACTTCTACAGAACGAATACCGAAACGCTCTGCATACGTATCAATAACTTGGTCATTATCTAACAGTGTGACTTCTAAATGATATAAATAGGCATTTAATGGTTGCCATAAATGAGGATTGTCTACTTCTATGATACCTTCTGCGCCTGATGTTTCAGCTACGATATTATCCTTTTCATCTCGCAGCTTAACAACTATTGTAGGCACTGCTTCATTCGTAGTGACTTTATATTGTACCTTAGCACAGTTTTCTAATACTTCTGGCACAATTTCAATATCTTCTATAAATACTTTAGGTGTCGTATATATTTTCACAGGTCTATGTAAACCTGCATAATTAAAGAAGTCGAAGTTTGGTGAATTTTTCTTAATTATTTTACCATCATTATTAATCGTTTCACTGTACTCACCAACTGGCAAAGTGGTTTCATCTAAAATATTATTCACACAAACTGTTAAACGATGCTGACCAGAACCAAATTCCGAATCGAAGTCAACTTCAAATGGTAAGAAACCACCTTGATGTGATGTTACTTCTTTACCATCGATATATACTGTTGCTTTATGTGTTGCAGAACCAAATCTTAATACAACACGCTCGTTTCTTAACACGTTAGGTATTGTAAATGTTCTTTCATACCATACATTACCAACGTGATTACGAATATCAGAAGTAACACCTTGGTCGTTATATGATCCTGGCACTGCCATAACTAAATCCGTATCTAATGGTCGTGTCACATCAATTTGATCATCTACGCCCTCTATCTTAAAGTCCCAGATGCCATTTAAATCAATGATACTTCTATATTTATTTATCACTGGATATAACATGATTTAACCCCCTCTAAAACAGTTCAATTATCTAAAAATGAATTATAATTCTTCTCTAAGTGCTAATTCCTTAACAATTTGTTTATGTCTATGGTCAGTTAATGGATATGCAAAGAAGAACAATATCACTGCGATTAAACAAAGTGAAGCAGGTACAATAAAGAACAATACTTTTAATCCTGCTATTGTTTCAGCTGATTGAGCTGCTTGTGGTACATAACCAATGAGCGTTAAAGCTAAACCTGGTAGGAAACCAGCTAAACCTTGTGATATTTTTCTAGTGAAACTGTAACTTGAATAAATAATACCTTCTGATCTAATACCTGATTGCCATTGGCCATATTCTACAACGTCTGCAATAAATGCCCAAGTCACAGTATTAGGAATAACTAAGAATAATTGTGCAATCGTATTAACAGTTAAGAATAATAACACATTATCGGAGAAGAACATGAAGTTAATAAATTGGAATACAACGAAACCAGATACACCGATAACTGCTGTCATTTTCTTACCTACTCTTTTACTTAAAAATGTAGTTAAGAACAATGCGGGTACTAATATAATAACGTTTAATGTACTCACAACGCCCACTAAATTAGCTTCACCCAGCACATATTGGAAGTAATATAGTTGCGAGGACTGTTGTAAGAATAATGCTGTAATCGTTAATAAAGTATATAATGCTAAAATGATAAATGGTCTATTTTTAAATAAATTTAAAAACGCTTTACGACCAATACCTTTTTCTTTCGGTCTTTCTACTGTATGACGTTCTTTAACGCCTTTGTAACACAATAGATGGAATGTCACACCAGCGACAGCAAGTATACCTACTACAACTGGATAACCCAATGCATGACTAGGGAATAGACTAACTAACGGGATAACTACAATCCCAGAAATAAACATAGCCCCCTGTGAACCTAAGTTACGAAACACTGATAGTTGCGTACGATCATCTGCATTAATTGTCATAGATGCTGATAATGAGCCATATGGGATATTCACAAATGAATATGCTGCGTTAAATAATAAGTAAGTTCCAAATGCCCATATTATTTTCCCCGTTTGACTAATATCTGGTGACATAAAGGTTAAAACTGTAAGTAAGGCGAGCGGTATCGTACCGTACAAAATAAAAGGCTTAAACTTGCCACGTTTAGCAAAGTTCCTTTGATTATCTACTAAAGTCCCCACTCCAGTATCTACAAAGGCATCAAAGAACTTCGCAACAAGAAACACAGCTCCCCCAACTACTGACGGTATGCCCAAAATATCTGTATAGAATAACAGTAAGTAAATTTGTCCCATATCAAACATTAAGCCATTACCTAAATCTCCAAATCCATATGCAAGTTTTTCTTTGAATTTTAATCTTGGTGATTGAATTTCTTTAAAACTCTTTAACTTACTATTTACCGGTTTTAATTTTGCTGTAACCATGCTGATAACCTCTTTCCACTATAGAAACGTTCCTGACTGCGCTTTGCTGTTTTAATCGTTTCTTAGTATGTATTAGTGATTGTTACAATCAATCGATAATAAGACACATAATTATGTAAGCGTTTTCTTATATCGTTAAAATTTTTTATTCCCATAAATTAAATTACTTTTGAAGTCGCTAATGATATGTCGCTCACCCTTATTTATAGGAATCTTAACTTTATTATATTTTTAATTACAGAACAGTCAACATTAAAATAACAACGTTGTTATAAAATGAGTTTCACTTAATTAACACATCGTAAGCGTAGGTGATTCACAAACTCTATAACTACAGCTTTTATTGACATACGAACTCAGCTATTTCTTTTGGTTTGCCTACAATTCATATTTTAAATATAAGTGTGTAAACTTGTATGTTAAACAATGGTTTTACATCATAATTATCATTTTATTAATATTTTTAATAATATATTCACTAAAAATGAAACAATTAATGCCTTTTTCTAATTTTCTATACTTCATTATCCTAATAAAACTCTTTATGTTTTGTTCGATAACTTAATGGTGTTGTTCCGTATTGTTTTTTAAAACACTGTGTAAAGTAACTTTGCTCTTTAAATCCAACGTAATTTGCCACTTCAGCGACGGTCATTTTAGTTCTCGCAATAAGGTCACGTCCCTTTTTCACTCTTGATTCAATGATGTATTGTGAGATAGATTTATGAATTTCCTTATTAAATATTTTGGACAAGTAACTTGGTGCCAAACCAACATATGAGGCGAGCTCATTTAATGACAATGCACTATCTAAGTTTCTTTCAATGTATTGAATTACCTTACTTACTTTTGGACTATAGGCATTCGCTTTTACTTTCATCGCACTATCTGTATATGCTTTAACAATTGAATGGGTGATTTCATCTAAAGTTTCTATGTCCATTGTTTGATCTATTAATGCCGCATACTTTGCAGATATTTCGTCAATATGAATCAAACTTACACCCGCTTTTTCTCCGGCTTTACGGCATAACGTATTTATCAAATATGCTTTGTATTGTTCATTTGAAATATCATCCCTTACACGTCGTAAGCCTGCAACTGATAAATTCATTGCATTTAGAATTGATAAAGCTTCATTAGCATTGCCATTTTCAACTGCAGTAAGTAGCTGATTCTCCATATTATAACGATACTCTATTTCTTTTAATGTATAATCCATTTGCGCTTTGGATTCTGCTAACTCTTCTGTATTCGAATGAAAACTAAAATCAATTTTCACAGTTTCATAAATGCTATTTCTTTTTTTCAAAAAACGAATTGCCAAGCGACACATTTTTTGTGCTTTAACTTGGTGACACAAAGGTATCGTCAGTAAATATTGCTTCAATATAGAAAGTTTCGATATTTTAATATCTAAGCTTTGGAGTAACTCATTACAACGACGTTCATTTGGTCGCTTCTCCATATATGGACCAACAATATAAATTTGCTTATACTTTTTAAATTTGAAAATTAAAAAGTTTACACCAAAACGATTCGTATAATGATAAATTTTATTGCTATGCATTTGTACGATAAAATGTTTCAACTCATTATTGAACTGCTTGCGTGCAGTATTTGTAAACGGCGTCTTGATATGATTAATCACCCCATTCATATCACTCATATCATATCCTTCTAGCCGAATTCCCAATAATTGTAGCGCATGCATCTGTAAAATCTCTAGCGTTTCCTCATTCATAAAAAACACCCCATTCCTTATATTTTTATTATATCTAAAAATATAAGGAATGGGGTGTGAAATTTATATTAAATTTCTTTGAACTTATCAAACAATTCTATAACCAGTTCGTTTTTTATTATCAAAAAAATTAATTCAAAATATTAATTCAAATTGGATAAACAGCTATTTACGGTATCTTCACACGTTTACTCATTTGAATTTTTCTTACCAAATTTGAGTTTAAATGGTGCATAGAATAATACAAATATAAGTACAAGTCCTAAATAACCTATTAATGGATAGAAAATTGCTACTAAATCTGTAAAACCTACGAAACTCAAACACAAACCAATGATGACTGTAACTGTAAAGAAAAGTTTAAAACGTTTCGTATCTACCACCGTAAAGCGTGTTGCAAATGCATAGAACATACCTAAACCAGTATTGAAAATCATACCGAAAATGACAAAAGCCATAACGACACCAAGTATAGGTGAAATATGATTCACGATACCTAACATTGGCATCTCCATTTCGCCAACAATATCGATTTGTGTAAAGATAGCTAAATGACTTAGTACAATCATAACGCCTAATGCAAGTCCACCGAATAAACCACCTAATGCTGCAACTTTTGTATTTTTCTCAGAACCACCCATAACAATTGCCATAGAAGCACCAACTGCTGTATTAAATGATGCATAGTTTACACCTGCTATAAACCAGTTCGGTAATGTTGATGGTTTCGCATCTGAAATTGTATTAAGTTGTGAGAATGGTACATCTGTTGTCATAAAACTATAAACTGAAATTATTATAATGAATATAATTAAAAATGGAGTTATATTCCCAATTACTTTAACAACGCCCTCTACTTTCATCATACCCGCAAGTAAAATAAGTATTGTCATAAGAATCGTACCTACAATTGAAGGCAATCCGAATTGTTGATTAAGGTTTGATCCAGCTCCTGCAATCATAACGACACCTACACCAAAGAGTGTAAAGATAATGACTAAATCAATAATCCATCCTAAAATTTTACCGAATATAGATTTTCCTGTGATATTATGTATAACTTCTTTATGAGAATCTGTCTTAGATTTACTTCCTAACCAAACAAGCATCATACCCACATAAGCAAATAATGCTGTAGTAATGATAGCGCCAAATGTCCCCATAATGCCAAAGCTCGTAAAGTATTGAAGTACTTCTTGCCCTGATGCAAATCCAGCTCCTACAATGACTCCAATAAATGCGCTTGCGATCAGTAATATTCTTTTCATAATTAAGCCCCCTATTTTACTTACTATAAATGAGTTGTGTATAATTTCAATACTCGTATATTTGTGTAACATCAATAACTCACTTTTCAATCACTCAAAAAGGTTGAAATAGACGTTTTGATACCGCTAAAAATTTGATATTGATTCTATTTTATCATTTTAAAGCAATTGGATGTTGTTCTTCTCAACGACATCTATATTTAAGTAACGTAAAATCACAACAAAAATTTAAAAATTCATAATAAATTAAATAAAAATCTTCTTAGCTATTAAAGAGTTCTTTATTTGAGATTATCTTTGTTCATCAATTTCATTATTTAATTCTAATAGAAATTAAGTTAATCTTTTTTTCGCTTTTTCAGTTATATTTTTATATGTTTTTGCTATTATATGAGTTCAATCATAAGATTATTTTAGTTTAAAGTAGCAATTATTTAGGCCGATTCCTGACTCGTTAAGAAAGTACTAACCGAAGACTAGAGGCTGTGCCCGCGGAAAACGTGCACAAAAAAATGCCAACAAAGTCGTTAAACTTTGTTGGCAGATTGGCTTTCTATTTTAGACAAACATATTAAGTATAAGTATGAAGATTAAACCAGATACTGAAATCACAGTTTCAAGTAATGACCACGTTAAGAAAGTCTCTTTAACAGTCAAGCCGAAATATTCTTTGAACATCCAGAATCCTGCATCATTAACGTGAGATAAAATAACACTACCCGCACCTATTGCAAGCACAACGAGTGCAACGTTAACATCTGATACTTGTAACAATGGTAAGACGATACCTGTAGATGAGATTGCTGCAACTGTTGATGACCCTAAAGCAATACGAAGTACTGCAGCAACAAGCCATGCTAAAAATATCGGAGACATTTCTGTACCTTCAAACAATGTAGCAATAGTATCTCCAACGCCACCTTCAATTAATACTTCTTTGAAAGTACCGCCACCACCAATAATTAAGATCATCATCCCAATTGGATAAATCGCATTAGATACTGAATCCATAATTTCTGAGTTTTTACGTCCTTGTTTAATACCCATAGTAAAGATTGCAAACAGTACAGCTATAAGCATTGCCGTAGCTGCAGTACCAATAAAGTAAATAAATGATTCAAAGCCATTTGTAGCTTCTTCATGGCCTGTAATCAATTGTACAATTGTTGATAGCAACATCAAAATAACAGGAGAAATCGCAGTTAATAAACTGACTCCGAATCCCGGCATTTCTTCTTCTGAAAATTCTTTTTGTGCACCTAAGGCTGATATATCGCCCTCACGTGTATAAGCCGTTGGTGCAATTTTTTGTGCAATTTTATTAAACAATGGTCCAGCTATAATTGTAACTGGAATTGCAATAATCATACCGTAAAGTAATACGTGGCCTAAGTTTGCGTCTAATTCTTTAGCTATAACTACTGGTCCTGGATGTGGCGGTAAAAATCCGTGCGTTACAGATAAAGCCACAACCATTGGAAAACCTAATTTTAACTGTGAAACATTTGCACGTTTAGCAATCGTAAATACTAAAGGAATCAATAATACTAAACCTACTTCAAAGAATAAGGCAATACCTACAATAAACGCAGCTACAAGCATTGCCCATTGTACATGTTTAGGTCCGAACTTATCGATAAGCGTGTCGGCAATACGTGTCGCACCCCCACCATCAGAGAGTAGTTTCCCTAATATAGCACCTAATCCGAAGATCAATGCAATATGTCCTAGTGTACTTCCCATACCATTTTCTACTGTTTCAATGATTTTATCTAAAGGCATACCTAGTAAAATTGCAGTCACAATTGATGTGATAATTAATGAAATAAATGTGTTTAACTTTAAGAAAATAATAAGTGATAATAATACGATAATTCCTATTACCACCGTAATCAATGGCCAAATTGTTTCAAACATCATCGTTCTCCCCTTTCAAATTAAAGATTGAATTAGAACTTTACAGACATGTATCTAATCAATCGTGGTAACGCTTTCTTTCATAATTAAAATTTTAAAGAGTATGTGACAAGTTCTTCGTAACGTGAGTGTCGCTTGTTGACTTGTCACTTTTCTCTTTAAAGACTCTTTCTATATCGCCTTACTATGGTTTGTCATCCGTCATATGTTCACGTTGGAATGTTGCAATTTCTGTGTAGCGATCCTCTAATGAACGACTTAAGTTGATAAATATAGAAATGAGTTGTTGATACACCTTCACATTATCTTGGTTCGGCTTATGTTCGTTTGTAGTACCGACCATCTCTTCGATAACAGAAAAATCATCAATTTCGCCAAGTGCTTTCATTCCTAATACACATGCACCTAAGCAAGAGCTTTCATAACTTTCCGGTACAATTAAATTCGTATCAAAAATATCTGACATCATTTGGCGCCACACTTCACTTTTCGCAAAACCACCTGTTGCTTTAATTGTCGAAGGTGTTTCATCCATTACTTCGATTAGCGCAAGATATACGGTGTAAAGATTATAAAGAACACCCTCTAAAGCAGCACGAATCATATGTTCTTTTTTATGCGTTAGTGTTAATCCAAAGAATGAACCTCTGGCATCTGCGTTCCATAATGGGGCACGTTCACCAGCGAGATATGGATGGAAAATCAATCCTTCTGCACCTGGTTTAACTCGATTAGCAATTTTAGTTAACACGTCATATGGATCGACGCCTAAACGTTTTGCAGTCTCTACTTCGCTGGCTAATAATTCATCACGAAGCCAACGTAATACGACACCACCATTGTTTACAGGACCACCTATAACATAATGATCTTCAGTTAACACATAGCAGAAAATACGCCCTTTATAATCTGTACGTGGTTTATCTATCACCGTTCTAATTGCTCCCGATGTTCCTATCGTCACCGCAACTTCACCTTTTTTAAATGCATTCACACCTAAATTGGAAAGTACACCATCACTTGCACCAACCACAATTGGTGTATTTTCATCTATGCCCATCAATGTTGCATAGCGACGTTTCATACCTTTTAAAATGTGTGTTGTTGGTACAACCTCTGGTAATTGTGTCTCTTCAATACCTAGCAGTTCTAGCGCTTCTTTGTCCCAAGCTAATGTTTCTAAGTTAAGCATCCCAGTAGATGATGCCATAGATTGATCTATAACAAATTGCTCAAATAATTGATAGAAAATATATGTCTTAATATCAGCAAATGTAGCAGTTTGGTTGTATATTTCTTGTTGTTCATGCTTCATCCAAAATATTTTAGCCAACGGGGACATAGGATGGATTGGTGTGCCGGTTCTTTGATATATTTCATTACCATTATGCTCATTTTTAATCTGTTCAGCGTATTGGCTTGCGCGATTATCTGCCCAGGTTAAATTTTCAGTTAATCGTTGGTTACTCGCATCCATTGCTATTAAACTGTGCATCTGAGCACTAAATGAGATTAATTTAAGATCTTCTTTAGCAATATTAGCTTCTCTCATTACATATTTAACTGTCATTAACACTGCATCAAATAACTCATCTGGGTTTTCTTCAGAAGTTTCCACATTCGGTGTATGCAATGGATAACCGATATTGTGTTTCATTATAAATTGACCTTTTTCGTCGTAGAGTACTGACTTTGTACTCGTTGTGCCTATATCGACACCTATCATGTATTTCATGATTTTTCCTCCTACTTCTTTTACCGAGTTAAAACACTAATTTAACCAGAAACTGTCAACATCCTCGCCAACATCATCAAAGTTGAGATGGAATGCTTCTCTAAGTTTTACAGCATCTTGCTTCGCAATCGCTTCTATAAACACTTCATGATTACGATGAATACGCTCAAAATCTTCTGGATTCTCGCTCATGCGTGTACGCATTGACAATAATATCAGTGCTTCCATTACCGGTCTTAAGTTATTCCAAAAAGTTTTTAAGTATTGGTGCTTTGAAGCGAGTATCGTAACTTCATGAAATTTCATATCATGTTCAGTAAATGCTTCTGCATCTTCAAATTTAACTGCCACTTTCATCATTTCTAATTGTTTACGTAATTCTTTAACAATCTGTTCATTATTCAAAGTTTTGATTCTACTAAACGCAAATGATTCCAACATTATTCTTAAATCATAAAGTTCTTTTTTCTCTGTATCATCAAAAGGCAATACTTCTGCGCCCATTCTTTCTAAATGTATCAATTGATCTTGCTTTAATAATTTAAATGCATCCCTGACTGGTGATCGACTAACATTAAATTCTTTAGCAATTTGATTCTCCGTCAATAACGTATCTGGCGTTATTGTGCCCTCAACAATTCTTAAACGAATCTCTGCAGCAATCATTTCACCTTTCGAGACACCCTCTAGCCATTGTTCTGGATACTTATAATTCATGATGATATCACCTCTTTTTATCAATACGATATACTTGTATACAAGTATAGTAATACACAACTTCACTATTTGCAAACGCTTGCAAAGGGTGTTTTTATCTATTTTCAACTAAAAAAACCGACATGACAGGTCTTGAACCTATCATATCGGTTATTATATTTATTTTACTTTCATAAAAATTTGAAGCATTGTGACAGTTGAAGCTCACGACATCCATTCCTCAGCAACAACAAATTAGAGCTTCAACTTTAATGTAGTTTTATTTAATTATCGAATACTTCAGAATGTATATTTTGCATTTTACTTTCAACCATTGTGATTTCGTTTGCACATTGCTTTAATGCATTTCTATAGTTCTCAGTATTTTCCGTGTTTTTATAACGTATTTTATGCTCTAAGCTTGCCCACATATCCATACCAATTGTTCTGATTTGAATTTCTACAGGCACAGTTTCTACTGTATTAGCTAAAAATACTGGAATTGCCACAACGATATGTAAGCTACGATATCCATTATCTTTAGGATTTCCAATATAGTCTTTACGTTTCAAGAGCTTCACATCTTCTTGTTTAAGTAATAACTCTTCTATCACATAAATATCATCTATATAGTTACAAATCACTCTAATACCTGCAATGTCTAATATATTTTCTCTAGCTGACTCTGTGCTTATCTCTAATCCTTTACGATTTAACTTTTTAATTAAACTTCGCATTTCTTTAACACGACGCTCCATATGATGGATTGGATTATGTTTATACATTTGTTGAAAATTATCATCTAAAATATCTAATTTTGTACTAATTTCTTTAAGTGCTGAAGAATATAATTGTTCCAAAGCAACGAACCCTATTACCATATCAAATGCATCTTCTTGATTATTGATATGCTTTATACTCTCTTCAAATTCTTCCTTCAAATCGTCTATATTTAGTGATGGTTTACGTTCAATGTACATATTTCTTTCCTCCCAAGAAATCTACTTAGACTACATTATAGCTGATTTTTATTTATTATCTAAATAAAAAGATACTTCAAATATGATAAAATACACTTTTAAAAATCGTTGTTTTTTCAAACTAAAATATGTTTATAAAAAAAGTACTAGTCCATCAAGTTAACGGAATAGTACTTCGGCGATTAGTAACTATGTCCCGAAATCTCATACTCTATGTTCTATTATTTCATGGGACAATTGAATATTTGATTGCTATTCATCTTTCTTATGTTCTCTCACTTCTGTCGATCTGTTATCAGCAATATTACGTGCACGTTTCATCGCATCCTCTTTCTTATCAAAACTATCGGAAGCTTGCTTAGCACCGTCTGTTTTAATCTTCCATTTA
The DNA here is from genome assembly GCF_000294465.1 of Staphylococcus sp. OJ82. Classification (NCBI taxonomy): domain Bacteria; kingdom Bacillati; phylum Bacillota; class Bacilli; order Caryophanales; family Staphylococcaceae; genus Staphylococcus; species Staphylococcus sp. OJ82. Next base: position 271,100 of record NZ_ALPU01000003.1, on the reverse strand, counting down.
TTATCTTCATAATAAACGTGAACATCTTTATTATTTAATTCAGGGTTCGCTGAATCATCTTTTTCATGTTTAGTTATTTTCTTGTTTTTCAATTCGTCTAATTCTTTTTTAGAAGCGTCTTTATACCAAGATTCAGCTTGTTTCGTAGCAATAGGTATTGCTCTATCTTCCTTATAACCATCTTTGAGCATCGCATTTCCAATATCTATTGCTTTTTTAAGTTCTAATTTTTCCATGTTTTTCCAACTTTGTGGGTAATCATCCATTGTCCAAGGCATTAACTTCAACCTCCTACGTTATAATTTATTTTTCGTCTTAATTGTTGTTTACCACTACTAAAAAGTTACAAACAAAGCAATAAACACTTTCAATTAAAAACTCAAAATAGATAGCAATGATTAATTTTCTTAATGAACGGGAATTAAAGTATGAATCTAATCATTTCATACACTATTTATAAAGGAGGGATATAATGACTAATATAGCGATAGGTTTAATTCCTTCACCTGATATGCCACATAAACTTATTAATAAAATTTCCGATTATCTAGCCGATGATATCCATAACCATGTAGATGATAAAACAAATTGGGATTTTGAAACACATGTCGCTTCCATGGTTGGGACAGCTGAACATATGGATAAAGCACTAGATATCGCATCAAATATAAAAAAACAAAAGAATTGGGACTACACAATTTGTATAACTGATTTACCAAGCCTATCTAATAATAAAACTGTGATTTGTGATATAAATCTAGATGACAAAACATCATTAATATCTGTGCCAGCATTAGGTGCTGTGAATTTAAAACACAAGCTACGTCATTTTATTACATTTATTGTTAAATATTTTTTTACTTCAGGTTCAGATAAAAGCCTTTTGAAATCAAAGTATTTTAAATTAACAAAATTCAATGAAGTTATACCAAATGAAGATAACAAACAAGATAATAGAAAGCGTATTGTTTCTAAAACATCATTTTTAGGTTGGTTTCATTTAATCTTAGGCATGACTTTTTCTAATGAACCTTGGTCTGCTATTTTAGATTTCAAAAAAATTATTTCAGTATCCTTTGCAACTGGAACATATATCGCAATATTCTCAACACCATGGGATTTGAGCTTAGATTATGAATACTGGCGCTTTATTCTACTCATGTTATTATCTATAAGCGGCATGGTCGGATGGTTAATATATTCATATAATTTATGGGAACGCCCAAATCCAAAAACACAACAATCCTATCGTTTCATTTACAATTTCACGACACTGACTACATTATTCGCTATCACCATTTTTAATTTTGCTGCATTATTTATATTACTCACAATAAGTACATTATTATTTGTACCACCAGAGATCTTTTCTAGCTGGACTTCTTTGAATGAAAAACAACCAACTTTCGTCAACTATATTAACCTTATTTGGTTTATAACTTCGTTGGGTATTTTAGCTGGTGCCATGGGTTCAACAGTTGAAAATGCTGAAAAAATCAAACGTGTAACATATTCATTCAGACAATATTATAGATATAAAGAACTAGAACAAGACGACGATAACACTAATAGTACTAATCAAGCGTCAGATTACAATAATGGCAAAAAACTATCACACAGTGAGGGGGATTCCAATGACAAATAGAACGATTGAAATCGGATTAGTAGCAGCACCAGGTATAACGGAAAAAATCGCTCACAATCTTAAAAATAACTTGCCAGACATATTAGCGAATTATTTCGCTAAAGATATGGAATGGAAAATCAATACAGTTGTTGATCCCCTCACTGGTTCTGCAGAAACCACCAAAGAAATATTCGAAAAAATTGCTAACTACCAAAATAATAATAATTGGCAATACACTATAGGACTGACTGACCTCCCTATTATTAAAGATAATAATGTTATCGCTTTTGATATTAATAAAAGTAATGGTGCCAGTTTAATTTCCGTACCTTCCTATGGATGGCGACCAGTTCAAAAACGTATACAAAAATCTATAGTTGGAATTATTGAAACTGTGAATATGGATCATTCACAGGATTTACAAAAAAATGATCACAACGATAAAGGAAGTCAAGAGAAATTAAAATCACAATTCCCACTTTCAACTTTAAAATCACGCACAGCATATTTAGAAGACACAAATTCCAAACATACACACTATTTTGTTTCATCTAATACAAAAGGTTCTTTTCGTTTAATCAGTGGTATGACATTTGCAAACAACCCATTAAACATGCTCAGTAGCTTGAGTAATGTCGTAGCCATCGCATTCACTACTGGTGCTTTTGGTATCGTTTTTACTACGATGTGGAATTTAAGTTATGTTTATTCATCTTGGCGCATGTTACTCATGATGGTAGTCGCCATTTTGGGCATGATGTTTTGGATTATTGTAGCGCACCATTTATGGGAATCGAAAAAGGAAAGTAGAAATAAAAGAGTTACGATGTTATATAATTTGACGACGGTGCTCACGTTAACTGTTTCACTTATCATTTATTATATAATATTGTTCTTTTTATTCTTAATTGCTACTCTTGTAGTCTTGCCTTCAGGCTATTTAGGTCAAACTTTACAAATGGGTGGCTCCGCAAATTTAATCACTTATATAAATCTTGCTTGGTTTGCTACTTCTATATCAACAGTTGCCGGTGCAATTGGTGCTGGTTTAAACAATGAAGAAGTCATATTAGAAAGTACTTATGGTTTTAGACAAAAAGAACGTTATAAAAAAATGGAAGAGCAAGAAAAACAACAAGAACAGAAAAGAACTGAAGCTAAGAAAGATATTGAAGAGAAGAAACAGGAAGAAGAAAAGAAAGCAGAACAAGAAGCTAAAAATAAACAAGATCACTAGGGACAGTCTTACCTCAGACAAACCTCAGACTTCCTTTCATACTTGAAAACTTGTTTGACACCTTAAAACAAATAAAAAACAAAGCAAGCCAACCAGTGATTTCATTCATCATAAAGGTTGGCTTGCTTTTTAAATTTGTGCTAAATTTACTTTTTGTCTTGCGTTCATACAATTATTTTGAATGCTCATCAATGATGTTTTAATGTGCATATACTGAGGTAGTTCGGGTATTTCTTGAACTTTAATATGCGAACCTCTTTCAAAATGTTTTGCTATATTTTCAAAAATAAGTAAGTATTTGCCCATTGTTTCATCATCTATATGATACCTTTCTTCATTACTCAAAGCTCTTGTAAGCATAAAGCTAATTTCTTCTAGAGCATAAATACTCGGATAATAATACTGTATGACCATCTTATTACTAAACAGTTCACCATTTGCGCTGTTATATACTTGCTTCATGTTATTAAGTTTCACGCTTAACTGAAGCATTTCTTGTTTGTCTTGTTCTCGTGATGAATATTTACTACTTGCAAACAAGTAATGGAATAATACTGCCTCGTCTCTTGCTACGTCCGCTAGTGTTGCTGGTAACATGGATGACGCTGTCTTTCTGCCTATTACCAATAAACAAATAACAGCAATTGCAATACCCACAATTACATCAATCACACGTGGTAATGCAATTAAAATTGTTAAGTGATTCGCTGCTATACCATTCAACAAGATCACTTGAATCGTTATAAAAATAACAGCGAATGAATAGTTAGCACCCACAAATACCTCTGTCACACCTGCTGCTGCAGCTAACAAGATAATCGCAATTGGTAACGGTGGCGTCGATAATAAAATTATAGATAATACAAGCACACCTATAATTGTACCAACGCCCCTAGATCCAGCACGTTCAAAACTATGTAACGTTGTTGAACCTAATAGTACTGTATGTGTACTTAAAGGGATCCAATATGCTTTTTCAAAGCCAAACATAAGTGCAATAAAAATTGAAATAGCCATAATAACTGTATAGCGTAATGTATTTCTAAACACAAAGGAATCCAAAGTTAAATTTGTTAACATACGGTGTCCATAAATAGGAACACGAATATCAATTTCATGTTCTACACGTTCATTACCTGCATTCATGATTGCATCTACTTTGAATATATTATCAACTAGATTTTGATATTGGTCATCAATTTCCACTGTTTTTGTCCATTGTTTTTTAAAATTACCTTCAGAGTATACAAGTTTTATTACAAAATCTGCCATTTCTTTGATTTCTTTAGGTAAAGGACGCATGTTCTTTTCATTCAGCTCTAATAATTCTGAATGAATACCTTGCGCTGTATTATGAAGTAATAGCAAACGCTGAAATTCGGGCGATTCTTTAGATTTCGCAGTACTAGAAGTAATCAGTTGAGTATCTGAATTTCGAAAAGCAGTCACTGCGAATTGTGATGCTTTAGCAAATGCCTTCGGATCATCAAAATTATAAATAAGTTGTTTAATGATATTATAGTCATTTTTGATGGCTTTTGACTCTGCAGATTCTTTAGAAATAACTATAAGTATAGTAACAATTAATGTTGCTAATAATCCCCCAACAAACATAGCGAGCCCTCTATATAAAGCTTCTTCTGGAGCTACAGGTAAGTTGAAAGGTAAACTGAAAGCAACAATAAAGAACGTCGATGAAGGTCCAGGTATATTCAATGAACTAAATATATAATACGGAATGACCGTAACAATAAGTAGCAATACACCAAAGATAAGTGGTTGGCTTACTGTGAGCGTACCTAATATCATTGCAATAGATAACCCTATCGATGAGAAAAATACGATACGCAGTTTTGATTTAGATGACCCACCAAATACATATATATGTGCTAAAGTACCAGTAGATATTAATAATCCTGTAGAAAGATGACCCATTAAATAACCAATAATGAGTGGGATAAACATTAATATAGCTTGTCTTAAACCTTTAGCAACATCGATTTTCATGGAATTAAATCGAACAAGTGACTTTAAATATTTAACCAATGTTGGTGTTCATCTCCTTTAATATTTTATTTTTCATTAGTTTAATACGTGTGTGCTCTACAAATTAAAGTCTTTAAAAAGCACAAATAAAATGGGAGAAGGAGAGAAATCAAAAATGTGAAATTTGATTTCGTATTCCAACCCCCACAAGGCTGACTAAATATCTTAAAAGTTTGATATAAGTACAATTAGATATCAGACAGTTACTGTTTAATCTCAAATTTACATTTACGACATAGTATGTTGTATTTATATCCTAGTCTTATTAGGTCGTAAACACATGTAGTCTATTTATCTCAGCTTACTAACAATTCAATATTTAATACAATATTGTTTATTATCGTAAAAATTACATATGTCCAACTTAAAACATCACTTTACTATTTTAACACTTTTTGAAAAATATTTTGTCGTATTTGATTGGATAATATCATAGACAATTTATTATAAATCATTTCATTGTTAGTATGATGTAAAAAATCTTTTTATATCGCCCAAATGATTTATTCTGCTTCTTTAATATCTTCATGAACGCTTGAATAATCGATATCTGTTTCTAAAAATTCATCATTATTCACAGGAAAGTGTTGTTCAAGTGTTTCTATATTACTAATTTCTACTGAGCCACTATTAAATTCAAAGTCTAAGACATGGCCACCAAACGTTTTATTTTTATCAACAAAATGTAAATGAAATCCTCCTGCAGCTACGCCATGAAATAATTGTGGAGAATAAAATCCTACAATCGTGCCATGCACTTGTTCTTGCGTATATTCAGGTTGTTTTTTAGCCGATTCTATTAATTTAGTATAAGGTCTCTCTTGTTTCGGCATCATTCTGACATGAATCATTTCAAATTTACCGGTGATTTTGACAGCTATAAATATATTATTACTCGCTGCTTGACGTTGTATTTCATTTAACAAAGCTTCAGAGTCCGTGATATAGCGAACATCAAATTGCTTATCTACTTTGAAAGGGGTAACTGTAGAGAATGGTGTCATTTCATTACCTTCTAATTGTTTGAACTCACCATATTCATTGGCATGATATGCGTTACCATCTAATATAATAACTTCACCATCAGAACCAGTTAATGTTCCTATACCTAAATTACCATGTTCTAAAATTTCGTTAATCGTAGCAGTGCCTTCTAATAAACCTGCCATCAACGTACCTAAAGTTCCGTGTTGATATAACATTATTTCTTCTCTCCTTACTAAAACGTATTACTTACTTTTTAAAATTGGGGGTATTTTTATTATAATTGCTTCCAACATGAAATTATACACCATTATATTACACTGCAACAGCTTAGTGTCTTAATCGACCATATTAAAAGGCATAAAAAGTCTAAACTCACGAGATTGTGTAAGTTTAGACTCTTATTTTTGAAATGGTATTTTATTTAGTTTGAGAAACCTTAATATCTGGTTTTGTAATCAAATATTGCGTAACTTCTTTGAAAAAGTGTTGAAAGTGTTCTGTGCCATTGTGTACTTCTAAAGCTTCTTCATTTTCATATTGTTCGATAAAAGCAAATGTATTAGGCTCATCCGTTCGTTCAAAATGTGCATAATACAATGCGCCGTCTTCTTTGTTAGCTGCTAATACAAGCGGTTCTACTAACGCTAAATACTGATCACGCTTTGACGGATCAATTTTCATTATCGCATTTACAGTAATCATCTTTTTCTCCTCCTAGGAAATCATTATCTTTATAAATTACCGCAAACTAAATATCGCAAACATTGCATGCTTAATATCAATTATTAAAAAAAGTATCATTCAGTAATAAATCGAAATACTCCAAATTTTGAAACCAAATATATCAAAAAAAGACTAACTCCCCCTTTGAAGTTAGTCTTTTATAATATATAATTTCTCCCGTTTTAAACTAAATGAGTGACTTTATAGTTTAATATAAAACTTCATCTAGCTTATTTGTTTAATTTTGACTACATAATTTAAACCCCTTATTTAAATTATGTTTTACTTTTTCTTGCCAACGCTTTTAACAGTTTGACGTACATCTGCTAAATCCCCTTCAACATCGATGTCAGGTTTTTTAGTAAATTTACTTACTACAACCGTTACAATTAAACTTGTTAAGAAGCCTGGTATGATTTCATATAAATTAAAGAAATCATTGATTTCACCAAGTGGTTTAACAAACGCAATCCATATAATTACTACAATTGCCCCTGCTAACATACCACTTACTGCACCAGTACGACTTAAGCCCTTCCAATATAATGACAATAGTACAAGTGGTCCAAATGCCGCACCAAAACCTGCCCATGCATTACCTACAAGACCTAAAATCGTGTCGTTTGGTGTCCAAGCAATCCAAAGCGATATAAGTGCTACAACGATTACTGATAAACGTCCCACCAAAACAAATTCTTTTTCATGTTCTTTGGCTGCTTTCTCACCACGGAATATTTTATAAAAGTCTTCTGTTAATGAACTTGATGTCACTAACAATTGTGAAGAAATTGTACTCATAATCGCGGCTAAAATAGCAGCAAGTAAGAACCCACCAACAAGCGGATGGAATAAAATTTGTCCCATTAAAATAAATAGTGTTTCTGGATCTTGTATGTCTGCGCCACCACTATTAATAAATGTGATACCTGTAAGACCAACGCCTACTGCTCCTAGTAAGCTAACTGCCATCCAACCGATACCAAAACGTCTTGCTGTTGGTATTTGTTTGATTGATTTGATAGACATAAAACGTACAATGATATGTGGCTGACCAAAATAACCTAAGCCCCAAGCAAAGAATGAAATAATACCTATCGCTGTTGTCCCTTTAAATAAATCTAAATTCGTTGGTTTTATTTCTGCTGCTTGTGATATTGTATCAAGTCCACTTAACTGCATCATAGCAACAATCGGTACCATCACCATAGCAATAAGCATAACGACCCCTTGGAAAAAGTCTGTTAATGATACGGCTAAATAGCCACCAAAGAATGTATATCCAATAACAATGACTGCTACGATTACCATACCTAAGTGATAGTTCATACCAAATGCACTTTCAAATAATACGCCACCTGAAACCATTCCAGAATGAGTATATAATGTAAAGAATACGACAATAATTGCTCCGGCAATTATTTTAATAGTGTTAGATTTATCATCTAATCTGTTTTTAAAGAAATCTGGTAACGTAATAGCATCCCCAGCTTTCTCTGTATATACACGGAGACGCGGTGCTACAACAATATAGTTTATGTATGCCCCTATAGTTAGACCAATAGCTAACCACGCTGCTGACAGTCCGGTAGTATAAACTTCCCCAGGTAGTCCCATAATCATCCAACCACTCATGTCGGATGCTCCTGCAGATAACGCTGTTACATATGGACCAATATTTCTGCCGCCCAACATATATTCACTGACATTGCCTGTCGATTGCTTAAAGCCATAGTAACCTATGCCTAATAATACAATGAAATAGACAGCTAGCATAATATACGTTTGCCAGTTCGGATCTACTTGACTCTGTAATGATGCTCCCAATGTAAACATTGAACAAACTCCCTTTTATTTTATGATTTTGTCACATGCATTCATTATACAAAAATCAGAGAGATTTTAAACCACTTATCAGAAAGTTTTTTCTTCCATTTTTTATTAAAAGGGCTTTATGGCACTTTGAACACTGATACATAAGCGTTTTTAACGCTTAAAATTAAAAGTGTAATAATTCTCTTTTGGTGCTTTTAATCTCTTTTTACAATTCACAAAAATGTATGTTTCCCACAACTTTTATATAAATATCGTTTTTAATGTATTTGAGTAACGTGTTATTTTACATTGATCTTTGTAATAATCGAACTTTTTTATTTATAAGCTTATGTATACATTTTCTATCGTTTATACATTATTAAGCCATTTTTTAGAATTTATTTACAGTTAATAATATAATAAGAAATAGACATAATAATCAAAATTAATGCTACAATAAAAACTATATAATGAAAGCGTTTTACATAGCTGTAATACAAAACATTACAAAAACTATACAACTGGAGTGACATAAATCATGTGTAAAACAACGGATAAGAGCGTAAAGGACAGATATTTAGATTTACTTTCAGAACAATTCCACTCAAAAGAAGAATTGGCTACAGAAATCATTAATTTGGAATCCATTTTAGAACTTCCAAAAGGTACAGAACACTTCGTCAGTGATTTACATGGTGAGTTCCATGCTTTCCAACACGTGTTACGTAATGGCTCTGGAAATGTACTATCAAAGATTAATGACATTTTCCAAGATACTTTAACACGTAAAGAAATCAATGAATTTTCCTCACTCGTATACTACCCAGAAGAAAAAATAAAATTAATAAAAAATAATTTCACTTCTAAAGCCGAATTAGATGAGTGGTATGTAACTACAATTAATCGTTTAATTAAATTGATTACATATGCATCATCAAAGTATACACGTACAAAATTACGTAAATCGCTGCCTAAAAACTATGTCTTTATTATTGAAGAGTTACTGTACAAAAGTAATAAATACAATAACAAACATTCATATTATGAAACACTAATCAATCAAATCATAGAGCTTGAACAATCTGATGATTTAATCATCGGTCTATCATTTACCATCCAACATTTAGTAGTTAATCATTTACATGTTGTGGGTGATATTTATGATCGTGGACCAGAGCCAGATAAAATTTTAGAGACTCTTATTGATTATCCCTCAGTAGATATTCAATGGGGCAATCATGACGTTTTATGGATTGGAGCATATGCTGGTTCTAAGGTTTGTTTAGCCAATTTACTGCGCATTTGTGCACGTTACAATAATTTAGATATTGTTGAAGATGCCTATGGTATTAATTTACGTCCATTATTAACACTTGCTGAAAAGTACTATGACGGTAATAACAAAGCATTTCAACCTAAAAACACTCAGGATTTAACCCAAGCAGAATTAGAACAAATTACAAAAATACACCAAGCTGTCGCAATCTTACAGTTTAAATTAGAAGCGCCTATTATTAAACGTCGCCCAGCATTCGAAATGGAAGAACGTTTAGTGCTAGAAAATATCGACTATACTAAAAATGAAGCAACATTGTACGGCAAGACTTACACGTTAGAAAACACTTGCTTCCAAACAATTGATTCTAAAGACCCTACTAAACTGCTTGAAGAAGAAGAAGAAGTGATGAACAATTTATTATTATCTGTTCAACAATCAGAAAAATTAAAACGTCATATGACTTTCTTAATGCAAAAAGGTAAGCTTTATTTGCCATATAATGGAAATTTACTTATCCATGGTTGCATTCCTGTAGATGAAAATGGTGAAATGGAATCTATGACAATAGACGGTGAAAAACGTTATGGTCGAAACCTATTAGACTACTTTGAAACTCACGTCAGAAAAGCATTCGATAATAAAGAAATTGAAGATGACTTAGCAACTGATCTCGTGTGGTATTTATGGACTGGTAAATATTCTTCATTATTTGGTAAACGTGCAATGACAACTTTCGAACGTTACTTTATTACTGATAAATCAGCACATAAAGAAGCTAAAAACCCATATTATTATTTACGTGAAGATGTAGATATGTGTAAAAAAATGCTGAAAGACTTTGGATTAGATCCTGAACAAGGCCATATTATTAACGGACATACCCCTGTGAAAGAAATTGATGGCGAGAATCCAATTAAAGCAGAAGGTAAAATGATCGTAATTGACGGCGGTTTCTCAAAAGCCTATCAATCAACGACTGGCATCGCAGGTTATACCTTACTTTATAACTCATTCGGTATGCAGCTTGTGGCCCATAAACACTTTAATTCGAAAGAGCATGTTCTACTTAACGGCGCTGACGAACTTTCGATTCGTCGCGTCGTAGATAAAGAATTACAGCGTAAAAAAATACGTGACACAAATTCAGGCCAAACTATTCAAGAAAAAATCGATATTTTAAAAGAGTTAATGCATGACCGCTTCGTAAATTAAACATCTATATAAAAGCATTAAAAAAGTCCATTTGCTCACAATAAATCATTGCGCAAATGGACTTTTTTCTATATATTTTGATGTAAATAAGCGTCTTTCAAATAACCAATCATCCCTTTTTCTGATTCTACAGGATTATTATTACCACGCTTGAATGTTACGACTTTAGCATCACTAATATGATAAAGTATCATATCATTTTTAGTTAACTCACCTTTACAAGATACTGGTATTTCTATAATATTGTGATCTTTAATAAAACGGTTAAACCAACGTGATGTAAAATTCCAATCAAAAAGGATATGATTTTTGATTGGCCCATCCACATTACTGCGTGCATGTTCATCACTAAATGACACGGGCATCATATCTACATTTTTCAAACCAAATTCTGGGACTAATTCATTAAATGCTAGACTGTTAAATACAAATGATTGCGTCATCAGTAAACATTTGTAGTAACGTGTCATATCTGCATAAATACGATCATTACTAGACAGTAAATTGCCTTCAAAAATTTCAAAATCTAAATCATGTGAGCGTTGAGACGTATTTTTAAATAAATTAAATGCCATAACTGGAATATTATGTTCTCTCAATTTTGCACCGAGATGAAAAGCAAATTCACTTTCCCCTACAATGATTACACCCGGTGGTTCTGTACTTGAAAGCCTCATAACTTTACTCAATGGTAAGAAACTAAAACCATAAATTACTACGGTAATAAACACTAAACCAAATGTAACTGGCGTGATGAATTCAGCCATCGGTGTACCTTTCTCTACAAATAAGCCACCAAAAAACTGAGCAACAGTAAGTACGACAATGCCACGTGGTGCCATCATAGACACCATCGCGCGTTCACGTTTTGAAATTTCTGTATTTATCGTAGCCAGTAAGATTGAAACTGGTCTAATTAAAATAATCATAATTGCACAAAAAACAAATAATCTCCACGACATAACACTTTTTAATACTTCTAATGTTAAAGAAGATGTAATTAAAATAAAGACTGTTGAAATCATGATTGATGATGTATTCTCAATAAAATGATCAGATTCTTTAAATATTAAATCGTGACGTTTCATGCGTGCCATCATTAAACCGAAAATTGTAACTGCAAGTAATCCAGATTCTGGTAAAATTTCGTCACAAATAGCAAATATTAATAAAATAAAAACTAATTGAATCGGTGGCATGAGATTTTGAGGGATTAAATCACGTTTAATCAACCACATAAATAAGTAGGATGCGCCAAAACCGATGACCACAGCTACTAAGATACGTAAGATGAAACTCAATATCATTTGCAATTCAAAGCCCTGTTCAAATATTTGAAACACATAAAAAGCACCGAGCGCTAACATAGGTCCAATAGGATCAAGTATGATACTTTCCCATCTTAATATTGAATCTACACTCTTTCGGACTTTAGCTTGTTTTAATAACGGTTGAATTACGGTAGGCCCCGTTATTAAAAATAAACCGCCTAAAACGAGTGAAATTGCCCATGAGAATCCTAATATATAATGTAAGGCAATTGAACCTAAGAACCAAGCAATCGTAGCTCCTATAGTAATGATACGCATCACTGCCTTAGAAATACCTTTTAATTCACGAAAGTCTAAATTACTACTTCCTTCGAATAAGATAATTGCTACAGCTAATGATACTAACGGACTGAACACTTCTTGCCCTAAACTTTCTTGAGGGTTAATCAGACCAAATATAGGCCCTACGAGTAACCCTACGATAGCCATGACTACAATCGATGGCCATTTAATTCTGGTAGCAAACCACTGGCTGAAAATGCCAAGCGCTAAAAATATAACGATGAGCAACATTAATGGTAAGTTTAGTAAAGTCACATAACTCCCTCTCTCTATTTTTAATATCAAACAACTTTTGTATTCTTTTTTCAAAAATTCATTAACAGAAAAACATACTATCAAAATTTGAAGTTTAACGCACTAAAATGACCTTCACTATATACCCACACATATTTCACTTTAATCGTAGCGTTATTCCGAAATACCTCGTTGAGTACTCTCCTGATATACATATGTCTACACCAAATAAACTTTCGTGTTTATTTCTCTTCCTTTTTAAGGTAGAATTAACTATTGTGATGCTTTTTATATAACATAACTTAATTCGGATAATGAATTGTCATGAAAGGATTCCAAACAATATGAATAAATTCAAAGAAATTATTATTGTTGCTTTTGCATTTGTCGGTGTTGTAGTAGGTGCTGGCTTTGCTACAGGGCAAGAAATTTTCCAATTTTTTACAAGTAACGGTAATTTTAGTGTGTATGGCGTTTTTATTACTGGCTTGATTATTACTGTTGGCGGGGTTTTTGTACTGAACACAGGTTATCGTCTGCGTTCACATAGCCATACAGAACCGATCAAATTTTACTTACCTCGTACTATTGCAACGATATTTGATGTCATATTAACATTATTTTTATTTGCATTAGCAATGATTATGACTGCAGGTGGCGTATCTACAATTAATGAAAGTTTTGATATTCCCTATGGTCTTAGTTCATTTTTATTAATCTTAGTTATTTTATTAACACTTTTTTTAAAATTTGATCGCTTAATTACTGTATTAGGCATGGTTACCCCATTCTTAGTCTTACTTGTAACGATTATTGCCATATATTATTTTTCAACTGGCCAATTTAATTTTGAGGCTGCTAACAGCTATGCAAATAGTGAAGGCCGCACAGATAACTGGTGGTGGTTCGATGCTATCAATTACGGAAGTTTACAAATTGCTGCTGCTTTTAGCTTCCTTTCAGTAATGGGAGGTCGTTTAAAATTTGAAAAATCAACTATTTGGGGCGGTATTTTTGGTGGTATTATCATTACCTTCCTATTATTAATGCTCAATCTCGGTATGGTTACAGAATTTGCCCAAATTACAGGCGTTGCACTCCCATCATTATTACTAGCCAATAATATTTCCCCTTTTATTGGTGTATTTATGGCTATCGTTATGATTTTAGTTATTTATAACACAGTCGTAGGATTAATGTATGCGTTCGCCTCACGATTTACTGAGCCTTATAGTAAATCGTATTACATTTTAATTACCATAATGGCAATTATTACTTTTGCTACAACTTTTATTGGTTTTATCGAATTGATAGGCAAAGTATTCCCTATCATGGGTATTTTCGGTTTCATTCTATTAATTCCAATATTTATTAAAGGTATACTTAAAAACAAACCCGAATAACACATAATTGATTATCTATATTCCGAAAGAAAATCAGTTTTATAGGATACAGACAAAATTGAATATTTTGCCACCGCACTGAGTCACTCTATTTTGAGAGTGACTCTTATTTTTTATCTATTTTAAATCTAGTTATTATGATCTATAAATTAAAAAACAAGACATAAACTGCATGCGCTCTACTACACACATGAAGTTTATGTCTTCTATTTCTTGCTATTGTTTTAATGTTTCACATTTTTCATTATTATATATTATTGATTTAATACTGTTTGACCTGCTTGAATACCTGCTTGCGTCAGTTCGTGACTATTCACCCAAACTTGCGTCACATTTGCTCCACGACTCTCAAAAATATCAATTACGTTCTTACTAGCTTCTACAGTAACGATTGGATCGTTTTCTCCCATAGAGAGTAATACATCTACATCACTTAAATCTTTATTGTTCACTAAATCTACAGGATAAAGTGGTGCATATAACAATGCTTTTTTAAATGTAATATCATCATGTAACATCATGCTAATCGCTATATTTGAGCCATTTGAAAATCCTACCGGTATGGCTTGTGCTAAATCAAAGTTATATTTATCAGCCGCTTCTTTTAAAAATGTAATTAAGCGCTCTGTTCTATATTCTAAATCTTCGATATCGTATTTTCCTTCTCCTAAACGTTTGAAGTAACGGTTCATACCATTTTCAGAAACTTCTCCTCTAACGCTTAATACATTATATTTAGAATTCAATACTTCACCTAATGGTAACAAGTCGTTTTCATCCCCGCCTGTACCATGTAATAAAATAAATGTAGGTGCGTTTGCTTCGCCTTCTTTAAAAATGTGTTCCATATATCGACATCTCCTTTAATTGTGTATTATATTCATTAAAATTGCTACTGTGTAAAATTGCTATTATCATACATCACTATATTCTAATTGGTGGTAAATGGCGTAAAAGTTCTTCTCTTTTTTCTTCATATTGAGGTGGTAACATCAAATGTGTACCAAGTTCCTCAAACCGTTCATCAACGGTAAACCCTGGCCCCTCTGTCGCAAATTCAAAAATAATACCACCATGTTCTTTCATGTAAACTGCATTAAAATAATTACGGTCTTTAACATCTGTTACGTGGTAACCTTTTCCTGTCATTTTTACTTGCCAACCACGATGGTCTTTATCTGTAGGTACAGACCAAGCAATGTGATGTACAACGCTAACACCCCAACGTACATGTTCTTCCGGTGCGACTTTCTGAACCATGACGTGATGTTGCCAATCACCAGCTGTTTCAATATGGATATAATCATCGTTTTCACTTACTTGCGACAATCCCATATCATTTGTTAAGGTACGTGCAGTCGCTATTGGATCCATCGACAACATCGTCACACCATGAAAACCAATAATGTCTTTGTCATTATCTGCATTTGTTTCTCCTTCAACAAGTGCCAATGGCAAACCATGTATATCATCAAACTCTAAAGTTTCTTTATCGAATAACTGTGTTCTTTCTACATTTATATCATTTTCTAGTAAATGTTGTTCCCAAGCTGCAATAGCATCTTTTGGAATTCTAAACGCAATTCTTTCAACTTGGCCTGCACCAATACGACCTTTATGCGCATTTGGCCAATTGAAAAACGTTAATATCGTTCCATTATCGACGTTGCCATTCGAGAAATATAAATGATACGTAGACGGGTCATCAAAATTCACTGTTTTTTTAATTAATTTCAAATTTAATATATCTCTATAAAACTGAATGTTTTCTTCTGGATTACCTACAATTGCTGAAATATGATGAATGCGTTGAATTGCTTCCATAATTGTTCCCCCCCTAATTATTTACCTTTTCACTTTTTTTAAACGCGAGTGCTTTATCGTTTTGTGTTAAATGGTTTGACTTCTGATTCAATATATTCACGTTGTTCTTCTAAAAATGGTGGCAGTGCTAGACTTTCTCCAAGTGTTTCATATGGTTCGTCACCCATAAAACCTGGGCCATCTGTAGATACTTCAATTAATATATGACCAATACGTGCATATAAAGCTTCAAAATAAAATCTATCTACTAAGCCAGAATTACCTATACCTAATTCTTTATATTTTTCCATCCATTGCTCAATTGCTTCATGATCTTTTAATCTAAATGACACATGATGTACTTCACCGTAGCCTTGACGCGATGCTGGTCCTTCAGCATCTTTTCTTAAAATTACTTGACCGCCATTGCCACCTTCGCCGACCTCTAATAAAGCAACATTATTTTCTTCATGTTTCACTTTCATACCAAAGACTTGTTCTAATATTTTGATAAAATCTTCAAAATAGCTAACTGTAATTTCAATTGGTCCCAATCCATAAATAGCTTTGTCTGTTGGTACAGGACCATTTTTCCATGGTGTACCCGGTGCAACACCTGTATTATGTTCATCTGATACAAGTTGGTATCTTTGACCATCCACTTCTTCAAATGGTAAAACTTTTGTGCCAAATAACGTTTGTATGCCATCATGTTTTATTTCAAAGTCATTAAAACGTTGTTCATAATATTCAAGCGCTGCATCATTTGGAACTCTAAACGATGAACGTGAAATTGAATTTGTTCCTCCAGTACCTTTTGGCACATTAGGAAAATCGAAAAATGTCATATCTGTTCCTGGTGAACCTACATCATCTGCAAAAAATGTGTGATACGTATATATGTCATCTTGGTTTACTGTTTTTTTAACAAGTCTCATACCTAATACTTCTGTGAAAAATTTATAGTTTCTTTCTGCATCGTCAGTGATCGCAGTTACGTGGTGGATACCTAATAATTGATTGTTTGTCATAATAAAACTCCTTATTTTATAATTTATCTCGATTTCGAAGTAATTTTCACTAAATTTTAAAAGTGCTACTACACTTCTGTGGATTGAGCACTTATTTTTTTCAAAGCTTGTTTTAATGTGGTCATTTCTTCATCGGTAAGTACCGAGAATGTTGATGTTAACGTTGCTGCATGTTCTGGAAATATATCATCCATCAATGCATGTCCTTGATCGGTAAGCGAAGCATTGGTAACACGTTTATCTTGTTCATTACGTATTCTGATTACAAAACCTTTTTCTTCTAATTTATCTACAACATATGTGATGCTACTGCTAGCAATTAATACTCTCTGTCCAATACGTTGTATCGGTTGATCACCTTTGTTATACAATAATTCCATTACTTCAAATTCTGTAAGATTTAAGCCATAACGTTGAACGTCTGTCCTAACAATTTGTTCCAAATAGTCTACCGTTCGGTTTAATCCAATGAATGTATTTAATGATTCTTTTGTACGGTCCATTACGTCACCAACTTTCAATTCATTTCGAATTCGAGATAAATATAACACCTCTCAATAACATAGTCAACATATAAGTATAAAAAATATACCAAAATAAATAAAACATCTATTTTATGGTCTTAGTTGAGACTAAAAGTCATTTTCATCGCTTATTTTTACTTCGAATTTAAATTAAAATATCCAATTAATTATTATACAAAATAATATTTTTCTCTCATTCTCGTTTTCAAAAAATATTCAGTGGTAGAAGAAAGTATATGGAGGTGTCATAATTGAACAAATTATTTATTAATAATGAATTTATCGAAAGTAAATCAACTGACACAGCAGACGTAATCAACCCTGCTACGGAAGAAATAATAGATACAATTTCATTCGCAACAGAATCCGAAGTTAATGATGCAGTAGAAAAATCAAAACACGCCCAGTTAGAATGGGAAAAAGTACCTGAACCTACGCGTGCTGATCATGTAAAATTATTAATTCCATTATTAGAACAGAATAAAGATACATTGGCAGAACTATACGTTAAAGAACAAGGTAAAACACTTGCTTCAGCTAAGGGTGAAATTGATAAAGCGATTCAGTTCATCGATTATATGACTAGTTTAAGCATGAGTAACAAAGGTGAAGTTTTACAAAATAGTCGTGAAAACGAAACTATTTTACTTACGAAAAAACCCGTTGGTGTTACTGCTGGCATCGTTCCTTGGAACGCGCCAATTATGGTATTAATGAGAAAAGTCATACCGGCTATCGTTACTGGCTGTTCGGTAGTGATTAAGCCAAGTGAAGCAACTTCTTTAATTACACTTAAACTTGCAGAACTTATTCGTGAATCTACAATACCTGCTGGTCTTGTACAAATTCTACCAGGTAAAGGCGAAACAGTTGGCACTCAATTGGCACAACATCCGGACATTCAATTAATCTCTCTTACTGGTAGTATGCGTGCAGGTAAATCTGTATACGCTGAAAGTGCTAGTACAGTTAAAAAGGTTAATTTAGAGCTTGGTGGTAATGCACCTGCGCTCGTCACTTCAAACGCTAATTTAGATAAAGCTGTTGACTATATCGTTACAGCAAGAGTAAACAATGCTGGTCAAGTGTGTACATGTCCAGAACGTATTTTTGTACACGAAGCGATTCACGATACATTTATCAATAAATTAAAAGGTAAGATGGAACAACTTAAAGTTGGTGATCCATTCAATAAAGACACAGACTATGGTGCTATTATTAATCAACAACAGCTTGATAGCATTGATGACAAAGTACAAGATGCTGTGAAAAATGGTGCTGACTTAATTACAGGCGGACATAAAGTTGATGGCGCCGGCTATTTTTATGAACCAACTATTTTAGATAAAGTTAATCCTCAAGATAGTGCATTTAAAGAAGAAATTTTTGGTCCTGTCATACCGATTGTGACATATAATGAATTTGAAGATGCTATTGAACAAGCAAACGATACTAATGCCGGATTATCGTCATTTATCTTTTCTGAAGATTTAAAAGAAATAATGACTGCTACAGAGCGATTTAAATTTGGCGAAGTTTATGCTAACTGTGAAGCTGAAGAAGTTGTAAATGGTTTCCATGCCGGTTGGAGAGAATCTGGTATAGGTGGCGCTGATGGCATTCATGGCCTTGATGAATATTATAATACCACTGTATCTTATATAAGATACGACTAGACACATCAGTCACAGACTTGAATAATAACAGTAAAAAGCCACGAAGAAATGTGCTAAAATAGCATTCTTTCGTGGCTTTTTGACTTTGATTTTTTAATCGTTCAAAGCTTTATCCAATGATTTTATGTTTTCTTTCATCAATGATTGATATGAAATGTTTTCTTTATCCACTTCGGATTTGGACAAGGTTGCCATATTATGGAAACCTAACGGTGTCGTATCAGATTCTTTCTGAATGACATTCGTTACTTTAGAAGAAATATTTTGTTCATATAAAACGTAAGGTTGTCCTGTTGCTTTAATGTTTTTAACAATATCCATCAAATCTCTTTGACTTGGTTCTTCATTATTCATACCGCTAACACCCACTTGCTCAAAACCATATCTGTTAGCTAAATAACCGATAGAATCATGCGAAATAACTACTTTATCACGTTTCGTATCTTTAGTAATTGCTTTCATTTGCTCATCAATATCTTCAATATCTTTAACTAATTTTTGATAATTTTTGTCATAATAATCTTGGTGTTTAGGATCTTTTTTCGTTAAATCATCTCTGATTTCTTTCGCAAATATTTTGTTCATTTCTGGATCGAGCCACACATGAGGGTCATTCTTGCCATGATCATGACCTTCGTGTTCGTCTTCATGTTCATGGCTATGCTCTGCTTCCTCGTGTTCGTGCGCTGTTTCCTCATGTTCATGGTTATGCTCTGCTTCCTCGTGTTCGTGCGCTGTTTCCTCATGTTTATGATTAGCATTAAAATCGTCTTCACTCAAATTTTTTGCTAAGGGCAATTTTAAATTATCATTATTGATAGAACGCGTAATTGTTTTTGCGACTGGATCCATAGCTTCACTGGAATAAACAAATAAATCACCTTTAGCAATATTAATCATTTCTTTTTGCGTAGGCTCAAATGAGTGCATATCAGCACCAGGTGGGTAAATAGATTCCGCTTCAACATATTTACCACCGATTTGTTCGGTAAAACTTTTGAATGCAAATGCAGTCGTATATATTTTAAGTTTATTTTTAGAACTGACGTCTTGTTTTTCTTCTTTATTAATATCCCCGCATGCACTGAGTAACACAGCGCATACACATGTCAGTATCAACAGTATACTTTTTTTCAAAAAATTGCCCCTCCAAATCGAAATTATTCCGTTAAAACTATAAACTTATTTCACATATTTTTCAATGGTTTTCGCTTAATCATTATATATTTCTTTACTTAACTTTATCACTTCTATATTAATTCATACTGTAAATTGTTTAACATTTGGCAAAACGTGATATTTAGTAAGTAATACATTTATAATAGGAGTGATAAAATGGCTGATATTAAACAAGGTACGAATAAATTTTACATTGGTGATGATGAAAATAACCCACAAGCGCAAATTACTTTTAAACAACAAGGTGATAATCAAATTGATATCGATCACACTGGTGTTCCAGAAGAATTTGGTGGACAAGGTATTGGTTCAAAATTAGTTAAATCTGTTGTAGATTATGCACGTGAGAATAATTTAAAAGTAACTGCATCTTGTCCTTTTGCTGAAGCAGTAATTGAAAAGAATTCAGATTATCAAGATGTTTACGTAGGTTAAGCTTTAAAATTTTAAATTAGATATTTCACAATAGCTAGCTGATATTTAACTTAATTTATTTCAAGTTCTTAAAGAACTACTTCCTCATTTATGGAGATGACTAGTTCTTACGCAAGAGCTTTAGTTCTTGTATTCTTTTTTCAGTCATCCTTGTAGGGCGGGCGTATGAAATCAAATTTGATTTCATACGCCCGCCCTCTTTTTATCCATTTTGTAGTAAATACATATTATGATATATACCATGTTGCGCAATCAATTGATCATGAGTCCCTCTTTCTACTATTTCCCCACGATTTAATACAAGGATTTGATCCGCATCTTGTATTGTGGATAATCTATGTGCAATTGCTAAAGTTGTGCGACCTTTTCGCATTTCATTTAATGATTTTTGTATTTGCTCTTCTGTTGCTGAATCTATATTTGCAGTTGCTTCATCTAAAATTAATACTTTAGGATTCGTAGCAATTGTTCTCGCGAATGCAATTAATTGTCTTTCACCACTTGAAAAAGCACTCCCTTTTTCTATTACTTTATGATTATATTGCTTAGGCAATTTCTCAATAAAATGATTAGCATGTACAAATTCTGCTGCAGCCTTCACTTGTTCAAACGTCATCGTAGGATGATATAACTTAATATTAGATGCGATTGTACCGTAAAATATAAATGCATCTTGTAAAACTAAACCTATTTTCTCTTTTAATTCAGCTTTAGGTATAGTCTTAAGTGAATTGCCATCGACTTCAATGTCACCTCGGTTAAATTCATAAAAACGCATAAACAAGTTAACGATGGAACTCTTTCCAGAACCCGTATGGCCAACCAATGCTACCATCTCACCAGGATTGGCAGTAAAAGTGATATCTTTCAGTACATCTGTTTCACCATCATAACTAAAACTAACATGTTTAAATGCAATTTTCCCGTCCTCAATTTTGTGTGTATTGGTTTCATGCTGTTGTGGTTCATAAGTGTCATCATCAATAAGTGCAAATACTCTGCTAGCTGATACAAGTGCTTGTTGTAAGATATTTAAATTCTGACTCACTTGATTAATAGGTTCAAAGAAACGTTCCATATATTGTACAAACGCAAATACAACACCTGCCGTGATGCCAGTAGTAAAACTAATAACACCAAAATAACCAAGAATCATAACCACTGCAAAAACAGATATAGAACTGATAGCAGGACGTAATAATAAACTATCAAGTTTTACTGTCTTCAGCATATAGTCATAATGTTCATCATTAATCTTGTTAAATTCTTTATTTAATCGTTGCTCTTGATTAAACGCTTGAATAATTCTCATACCTTCAATTGATTCTGCTAATTTAGAGTTCAAATCAGATAATCTTTGTCTCGTTTTAGTAAAAAGAAAGGCAGAATATTTTCTATACGTCGCTAATATTATAAAAATAATAGGTAAAAACACAAGTGCAATTAATGCTAATTTTACGTCCAAAATAAACATCATAATGTAACTTGCAATCATCATAAAAAATGCCATGATAAAAGTTGAAAACACACCAATGATCATATCCACAATTGTTTCTGTATCATTCGTCAATCTTGATACAATACTGCCTCCAGGGACTTTATCGAAATACTTCATCCCTAATTTACCTAATTTGTTAAAAGCATCAATACGCAATTGTTGGATTACCTTAAAAGCTAAATATTGGAACATATACTGACTGAAATAAAGTGTGATAGCACCTATGATTTGTATACCTAAAAATATAACAATCAACCAAATCATCGTATCTTTTGGAAAATGGCGTGGCGTTAAATAATCATCAATAAATATCTTGACCATATACGGTGTCATCATACTTGCCACAGTGGATAAGATAAGCATGATAAAGGCTAATGTAATCGTACCTTTATAGGGTAACGTATATTTAAACAACCGAATTAATGCACTTCCTTGGTCCTTTGCAGTTAAGTTAGTACGTTCAGTCATTTTCATCGCCCCCTTTCGTAAGATGATCTAAGTTACGTGATAACTTATCTTGTAAAGCTTGGGCTTGATACGTTTCATAATACCAACCTTTTTTCTCTATGAGTGAGTTATGAGTACCACTTTCAACGATTGTCCCTTCATCCAATACAATGATGAAGTCTGCATGTTTTACAGCGCTCATACGATGTGCAGTAATGATATTGGTTTTACCATTTCTCACACTTTCTAAATTAGCTAAAATAGCTTCTTCCGTTTGCGCATCCACAGCTGACAATGAATCATCCAAGATAAGAACTTCTGGGTCTACTAACAATGCTCGTGCGATTGACACACGTTGCTTTTGACCACCAGATAAAGAAACACCCCGTTCACCAACTACAGTATGATAACTATTGGGGAAAGCCATAATATCGTCATGAATATGACTTAAGCGACTCGCTTCATAAATACTGTCATCATCAATCTCCTCATTACTAAATGCAATATTATTACGTATCGTTGTGGAGAATAAAAAATGTTCTTGTGGCACATAGCCAAACTGAGCTCTTAAATGCTTCACATTATAATCACGTATTGGATGACCACCGTAAGTGATATCTTGCGGTCTTTTAGTATCAAATTCTCTCAATAGCAAACGTATTAATGCACTTTTCCCAGAACCTGTACGTCCTACAATTCCAAGTGTCGATCCCTGCTTAACTGAAAAATGCATATCATATAGTCCTTGTTCATCATTACCCGGGAAATTAAACTGTTCTATATTAAATATAATGTCACCCGTTGGAGGACCATCGATTTTATAAGTGGTTTCTATATCGTTCGGTAAGTTTTCAATTTCATCAATACGCTCATAAGACGCTTTGGCTCTCTGCACAATATTAAAAAATAAACCTAGCGCTAATAATGGCCATACGAGCATGCCTAAATATGTAGTAAAAGTAATAAGTTGTCCTAGCGTAATCTCATTTTGAAATACCATTTGTGCACCAAATGCAATCGCTAAAAAATAGCTAGTACCAATTACCAAAGTTATCGTAGGATCAAATAAAGCATCTATTTTCGATACTTTTAAATTTTTAGCTACAACATCATCACTGAGTGCTTTAAAATCTGCTTGGTCACTTGATTCATAACCAAATGTTTTAGTCACTTTAATACCTGCAACACTTTCCTGCGTTTTATCATTCAATTTACTAAACGCAGCTTGTGCTTTTTTAAATCCTTTGCTTAAAAGTGATCCATAGTAACTCGTTAATAACACCATAAAAGGTAAGGGAATAAGTGCAATTAATGTTAGTTTCCAACTTACCGTCGTAGCCATAGTAATTACAACGGTACCTCCACTAATTAACGAATCAGCAATCATTAGAATACCCGCACCTGCAGCATTTTGTACTGCTCTTATATCGTTAGTTGCATGCGCCATTAAATCGCCTGTACGTCTGTTTTGGAAAAATATCGCGCTCATAGCCGTGTATTTTTCATACAAATAGGTTCTCAAAGTCTGCCCTAGCTTTTGACTCGTTCCAAAAATGGATAATCTCCATACATATCTTAAAACATACGTTAATATCGCTACAATAGTTAGGATAATAAGGTAGATTGTTAATAATTTGGGTGTTAGCTTATTTGTCGTCATTTGGTCTATTGTCTTACCTATGATTTGAGGTGGTACGATTTCAATTAATGCGATTAATAGCAACGTAAATAAACCAACAATATAACTCTTTTTTTGTTGTTTAAAAAACCATCCTAATTTCCAAAATACTTTCAATTCCTCACCTCCAAAATCATGTTAATTACACTTTCTCTATAGTTTACCACAAGTTTACATAGGTAAATATATCAATATTTTTACACTACAAGTCACTAAAAGACATATAAAAATACCGGCAATGAAAATCACTGCCGGCATAAATATAATACATTTTAGTTTGAGTTTTTTCGCTGTTGTTCTTGAAATTCGTAAAACACTTGGAACAACATAATTAACATTGCTGGGTGATACGTTTCACCTTCAATATATACGTCATGACGTGACGCTAATTTAAAGCGCTCAGACTTTGTTTGCATTAATTCATTATGTCCATCTGTCACTTTTACACTTCTAGAAAAAAGTCCTGATTGAAATTTTAATGTATCACCTTTATTACCCTCAAAAAGCAACGTAGGTTTAAAGCCTATTTTCGAACGAAAAACACCTATTGGATTGTCGTTTTTTTCTACTTGCCATACTGTTTTAAATGGTGTTTTAAACGCCCCACTTATAGTTTTTTCCTGAAGAATACGATACGTATCTTTGCCATCTGTGATCTCAAAGTTTTGTTTGCTATTGCCAAACATTGCAAAAGCCTCTTGTGTTGATGAAGTATAAAATAATTGTAACTTAAATACCGCTTCATCCTTATCATTAAACACATCAATTACTGCTTTGGAAGAACTGAAAAAATTTTCTTTAAAATAATAATGTGCCATTTTCAAAACTCCTATCCGCTAACTTTTTTCATTTAACCTTAATATACCGCATGCTGAAATTCAAACTATAAATCGCTTTGAAATTCTATTTGTACATTCGAGCAAATTGTGTTGACTTATAAAGTAAGATACTCTAAACTCAAACTTGTAACAATAATAAATACAAGTAATGATAAGGAGCTTTATTATGACTTTTCACGATAATACATCAATCCAAGTAACGAATATCACTTTAAATGTTGAAAACCTATCAACAATGATTAAATTTTATAAACAAATTTTAGGTTTAACCGTCAATACTGAAACTCAAAAGGACGTCATATTTAATATAGGCAACCATGGTCACACTTTAACTTTACACGAAATCACTGATGGACGTCGCCCTTCTATGAAAGAAGCGGGTCTATTCCATATCGCCCTACTATTACCATCTAGAATAGATTTAGCTAACTTCTTATATCACGCATCAAGTTTAGGCATTCAAGTTGGTGGAGGTGACCACCTTGTCAGTGAAGCGTTATACCTTTCAGATCCTGAAGGCAACGGGATTGAAATCTATGATGACCGCTCAAAAAACGAATGGTCATGGAACGGCAATAAAGTAAAAATGGATACACTGCAAGTCGATGTTAATGACCTTGTTGCACAACGTACAGAAACAGGTTGGCAAGGTATGCCTGACGATGCCAAAATAGGACATTTACATTTAAAAACTGCAGACTTAGAACAAGCGCGTCATTATTATATTGATCAATTGGGATTAGATCATATTTCCGATTACCCACAAGCGCTATTTATGTCTACTAATCAATACCACCACCATATCGCAGCAAACGTATGGCAATCCAACACGGTACGTCAAGATAACGACACAAGTTTAGGTTTATCACATGTTGATATATACAAACCTAGTGCAACTTCTGAACAATTTATCGGACCAGAAGGTTTTGAAATTGCAATACACAGCGACGCTTCACTTGTGGCTGATAAAAATAAATAACTACTGGTAATTTTTCGAATAAAGTATATAAAGAAACCTCCAAAGCTTCTACAAAAAGTAGGTAGTTTGGAGGTTTTATTTATTATACAAATTCAAATATTTATTATAACCATTCTACAACATCTGCTTGAGGCTGGCGTACTTTGTCTTTAGATTCTGTTTCTCTATAACCAAAAGCTGCCATTACGGAAGGAGCAAAGTGTTCTGTATCTGCAATACCTTCTTCAGCTAAGAATTGAGTGACTGCATCCAAATCAAAACCTTCTATAGGACAAGAATCAATGTTTAACAATACTGCACTCGTCATCATATTTCCAAGTGCAATATATGTTTGTTTCTTAGCCCATTCTAACAATGTTTGTTCAGTGTCATTAATATGAAAACTCGTTTGGAAATTTTCGAATTTTTCTTCTGTTGCTGGAATACTTTCTTCACTATACTTTTTAATATCACGTATCATATGTTGAACGAATGGTGATTTCGCTGTAACATTTTTGCGTGCTAAGATTAAGACAAAATGACTTGCTGTATCTAGCTGGCCTTTTGCACCCCAACTAATTTCTTTCAATTTGCTTCTAATCTCACTATTTTGAATCACAACAAATTTCCATGGCTCTAATCCGAGTGAGCTTGGTGAAAGTCTGCCCGCTTCTAAAATAGTATTAAAATCACTGTCTTCTATTTTTTTACTTGCGTCAAAACGTTTCGTTGCATGTCTAAAATTAAACGCATCTAAGATCGTTTGTTGCATTTGTGTCATAACCTGAGTGACCTACCTTTCAAATCAATTATATATATCAGTATAGCTACTTTCTAATTCTTATTGAAATAATATGTTTATATAATTGCGACGGCTAATATAAGCGATTAAGACTGTGTCCTAGGCAAGCGAGTATGAAATTTATATAGCACTATCTAAATTATGTCTGTAAAAAAGAAACAAAAAACTGCCAACAAAGTTACGATTTTGTCGACAGTTTAAGCGTAAGGCACATAAATACAGCAAAGTTAAAGATTTCTGTCCCGCTTTCCTATATATTTAATTCAGTACACTTAATACTTTTTCTTCAATTACAGTTAACACACCTTGTTCATCATTCGTAGGTGCAATGTGATT
The DNA here is from genome assembly GCF_000294465.1 of Staphylococcus sp. OJ82. NCBI lineage: Bacteria > Bacillati > Bacillota > Bacilli > Caryophanales > Staphylococcaceae > Staphylococcus > Staphylococcus sp. OJ82. Next base: position 243,721 of record NZ_ALPU01000003.1, on the reverse strand, counting down.
TGCTACTTCAAATAATGTTTTATCTTCACTATTTTTCATAACATAACTATGTGTTGCAAGCTCTAACATATCTAAGTCATTATTGGCGTCACCAAATGCCATCAAGCTATCAGGACTTAATTCCCATTTCTTTAATAAACGATGCAATGCCTGGCCTTTAGTCATTCCAGGTATAATAAGATCGATACTGTCTCGACCACTTGATACAAGCTTTAAATCTTCAGTAAAGTTTGCACTTAAGTCTTCATCTAGTGTTGGGTGTGATTTTCTATCAATATTCAATGCTATTTTCACATATTCATCATCTGGTAAATCTTGAAATGACTCAATTTCTTTTAATTGACGATAATAAAAATGCGCTTCTTTTTTAAACGCTTCTGTATTATCTTTTAGTATATAGGCACTACGTAATCCACAAACAATCAAATTATCAATGCCACGCTCAATGTTTAAATAGTCAATTACTTTTTGATAAAAGCTTCTATCAAATGCTTCATAGTCATATAAAGTATCCCCTTCATATATAACTGCTCCATTTTCAGCTACAAACAACATATCACGTTGTCCGAAAATAGATTTTAATTTAGCATATTGGTTACCACTTGCTGCAATAAACTTAATGTCATGTGCTTTGAGCTGTTGAAAAATTTGTTCAAATCTTTTTTCATCATAACCTTTTTTGGAATCTAAAAATGTTCCATCCATATCAACCGCAATTGCTTTTATCATAATGTCCCCTCAAATCTTCCTATTTATGTATATCTTTACATTATATCGACTATACAGTGTGATTCAAAGTAAATTCATCATATATTGTAATTTAATTATTAATATTAAACGCTCACTGTCTTATTAAAAAAATCATTTTTAAGTAATTTAATTTTATATTTTTTCCTATAGCTTAAATAATGGAAAATAAATACAAAAACTGCCGAAAAATTCAATACTTTTTCGACAGTCTATATACTTCCAACGTACTGATTTTTGCTTTTATTTCAAGCTATATTATGTCTTTAACAGTTATTTTAATTAAGTTAAGTAATTGTATGATGCTGCTTAACTTTTATGTTTTTTAACATGCACTTTAGAAATATAATTAGATTTTTCTTTAATGTCATAAATCGTTAAGCCTTTAATATCTTTCTTCTCACCTGAGACAATAATACTCACAATATAAGAGAAGATAAAAGCAACTACAAATGAAATAATTGAAACAAAGAATGGTGAGTTTCCTCCACCTACGCCATTAAAGATATAAGCAATAATGATTCCCAAAATTAGTCCCACAATTACGCCAAATGTATTTGTACGTTTTGTAAATATACCAACTGCAAATACACCTGCTAATGGTACGCCTACAAGGCCTGTAACTAATAAGAATAAATCCCATAAATCATTGGAATCTGCTGCAATAAGATAGAGCGACATTCCAAAACCAAATAAACCAGCTAAAATAATCATCCCTCTTGCAAAAGCGACTTCGCTTTTTTCTTCACCTTTGCCGAAAAATCTATGTTTAATATCAACAGATAAACAAGCAGAAATTGAATTTAAGCTTGATGAAATCGTTGACTGTGCGGCTGCAAAATAGCAGCAATTAATATTCCAGCAACAAACGGCGGCATTTCAGTAAGTATAAAATACGGTACGATTGATGACGTATTAAAGCCTTCTGGTAAAGTACTTTCATGGCTATAGAATGAATAAAGCATTGTACCCATACCATAAAATAATGGTGCAGAAATTAACGCTAAAGCACCATTCATCCACAATGCTTTTTTCGTTTCTTTCATCGAATCTGACGCTTGGTAACGTTGTACCACGTCTTGACTCGCAGTATATTGATGTAAATTATTAAATATATTACCTAAGAAAATAATAGGAATTGCTGCAGCTGCCGAATTTAATTTCCAGTTATCTACACTAATAATTTTCTTATTTTCCATTGCATCTGATATAAGTGTGCCCATACCATCTTGTAAGTGTGATACACCTAGTATGATAATTGCTGCGGCACCGCCTAATAAGATGACCCCTTGAATAAAGTCACTCCATACTACACCTTCAAAGCCCCCTAAGAAGGTATATAAGATACAAAGTATCCCAACGAGACTCGCAACCACATAAGGATTCATATCAGATACTGCTGTGATTGCCAATGTAGGTAAATAAATTACAATTGCAACTCTACCTATATGAAATAACACAAACAGTAATGAACCTATGATACGGACACTCGGCCCAAATCGTGCTTCTAAATACTCGTATGCAGAAGTAACATTTAACTTTTTGAAAAACGGTACATAAAAATAAATTAACAGTGGAATAATAGCTACAATTGCAATATTACCAGCAATATAAGACCAGTCAGTTAGAAATGCTTTTTCTGGCGTAGACATAAACGTGATCGCACTTAAAGTGGTTGCATAAATAGAAAAACCTACTTCCCAAGACGGCAAACGTCCACTTGCTGTGAAGAAGCTATCTGTATTTTGACTTGCGCGTTTGGTAAAGTATGCACCAATTAATAACATAATCAATAAATAAGCGATAACTGCTACCCAGTTCCATGTACCAAAACCTACCTGTTGCATTTACTTCATCCCCTTGTGTGATGTTTTATAAATTATAGTTTTTGATTAATGTTTCCAATTTACTTCTATTACTTTCATCAAATGGTTTGAATGGGCGCTTAGGTTGGCCACCATCAATACCACGCGTTGCTAGAATTTCTTTTAATGTTGAATAGATACCCATGGATAATACATTTTCAATAATGTCATTTGTATCGTGTTGAATTTGATAAGCTTCATCAATTTCACCATTTTGAGCTTTTTCAAAAATTTGTCTAGCGCGCTTACCATTCACATTATAAGTTGAGCCAATTGCGCCATCTACCCCAGATATTGCAGCTTGGACTAACATTTCATCAAAGCCAGAAAGAATTAATTTGTTTGGATATGCTTTACGTATACGCTCGAGCAAGAAGAAGTTTGGTGCAGTGTATTTCACACCGATTACTTTTTCATGTTCAAAAAGTTCGCCAAATTGCTCTATTGATATATTCACACCTGTTAAATCAGGAATAGCATATATAATGAGATTGTTTTGAGTTGCTTCAATTAATTCAAAATAATAATCTTTAATTTCTTCAAATGAGAAAGGATAGTAAAATGGCGTAACTGCTGAAATTGCATCATAGCCCAATTCTGTAGCATATTTCCCCAATTCAATCGCTTCATTTAAATCTAAAGAACCGACTTGTGCAATCATCTTCACGTCATCATTTACTGCTTCTTTAGCAAGTTTGAAGATTTGTTTTTTCTGTTCTTTATTTATTAAAAAGTTTTCTCCAGAACTACCATTTACATATAATCCGTCTAAACCTTCTGTTTCAATTGCATTTTTAGCAATCTGTTTTAATCCTTCTTCTTTCACTTGACCTTGTTCATCAAACGGTACTAACAACGCTGCATATAAACCTTTTAAGTTCTCTTCCATGTGATAACCCTCCATCTATTTTTCTTAAGTTATTATTATAAAAAATGTATATAACCTTTTATGATCTATATATCATCTTCCATAGATTTCTATTTACATCTCAAATTGTAAACGCTACCATAAATAGTGGCAATAGCTTTTTGAAAAGTTTCATCATTTATTACGATATTTTATGAAAATTATTTTCAAATGTAGTTATAACTACACATTTAAATATAAAGATGATACATATAATAAGAAGATGTTACAGGAGGCATGGCATATGGAAAATTATAAAGTCGCAATTGATATCGGAGGAACAGCAATTAAGGCGGCTGTTTTAGACGAAGATTTAAGTTTTATAGATTATCACAAAGTTTCTACACCGGACAATATTAATCATCTTATCGTTGATACTGTATACGCATTAGTTGAACGTTTTCAAAAAAAATACAATCTTAATCCCTTACAAGTAGGCATATCTAGTGCTGGTGTTGTTGATGAAGAAAATGGCATCGTTGTCTACACTGGACCAACGATACCTAATTATAATGGCACAAATTTTCACCATTTACTAGCACCACTGAATGCACAAGTACAAGTCTTTAATGATGTGAATGCCGCCTTACTCGGTGAACTTAGTCTTCACCAATATGAAGTGGATAATATATTTTGTCTTACACTAGGTACTGGGATTGGCGGCGCTTTTTATAACGATACGCTACAGTTATACAATGGAGAACGTAATAGAGCAAATGAAATAGGTTATTTATTATATAACGCGGAAGAGAATAAAACATTTGAACAACGTGCCTCAACTTCAGCACTAAAATCTTTAATGTTATCTCGTGCGTTTCCCTATGAAGAGGATGTACCTAAACTATTTGAATTAGCTGAGCAAGGAGACACGTTGGCACTATCTATTCTTAATCAATGGAGTCAAGCTGTTGCCGAAGGTATTGCACAAATTCAAATCATCTATGATCCTGGTTTAATTCTTATCGGTGGCGGCATATCTTCCCAAGACCAGCAATTACTCAAATATATCACACCAAAAATCGAAAGATTCTTACCTCCACAATATGGTCATGCAGCCATACAAACTACACGTACACAAAATCATGCTTCACTGTTTGGTGCAATTTCTAAATTTTAAAAATAACCTGTGAAATCCTGCGTTTTCTTTAATTTGAACGACTATATGTCATTCAGTAAATATGAGAAAAGTCACGCACTCCATTTCGCAGGTTATCTGTTGTTATCATTCATTTAAAATCACTTTTTTAGTTTGTTGATAAACATTATTCATATATTTATCATCTAACAATAAATAACTGACAATATCTATTAAGAAAAGCGTCGCTATTTGTGTATTAATAAATTGTGTATCATTAATTCTAGATTGATCCGTTGTAATTAATACCAAATCTGCGCATTGCGTTAAAAGACTTCCTTCATAATTTGTAATGACTACCACATAAGCACCTCGTTCATGTGCAATTTCTGCAGCAGCAATTAACTCTGTAGTCTCACCGCTATTTGAAATAGCTACAAAAGTATCCGAAGCTGTTAATAATGACGCAAATATTTTCATTTGATGCGCATCTGTAGAAACGCTCCCCTTCAGTCCCATACGCATCATGCGATAGTAAAATTCAGTTGCAGATAAACCTGAACTACCGAGCCCAGCATAAATAATTTGACGGCTACGATTAATTTGATTTACAAAACTCTGAATTTTTTCATCAGATATAAACTCTCCTGTTTGTTGAATAATATCTTGATGATACTTATGAATACGTTGAATCAGTGGACTGTTCTCAATAACCCTGTCCGTCATTTCTTGTTGTAAATTAAATTTCAAATCTTGAAAGTTGTCATAATTCAATTTATTACTAAAGCGTGTAATGGTCGCTGGTGATGTTTTAATAGCATACGCTAGCGAATTAATTGTGGAAAATGTATCATCAAAATCATTATTTTGAATGTAATCAACAATTTGTTTATCAGTTTTTGTAAATAAATGATGATAACGTTGAATACGATTTTCAAATTTCATAAATTTCACCCTTTCAAAATAAATAATAATTAAAGTATATATGAAAATGTTTTTCATAACAACAAAAACTATTGATTATTATTTTCTTGATGTTATATTAAAATTACTAAGTCGATACAAATTATTTTTTATATTAAATCTACTAAAGTTATGGAGTGTAATATTATGTTACCACAAGGATTAATTGTTTCATGCCAAGCTTTATCTGATGAGCCTTTACACTCATCATTTATCATGTCAAAAATGGCTCTAGCTGCATACGAAGGTGGCGCAGTTGGCATTAGAGCAAATTCTAAAGAAGATATCATTGCTATCAAAAAAGAAGTTAACCTACCAATCATCGGTATCGTTAAACGTGATTACGATAATTCAGACGTTTTCATTACAGCAACAAGTCAAGAAATTAATGAATTAATTGAAAGTAAATGTGAAGTAATTGCCTTAGATGCTACAAAACAACAACGTCCTAAAGAATCATTACAAGAACTTGTTTCATATATACGACAAGCAGCACCAAATATTGAAATTATGGCTGATATTTCAACGCTTGAAGAAGCGCAATACGCGGACGAATTAGGTTTCGATTATGTAGGCACTACATTACGTGGCTATACCTCTTATACTAAAGGACATATTTTATATGAAAATAATTTCCAATTTCTTAAAGATGTTTTAGCAAATGTTAATGCTAAAGTTATTGCTGAAGGTAATGTCATCACCCCTGAAATGTTCAAAGCAGTTACTGATCTCGGTGTGCATTGTACTGTCGTTGGCGGAGCAATTACGCGTCCAAAAGAAATAACAAAACGTTTTATCGACGTTATCGATCAATAATATAAAAGACCGTTATCAAGCGATTATTACAAGCTCATGCTTGCCGTTAAACTACACTCTTGTTCAATCACAGTAGTTTAATACAATCGTCTCGATACGGTCTTTTTTCAATTACTAATATCATTTAAGTCGCTTCAGCTACAAATATTTTACGGTCTTCCCACTCACCTGTTTGTTCATTATAGTTATCACAAGTAATTAAAGTTAATTGCTGTTTATCTAATTGTTGTTCTTCTAGAACTTCAACATCTTCAGGCTTCACGTCAAATATTTTAGTGATTTTATATGTTTTTTCCTCATTACCAGTTTTAAAATAGACACTGCTTCCTTTTTTTGCTTTTGGCAATTTAGAAAATTGATAGGTCGATGAACCTGTGAACGTATGACCAGCAATTGCAATGTTTTGATCTTCTAATGACTCATCTGCTTCAGCAAAACTCACACCTCTTTCAAGTTGTGCTGGTGTCGCTGGTCCAGGATAAACTGGTGTTTTTATATCTGCATCTGGCACGGATATATAGCCCGCCATTTCTGATTTATCATTTGGTATTTCAACATGCTTTTGTTGGTTCTTGTTATGTTGTTTATCGAAAGTTTCAACTTTTTCCTCGTTCTCTTTCTCAGTAAAATAATTATCAATATGTGGCTTGGCAAAGATATAAATAGCTGCCAATATAAGCAATACTCCAATAAGTGAAATGAGTCGGCTCCCCCATTTTTTCATGCTTTATAACTCCTTTATTAGCTTTAATTATTATAGAATTCTACATAAGTATAGCACAACGCATAATAAGCTATACATTCTTTTCCTAAGTTATTGTCTATTATATAATCTAAGATGTTAACTTTCATAACAATAAATTGCGTATTCATCATATTAGGTGTTAAATATAAATAAATGATTTTCTAACTACACTTATGGATTATTTTCACAAAAAATCACTGAAAGGATGATATACTATGATACGTAACGCAGTTCAATCCGACTTACCTAATATATTAGACATCTATAACGATGCTATACTCAATACTACAGCAGTTTATACATATAATCCCCAAACCCTAGAATCACGAGAAGCTTGGTTCGAAAAAAAGACCAACAATAATGAACCTGTCATCGTATATGAAGAGCAAGGAGAAGCAATCGGTTTTGCTACTTATGGTTCATTTCGAGATTGGCCTGCCTATCAATACTCAATTGAACATTCTATTTACGTTAATAAACACCATAGAGGTAAAGGTATTGCTTCTCAATTACTCTCAGAAATCATTGAACAGGCACACAGCAATGGCTATAAAACATTAGTTGCTGGTATTGATGCTACAAATGATTATAGTATTTATTTACATAAAAAATTTAACTTTACGCATTCAGGCACCATACATAAGGTAGGTTATAAATTTGATAAGTGGCTTGATTTAGCCTTTTATCAATTAGATTTAAGTACTATGCCATTGAAATAATACTATACATTTCAAATATTTGTCTTCGACAACGTCATATACGAAATTAAAATTTAATATATCGATTTTGATTGAAAAGTTACAGTAATTTAGGCCGACTCCTGACTAGTTAAAAAAGCATAAGCTAAAGACTACAGGCATTTTTTGTCTCCATAAAAAATGCCAACAAAGTCGTGAACTTTGTCGACACTCTGAACAGCCCTAAAATTGAGGGCTGTTTTATTATTATATTTATTTATTCATTTCTAACCACTTCGCCATTTCATTTAAATTATTCACTGTAATGGTCGGCGACTGTCCATTATCATCATATTGTTCTCCTTTACGGTTTACCCATACGGTATCAAAACCAAAATTAGCTGCTCCCGTTACATCCCAAGAGTTTGAAGACACAAACAAAATATCTTCTCTAGTCATTTTATAATATTCTAATATTAACGCATAGCTCGCAGGGCTTGGCTTATATTGTTTAATCTCATCTACACTAATCACAGTATTTATATAGTCACTGATTTTTGAATTGTCGACTAACGGCATTAACATACTATCATTGCCATTAGAAAGTATACCAATATCGAAACCTTTTCCATTCAAACTAGAAAGTACACGTGGAATTTCATTAAAATAATTTAAATCTAAAAAGGCATCAAATAATTGATTTATGTCGTCCCTATTATACTGAATTTTATGTTCATCCAGTACATAGCGTAAAGCATCTTTAGTTAAATAATCAAATGGAATATAGCGCTGCATAATTTGTCTTAAAAACATATGGTTTAATTGCGTTTTTCGCCATAGTTTTGAAATTGATGCTGCTAATTCATCATCAAATTGAGTCATATCATTTTCTAAGGATGACATATCAAAGATTGTTCCATACACATCAAAGATAATAGCTTTATACATATTGAACCTCCTCTTCTTGATAAAACTAAACTACTTACTCTTTAGCACAATATTGGCATGTTAAACAGTTTTGACCTAAAATTTAAACTTAATTTATTAAATTCTTGCTCTTTCTTATGCAACATTTATATTGTTCGCTATAACTTGACTGCTTATCACTTTTATAAAGTTTTGGTAAATTTATACATATTACTATTACTTTTTGTTTAATCGGTTATAGAGAAATAAGAGAGGAGCTTGGTGACTATGAAAAAAATACTTTTGTCTGATATATTAAATCTTTTTGTTATAGCTTTAATCTACATGGTCTTTATCACGTTAATACTGTTCTCCCTTGATTTGTTTGAAATCCAAACAACTGGCTCCATATTTTTGGAAAAACTTAGCTCTATAACCATCTTTCAAATCTTCAGAAATACTTTATTTAATGGCTTATTTACTTTGTTTTTATTTATTACCTGTTCAATTTTAATTTTTAAATCTATAGACTTATATGCTAACCAAAAATGATTCTACTAAAAATTATTTCTCTCTCATTATTAAGTGCTAACTTATGTTAATTTCAAGAAAGTTAAGCCATTTTAACAAACCTAATTTGCATTGTTCAAATTTTTATTATTTATGCATTTTATATTGTAAGACTACATTGTTAGTTATATAATATTTATAGAGAATGTGTTTGCGTTTTATATAAAGGCCCATCATCGTGCCGTTTATTATCATAGTTATATTCCATTCCCAGAATTAAACTTTATGCACCCGTTTTAATAAAGCGTATCAACATGATTCTCAGCAAATGAGCATATACTTCAATATGGCCCATTGCAAGAGATCTAAAATCACTTTCAGGCTGTGGTTTTAGATCTTCTTGTATTGTTCACTGTTCCCTTTATTATCCTTCTAAATAAATCATAAGGTTAGCACGTCATCCTTATTTTTAAGTGCAACAAACTCCTTCTTTTTCATTATTTACTACTTTCTCTCACTTTAATTTAAAACAGAAGTATTTGTATCATCATTTTTATGTTTATTGCATATATTTAGCTTATGTTTAAAAATTATATACAAATCCATTTATTTGTAACTAACCTCAAATTTTCACGTTCTAAATGAAATATCTTATTTATTAATTTAAAGCCCAATAAATTTAATGAATTCCAATTCTCCATTAATAAATCATTTGTCTGAACGACTAATTATTTCTTTAAGATATCCATTTATTAATCTTGTTTGATATTCGAACATTTTTTCATGTCACAGTTGTACAATAGCGTTATTACTATAAAGCAATCGGTTTATATTTAGGCAAAGGTGATATTTGTGATAAGTTCTTTATCTATTAGAAGTCATTACACAACTGAATTAACACGCTGTATAAATAAGGTTATTATACTTCTTCCGTTAGGGAAGCCATGTAAAATTAATTTGAATGGCTCAATTATGAGGATAGAAAATGGCGTTATAATTAATAATGCTGATTTATATCAAATGATTGATGTTCAAGATCTTCTTGAACTAGATATCCCATTACCTCTATTTATTGAAAAAGATGCATGTTTATCGCATTCATTTTTTGACTTTAATCAAATACGTTATGTAGAGCAATTCAAAAATTTAATTTTACAAAAGCTCCAAAATAATGCTCAAGACAAAAATTTAATGAATTACTATATTTCTAATATAATCGAGTTTTTACTAAAAGAAGCAAAAGTGACATTACAATATAATTATTTACCACCTCTATACACAAACCACCCACTAGTTTATCGCCTAACACAATATATCCATAAAAATATCTATGACACTTTAACTACTAAGCAAGTATCCAAAACATTTTTCATTTCACAATCCTATATCTCTATTTTATTCTCAAAAATATTAACTATGAATTTCAAACAATATATAAGTTCATTGAAAATTGCTTTATCAGTCTTTGATTTAATACAGGATAATAAAGCGATTCACGATGTAGCAACAAAATATAAGTTCATGAATGTGAGTACTTATTCAAAACATTTCAAACATTATATTGGTGTACCTCCTAAAAGGTATATTTATCAATTTAGAAAAGGGTATTTCAACGATCCTTATCAAATAGCAATCAACGAACCTAATTTATCCAAATATTTTTCGGATATTTATTATTATTCTCGCAATCAAACAGAAATACCATATACTTTAAATCTGGCTGACCTATCTTTTAATCAACGCTTCCATGATACTTTTATGGTTATTCGGATAGATAATTTACAAGACTTATTAAAATTTAATTACAATGCTATACAAAATAATATTTATTCCAACTTCTCTAAAGTAAACTTTTTAATTAAAAATACAGACTTTGTGTACTTAAATGATTTAGATACTCAACAGTTATTTGATACAATTAAATATTTAATTACTCAAGGATATGATTTAACATTTAAAATTACAACTTTAAATTTAGTGCAAACATTTGATTATCATGTACTTAAAGTATTGAAAGAAACGCTTAATACTAAAAATTGCTTAGAGCAAATAACTCTATTATTTGAACTTGAAACCAGTTCTATTAAAGATATGCAATGCCTCATCAAAAGATTAAATCACCAATTTCCTTTGTTAAAAACAGGAATCGTTATAGATCCTTTTATTGAATATGGTCATAACCTCACTCACATCATTAAGAAAATTAATGCATTACAAGTAGATTATTTTTACATTAACCATGACTTGATTACATTTGGAAACTTAATTTCAAAAAAATCAACTTATTCTAAATCAGAAAATACTTTAAAACAAAATATAGCGCTGTTCCTTCATAAAATGGGGATAAAACATTCAAAAAAATTAATTTTCGCTAAAATAACCCATAATGCATTAAAAGTTTATTTCAATAATGAGACTGATGCTACACATATATTATTGTCTGAATTATTGATTGAACTGAATCAATACATCGCTGGCTTTGGCTATGCCTATTATACAGATGATAAAGAGCACTTTATGCTTATCAATCACCATCAAAGCGTAATGCCTATCGTTCATGTTTATAGTTTATTAAAGCCTTTTCTCAATAATCAAGTTGCATTGCTTTCTTATGGAATCATAGCTAAAACAAAAAACCATTATCATTTTTTATTGTTTAATAATCAAAGCAATCAGACTCATAAATACGTAGAGGTCAATATTAACCATAATTTCTCCAACGATTTCCCTGTATTTACGCGTCTACTTAACCGTGACCATGGTATGGTTTCACAATTGGTACCTCACAAGCTCAACCAGAAATATATTAATCCTGCAATACTGAAACAAATAAATAATACCAACTATCCATTAGCAAAATTAAATATGCATGCTCATAAAGAACCTATGGTATTAACAGTTTCTAATTCTTCACTTTTGTATTTCATGATCCCCATAAAATAATTATATTGTAAAAAAAATGACTGTTAGATTTCCGTAGAATTCTAACAGTCATCTATTAAATTTTGAGTTTAAGCTTAAACGTCTTTAAAGATAGACTAATATATCATTAATACTTTAAGATTAAATGCGGCGTTTCAATTCTAAAGTTCTTTTTAAGTTCGCTTGCTTTCACTTTCTCATGCACAGTTAAATCATATGTCATCTTATCGTTTGTGTTTAAACTGTTTAAATAACCATAAGTGAAGCGTTTAGGCAACATAAGTGCTGTCATCCCTTCCGATAATAAGTAATTGAATTTTAAGCTACGTAATTGTATTGTTTTACTATCTTTAGAAGTAACTTCTAACATGTCATACAGTTTATTATTAGTTACATAGAATGACAGGTTATCAAAATCTTTCGTGAAGTATGGCGTAAAGCGATAATATTTATTATTACTTTCTGCAATTGTACTTGTCTCTACTTCATAAGGGTATTTTGCACGTTTACTACCAATACGTTTTTCAACAATCATATTATCTACTCTCATCTCTAAAAAGGCATCCCAAACCTTTTCTTTCACCAAGTATGGGATTATATCATTCATCGACGCACTAAATTTAAAGCGAGATTGATCGTTAATTGCTAACGGTACATAAATCAGTTCTTTTTTGTTTCGAGAAACAAGCTTTAATTGAATCATTGTCGCAACATGATTAGGATTAATGATTGATTTTAAGAATTCTAGCTCTATTTCAAATCCTTTATCATTAAATTTAAAATGTGACATTCTTAAATCAGGTTTAATCACTTGTTTGAATTTGAAAAACGGCTCATTTTCACCAAATTGTATTTCCAGTTCTCCTTGGTGTGCATTATAGTTATAAAAGCGACCATTTTTATAACTTTCTTCAACCTTTTGGTAATGTTTCATATCTTTTAGACGTGCGTAATACAACAATGGTTTCAAGGAATCGTTTACTAATTCATCTACTTCTGAAGGTACTTTTTGAATAAAGTCACCTAAGGCATCCATCCATACTTCTTTTTATCATCGGCTATTTTCAGAGAAAAATTATTAGTTCTTGAGAAGGAGAAATGACGATCTATAAAATAACCTAGCACCTTATGTTTATTATCTAAAGGACTGTCTAATATTGCTTCTGTTATCAATGACATGACCTTGTAAAAATCTTCTGGTGAAACGTAGGCTGAACTCATATGTTCGCCTTCACGTTTTGCAGCATAGTAATAAGGTTTATCAGCTAGTACAGCTATTTTATCCGCATTGAGATAAGCTTTCATTGTAAATAGTTGATCTTCAGCGCTACGCAAATCTTCTGGAAAATCAATATTATTATTGCGTAATAACGATGTTCTATAGAACTTAGTAGGACCTAGTGTATATATAATCCTCGAATTTTCCAGTGTCACAGAGTCACTTGTTTCTTTAAACATAGACCTTGGAACACCACGACCATTTACACCTTCCATTCTTACTAATACCACATCTGCATTATTGTTATCTACAAATTTAGACACATCTTTTAACGTATCGTTATTAATATAATCATCAGAGTCTACAAAAAATACATATTCTCCTTGAGCAATTTGTAGTGCTGTATTTCTTGGCTTACCTGGGCCACCTGAATTAGTATCAAGCTTTTTCACAATTAAATTCATCTTATCTTTATATGGCTCTACAATTTTTACTGTGTCATCTGTTGAACAATCGTCAACAACTATCACTTCAAAATCCTTTTTATCATACTTTTGATTTTTTAGACTGTTTAATAACTCTTCAATATATTTTTCCGAGTTATAGCTTGGTACTATAATTGAAAATTTCACTTTATTTCACCTCATAAAAAGTGAGCTAAGATACAATGCAATATACTTAGTTTAATAGCAAATAAAATATACGCTATATCTTACCATCAGTCTATTTATCATTGTACTTAACTCACTATATTGATCTTATTATTTTAGTTGTACTATAAGTTAACTTCCAAATACATTTCTTACTAAACGTTCACTTGAGCGCCCGTCTTGATATTTAAAATGTTTGTCTAAGAAAGGTGATACTTTTTCTACTTCGTAATCGCTATTATCTAATGCCGTAATTAAATCTTCAAATGATTCGATAATTTTACCTGGAACAAAAGTTTCATAAGGTTCATAAGGTTCATAAAAATCACGCGAAGTAATGTAGTCTTCAAGGTCAAATGCATAAAAGAGCATTGGACGTTTAAATACTGCAAATTCATATACAAGAGAAGAATAATCACTGATCAATATATCTGTAACAAATAGAATGTCATTAACTTCTCTAAAATCTGATATATCTACAAAATATTGTTCATATTCTCTAGGTATATTTAGTCTGTTTTTCACAAATGGATGCATTTTGAACAGCACAACTGCATTATTTTCACGACAATAACGCGCAAATCTCGCAAAGTCTATTTTAAAGAATGGGTAATGTGCTGTGTGGTGGCCACTGCCTCTAAATGTTGGTGCAAATAGAATAACTTTTTTACCTTTAATGATAGGTAAATCTTGCTCCATTTCAGCTACAATTTCTCTTTCATAATTTTCATCGAAAAGAATGTCTGTTCTAGGCACACCTGTTGGTATAATATTCTGTTCTTTAATGCCAAACGCTTCCCCATAAAAAGGAATATCTGTTTCAGATGAGACAAAGGCTTTTGTATAATTTCTGTGGTTGACGGAATTAAAGAACGGCCCACCTTTTTTACCAGTACGGCTATATCCAACTGTTTTAAAGGCACCTACTGCATGCCAAACCTGTATAATTTCTTGGCTTTTTCTAAACTTCACTGTACTGTATATAATAGTGGATGAAAATCATCTACGAAAATATAATCTGCTTTACCTAATAAAAACGGAAACTTAAACTTATCAATGAAATTTCTTCTTGCAGAAATATTCGATTTAAACAAGGCATGAATTTTATACTTTTCATCTAAATTTTGACGTAACATTTCATTATATACATACTCAAAGTTACCTGACATATATTCTCTTGAATCAGAAGTGAATAATACTGTATTGCCTTTTTTTAAGTGGAAAAATTTAGTTACTTTAAATATAGATTGAAATACAAAATTACGCACATTAAAAGAGTATCTATTGTATTTCAAACGCAAATCTATCATTTTTTTCTTAACTGGATTTACTTTTGGTAAAGGCGCTTTAAAATCAATATTTAATACAAATTCATTTACTTCGCTTGAAATCATTGGCTGAACAATATATTCTGTTTTCTTAGAATTGCCGCCTTTTTTAAATACGAACTCATAATGCGTCAAAAGATAATTATTTTTTCCATTTTGTGTTTCTTCTGCTGCATATTCTTCTAGTTGTGTATCATCTAATTCATAACTATCAGGATTCAGTAATGTTTCATTGATATGTGCAATATAATCAAAATCGTCTTTATAGACAATGAGATATTCACCAGACGGAAGATAGTTTCCATCATCTAAAATCGCCACATTAAAGCGTGCTTTAAACTTGTTTCCTTCAATCTTCACATCATTTGCTGCTAATTCTTTAGTTTCAGTCAAATTTCGCAAAACAAAATTTTTCTTGTTAAGCTCAATATCGTTAACGTGACCTTCAATAAATAATTGAATTCGCTCCCAATAGATGTCATCAATTATTATTTTAGATTTGCTCAATTTCAAAAACCCTCTCTTGTTCAATTAATTAGATTTAAAACCGTAAAACCGATATTAATAACTAATTTAAAATAATTAAAAATAAATATAAATTGAATTTTCAGTTATCTTTATATATAATTGTTCTTTACATTGTCCATTTAAGCACAGTCTTACCCCATGATGTGGATAAATCTGTTTCAAATGCTTTTACCGCATCATTTATTGTTTTAATATCAAATTCATTACCTTTTAGAAGTGCTAATTTTTCAACGACATCAGGATTGTCTTTATAAAATTGAGCAACATCTCTGAAATCTTGTGCACCACTTCTACTGCTACCAAACATCGTTATACCTTTTTCTAGTACAAGACGTGTATTTATTCCTATTGGATATTCACTTACGCCTAACAAACTAATTGTCCCTTCTGGCGAAATCAAATCAATAATCTGATTCACCGCTGACTGACTTCCTTTACCGCCTACACATTCGAAACCATGGTCAAATGAGACATTTTCTGGAACTTCATGAATGTGATATATATGTTCTACAAATGAAAAATGACTTAATTTGTAATCCGTTTTACCAAAAACATAAATTTTAGCATTTGGATATAGTTTATGAAGTAAAATAGCTGTTATATAACCTAAATTTCCATCTCCCCATACACCAAAACTATTTTTATATGCAATTGATTTACGTTCAAAACGTTGAATTGCATGCCAAGCTACACTGACTAATTCAGAGTAAGCAATTGTACTTAAATCTTCTATACTATCATCTATTTCAACGACTCTATCGTGATCCATAAATACATAATCTTGCATAAATCCATCAAAACCACTAGATCTAAATTTACTGCTTGGCAAATAATTTTCAGCTATAACATCATCTTTTTCTACTGGTGTATTAGGCACCATGATGACTCTCGTACCAATCTCAAACACACCTTTATTATCATACACAACTTCTCCAACACCTTCATGAATCAATGACATTGGTAACTTGTTTTTCAGCACTTTTTCATTTCTACTACCTGTATAATATCTTTGGTCTGCTGCGCAAATTGACAAATACAATGGTCTTATAATAACTTTATCGCTTTTAATGTCTTCATTATTATATGTTACTTCAAATTGTCTCGGAGCAACGAGTTGATATACTTGATTAATCACTCGACATCCCACCTTTTATGATTGAGTTAGCAACTTTAAGATCATAAGGTGTCGTTATTTTTATATTGTATAATTCTCCCATAACTAGTCTTACAGATTTGTTTGCTACAACTAGTATCTTACAGGCATCTGTCATAATTTTCTTATCGTCACTTGATAGCTCATTATAACTATTTCTTAACAAATTAATATTAAAAGATTGAGGCGTTTGACCTTGATACATTTCACTTCTAACTGGTATAGACTTTATGGATTCACCATCTTCTGATGTGATGATTGTGTCAGTAGCTGTTATTACAGTATCTACAGCACCATATTTCAAAACACTTGCTATGTTTTCTTTAATAATACGGTGTGTTAAAAACGGTCTAACTGCATCATGTGTAACAATAACATCTTCATCAGTAATACCATTTTCAGCTTCTGCTGCTTCTATAATACTCATAATGGTTTCATTACGGTCCTCGCCGCCTTGCACAACTTTAATTCTGTCATCATTAATATTATGTTTACGTAAAGTATCTTTTGTATGAGAAATCCATTTTTGAGGTGTAGCAATATAGATTTTATCGAATTCACTTGTTAATAAGAATTTCTCTACTGTATGAATAAGAATAGGTTTCCCATCTAAATCTAAAAATTGTTTTGGTAATGGAACATTTCCCATTCTTGATCCAATACCTCCAGCCAAAATACCAGCATATATCATATATTTCCCTCCTATATAATTGTTGTTGTTACTTTTTAAATTTTATTATTAAATACCTTGCTATATAAACATATCTTATAAGCCCATTTTTGTATTGAACTCATAAAATGCATTATATAAACATTATATTACCAACTATTATGGTCTTTTTCTACTTATATCTATCCATGCACAATTTAATATAGTTTTTTAATTCCAAACCATATCTTTACTTTTATAATAAATATCACAGAACTTTATAAAATTTATTTCCGACTAATATCCTAAACTTATTTAATATTGATATGGCAAAAAAGCAGATTTCCTATTTAAGGAAATCTACCTTCTCATTTTTTGCCATCAAATTTGTTTTTTTCACTAAACTAACTCATTTAGCTTGTGCCTTATTTTATCTATTACCAACATCGTGTCCTATTTCTACAGTCTTATCATTTTTATTGTAAAGTGCTGCTTGAACACTACCAAAGTTAGGATCATTTCGTTTTTCTTCTACTTTAAAACCTAAACTTTTGAAAATAGAAACATCTGCCTTACTCATAGCATTTTCATAAAATACTGTACCGCCATCATTGTAAAAGCGTGGCTTATCTATTGACTCTTGAAGCGTGCCATTACCTTTTAAATAATCTATCAGCACTTCATTGGTTGTGGTAGGAATCTTATTACCTCCTGGCGTCCCAATACCCATATAATAATCAGGACCCACGACTATACTTGGAGCTGTATATGATCTAGGTGTTTTATACTTCCCACCATGGTTAGGACTTAAAGGATCAGAAGAAAAGTTTGATAAAGAGTTGTTCATATAGAAACCTTCCTTCATAAAATCACCTGAACCAAAGAAACTTGATAATGTATTAGTAGTACTTGTTACTTTGCCCTCTTTATCAACTACAACAAAGTGTGTTGTACTTGTATTATCTACATTATTTGTATTGAAATTACTTTCAAAGTTCACTTCATTTAGTTTGCCTAATAAATAATCTTGAGATAAGTATTCATCGTAATCTTCATCTTGTCCATTGACTATATCTCTATTTCGATACATAAGTGCTCTCGATTTTAAAATACCAGTAATATAATCTAAACGGTTATTAGGGGTAGTTTGATTATTTGGGTCTATTTGATCATTTTCTGGCGCAGACTGTGTATTTTGCGGCACTTGATTGTTTGTTGCTTTATCTATTTCTAAACCTTGAAGCATCAGTGTGCCACCTAATGGATTAGATGCAGAATAAACTTTAGTATTTAAATAATCTGTGCTAACCGGTTCTTTTTTCGTGGTTTTATAACTATTAAAATCTTTTTCAGTTATTTCTTCATCTACTTGATCAGAAACACTTTCCCCCACTTTATCATAGAAATAATCTGGCCCATGATCTCTAATTCCTTTAATTGTTTTAGCTAATTCTGGCTGTTTAACTACTTCACCTTCTCTTTTGGTTTTATCACCATCAAAAAATGGTGAGTCCCTATCAACATCAGAACCGTATAATTTTAAACTGCGTTCTAATTCTGAATCAACTTCAAAACCTTCTTCTGCTAATGGAATCACATAGTTTAAAATTTTCTCTTCATCCATTTTACCCGCTTCTTTATGTGCATCATGTATCCCACGTACAAAGCCTGGTGTACCTATTTCGTCTTTCTCATCATATTTAAACGATGAAATATCTTTGTATTGCCATTGCTTTGGCGCAACATTCGGTTTGCCATCATAGGCTAACATCGCGCCTCCGCCACCTAAACCAGATGAGTGAGGCTCGGTTATTGCTAATGCATATGAAACACCCATGGAAGCATCAACAGCATTGCCTCCGTCTTTAATAATTTTCTCCCCAACACGGCTTGCTATTGGATTATTCGAAGCAACACCGTAAATTTCATCTGATGGGTTCTGATCATGATCTGCAATCTTATTTTCATATAATTCATCTTTATTATAATTATCTTCTTTGGTTGCTATAAAAAAGATAAAAGAAATAATTATAGTAAGGAGTAAGATTGCGATGAGCGTTTTTTTATTATAAATACTCATACTTAAGCTCCTTTAGACAAATATTGGTGATGCGATGTTTTAAGTTCATTTTGTTCATATTGATCTAAACCTTCATTTGCTTGAGCAAATACAATTAATAAAAAGATAACTAATACTATTGAAACTACTGTAATACTCACCCATTGTGTTTTAATGTTCATATACGTAACCTCCATTCTCTTTTTTTAGATCTACACTTTTACTTTCAATATTGTTCAATAATTTAATTTCTTCCACTTTGTTAGGATTGGATTCTGTTATTTTTCCGCCTTGTGATTTAATTGGTGTTACCATAAATTCTGAATCCTTACCATTCCAATTTTGTTGAACAGCCAAGCCTTGTTTATTCTTAGATAAAAAATCCTCAGACGTTACGTTACCAAGACTATAAAAAATACTAGTACCTTTATATTTTTCAATCTGTTGAATCACTGAGTTGTGACCAATAATTACATCTGCACCAGCATCAACAAGTGAATGTGCATATTTCTTTTGTCGCGTTGTAACAGCACGTTCATCCGTTATTCCCCAGTCGACATTGACTACAACGTAATCATTTTCCTCTTTTAACTTTTTAATTAATGGAATATAAATATCCGGTTCTAAACTTACTGAAGTTGTATTCTTCAAGGAGTCAGTGTAATCAGACTCAACATCTGTAAACGAAACATTGGCAATTTTTTTACCTTTAACTGTTTGTTGTACTGTTTTACTATTAATAGGATTCGAACCATTTCCAGTTAAGTAATTATAACCAGCCTGCCCTTCTACCGCTCTACTAAACTCTCTCGCTGTTATATTATCGGTGACCTGGTTAATAATATTTAAACTTTTAATATTTAACCCCCTTAAAAACATGACATTCTCTAAATTTTTATTAATATTTGCTTTTCTATCTTCTGAAAAATTGGTGAGTTTTAAGCTTGCTGTTGAATAATCACTTGCATTTAAAACACTTTCTATCGGACTAAAGGTGTCGTTAATATTGTTTTTCCTTATGTGCTTATTCATTTCTATATTACCTAAATAAGTCATCCTTATATCATCTTTGGCTTTCTTCATAGCTTGAACTGGTTCAACTTCTTGTGATGACATAGTGAATATTAAAAGTGCAATTGCCCCTATTAAAATAATGCCGGTGTATATAGAGTTGCGTTTTTTGTGACGTTTCGTCCATTTTAATACCCGTTCCTCTATAGTAAATCGTTTAGATTGCTTCATATTTATGCTCCTTACTAATTGATAAAGCTATAAAAGAATAAGATGACATAAGTAATACATGTTAATAACATACATGTAGATAAAGTAATAATGACACCTTGTTTTTGAATTGTATTTGCTATGATACCTGGAATAACAACGCCAATCCCTGACATTTCCACCATTTCAAATGGAGTTAAGGGATAAATGATGTCAAATACAAACTTTAATACCATACCAGTAAGTATCATTGCCGCAAATTTTCTACGACCATATAAAATTACGATTTTGCTTACACCATGATTAACAATGAAATATGTAATGCAACTAATAATGAGTACAGATAGTAACATAATCGGCTGATCAAAAATCAGCGCTAAATATCCTGGTACTACTAATCCAGCTGGACTAATACCAAATTTTTCGGCAAAGATTAGACTTAGTACAATGCCCACAAATAATGAAAAATATAACTCTGAACCTATCATATTATTTGATCCCTTCTATATATTGCGCTATTTCTTTACCTGGTCCGTGAATATTACCAACACAGAAAATCAAGGCATTTTGAGACTCTTTATATAATGCGCGCTCAACTTCTTTTATATCTTTACCTTCGAAGTTTAAATACTTCTTATTCGGCTGGCCTTCCATTACATCGTTGACCATTTGAGTACTTTTACCTGTACAAATTAATGTATCGAATTCGACATCCTTTAAAAAATCTTCACAAAATTGTCTTGTTCTGTCGATTCTGTCGGAACGACAATTTAATATAAGTACAATTTTTTTATAAGGATAATTATAAGTTTCAACTTTGTCTAATATTGCTTTTGAAGATTTCGGTTCATTTGCAGCAAATGCATTAACATAAACGTTAGTTGAATTATTAGCGTTAAAGTATTTAACTTCAACCGCTCCAACATCAGGGGGTGCATTTAACATGCCACGCAAGGCTGTATCTCGATCTATACCCATTGCTTCGGCAACACCCATAGCAATTGCAACATTATCTGGGAATACAATGTAACCGAACTTTCTTAGATAAGATTCGGGCACCTCTTCTTTATCAACAACGATTAATTTTGTTTTACGTTTTTTAGCAACTTTAGCAAAAAATTTAGTGTAGTCATCTTTCATTACTACAAGATGTCCTTTGTATGGAATGGTCGCTGTAAATGCTTCGGCAACTTCATCTAACGTCGGTCCTAACACATCCATATGATCTTCCATCACATTTACAATCACACCAATATTTGCTTTCACTAAGTCTTTTTGGAATGTAATTTGATAATCTGGATTAACTGCCATACATTCATTTACTAAGGCGTTGGCTTTTTGTTTTACAACTTTGCGAATAATATCACGTTGTTCGCCGATATTTGCTCCTTGAGGCTTCCTATAAACTGGATACTCTCTTGGTGTAAACCAATACAACATACGTGCATCTGTTCCTGTAGTTTTACCTATAACTCGGTAGTCATCCTCACGTAGTGTACTGTAAATCAATCTAGTTATAGTAGATTTACCTCTTATACCATTTATATTTATGCGTATCGGTACTTTTTCTAATCTGTAGGAATGTTGTTTTTTCTCAACAATACCTAGCCAAAGAATTAGACCTACGCATATGATGATGAGTAGCAAATTTTATCCCTCTTTTCAGCAGCGTATTTAATTTTATGTAAATATCAAAGCAGGTTAATCATGTTATTAATACATAGTGAAGATGTATCAACTAAAAATAGCATTCACAACATTTAAACAATTCCTACCTATCAATACCGTTATCCTACCATGTAGTTATTGATTTAATATAAATTGTTTGAAGTATAGATTAATTATTCGTAAATTCAAATTTACAAAACATGTAATATTTATCTTTTATCTTTATAAACCCTTATATAATGGCATTTTTATTTTTAGAAAAAATAAATACTTTTTTCGAAAAAATTTAATTTAATTTAGTAATGGGGGATTTTTTGCCATAAACAAATATATAATATTTACTACTTCTTAACATGCTATTAAAATTCAAATGTTATCTTATATGTGTAGGGAGCAATAAATCTATCTAGGAGGCAGTTTATGAGTAAATCTGTTAAATTAGTAGTTTCTATATATCTTGTTGTTGTATTTCTTATCACTTGTAGCTATCTCATTTTGATTTTAATTGGAAGTATTCAAGGTAATGATATGAAGGGTGCAGTATTAGATACTGCCAATCCTACAAACATTGAAAATGTAGAATACAATAATGAATCTTCACCTGAAAAGACAACAACTGAAAGTAATAGCGTACCTGATGAATTACAATCTAGTCTTACTAAACCATTAAACACAGAAGCTTTATCACACAATGTTAATACTCATACAGGGTCCCTAGATCGCACTTTATCTAAGAGCCCTGTATGATTTTTTTGTTAAATATACGATATGTGCTCAAAATATAACTAAAAACTCAAATAAAATTCGTCTTTATTATCCATCTCCTATTTCGATACTTTAAAATTTAATTAGTCTGAATCTTCAGATATAATTAGATTGATAGTTATTATTTTATGAAAAGGGGTTTTATTAAGATGAGTAAATTTTCAGAAGCAGAAAAAGTTCAAATACTAGAAGATTTAGTAAGTATTAAATCTGTAAATGATCACGAAGTTGAAGTTTGTGAATATCTTAAAGATTTATTATCTAAACATGGTATCGACTCCAAAATAATTAAAATCAACGATACGCGCGCAAATTTAATAGCAGAGATTGGTGAAGATGGACCAGTTCTAGGTATTTCTGGGCATATGGATGTCGTTTCAGAAGGCGATAATAATAAATGGACATATGATCCATTCAAATTAACTGAAGTAGATAATAAATTTTATGGACGTGGTTCTGCAGATATGAAATCAGGACTTGCTGCATTGGTCATCAGCTTGATTGATATCAAAGAACAAGAATTATTAGACCATGGTAAAATTCGTTTGCTCGCAACTGCAGGCGAAGAAATTGTCGGTGAAGGCGCAAAAGCTTTCCAAGAGCAAGGCTATATGAAAGATGTAGAAGCGCTCGTTATTGCCGAACCATCTCAAGATAGAATTGTTTATGCACATAAAGGTTCAATGGACATTCGTGTTACTTCAAAAGGTAAAGCTTCGCATAGTTCCATGCCACACCTCGGGTTTAATGCTATTTCGCCACTTGTGAAATTTGTTTATAAAGCAGATGAAGGTTTTGAAAAGTTCAACAAAAGCAATACCCTTTTAGGTAATGCCATTATGAATGCTACTATCTTTAATGGCGGTAACCAAGTGAACTCTATTCCAGAACACGCTGAGTCAGAATTTAATATCCGTACAATTCCAGAACATGATAACGAACAATTCATTTCTTATTTTAATGAGATTTTAAAACAAGTTGAAACTGATCAAACAGATATTGAAATCGACACTTACATGTCTAGACCCCCTGTTTATACAACTGGTCAAAATAAACTAGCAGAATTAGCTCACGAAATGGGTACAAAATATTTAAATACTGATTTACCTTTAGAAGCTTCACCAGGTGTAACCGATGCTTCCGACCTACTTGTAGATAAAGATAAAGACTTTTCATTTATTATGTATGGCCCTGGTTTAGTCAGCCAAGCGCATCAAGTAGATGAATATGTAGAAAAAGATGTGTATTTAGCATTTATTGATTTATTCACAGAATTTTTCCCAACTTATTTAAAAAATAAATAAATGATACTGCTAATCCGTATCATTTCCTAAAATGACTTAAGAAACAATATTTTATATATGAATTTAGACAATAACAATGAATGTTTCATTATATTTTTTCTTTTTACTAATTATAGTGCTTTGCGCCGACTCCTGACTAGTTAATAAAGCACTAGCCGAAGACTACGAACTGATGCTGTGACAGCGGAATGTGCACAAAAAAACTGCCAACAAAACCCCAAACTTTATGGCACTCTAAAAGGGCTTTCCCAAAAATGGAAAGCCCTTTTATTTATATAGATTAATTTATAAAGATTTTTAGGTTAAAAGATAAATTATTCTTAATGATTATTGATAATTTGCTTTAGTTGTTCTAAAAATTGTCGTCTTTCCGGAATTGGAAAGATTGGATGAATATGGAATAAATTATAACCTGGTAAGAAATCATGTTCGATATTTTTTTCATTTAATAAGTTCGATAATTTCACTGCATCTGGATATAACGTTTCTTTTGTACCTATTGAAATCGTAATATGTCCTAAACCATCTAATGCACCATTGATTGGAGAAACCCGCCAATCTGTTAATGGTGTATCACCTGTCCACAATTCTATGAAATACTGCGTACCTTTAATAGCTAACATAGGATCTATTTTTTCATACGCAGGTGCTTCAGGATTAGATAAGGTCACATCTAAAACGGGAGAAATCAATACAATGTGACTTGGCTGTTCTAAGTCTAATGTTTTGATATATTGCGCAAATGATAATGCAATTTGACCGCCCGCCGAATCACCCATGATAATTACTTGTTGTGGATGTTCTACTTGAGCAATTATATTTTTATAGATTTCAGTAAGCAATCTAAACGTCTCTTTGTAAGTTGCATGTGGTACTTTGGGATATACCGGCATAATGACTTTCGCGTCCAATTCATCTGCAACTATATCTATATACTCAAAGTGTGTTTTAATAGGGTCTTGGACCCACGCACCTCCATGTAAATACAATACAACTCGTTGTTGGCTATCTGCTTTATCATTCACTACATACGTCGTTGCATTTTGTATAGTTGTAGTTCGAACATCGTTTCGAAAGCTATAATCCGTGCCTTTGTGTGGCCCTTCTGTATCTCTCATCACAACTTTCAACATTTTCTTCGCATTTTCTACACTTTCAAATGGCTTTTTCATTTGTGTAGCTCTTATTGTTGCTTCATATAAAAAGCTTTTATAGCTACGTTTTTCTTTTACCTTAGCATAAAAATAGGAAGTTATTACGCCAACACTCGTTAATCCTATAATTTTTTTAAACAAAATATATAACCTCCTCAATTCGTCTGATATATATTTTATAATAAAGAAGTTCATATTTTTAGTAAAAGCAATTATTTATATTCAATATTTTAATTTTATGTATATATCATTGATTTCTCAACCTTACCTTGTCTTTTCGCCTGACATCTACAACATGCGAGTAGCATTAGAAATAAAATCCTAATCCAATATCATTGGCATATAGAGTTCATCATAGTAATGTTCATCCATATAAATGGATTCACGCTTAATACCTTCGATTTTAAATCCTAATTTTTCGTAAAAATTAATAGCAGGTGTATTCGATGTGATCACATTTAATTCTAAGCGTCTTAACCCCTTGCGCTTTGCCCACCTAATTGTTTCATCAAACATTTTTGTTGATAAACCTTGCTGCTGCTTATTGTTAACGAGTCCTGTCATAATATAACCAATATGTTTCACCTTAAATAATGTACTAATATGTACAGAAAGATATCCTAAGATTTCATTGTCATCTGTTTTAACACCAATATAAAAATTACGCTTAATATCATCAATAAATACTTCTTTATCAAAGCTACGTTCATCTGGCAAATACAACATATATTGCGTTTCTTGGTCGATTTTCTTCATACAAGTATATAGTTCCTCTGCTTCATCAGGACAGATTCTTTCTATTCGCATATACATCCCCCTATTGTACTATTAATATTCTTTATCATACATTATTCATAAGAAATATGAAACTTTTTATCTAATTACTCACATTTTTATTTTAAACAATTTAATTATTTTGTGTTATTACAAGTATCAACAACACAAAGATGGACTCATTATCAATGAGTTTTTGTTCTATATGATGGCTTTTGATTTTGAGATAACCACATCATACGAATACTATCTGAAAGTGTAGCTTCAATTCTTCGTCCAGAAAATATAGATTGTGTATAGCATAAAGAATTACTTTCAATATCATTTTAGGGTGATAAGGTGATGCACTATTTAAGTGATTGAATTCGTAGAATTCTGTTTCTGGGATTATTTCAACAATTTGATTAACTGCATGTGCGATATCATTGTTAGGAATCAAAATTTCAGTCTCCATTGGTAGTGTTAACTGAGTCATATTATAATTTTTATACATAAGACACCTCGTTTTAAAGTTATGTTAGAGTAACTTTAAAACGAGGTGTCTTATTTTTGTATTAATTTATATAATTGTACCGATTTTAAATAGAAAGAAATTGTACGCTACAATGCATTAATCTATACTTTGATACATCAAATTCAACTGATGTTCAAACCGTTGCATATCAATAAAGCGACCTTGTCTGTGCATTTCTTTTCCATCTAAATATATTAAATCTACTGGCACAGTAAATATCGATAGTTCACCAGCGATAGCTTCTAAATTACTTTGGTTTATAACCCCTAGTGACACATTAGGATATTCACCTACAAGTCCTTCTATTTGTGGTAACACTGCATGACAAACGCTACAATTGTCTCTCATTACATGTATAACCACCAATTTATGATTGTTAACAAACGCGTGAAATGATTCTATCGTAGTCAATGTTCGCGTCATTTTTAAACACCATCCTCGTCACACAAATTGTATCTCATTATGAAACATTTTCAGATGAATAATCAACGTATTTGCTTCGAAAATACAATAACCCAATATTCTAAAATAGCTACTATCCTTTTAGCAATTGAACATATTATATTTTAAAATATAGCATACGACTATTATAGTGACTTGGTGTTTTTTAACAGTAATTGTTCGATACGCGTTCTTATCTCTTGCGTATAACCTTGTAAGCCACCTGTATGAATAAATAAAATGGATTGCTGATCATTATAATGACCTTGTTTTATTTCCTCAACAAGACCTCGAAAAGCTTTTCCAGTATATGTGGGATCTAATATTATTCCCTCTTGTTGCGCAATGTCGATATAAAACTGAAGTTCTTCATCCGTTGCTTGGCCATATCCTAAACCAATATATTCGTCGTTGATTAAAATCGATTCAAACGAGGGCGTGTCCTTGTCTAAATCTTTAATAATCTCAATCACTTTATTTTTAAAGGTTTCAGCATTTTTGTTTACAGCATATCCAATGATTTGAGTCGCTAAATTATTACTCGTTTTGCCAAACCAAAGTCCAGCATATGTCCCACCAGAACCTACCGCTAAATTAATAGAATCAAACTGAACACCCATCGTGATTTCTTGGTTTAATATTTCTTCATAAGTATTAATATAACCATGAGCGCCTATCCAGTCAGATGCGCCAGCAGGTATTTTAAATGGCGTTTTGCCAGCTTCTTCTAATTCTCTATACAATATTTCCATCGTTTCTTCTCTTGAAGCGCTAGGTTCTATAAAATGTATATGAGCGCCTAACATCGTTGCCAAAAACAAATTCCCTTCATAGTACTTTTTAGTTCCTCTCAATATCAAATGGCATTCTATATTGTATTGCGTGCAGACAGCAGCAGTTGCACGCGCATGATTAGATGTGATTGCTCCAGTTGTAATGACTGTATCATAACCGTTATCTAATACATACTGTATTGTATATTCTAATTTCCTTACCTTATTGCCTGAAATTTCGGTTCCTGTATAGTCATCTCTTTTAATATAGATGTCTTTACCTAATGACTGACTTAGTGCTTCTAATTTATGAATAGGTGTCTTTAAATTCGCGATATTTAATTTTCTTTGTAGCATCATCGATTCCCCTTAATTAAAGTATAATATTTATTTTTTAGGTATAAACACTTCAGCTTCACTGTCATTTGGATAATAATAACCATTAGGGATGGTCTGTAATTCAATTAAACTCCCCCATGGCGTGCGTATATATACGGTTTTATTATTTGCTGTATCTTCATATTTTGTATTACTGTGTGGTGCCGAAATCGGTTCGCCTCCTGCTTGTTTCACTTGATTAAAAGTTGTTTCAAAATCATCTACGTAAAATGAAATATGTGTAAAACCAATATCTTGTAATGATGCCGGACTTTGTTGAGTAGCATCTTTGAATTCAAACATTTCTATATTAGGTCCATTATGAAACACCATCATGCGTTTTTTTATAATTTTTGCTCCTTGTTCTATATCTAAGACATGTTCTACAAATGCACCTGATCGCGAATCATCAGCTTTGGTTTGACTATCATAGGCTATCTTGCCATCCAAAGCTTCTTTGAAAAATGTAGTTGCTACTTCAATATCTGGTACCGTCAATCCAATATGGTTTATCCCTCTTGTGATATCCATATCCATCCCCCTTTCAAAATCATATTTTTCAAATGTGATAAAAGTGTTCAATTTATTCTAGTGGAAATGTTCTTTTAATAATATATAACGGTTCATATCTCTAAATACTTCTCCATCGAATACATCTTGATAATCTGTAGCAACAAAAGAAAAGCCAACTTTTTCAGCAACTTTATTGCTTGGTATATTTCGAACATCGGCTAAAATAGTCAATTTATTTAAGCTTAACGTTTCAAACGCATAATGGCACATATACTTCACGCACGTCGTTGTAATTTGCTTACCTGTATAATCTTCAGCAATCCAATAACCAATTTCTGCTTTGCGATTCTTCGTATCTATTTTATGTAAATCTATGGTACCTATAAGATCATCTTCATAATAAATAAGAAATAAACGACCTGTATTGTCTGCATGTTGTTGAATCATCATTGTCAAATATGCACTTTCGTCTTGTACTGTGACATCTTCTGTAATAAATTCTAGAAATGGTTCTAAGTGTGAAAAATTTTCTTTAATTGTTTGATATAATGCTTCAGCCATATTTGACTCTGGTGGCACAAGTGTTACTTTGGGCATCACTTGCATTGTTGGTCGATAGTTCATAATTTCACCCTCATTTTTAATATAATCATAACTCCTATGATATTTATAATTTCAGAATATTTCAACATTTTATTTTGTAAAATAAAAAACAGTTCGAATTCTTATCAATTCGAACTGTTTGAGATGCTATATAATATGATTATTTAGTCTTGTTTAACTGTCATAATCAATTGTTGTGATTTCACTTCTGATACATCAGTTATTTCAAGTGTACGATTTTCTAAGTTTGTTAATATCAATGGTGTCACGATACTAGGTGCATTTGCTTTAATATAGTCTAAATCAACTTGCATTAGCTTTTGACCTTTTTTAATTGTGTCTCCTGTACTCACCATACTTTCAAAGCCAGAACCATCTAATTTAACAGTATCAATACCAATATGAATAAGTAATTCTATACCTTCATCTGACTCTATACCAATCGCATGCTTTGTAGGGAATATTGTTTTCACTGTACCGTCAAATGGTGCCACAATTTCTCCATCTTCAGGAACAAATCCTACACCATCACCCATCATTTTTTGAGCGAACACTTGGTCAGGTACTTCTGATAAAGGTATGATTTGACCTTTACCTGGTGAGTAAATTTCCACTTCATCCAAATCGTCCATATGTGTAACTTTATTATCGTCTTCAACTGGTACGGTTGTTTCAGTTGGTTTAGTAATTTCACCTTTCATAATCATAGCCATATCATGCTTGATTTGATCGGATTTAGGACCGAATATTGCTTGCATATTATTACCTACTTCAAGCACGCCAGAAGCACCCAATTCTTTCAATCCAGCAACATCGACCTTACTCTTCTCTTTCACTTCAACACGTAGGCGTGTGATACAAGCATCAAGATGTTTAATATTCTCTTGGCCACCCATTGCATCTAATACTTCAAATGGTAATTCACTCGCTGTTGCTGTAGAAGCTTCAACTTGCTTGTCTTCACGACCAGGCGTTTTGTAATTGAATTTTGTGATTAAGAATCGGAATACAAAGTAGTAAATTACTGCGTATACCAGTCCTACTGGAATCACAAGCCACCAATTTGTTTGGTTCGGTAACACGCCTAATAATACAAAGTCTATAAAACCACCTGAGAATGTATATCCTAAATGCACGTCTAATAGATACATAGTTAAGAACGCTAAACCATCCAGTATTGCATGAATAAAGAATAATAATGGCGCTACGAATAAGAATGAGAATTCTAATGGTTCCGTAATCCCAGTTAAGAACGAAGTTAAAGCTGCAGAACCCATCAAACCAGCCACAACTTTCTTACTTCCAGGTTTCGCTGTATGATAAATAGCCAAAGCTGCTGCAGGTAATCCAAACATCATTACCGGGAATTCACCCTGCATAAATTTACCAGCTGTTAAATGACTTCCTTCACGAATTTGTTCTATAAAGATACGTTGGTCACCACGAATAATATCTCCTGCTGCGTTCGTCCATGAACCAAATTCAAACCAAAACGGTGCGTGGAAAATGTGATGTAAACCAAACGGTATTAATAAACGTTTGATAAATCCGAATAAGAATACAGATAAACCTGTATTGGCATCAAGTAACCCTTCACTAAATGCATTTAGTCCTGTTTGAATAGTTGGCCATATTAAAGCCATCGGGAATGCTAATACAAAAGAAGTCAGTGCCATCATAATTGGCACAAAACGTTTACCAGCAAAAAACCCTAAATATGATGGTAATGAAATATTAAAGAATTTGTTATAACACCAAGCAGCAAGCGCCCCAATGATAATACCGCCAAACACCCCTGTTTGTAATGTTGGTATACCTAATACACTCGCATAACCACTCGCTGCATCATTTACGTTATCTGGTGACACATGTAAAAATGCACCCATCGTTTTATTCATAATGATATAGCCGACAAACGCAGCAATAGCTGCAACGCCATCACCACCAGCTAACCCGATTGCAACACCCATCGCAAATATGATTGGCAAGTTATCGAATATAATACCACCTGCGCCAGCCATCATCTCACCGATACTTTGAATTCCTCCATTTTGTATAAATGGAAGGTATTGTTGTAGGGACTCCCCTTGAATTGCTGTACCAATTGCTAGTAATAAACCAGCGGCTGGTAAAATTGCGACTGGTAACATTAACGCTTTACCAATACGTTGCAATTGTCCAAAAAACTTTTTAAACATACACAAAAACATCCCTTCTCTATCTTTTTCGCCAAAACGCATACAAAAAGGCATGAGCAAACAGACTATTCCCGATAGTCGCTTTGTTTGCTCATGCCTGCTTAACCAGTAACACGCAATATGACGATTTGTTTTAATTTAGTATATACTATTTCAAAAATTTATACAATATCCATTCGCATTCTATTTTTCAAAATGTTATAACTTCTTTTCACTATGATGTGCAATCAGTAGCCGATTATTAATGCAATAGACATCCCGATACTACAAATCACTACCCATATCACGATTAATTTCCACGCAAATTTCAGCCATTGTGTGTAAGTAATTTTCCCAACAGCTAACGCGCCCATGAGTATTGCCGACGTTGGGAATAAAACATTACTAATCGCATCTCCATATTGGAAGGCAAGCACAGTAACTTGTCTATTAATATTTAATAAGTCAGATATAGGTACCATTAAGGGCATTGTTGTTAATGCTTGGCCTGAACCTGATGGTATAAAGAAATTCAAGCAAAATTGTAATATAAACATTGCTATGATTACCATTGAAGAAGGTATATCTGCTAATAAAGTTGTCATGCCATAAACAATTGTATCGATGACTTGACCATTCTCTAAAATCACAATAATACCTTTAGCAAAGCCGACAATCATTGCTCCAAATAGTATATCTTTCATACCTTCAATCATTGCATCGAAAGTGCCATTCATCCCTAGACCACCAATGAAACCTGCTAATAAACCTGCTAGTAAAAAGTTCGCACTCATTTCATTAAATGACCAACCATAAGTAAAAATACCATATACGTTTAATACAATCGCTGCAACGATTAAACCTAAACCTATCGCCTGTCTTTTTGTAAAGCGTGGTGTGGACATTTGGGTTTCTAAATTACTTTCTGCTTGTTCCAATTCATAAACAAGACTTTTAGTTTTATCCTTCTTAACTTTTCGGGCATAAAGCATTACTGTCATTATCGCGGCACTTAAAATAAATAGATAAATGATTGTCCGTAGCCCCCAACCTGAAAACATGGGTAATTCAGCTACAGATTGCGCTACACCGACTGTAAATGGATTGAGCATACCACCTATAAATCCACTAGCTGCCCCAAGTATTACCATGGCAGCACCTGTAAGCGCATCATAGCCTAATGTTCGGGCGATAATGATACCAATTGGCACGAAAATAATCGTTTCTTCTGCTAGCCCAATAGAAAATCCTAGTATAGAAAAAATAGTCATTGTTAAAGGAATCATAAGCCCTTTATACGTTCCTAATGCTTGCATCGCTTTATTGACACCATTTTCAAATGCACCCGTCTTATGTACGATACCGAAGGCGCCACCTACTAAAAAGATGTAAAATACAATTTCTCCACCACTAATTAATCCTTCAGGTATCGCACGAAATATATCGAAAAATGATACACCATGTTGTGCTACTTCTTGATAAGATCCTGAAACAACTAGAGTTTGTCCGTCCTTTTTCTCACGTGCGAACTCCCCCGCCGGTATTATGTATGTAAGTAAGCTTGAAAAAGCAATAATTATTAATAATAATGCATATGTATGTGGCGTTTTAAAACGATTTGATTTAAAAATTGATTTAAACATCACGTTCTTCCTTTCTTCTCTCAAACTTGCATTCGTCGCTATTTGTTCTTTATATACTTATATAGCCTATTTTATGCGAAATAAGCACTAATGTTAATCTTTATAAAATAATTTTTCACATTATAATTTTATCATTTGTTATGCATTAGTATATGAAACACAACATAGGTGAGCAAGAATAAAATAACAATATTTATAGCAATGAAAGTTTAGCTTTATATAATAAAAAAGCTACCAAACATAAAAGTGTTTGGTAGCTTTAAATTACAATATAAGTTTAGAAGAAACGTTTTACCGCCGTTGACATTGGAGGTAACTCCTCTAGGTCTAATTTTCCATCTTCAGTAATTGATCTAAATGCCCATTTACCATAATTCATTGCTTCATCCATCACAATCTTGCCTGGTAATGGTGCTGCAGTTTCATCAACGTACACGTTGACAATTGTTGGACGGTCTTGCGACATTGCATCTTCAACTACTTCGTCAATTCTATTTGGGTCAGTTAATGTGTAACCAACCCCACCACAACTTTCAGCAAATTTTGCGTAATCAATATCAGTGAAATTAATTGCATATTCTAATTCACCAGCTGCTTGTTGTTCATATTTAATAAATGAAAGTTGTTGATTATTTAACACAAAGAACGTCATTGGTAAGTCATATTGTACTGCTGTTGCAAAGTCTTGCATTACCATTTGGAATGCACCATCACCAGCAATACCGACAACTTGACGATTAGGGTATGCTGTTTTAGCAGCAATGGCACCTGGCAATGCACAACCCATTGTACCTAACCAACTAGATACAATAAATTTATTGTTAACTGTTAAATTTAAATAACGTGTTGACCATACTGTTGATGTACCTACATCAATAGAAAAGATTGCATCGTCTGTTCTTACTTGGTTAATTGCATCCATTAGACGTTCTGGTCTAATTGGTTTACTGTTATCTTCTAAATCTTTTGCCATCCATGCATCCCAAGTTGCTTTTCTTTCTAATGTTTTCGTTAAGAAATCACGTTCTGATACATGTTTTACTGAATCTGTTAATTGTAGCAATGATAATTTACTGTCACCAACAATACCCACATTCACATCAAAACGGTGGCCAATATTTTCAGCATTGTTATCAATTTGAATTGCTTTAATATTTTTCTTAGGTAAATAATCCACATAAGGATAATTCGTACCTATCATGATTAATAGGTCGGCATCTTGTATTGTTTGGTAAGATGTTTTCGTTCCGATTTTACCTAGATTCCCAATATTATAAGGATGCGCATCCGCTAATAAACCTTTCGCAGGTAGCGTGATAATTGAAGGTATTTTCACCGCTTCAATAAATTGAAGTAGTTCATCTTTGGCATGCTTGGCACCCATACCGACAAGTACTACCGGACGTTTACTTTTATTGATAAGCTTAGTTGCTTTTTTAATACTACGTGGTTTTGGTGTTACACGTGCTGGTGGTGCAGTGTCCACTTTTGTATTTGTTGTATCTTTAACTTTATTTGTTAATAAGTTATTCGGTAAGATTAATACGGCTACACCTTTTTTCTCATATGCAGTACGAATCGCTTCATTGACAATACCAAATATATCTTTGTCATTTTCAGATATTTGACGGTTATAGACTGACACGTCATCAACTAATTTGCTAATATCTGTTTCTTGGAATGCTTTCGTACCTAAAGCTGTACTATCTGTTTGACCAGCTAAAATAAGTTGAGGTACATTGTCCATTTTCGCATCATACATACCGTTAAGTAAGTGAATTACACCAGGTCCACCAATACTTAAAGCTACTCCAATTTTGCCAGTCACTTTCGTGTAACTTGAAGCAGTTAGACTTGCAACTTCTTCGTGTCTAACATTAACAAATTTAATATTATTTCTAACTGTTCTTAAACTATCTACGACTGCATCTATAGAATCTCCTGGAATACCATATAAATGATCAATATCCCATGCTTGCAACGCTTTTACTAATGCTTCATTTGCTTTAATTTTTGCCATTTTTAAAATAGCTCCTTTCAAATTTCAATCATTTTAAATCGTTGATTCTTCTGATGTTGTTTGCAGTAAAATATCTAGTTCGTTTTAAAACTTAATATAATAAGAGGACTAGTATCGGTAATACAATAGAACTTAAAACGGCTGTTAAAATCATACCGATAGAACTAAAAGCGCCCGACTCATCATCTATTTCAAATGCTTGTGCCGTACCGAATGCATGAGATGCATTACCGTACGTTAAACCTTTTGCAATAGCGGTCTTAAATCTTCCCACTTTTAATAAATAAGACCCTAATATACTACCAATTAACCCTGTCGCGACGATAAACATAACAGTAATCGTATCTACCCCGCCCAGTTGGTTTGAAACTTCTATACCAACTGCGGCAGTCATAGAGCGTGGTAACATCGTCATAATAACTTCTCTTGAATAACCTAATATTTTCAATAAGCAAAATATAAACACAAAGTTTAATATCACTGCTGAGAAGACACTACTGAATATGATATTGGCATGTTTTAATATTTTATGACGGTTCTGATATAACGGAAAAGCTAAACAAACCACCGTACAGTTTAATAGATAATTAATCCATTGACCGCCAACCATATAACCTTGATAATCTACATTAAATAGAAGCAAGATCGTAATAATACCAATAGAAGATATGAGTGCTGGATTTAAAAACGGGTTTTTAAATTTTTGCTGTAATTTTTTAGCTCCAGCATACATAACAATTGTTAAGACAATCATTATCAAAGCATTTAAAAGTGTCATCTAATCTTGTCCATTCCCATATTCCGTAGTTCTAACCATTTTCTCCGCTATAAACCCTGAAATTAAAGCAACACAGCAAGTTCCTAAAATAATCATTGCGAAGAATAAAATGAAATTTAAATTAATCTCAGATACGACATCCATGACCCCTACAACGGAAGGTACAAAGAAAAATACCATAGTTGTTAAGAAAAAATTCGAACCTTTACTAACCCATTGTGATGGGATAATTTTAAATTGTAGTAAGAGAAAAAATAAGATTAAGCCTACGATGCTTCCTGCAATTGGAATGTGCAGAACCCTTTGCAAGACATTTCCAGCATACGTAATAGCCATAATCATTAATATTTGAAATAAAACTCTAACTACCTTTAGTGACATCTGCATTTTTATCATCCCTTTATCGTCATTTTTATTTGGTGTTTTATTGATTACATATACTAGTATAAGCCCGTACGTAATATAATAAAAATATTGATTATCAATGACACCTATTACTTTTTTTCATGTAAGCGATTGAATACATTATATTTCATTATATTAAACAATAATAATGAAACTTTAAATACTCATGCTTTTCATTCAACAGCCCCTGCTATTTCGGCACTTACATGACTTTACATTTGATTATTTATGTTGTTGCAAACAAAAAGAGAGCAGGAAGAAATCAAGTTTTGATTTCTTCCTGCTCTCATAAGACTGACTAAAGTCATAACCAACCTATATAAGTATTTTTATAACCTTTGTTTCATAAATTCAATCCACTTTTTAGTCGCATGACTTAAATATTTTTCCTTTTTCCATATAACGCCTAACTCCCAACGCATTGCTGGGTCATCAATTTTTATACTTTTAAAATTACCATCAAGTAAATTCACAATATTCTCTGGTAAGATACTCACACCAAGATGTGCGCTTAATAAATTTTCAATAAAGTTCCACTGAGAAATTTTAGAAATTGTATTTGGCACAAATCCTGAATTTTTAGCCGCTTCAATAATTTTGTCATTTAAATAGAAATCTTCATTAAATAGTATAAAGTCCTCTTCTTTTAACATACTCATGTTTATTTGTTCATAATTCGCTAATCTATGCTCTTTATTCAATACGAGTCTCAATTCTTCCTCATATAACAACACAGAGTGAAAAATGGACTGATCCACTGGAATTGTGGTAATACCAATATCAATCTCATCTTTAATTAACTGAGTCTCAATCATCTTCCCACCATTTTCCACTAAATTATATGTAACATTTGGGTATTTTTGATGAAACTCACCAAGTATATGAATAAACTTATTCATGTTCATCACTGCAGA
This sequence comes from Staphylococcus sp. OJ82, assembly GCF_000294465.1. Lineage (NCBI taxonomy): Bacteria > Bacillati > Bacillota > Bacilli > Caryophanales > Staphylococcaceae > Staphylococcus > Staphylococcus sp. OJ82. The sequence continues at coordinate 205,957 of NZ_ALPU01000003.1, read as the reverse complement.
CAAACCTATACTGATATGACCTGTTTCTAAACCAAGTAGACTATTAACCTCTCTAGGCAAATCATTATAGAGCGTTAAAATTTCTTTGCTTTTCTGATAAAACACCCTACCAGCATCAGTCAATGCAAGTTGTCGTTTACTGCGGTCGAAAAGTGTCATGTTCAATTCTTTTTCTAAATCTTTTATTGCTTTACTAATCGTTGGCTGAGCAATATATAAAGATTTGGAAGCATTTGTCATACTATTTTGGTTTACAACTTCAACAAAGTACTTCATCTGTTTAATATCCATGCACGTACTCCTCTACTTGAAACATAATTAATACTTTCAAGTATACGTTTAAATTTTAATTTTTCAATATCAACTCATTACAAAAACGTTAATTCACAGACCATTATTATTTTTAAATAACTATCACAAACGAACAAATAAACGTGAAAAATGCACTCCTAAAAATTGAAACTAAATTCAACTTTGGAGCGCATTTATTTTTCAATATATTCGGACAATTTTAATTAATCAGAAATATATGTTTATGCACTTAATTCATATTATATTGTTTAGATTACTAACCTTGAATTAAATACAACTGTTACAAATCAACGTGTTGACTGCTTTTAAACCAAATTGCTATATTATGTTAGGTTCGCCTCTTCTTCTTTTCTATTTTGTTCAATTTCTTCTTTACTTAATCCTATAATTTTAAAACCAATATACCCAAATATAATAGATATGACTGGTACTGTATAATTTAAAATTGCATAAGGCGCATATTCTATAACAGACACTCCTAATGTCGAAGCAATAAATACACCACAAGTATTCCATGGTACAAATACAGACGTTAACGTACCGCCATCTTCTAAAGCTCTGGATAAGTTTTTAGCATGTAAATTTTTCTTTTTAAACGCCCCTGCGTACATTCTGGATGGGACGATAATTGATATGTATTGTTCCGAACATGTAAAGTTTGTACCAATACATGACACTATAACAGATGCAATTAATGATCCTGTAGATTTAGCAAATTTTAAAATAACCGAAATTAATGCAGTTAACATGCCTGAATATTCAAGCACACCGCCAAATGTCATTGCGACAAGTGTAAGTGAAATCGTATAGAACATTGATTCTAATCCACCACGGTTAAATAATTCATCAACGAGTTCATTACCAGATTCAATCGTGTAACCTGTTTGTAATGCTGTTAATCCATCTACAATCGAGTCACCTTGTATAAACAGTTGCGCGAAGAACCCTAATATAATACCTACGCAAATCGCTGGTATTGCTGGTACTTTGACTACTACAAGTGCGATGACTGCCAATGGTACTATGAGCAACCACGGTGTAATCACAAAACTATCTTGCATCGTAGTCAGTATTTCATCTATATTTTTGGTGTCAAAGTTTTTATCACCAAAACGTATACCTATAAAGAAAAATGCAACTAGTGATATCACCAAAGCTGGTATCGTTGTAAAAAACATGTGTTGAATATGTTCAAATAAATTAACACCAGACAAACCAGAAGCTAAATTTGTCGTATCAGATAATGGACTCATTTTATCACCAAAGTAAGATCCACAGATGACTGCGCCTGCAACCATACCTGGCGAAATACCCATGCTCAGGCCAATACCCATAGATGCTACACCTACTGTCGCCATTGTAGACCAACTACTACCTATAGCTAATGCCACAATACCACATAGCACAATTACTACTACTAAAAAGTATCTTGGGTCGATTAATTGCAGTCCGTAATAAATCATAGTAGCTACTACACCACTACCTATCCATGAACCAATTACTAAACCTACGAGAATAATGATTACTATAGCTGGTAATGCATGTCGAATCCCCTTATACATCATTTCCTCTACTTCGCTAAATGCGTATCCATGTAACATGGTTATAATAATCGCAACTGCCGTACCAATCATTAATGGTATATGAGGCTCTTTCTCAAGCACCGCTACCGTTAATAACATTGAAGTTATCATAATGATTAAAGTAATTAAAGCAGATGTAAGTCCTAATTCTTTCTTTGTTCTAATCTTTTCGCCATTATTTTTAGATTTCTTATTAAAAATAGTAGGCACCTCCCCTTTGTTATTTTATATCACACTTAACTTTTTATGCGCTTTCAACAGCGTATTTATTATTTAAAGGTAGTTATTATCACATTTGTAGTTATTTTACATCATTCAAACCACTTTTTTTATAAAGATAGGCCACTATTTTTTACAACTCGTTTTTTAAAACAACAAGTCACATCATATTCCCCCAATCTTTATTAAAGGGAATGACTATGTATTAAAAACATTAATATAGAAAAAATGTAACTCCGAGTCGAAGTTACATTTTTTCTATATCTGTTTATTCAATTAAATTTAATGAAATTGGTAACTCTGATGTCCCTTGGCAAAACCTTTAGCAGTAAATAACCAAGAGTCTCCACCCATTTCTATATCGTTCGCACTAATAATTAATTGATCTGTACCAGGAATAAAGGCAGGATGCGTTGATCTCAACATATGCCCTTGGTCACGCCCTGGTATCAAGATTTGACCTATTGGATAACCTTTTTTATTAAAAACAAGTACTCTTCCTTGACCATACATTGCAACATAAAGGTTGTCATCGCTATCAATGCAACAAGAGTCTGGACCTTCATGTCCTGTGAAGTGATAAGGAATAGAGGCACCAAATGGCGCAATCGTAACACCATCATCCAATAAATCTATGCGATGTAATCGATTTGCATTTGTCTCTGTAACCCACAATGTTTTTTCATCAGTACTTAAGGCCACACCATTGGCCACAGCAAGATTCTGAATGACAGGTGTGATTGTTTTATAATCTGGTGACACATAATAAACGCCACCTTTAGGATTTGTAGAATAACCACGGAAATCTGTAAAATAAAATCCACCTTTACTATCAAATACTAAATCGTCAACACAATATTCAGTATCAATATCTGAAACAATTGGAACTTCTTGATCACCTTCTGAATTTACTGCAAAGATACCTCCTGAGCTTTCAAAATCCCCCAAATAACAAACAAAAAGTCTTCCATCTTTATGTATTTTAACTGCTGCTGGATTTTGTTTTTGTGATTGAAATAGTGTTGTCACTTTTTTCTCTGGCAGGTCTACGTGAAAGATTGTACCTCCAAATACTTCACATAAAAGTAGATTCCCATCTTTATCAAAGCATAGCCCTTCAAGTTGTAAACCTTCATCAGAGATTTTCAGCCATTGTTCTGCCGTAACCGTTTGGATATCCGCTTCATGTGAAAGTATTGGCACAGCTGTACTTGCATTCCCTTTATATGATAATGCCGGAATGTTGTTGTTTTCCATTATTCATACCCCTTTTCTACTTTTTCTTATATAACAAGTATATGATAGTATTTTCTTAAAATAAAATCATAACCATAGCATTGGATAATAGAAATAGCGTTTTAACAATTTAACCAGAGATATTTATTTCTCTTCAAACTAAGCACGCTAAAGGGGAGTGGACATTATCGTGTCTCACTCCCCTAATACATCCACCTATGATTCAATCATACCTTTCACATTGAAGGTGCTTTATATATACTAATTCTATTTGTTCTCTCTTAATTGATCTAGCAATTGTTGTGCTGTAGCTGTATTGGCTCTTGGCTCAACTTTCAACATATCTGCGATTTGTGCGATTTCTTTACCTTCTGCACCCACAACAATGGCTAACGATTTATACTGTAAGCTCATATGTCCTTTTTGGATACCTTCTGATACTAATGCACGACAAGCAGCAAAGTTTTGTGCCAAGCCAACAGCAGCAACTACATGTCCAAGTTGTTCAGCGGAATCTACTTTCATTAAATCTAGCGCTGTTTTAGCAATTGGTAACACTTTTGTACCGCCACCGACTGTCGCTAATGTCATAGGAACTTCAATCGTCCCAACTAATGTCTGACGTTGCTCATCATAATGCCATGTTGCTAAGCCACGATACTGTCCATCTTTACTTGCATATGCATGTGCGGTTGCTTCAACACCACGTGTGTCATTACCTGTTGCTAAGACAACAGCGTGGATACCATTCATTACACCTTTATTATGTGTCGCTGCACGGTGAATATCTACTTGTGCTAATACAGAAGCACGTTCCATACGTTTCGCTACTTCTTGTCCATTGCGGCCATCTTTGGATAAAGCAGAAACTTCTATTTCACCTTGTACTTTAACTACAGACGCTGTCGCATGGTTAGATAAAATACTCATTAAAATATCAATATTGTCTAATTCATTTTTCAAATAAGCTGTAATACCTTCTAAAATTGTATTCAGCATGTTCGCACCCATAGCATCTTTTGTATCTACAAATACTTTTAATGACAATAAGCCTTCCGCTGAAAACGTATCAATTTCTATGCGGCGGTAGCCCCCGTCTCTTTCTAAAATTGAAGGATATACTTCATCAGCAATTTGTTTAATTTGTGGTTCCAATTGATTAATTTTTTGTGCAAGTGCCTGTGTATCATTTACGCCATCAAATACAATTTGACCAATCATTAAGCGTTCACTAGATACCACTTTGAAACCACCAGTTTGATTGACAAGTTTAGCACCATAACTTGCAGCTGCAACAACTGAAGGTTCTTCTACCATCATTGGCACGACAAATGGTTTTTGATCAACAATAATTTCAGGTAGTAAACCTACAGGTAAAGAACCTTGACCAATTACATTTTCAATCAAACTATTCGCAATCTCTTCAGGAATAAGCGGGTTATTTAGCAATACCGCTTTATTTTCATTGCTCAACCAGCCTTTTTGAACAAGTTGCTCTAATTTCTCTTCACGAGATAAATGACGAAATGACTTATCTAATGCTTCCATTATTTATGCCCCTTTTCAATTTCTAGTGCTATACCTAAGCCGCCGCCAATACAAGCCGTAGCGATACCACTTTGTTTATCCTCCTGTGACAATACATTCACAAGTGTCGTTACTAAGCGTGTACCAGTTGCACCGATTGGGTGACCTAGCGCAATCGCACCACCATATAAATTGAGTTTCTCTTCAGCTATGCCTAAATTATCTCGAACAGGGATACTTTGTGATGCAAATGCTTCAGTCATTTCAACTACATCTACGTCATCAATATGTTTACCTGTCTTATCTAATAATTTCGTAACTGCATGATATGGTGCATATCCCATATAATCAGGATCACAACCTATTTCAGCGTGTTCTCCTAGAAGCGCTAAAATTTCATAGCCTTGTTCTTTTGCATAAGCTGCGTCCATTAAGATAATAGTTGAACCACCATCATTAATACTAGATGCATTACCACCAGTAACTGTGCCATTTTCCTTAAAAATTGTTTTTAAAGTTGCAAGCTTTTCTATACTCGTATTGCCACGTATACCTTCATCACTTGTCATCCATTCACCATTTACGTCTTTTAAAGGTACAATTTCATTATCAAATTTGCCCGCTTCAGTCGCTTGATGTGCTTTTTGATGAGAATCATTTGCAAATTTATCTTGTTGCTCGCGTGTTACATCGTATTTTTCAGCTATTTTTTCTGCTGTGATGCCCATTGGCACATTTGAAAAAGCATCTGTTAAACCATCATGCATAAAGCTTTGAACAGGTGATTCTCCTTCTTTCAAAATAAGTTGTGGTGCGTTCGTCATACTTTCTACGCCACCAACTGCAACTACTTTCGCTTCTCCCAATTGGATTGCTTGTTTACCGAGGATAATTGATTTTAATCCTGAACCACAAACTTCATTAATCGTCATAGCTGGCGTCGTATTCGGTACACCTGCATTGATACTAATTTGACGCGCTGGGTTTTGTCCGCTTCCACTTTGTAACACATTGCCATAAATGACTTGATCTATTGTATTTGGGTCTAATTTAATTGCTTCTATTGCTGCTTTTAATGTTTTCTTTCCGAGTTCAACTGCTGAATAATTACTTATTTTCCCTTTAAATCTTCCAATTGGTGTACGTTTTGCACTTACGATTGCTATTTTATTCATTTTCAATCTCCTTTATTTACAGTTAATTTTAAATCATTGTATTTTATAAGCGTGATTTGGTATGATACAGGTGCTTATTTATATATAGAAAGGTGTCGATACGCTTTATGACAATTGGTATTGATCAAATTAATTTTTACGTTCCAAGATTTTATGTAGACATGGCTAAACTTGCAGAATCACGCCAAGTTGACCCAAATAAATTTCTACTTGGCATTGGCCAAAATGAAATGGCAGTTAGTCCAGTAAGCCAAGATATTGTTACAATGGGCGCAAATGCCGCAAAAGACATCGTTACTGATGAAGATAAAAAACAAATCAGTATGGTTATCGTTGCAACAGAATCTGCAATTGATTCTGCGAAAGCTTCAGCAGTACAAATACATAACTTGCTTGGCATTCAACCATTTGCACGTTGTATTGAAATGAAAGAAGCTTGCTATGCTGCAACACCAGCAATTCAATTAGCTAAAGATTATTTAGCACAACGTCCAGATGAAAAAGTATTAGTTATCGCTAGCGATACTGCACGTTACGGTTTAAACTCTGGTGGCGAACCTACACAAGGTGCAGGTGCAGTTGCTATGATAATATCACAAAACCCACGAATTCTTGAATTAAATGATGACGCAGTTGCATTCACTGAAGATGTCTATGATTTTTGGCGTCCAAGTGGACAACCTTATCCTCTCGTTGATGGCGCATTGTCAAAAGACGCTTACATTCACTCGTTCCAAGAAAGCTGGAATGAATATGCTCGTCGCTACAATAAAACATTAGATAATTTTAAATCATTATGTTTCCACGTACCATTTACTAAAATGGGTAAAAAAGCACTTGACTCAATTTTAACAGATTCTGTTGATGAACAAACAAAAGCACGCTTAACTTCTGGTTATGAAGATGCTACATATTATAATCGTTATGTAGGTAACATCTACACTGGATCTTTATACTTAAGTTTGATTTCATTATTAGAAACGCATGACCTTTCTGGCGATGATACAATCGGACTCTTCAGTTACGGTTCAGGTTCTGTAGGCGAGTTCTTTAGCGGTAAAATTGTAAAAGGCTACCAAGATGCACTTGATATTCAAGGACATAAAGACCTTTTAAACAATCGTACTGAAATTTCAGTTGAAACGTATGAATCATTCTTTAAACGTTTTGATAATTTAGAATTCGATCACGAAACTGAATTAGCTGATGAACCAAAAAATATTTTCTATCTTGAAAGTATTAATGATCATATCCGTAATTATAATACCTTAAATTAAATCTGAAATCACTTAATCGTATCATGATTAAGATGCATAATTTAAATTACCATATTTAGCTTATGCATTTAAATCATGTGCTAGGAAGTCTTTACTGAATTTAATAAATTTATGTATATAAAAAGCACATTCATGAAAAATGAATGTGCTTTTCTTTTTACTCAACAAACTAAAACAGAGGAGATATTTGTCAATTTACGACTGTATCTCCTCTGTTTTATGTACGTCTCATGTTATAACGTAATTATTTTTCTGCTTGTTCTTGTTCAATCTTACGTGTATATGCTTCGTATCGTTCTTTATTAGGTTGTAAAGTCAAACCTAGATATTTCCGTTCTTTGTTTGCATCTTTATATAAAGCAATCATCATTAATATCACTACAAAACTAAACGGTAGTGCTGATATGATAGCAGCAGATTGTAAGGCGTCTAAACCAGTATCTCCGCCAGCTAATAATAAGACATATGCAATACCTGCTAATGCTAATCCCCAAACAACTTTAACAAAAGCAGTAGGGTTTAACGTACCGTGTGCAGTCTGCATACCTAAGACATAGGTTGCTGAGTCTGCCGAAGTAATAAAGAATGATGCAATAAGTGCTAATGCAATCATTGAAAGAATAAATCCAAATGGTAATTCATTAAAGATTCCAAATAATTGTGTCTCAGGTGGTAATTTAAATAATTCACCTTGTTCTTGTCCAACTGTGATACCTGTTGTACCAAAGGCACTAAACCAAATGATACTAACCACTGTTGGAACACCTAACACTGCAACAACAAATTCTCTTATACTACGTCCTTTTGAAATCCTAGCGATGAATATACCAACAAATGGACTCCAGCTCATCCACCAGCCCCAATAATAGATTGTCCATGTTTGTAACCAGTCCGACTTTTGTTCATTTAACGGAGCAACGTCTAAAGTATTAAATAAAATTGAATTCAAATAGTCTCCTGTGCCACTTGTCATCATGTTTAAGATAAGTAGCGTTGGTCCCACAATAAAAACAATTACGAGTAGTAAAGCAGCTAACACCATATTCAAATTACTTAAATATTGAATACCTTTGCTTAAACCACTCCATGCACTATATAAAAACAATACAGTAACTACTGCTATAATTATACCTTGAACCAATGAATTAGCTGGTATACCAAATAAATAATTAAGCCCAGCGTTAATTTGAATGGCCCCTACGCCTAAAGAAACTGCAACACCAATTACTGTTGCAAAGACTGCTAGCACATCTACAACCGTGCCAATAGGACCTTCTACTCTATCGCCTAAAACTGGGCGTAGCGTTCTTGAAATCAAACCATTTTCACCTTTACGGAACTGTGAATATGCTAGTGCCAAAGCAACAACACCATACATCGCCCATGGATGAACACCATAGTCTAAAAATGAAGATTGAAACGCTTCTGACATGGCTGCTTTTGTTTCAGCATCTGCTGTTGGCGGTGCTAAATAATGCGAAATAGGCTCTGATGCTCCGTAGAATACTAAACCTATACCCATACCTGCACTAAATAACATCGCTAACCATGACACCGTACGAAATTCTGGTTTATCCGAAGGTTTACCTAGCTTTAATTTACCGATTGGACTAAATGCTAGAAATATGCAAAAGCCTAGTATTACAGTATATAACAACATATAATACCAACCGAATGTATCTGAAACCCAAGTAGACACACTACCTGTAATACTCCCAAATTGTTGAGGGAAAATTGCGCCAACCAAAACAAGTAATCCTATGATGGCAGCTGAATATATAAATACACTTGAAAATTGTTTTTTCTCTTTTGGCAAAATTCTCACCATCCCTTAAATTTTTAGCAAAGACGTGTAATAGAATACCATACTGAGTTAAATTATCAACTTAGTTAGAGTTTTTTTACAACTTGCAAGCGTATTTAAGTAACTTTTTTGAACATTTTAATTCATTGCTCAACCTTACTGCTTCAAGGCTTTGTACTATGCTTAGGTCTATAAAATGCATCCATATCCATTTTTTCTAATTTAAGTAACTCAATTTTGGTATCAATGCCACCACCATAACCGGTTAAACTACCATCTTTACCAACAACTCTATGGCATGGAATGATAATTGAAATTGGGTTGCTGCCTACTGCGCCACCCACCGCTTGTGACGACATTTGAGCTTTACCTCTTTTTTCCCCTATTATTTGTGCTATTTCACCATACGTTGCTGTTTCGCCGTAGGGTATTTCTAAAAGTGCTGCCCAGACTTGTTCACGAAATTCCGTGCCAGACGCTTTTAAAGGAAAATCAATTTCCGGAATATTTCCCGAGAAATATGCGTCTAACCAACGTTCTACTTTATCAAAGATAGGTTGTTCTGTTTCTACTAACTTATGGTCATATTTTAATTCGAAATCGGTTTGGTTGGGTAGCCACAAGCCAGTGATATGCTCTCCGTCAGATGTTATTGCAACGCGTCCGATAGGTGCTTGATAGTATCTTTTATAATGCATGATGTTCCCCTCTTTCTGTCCTTCTGAATTTGTTTTATCATAAATCTTTCTTGGTTTTATGTAAACCATTAAGGGAATGAGTAAGACAACTCAAGATATGTATGGGAGGCCTTTTCTATGTCTAAATCAAAGCAACAAAATTCTATTAACAAAAGTGCTGATTTAAATTTTAATACACCTCAAAGATCTGAACGTCTTACAATGATTTATAAAGCACTATACCAATTAAACGATGTTGTTCTTGGCATCATATTCTTAATAGGTAGTTTTTTATTTTTCAGTGATACTACTGTCACTATAGGTACAGTATTATTTGTAATCGGCAGTATACAGATGACAGTTAGACCGCTTATTGCATTGTCACATGATTTACATTTGGCACATAAATATAAAAAATTAGAAATGTATGACCAATAGTATACTTTATAATTCAACGTAATAAAGACCTCTGCAACGATAACGTTACAATGGTCTTTAATTTTAATATTTAACTATTTATTTTACGTGTCGGTATAATTAATGCACTCGCGAGAACACCACAACCAACAATACAAGCACCAACGATAAAGCCTGCGGTTGCCGCTGTATGTAAACTTTGTCCACTTTGCATGATCGCTGTGTAAATAGAAGTCATAATTGCAATACCAAATGCGCCACCAAGTGTTGAGCCCATTTTAAATATACCGGAAGCGACGCCCACTTTTTCTGGAGGTGTAGTTGAAACTGCAGTACTCAATGCAGGTGTTGCAAAGAGACCTGTACCGCCACCAAAAAAGACTGATGCAATTAACGCTACAACGATATACCCTGAGGTACCAAAGAACGTTAAACTAAATAATAATATACCTATTCCTGTAAATATTGGTCCGATAACCAACGCACGTTTCGCGCCAAATCTTTTAATGCTCTTTTCACCTAAGCGTACAACAATAAGTAGTGTAATCAAGTACGGTAAAGTAAGTAAACCTGCTTGGAACGCACTAAATTCCAACCCACCTTGTGCATACATATTAAATAAAGCAATGACACCAACGCCTGTGTTAAGTAAGAAGTTCGCAAGTACTGCGCCTATATAAGGTCTATTTTTAAATAATTCAAAATCGATAAACGGCACTTTTTGCCACGTTCTACTTTGAAGAACATAAATACACATATGATAAAGACAGCTAATAATATTAATGTTGGCGTACTCAGCCATCCCATTTTATAACCTTGTGTAATGACAAAACTAATACTCGCAATCATAATCACAAATATTGTAAGTCCTACATAATCAAAACGATTTGCTTTGTCTTTAATTAATTTACTTTCTGGTAAATGTTTTAATAGCATCAGCGCAACAAGAGATAATATAATCGACAAAATAAAGATAGATTGCCACGAAATAAATGTTGCCATTGCTCCTGCAAAGAAAGATGATAAACCTGTGCCGCCAAACGCACCAATCGACCAAAAACTCAATGCTTTTTGTCTTTCGTCCCCTTCAAAAAAGTCATTGACGATGGAAATCGTCGCTGGCATGATAATTGCTGCTGATAAACCTTGCACAACTCTACCTAGAATCAATAATACGACATTTCCTGAGACGATAAGCATAAGTGAACCAACGATGCTTAGTATGAGTGCAATACGTGTCATTTTCACTTTACCAAATTTATCTGAAATGTTACCTGCTACTACCATAAACACACCAGTAACAAATGACGTTAAACTTATAGAAATATTGACTATACCTGGACTAGCACCAAAAGTTGACTGGATTTGAGGCCCAATATTCAAAAATGACTGGGCAAATAACCAATAAGTTAATATTGATAATACAATACCCGTCAACAATTTACCCCCTGAAATTTGTTTCATTTTTTCTACCATAAAAGCATCCCCTATGTTTGTTAATAATATAAAGTTAGAATTTAAAAGACACTTCTCTTCGCAAATTACAAATGAGAATATTACACAATTAAGTTTACGATTATTTCTTTTAAAAATTCTTACACTTTAAATTTTATCATTAATTAAGCATAAAGGTCAGAATTTACATGCTATTATTTCGAATTTTCTGATAAATAATGGCTATAATTTGTCATTTTTTACGTGAGCAAATTAACTAAAATATTTTTTTTACCGCTTTATTAAAGTATTTTTTGAAATAAATTTGCTGGTGTAATCCTTTATTATTTGTAACGAAATGAAATGTTATTTGTTCAGAAATTAAGAGCTCATTTAGAATGTCTACGCCTTGTTCAGTTTGAGCTAAGATATTGGTATTGATCTCTGGATGTTGTTCATCTTCAAGCGTGCCAATATACCAATAAACATGTTCTTCTTCTTTAATAATAGGTTGCTGTTTCATAAATGTTAGAAAGCCTGGATACCATATTGAAGGTGAAATCAGTATATATGTGCCAAATGTATCTGGTTTCTTGAATAACGCATAGAGCGCAACTAATCCACCTAGTGACGCTCCAGCAATACTTATATCCAAGCGCTGTTCAGATACATTGAAACATTTTTTTAAATAAGGCAACAATTGATCAGAAATCCATAAGAGATAATCATCCACTGCACTATAAAATGCTTCATCTTCGACTTTATCTTGCCAAGCCGCATAAATTTTGTCATTATCATTCTGCATTAATCCTACAAATATGACTTCTCGTTCAATATCCTTAAATAAGTCATCACCATCTTGAACAATAACTAAAGGATATGGACCAGCTTTACGCTTAAAGTATCCTTTAGGTAATTTCACTTTAATATCACAGTGTTGAAAACGAATATTAAAATTCCTTATATTCATAGCAATCAACCCTCTTCCTATTCACCTTCATTAACTCAGGTGATTTTATAGAAAATTATATAACCCGATATCATTTTCTTTCGCATATTCTAGAGCAAGTATTTCTAAGATATTAATTAGTGCAGGGTTACCTTTAACTTTGATATATTGGAATTTCAAATTATGTTCTTCTGCTTTAATATTTTTTAATTCTGATTCATCTAAATTTTGTTGCGCTACATAGGCTTTTCTAAATTTTGCTGTGCCAGCATCTGATTTCACATTGAATTGTGCAAGCTTATCATTTAAATCTTTTTGAGTAAGTTTGTATCCAGTCATAAACCCACCTGCTTGTCCTACATATAATGGTTTTTTATTTTTAAAGATAACAAAAACACCCTTTTGTTCTTGAACTTCACTTCTAGTTTCTTTATCAAATGTAAGTGCCTTTGACTTATCATATTTGAATAATTTTTTTAACGACTTATTATAATCTTCAAGCAATTCACTTAGTTTTTTATCTGCATTCATTTCACTCATCCTTTTTCATTGTTTTATTATTCTATATATACACTTTAATGCGCTTGCATAAACTACATGAAAAATGAGAATAAAATTATGCACACAAAAATAAAGGTTGTAGCCCAGTATAATAAGCTACAACCTTTATTTTATGTTTTAATAGTTTATTTTAAATAATTGAATACGGTAACGCCCACTGCTTCTGCAGCTACGCGTAATGATTTTTCACTGATATCAAATTTAGGATGGTGATGCGGATGAATGTCACCATTGTCAGGTGCAGCACCTGCATAAATAAATGTGCTCGGTATAGCTTTAGCATAATATGCAAAATCTTCAGAAGGTGGTTGTGCTTCACATCTTTCTATACCTTTAATTGCATCTGTATCAGCACTTTCAATAGATTCTACAACAAAATTCGTAAACTCTGGATCATTGTACAATGCAGGATAATCGACATTATATTCTAATTCACATGTCACACCAAACATTGCTTCTAAGCCATCTGTTAAACGTTTAACCTCTTTTTTAATCGTTTGTTTGGTTTCATCAGTCAAGGCACGTACATCGCCCTCTACTTCAATACTATCTTTGATTACATTAAATTGTCCTTTACCGTCAAATGAACCAATTGTTACAACGCCAGTTTCAAAAGGATTCAAACGTCTTGAAACTATTGTTTGTAAAGCATTAACAAAATATGCACCAGCTACAATACTATCATTTGCCGTATGTGGTGATGAACCATGTCCTCCTTGGCCATTCACTTTAAGTTTAAAGAAATCTCTACCCGTTTGTACATTACCTTCACGATAATATACATTACCAGATGGCATATGACTCATCACATGGACACCTAATACATGGTCGACACCATCTAAGACACCATCTTTAATCATCGCTTGTGCACCGCCTGGAGGTACTTCTTCAGCAGGCTGATGAATAACAACAACTTTACCTTTAAATTGATTTTTCAATTCAATAAGTGTTTCAGCAAGAATTAGCATATATGCGGTATGTGCGTCATGACCACAAGCATGCATCACGCCTTCATTTTTTGAAGCAAATTCTAACCCAGTATCCTCTTGAATTGGTAGTGCATCAAAATCAGCACGTATTGCAATCGTCTTACCAGGTTTCCCACTATCGATTGTCACTTTCAAACCATTAGGACCTATATTCGTTTCTACTTCACAATCTTTATCTTTATAAAAGTCTTCAATATACTTAGGCGTTTCTTCTTCGTGGAAAGATAGCTCAGGATATTGATGAAGATAGCGACGTATCTCAATCATTCGATTTTCTTTCTCTTTCAATATATCTATTAATTGTTTCACCATAACAGTTCCTCCTATATTAAATATATTCAACTTATTTACATTATATACTTTTTGAGTGTAATTTATGTGTTAGAGCATTTGTTGAATAACGTAAATGTTATGCCTTTTTAAATGATGGGACAGTAATCAATATGATAATTAACGATAATAATGCCATCAACACATTGAGTAATAATCCTATTAATGCGCCAGTTTGGACATTAGTAGTACTTGCCACGATACCATAAAGTGCGCCTGATAACGCGATACCAAATGCACCACCGAGTGATGAAGCCATTTTATAAATACCAGAAGCCACGCCTACTTTATCTTCAGGTGAATTTGAAATAGCCATATCAGTTGAGGGTGTAGCATAGAAACCGAGTCCCAAACCATAAAGTAAATATCCAATGATACAAACGACTACATAAATTGTGCTTGGTAAAAATGTAAGCGAGATTAAAATTATACCAATCATATTAAAAAATGTGCCGAGCATCATCGGCTTTTTAGCGCCTACTTTTTGTAGAATCTTTTCTCCTACTCTAATCATTAATAATACTGTTACCAAATAAGTAATAGATAATAAACCAGTTTGGAATGCATTAAAGCCTAAACCTTGCTGCACAAATGTGTTAGCTACTAACAGTGCACCTGCTACACCATTTAATAAAAAATTAGAAAGTGTGGCACCTGTATATGCTTTATTATTAAAAAGTTTGAAATCGATTAATGGATTTTGTTTTTTATTTTCCAATTTAATAAAACTTATTGTCGAAACTATAAATATTATTATTAAACCTATAATGATTGGTGAAAAAATACCCAATGATGCACTTTGTGTGATCACCACATTAATACTTAACATCATAACAACAAATAATAGTAATCCTGTGTAATCAAATCCTACCCTAGTTTTGCTAACTGATTTTGTTTCAGGTGTGCCTTTTATTAATAACATCGAAACTAAGGCGATGATGATAGACAAGATAAATATCCATCTCCATCCTACAAATGTCGATACCATCCCGCCAAATAAAGATGCTAAACCTGAGCCTCCCCATGAACCGATAGACCAATAACTTAAAGCACGTTGTCTATCTTTCCCATCAAAATAAGCTTTCATTATGGCTAATGTTGACGGCATAATTGCTGCAGCAGACAACCCTTGAATCACTCTACCTACAATAAGTAAGATAGATAAGTTACTCACGATAATCAATAATGAACCAATAATACTAAGCCACAAACCAATATAAGTTATTTTTACGCGTCCAACTTTATCAGCGAGACTACCTGCACCTACCACAAACATTCCTGAGAAAAGCGCAGTAATACTCACCGCAATACTCACTGTTCCTATATTACTGTTAAAAGATTGCTGCAAAGTCGGTACTACATTTAATAGTGATTGTGCAAACAACCAAAAGGTGACGACCCCTAAT
The DNA here is from genome assembly GCF_000294465.1 of Staphylococcus sp. OJ82. Lineage (NCBI taxonomy): Bacteria > Bacillati > Bacillota > Bacilli > Caryophanales > Staphylococcaceae > Staphylococcus > Staphylococcus sp. OJ82. The sequence goes on along the minus strand of NZ_ALPU01000003.1, from coordinate 190,061 downwards.
ACAATTCCTAATATTAATTTATTATCTCCTTTATATGTCTGTACATTTCCTTTTTGAGTCATTTTTTATCCTCCTAAATTAAATTTTCAAATGACAAACAGGAAAGATAAGCCTAATTGTAAAATGTTTTTCTCTTAACATCCTCAATCAATAACGCTCGCTATCCTTTATAAAAAATATTGTAGCGCGTAATTTTAGATCTCAATATAGCGTATTTGTTGTTTTTATATCTTATTTATAACGCATTCGATTTATATTACTTCTATGACAAAAATGTACATATTGATTTTTGTCATCAATAATTATTCTCACGTTTAAATATAGGATTAATGATACTTACTCGAAATAAAAACTAGAGAATAGGCCAGACACTCTACTTTTTAAATGAGCTTCCGTTGTCCAACCTCTAGTTGCTTTTTAGCTATATTTTTTATCAAAATATCTTCTAAATTCAATAATTTGAATTGCATTTGTAAGTAATTTTAAGTGATATGTTATTGTATCGATTATATCTACTTCACTTACGTCCAGTTTGGGAAAAGATACTCGATTAACATAATTAATCGTTTCTTCATCCATGCCATGTCGCGTATTATATTGTTGCCATATTTTATATAACGCACCATGGTTTTTATCTAATGTTAGATGCTTAATTTTGTATGTCCCAGGTAATAAATCAAAAATATTTATTTGATACTCTTTATGATTTAAGTCATTAGAGGAATCATTCAAAGTAAAATAAGGGTTATAATGTTCTGCATCCCAGAGCACAATTTGAAAATGCTCGGTATTACCTAAAGCAATACAATTTCCATTTCTATACAAGATGTTTTTTAATAATTTTTTAAAAAACATACTTGTAAAAAAAGCAGGTCTTTTACCATCAAATTGATGGTATAAATCAATACCATTTAATTCTTTTTTTATATCTTTCTGACTATATTTCTGATGTATCTCAAAATTCAACCAGTATCCAATCATATTAATATGGCCATTCATTTCTATAAGTTGTTCAAAAATAATGCCTGCTCTAAAATATTCTCCATTTGTCAGATTTGTATTGCCTATCAATGTATTCCAATTCAATAATGTAAAGGAAATTTTTCGATTTTTTACATCTAACCATTCCATAATTTTCTTTAATTTGAGCGTGATGTGTTTCTTAGCTAAATTAAATTGGTCACTCTCGATAGATTGAAAATTAATTATGTCATTTTGATTTGCACAGAATGCAATACTATCAATATGTTGCTTATGATCCTCTAAAATGCGTTTAGCTATGTGTACTTCTGCTTGATTTTCAATATTAAAGTTCAGTACAATTTTGATATTTTTAAAATACTGTTTAAATAATGTGATTATTGTTTGAGAGTTCTGTTCATCTATATAATTTATGTAAAGTACTAGATTAAATAAATGACTATCTGGAACTGTGTTATAAATATGTTCCAATACATATACCAATTCTTTATAATAACTTTTGAACTTCGAGATTGCTTTCGGTGGATTTATCTCTATGCCTAAACCAATGTGATACATGAGTAAAAAATTCAAGCATTCATCTATCTTCATATAACGGTGTACATTCGGTATAACTTCATCACTTTCGATAATTTTATCCTTAATAAAACCTTCTCTAATCGGATCTTTAATCAGTACATGATTTAATCCTATACACTTTTTCACTTCTAGTAATTGTTTTCGATATCTTTGAATGAGTAATACGTCTAAATTTCCTATTTGTATTACATGTTGATAATGCAAAAGTGTTTGTTTTGAGTCTTTTAAAGTAACATCAATGACTTTTTCTGCTTCAGTTGATTGGATAGCACTATCGACAGGTTGATTGATATAATCTGATAAATAGTGCAAATAAATTTGATATGCAATATTTTCATTTTCTTCATATAGATTTTCACTCAAATGTGTATCTTTATATTCCCCCCTATATTGCGTAGGTGTCATTTGTGTATCTTTCTTAAAATGTTTCAGTAACATGTTAGAATTGCTAAAACCATTTTTCAAAGCAATTTGCGTAATTGTGTTATCTGTATAAATCAAATCTTCCTTACAATGCTCAAGTCTTATGTGAATCAGATATTGATTGAATCCCATTCCCATTTGCTGTGTGAAAATTTTTGATAAATACGTAGTGCTAAGTGCTACCTTTTTGGCTACTTTAGTTAACGAGATATCATTGGTGTAATTACTTTGAATATAGTTACATACAAATTCTACTCGATAGTCATTTAACATTGTTTTATATGATTCGTTCATTTTTGTCGGTAAGAATCGTACAATTATAAACATTAAATTTATTAACTGCTGTTCTATATACAAACGATAATACTCCCCCTTTCTAATATCCACAACGCCTATCATTGCAATAGCATTTACGATTTGTTTATAAATAACTTCTTGCAAACTCCCTTTTTCTAAAATTAAAATTTTATTATTATAATCATCTATATATTGCTTTAAGTAACTTTCAGTTAAATGAATAGAAATATAGAGTGTATCTTTATTTTCTATGAAACGAAATTGCTCACGATGATTAACAATAAAAATATCACCTTTCTGGTATTCATATATTTCATTATATTTCCATACTATCAATCTACTTCTCAGCACTAACACAAGGCGTAGTCCATCATTTATGCTAACTGTTACCTTGTTTGGTTCATTAAATTCTACTTGATAAAAAGTTTTCATGATTCACCTCTTTATAATTCAATATTTTAATAAAAATTATAAATTTAGCTATAATCTACGCTATTTTGTTGATTTTTGGACAAAAAAACTGCCAACAAAATCTGAAATTTTGTTGGCAGTAATTGATTCTCAATATAATTAAGAATCCTAATATATTTAGACTTATTTTTTATTAATCGTTTTCTCGATTAATTCATTCAGTTTGTTAATATTTTTACTTTGTTGCGCTAACAGTGACATAACGTCTTCATCTTTGTTTTCTGTACTTGATGTTGTATTACGTTCTGTACTGTTATCTACATTATTAGCGTCATTATTATCGCTGTAATAATGCGGTTGTTTTTTACCTGCTTGATAGTCTGCTAATGCTTGATATAAGAAATCTGTTTGCGCTGTTTGTTGCGCAATCTCATCATATAGCATTTTAGTTTTTCTATCAACTGAAATTGCATTACTATTTTTAGCTGTTGTCGTTGATTGTTGGTGAATATTGAATGTACGATCATAACTTTCTTTTGAAGTACTCACTTTCTGAGCAGGCATCATACTTTGTAATTCATGTCCTTCAATATCCACACTTGGTAAAATTCTATTTAACCATGCTGGCATATACCATGATGCTTTACCAAACAACTGTGTCAGTGCAGGTATCAATAGTAAACGAACGACAAATGCATCGAATAATACACCGAAACCAAGTGCTATACCCATTGATTTTATCATCACATCATCTTGGAAGACAAAAGCGATGAACACACTGAACATAATTAATGCTGCAGCAACCACAACCGGGCCACTTTCTTTAATACCCACTTTAATAGAATGTTCGTTGTTACGTGTCTTACTGTATTCTTCATGGATACGTGACATTAAGAACACTTCATAATCCATTGCGAGACCAAATAATAAACCGATTGTTATTACTGGTAAGAATGCGAGTAATGGGCCTGTCGTATCAACACCAAACAGACCAGACATGAATCCTTCTTGCATGATTAATGTCGTAAAGCCAAGTGTTGCTACTAATGATAATACGAATCCTAGTACTGCCTTCAATGGAATAATAATTGAACGGAATACTACCATTAATAGAATAAATGCTAAAGCTACGATAACACTCGCAAATAATGGAATTGCTTCATTTAATTTTTGAGACATATCAATGTTGATTACACTTTGACCAGACACTTCTGTTTTGAAATCATATTTATCTTGTGCATCGTCATTATAATCTCTTAAATCATGGACTAAATCATTTGTAGATTGTGCGTTAGGTCCTTTTTCAGGAATTACAGCAACTAAGGCATAATCTTTACTATCACTTAGTTGAGGAGGCGTCGCCATATCCACGTTATCCATACCATTAATATCTTTTGTCAGATCTTGTAAATCTTTTTGTAATGCTTGAGGATCATCTTTCTTATCTTTAACATTCACAAGCATAGCAATTTGGCCATTATAACCTTCGCCAAATTTGTCTGAAATAATATCATATGCTTTTTTCTGTGTCGTATCTTCCGATTTCATACCATCATCTGGAATACCTAAACGCATATCACTAATTGGGATTGCTGCTACTACTAAAATAATAAGTCCAATTAAGACTGCTGCTAAAGGTTTGCCTACAACAAATTTTGACCAAGCTGTATCAACATCGCCTTTAAATTCTGATTTACTTTGTTTAGGCTTAATGCTCTTATGGAAAATGCTGATGATTGCAGGTAATAATGTTAAAGCACTAATTACCGCTACTAATACACTAATAGCTGACGCATAGCCCATGACTGCTAAGAAGTCTATGCCAACGAGGGCTAGCCCACAAACTGCAATAATTACAGTTACACCAGCAAAGATAACAGCACTACCAGCTGTACCTACAGCTAAACCGATAGCTTTAATATGATCTGGTTCTGTCTTCACTATTTGACGATATCTAAATAGTATAAACAGTGCGTAATCTATACCTACTGCAAGTCCAATCATAACGGCTAACGTCAATGTAACGTTTGGAATATCAAACGCGTAAGTAAGTAATGAAATAATCCCTACGCCTGTACCCAAGCCAAGTAATGCACTGATAATTGGCATACCTGCCGCAATGAATGAGCCGAACGTAATTAATAATACAACGAATGCTACGATAATACCTATTATTTCTGAAGCACCGCCAATTTCAGTAGACTCCATTCCTGAACCCATTAATTCAGCTTGTACATTATGTTTATCTTCTAATTTTTCAACTTCATCTTTTACATTATCTTTAGAATCTGCTTTTAAAGCTGTAGCAGACACATCATAATTGACATCCGCAAAAGCAGTTGTCTTATCTTTACTTATTTGTTTATTATCATAAGGATCTGAAACATTCTTAATATCATCATCATTGTCTTTAATGTCATTCAATGTGTCTTTGATATCTTTAGTCATATCTTCCTTAACTATGCCATCTTCAGAATCGCTCTTAAATACAATTCTTATTTGTGCTTTTTCACTATCCTGGTTAAATTCATCTTCTATTTTTTCATTTGTATCGAGTGATTCTAAACCGTTCATAGTGATGTCATTATCAAATTTAGGTGAACTTATTGTAAGTGGTATAATAATTGCTGCGAGTAAAACGACCCATGCAACAACACTCCACCATTTATGTTTTGCAATAAACGAACCTAATTTATACAAAAACTTTGCCAAACTATTGCCTCCTAATTTAATCAACGTTATAGTTTATACATATAGTGTAGATTATTTATATTAACATTTTACAAGCTAAGTCGTATTATAAAAAGAACTAATTATGCCAATATGTCTATTTAAACTACAAAAAGGGAGAAGTGTAGAATGAATGAAAAAGATCTCCGTGTTATTAAAACAAAACGCGCGCTGTCTAAAAGTTTTTATGATCTCTTGGAAAAACATCCTTTTTCAACAATTACCGTAAACCAAATTTGCAACGAAGCTTTGGTACATCGAACAACTTTTTATAAACATTTTTACGATAAATATGATTTACTTATTTATTTAATTACCTATTTAATGAAGGATTATTTTTCAATTGATTTTAAAGAACGCATTAACAATCCATTTACTATTATGGAAAAAACAATAACAGATATCGATGAACTTAACAAAGTTAAAGAAAAGCAAATAGAAGACAAAGATTTTGAACGAACGATTACAAATTATTTCATCCGTGTATTACAAAATGACATTAAAGATAATATGTCACGTATTTCTGTAGATCCGAGTGTTCCAATCGAACTGATTTTTTATGTATATGGCGCAAGTTTATTTGGCTTTATGGAGTGGATGCGCGACCACAATATTAAACGCCCGGCACACGAAATAGATGAAATCTTTCATAAAATGATTAATATCAAAGTAAAGACGTAAAACAATAAATTCACGCCAAAAAACCTCTCACTGCAAAGCAATGAGAGGCTTTTAAATTATTTTATAATTTTAATTAGAACATTTCTGAAGCGACTTTTTGTTCTAAGAAGTTTAATAGATAGTCTGGGCTACCTGTCTTAGCGTCAGTACCTGACATTTTGAAACCACCGAACGGGTGATAGCCAACAACTGCTGCAGTACATCCACGGTTAAGGTATAAGTTACCTACATCGTATTCTTCAACTGCATGAATCCAGTTTTCACGATTATTAGTAATTACAGCACCTGTTAAACCATAATCTGTATCGTTAGCAATGTCTAATAGTTCTTCAAAGTCGTTGCCTTTAACAAAGCCAACCATCGGACCAAAGATTTCTTCTTGCATGATTTGGTCTCTTGATTTTAAGTCTGAGATGATTGTAGGTTCAATAAAGTATCCAGTAGTACCATCCGTACCACCACCGAACTCTAATTTACCTTCTTTGCTACCAATTTCAATATAATTTTTAATTTTATCAAATTGTTTTTTATTAATAACTGGTCCCATGTTCGTGTTATTCTCAGTATTGCCCAATGTTAAATTCTTAGTTAATTCAACTGATTTTTTCAATACTTCATCATATACATCTTTGTGTACGATTGCACGAGAACACGCTGAACATTTCTGTCCTGAGAAACCAAATGCAGAACTTACAATAGATTCTGCTGCTAAATCAGTGTCGATATCTTTATCAACTACGATTGCATCTTTACCACCCATTTCAGCAATAACACGTTTTAAGAACTTTTGTCCTTTTTGTACTTTTGCAGCTCTTTCAAAAATTCGAGTACCTGTAGCAAGTGAACCTGTGAAAGTTACAAAATGCGTGTGTACGCTATCTACAAGATAGTCACCTATTTCTTTTGGATCCCCTGGTACAAAGTTAACAACACCTTTTGGTAATCCAGCTTCTTCTAAAATTTCAATTAATTTATATGCAGTTAATGGTGTATCTTCTGCTGTTTTTAAAAGTACTGTGTTCCCTGCAACTACTGGCGCTAATGTCGTACCAGCCATGATTGCAAACGGGAAGTTCCATGGTGGAATTGTAACACCAGTACCAATTGGTTTATAGAAGTATTTATTATGTTCTCCTTCTCTATCCAATGTTGGTTTACCGTCTGCTAATTCCATCATTGATCTCGCATAGTATTCAATGAAATCAATACCTTCTGCTGCGTCACCTACAGCTTCATCCCATGGTTTACCTGCTTCGTAAACCATCACTGCTGAGATTTCTTCTTTACGACGTCTAATAATTGCCGATACTCTAAGTAAAAATTCAGCGCGATCTTTGTGTGACCATTTCTTCCATGATTTATAAGCTTCGTTTGCAGACTCAAATGCTTTATCTACATCTGCTTGAGTTGCTTTTGAAACTTCTGCAATAACTTCAGTAGTATTGGCAGGGTTGATAGATTGATACGTATCTTTTGTGAATATTTCTTCCCCATTAATTACTAAAGGAATTTTTTGATTTAATTCACCTTTAACTTTCTTTAAAGCCTCTTTAAATGATTCTACATTTTTACTGTCTGTAAAATCGATACCTGGTTCATTCTGATAATTAACTACCATTTTTCTACCCCCATGTCAGTTTGTAAATAGAAAACACGAATGGAATTATTCCACTCTTGATTTTATTGTATATGTATCACACCACAAATGCAATCGCTTACAATCACTTTTTTTAATTAAATCGTATCTCACCTATTTCGCATTATTCCCTAAAATTTGCTATTATATTCATTGATATTTATTGTTAATATCATATAAATAGTAAATGCTAATTTAATAAAATTCATCTTAATATTTACACTGAATTCTCATTACGTATGTTATTATTTAAACTTGAATATAATCATAACAATATTTATTTTCAAAAAAGGAACAATCGAGAGGTTAAGCTATTTATGAAAACATATACGTCTGTTATTTTTTGGATGCGTACTATAGCTTGTTTAAGTATTGTTCTCATTCATGCGATTACAACTACATTTTCCAAAATGGATTTTGTGGGCCATGGCACTGCTATTAGAATATTTCAATTATTGCTAATGTTTAGTACGCCATTATTTGTATTCATTTCAGAATTTTTATTAGCGAAAAATTATCACGTTAAAACAAAACCTGGTTTCTTTAAAAACAAATTGATTTATTTAGGCATTCCATATATTGTGGTTAATCTAGCTATCTCATATTTCTATTTTGAACCTGAGACATTAGAAGATTACTTTGGGCATGTTTCAAACACGATGTTCCATGGTGGCGCTGTGACATACTTTATTGTAATTATTTTCCAATTCTATATATTACACATTCTCTTTGCTAAATACATAATTAAATGGAAACCTATTCCTGTAATTATTGGTGCAACAATATTCGCCACATTGTATTGGGCATTTAGAGAATTTGTACCCCCATCAGAAAATCCAATTTTAGGACTGTTTTGGGGAAGAGAAGGTTGGATGCTCTTTTTAGGTTGGATTAGTTATTTCTTACTTGGTTTTTATACAGGCATATACTATGAGTCCCTCATGAAGAATATTAAAAAATATACTTGGCTTATTATTTTTGGCGCAATCTTGTCAGCAGGTATATTAATTAGTAACTATTTATTCGGTGTTAGTACTTGGGTAGAATCTAAACGCTTTGATATACCATTTTATGTCACAATGGTGATCTTACTGTTTTTCTTATTCTCATCCTATGTCAAATATGTTCCAAAATTCGTATTATTCATAAGTAACTACTCATTCTGTATATATTTAGTTCATTACTTCTTTGTGCATGATTTAGGCTTATTGAGAGCGGATAGTTCATTAAGAAACATTGCTTTCACTTTCATTCTCACAGTCACAATATCAGTTTGTCTAGCATATGTATTCAACTTATTCAAATTCGGAAAATTTATGGTAGGTGGGATTGGACACATCAATTACGACAAAGTGTATGAAAGTTATAAACACGGCAAGATGGATTAATAAATTAACAAATTATATATCAAATACAATAATTAAAAGAGGACTAGCTGTATTTTACAATCAGCTAGTCCTCTTTCTTTATCTTATTATTTCATAGTATCACCATTTATCAATTTACGTTCACCATGAAATACTCCTACTTTATTTATCTTTACGATCTTGGCGACGTTGATACGTGTAATCATCAGAAGTCGATACCGCTTCGTCTTTGTCATCACTTAGTTTCTCTTGCTTTGTAAAGTCTCTATCATCAGTTTGATGTTCTGGTGATTCATCTTTTAATTCAGTATTTCGCTCTTGATAATGATTGTCTGTATTGTTTCTATTATTTGAATTCGTAACACCTTCATAGCTCGGTTTATGCGCTTTTCTTACTAATAGTAAAATACCAGCTACTAACCACAATAATGCAGTAATCCAATTAAATGTAAATACTGTAACAATTGCAATTAATATCAGTACAACACCCGACACTTTAGGAATTTTATTAATTAATAACGCAAATATAATTGCGATAATTGTACATACGATAACTGCTCCTAAAGCTACAATAAACAAGCTACTCGCCATATCTAATAATTGAGATGGTGTCATTTGATTTGATACCTGATTAAATTCTTGACTATTGTTCATTGATTGTATGAGTGAATCTTTTACGCTCGCATCATTTAAAAATGGCGTAACGATAGCCATTAAAAATATTAAGATAAACTGTAGGATAATGCCTACCCAGGTTAATATTTTTTCCACAGTTCTTTTCATAATTTTCCTCCTCAGGAATTTACTTCTAGCTTTGTTAATGCTATACCCCTCACAAATAACGTTATGCAATAATATGATTGCTCAATCTATTCTATTGTATTTAAATACTTAAAACAAACGAATTTAGTCCAATGAGTAACAAAATAATAATAAGGGTATGTAATTATAATCTAAATAAACAAAGGAATGATTAAATAGCGTTATGAATAATAAGCATAAGAGAAAAACAAAAAATCGTAATTTGGTCTACATTATTTCAGTAGCTATCATTTTACTCATCACTTTAGTTGCTGGTATTTTCCCAAAGGGGTTTGGAACCTACGCACAACAAGTTTATGACTACATATCAAATTCTTTCGGATGGTTATTCTTAGTTATTATTTTTATTTTAGATATCTTTTTAATCGCGTTAGCTGTATCTCGTTATGGACGCTTTAAATTAGGTAGAGATGATGAAGAGCCTGAGTTTTCTATGCATTCTTGGATTGGAATGCTATTTTCAGCAGGCTTAGGTGTAGGGATTGTCTTTTGGGGTGTCGCTGAACCATTAAGTCATTATTTACATTCTCCCTTCCCAGGCACAGTCGCAGATGAGTCGGCAGAATCTGCAAGAGTCGCAATGGGCTATACATTTTTCCATTGGGGTATTTCACAATGGTCTATATTTGCAATTGCCGGTCTTACTGTCGCTTATTTCCAATTCAGAAAAAATCGTAACGGGCTAATTTCAACAGCGATGGAGCCTGTATTTGGCGAAGCATATAAGCGCCCTTACAGAAACATCATCGATATTTTAGCTATTATTGCGACAGTGATGGGTATCGCAACCTCAATTGGATTAGGTATTATGCAAATTAGCGGTGGGTTAGAACATGTCTTTAATATACCTAATAATAATATTACTAAAATCACAATCACTGTATTAATGGTAGCTATTTTCCTAACTTCTGCAGCAACTGGTTTAAATAGAGGTGTCAAATGGCTAAGTAATATTAATATAGGATTAGGTGCCTTGCTTCTTATCTTTATGTTCATTTTTGGTGATTTAAAATTCATTTTCGAATCTTACACTTTAGCAATTGGTGATTATTTACGCCATTTTATTGAATATAGTTTACGTATTAGTCCATATACCGGAGACAATGGCTGGATTCAACAATGGACAGTCTTTTATTGGGCATGGGTGATTTCATGGTCTCCATTTATAGGTGGTTTCGTTGCGCGGGTTTCACGTGGACGTACGATAAGAGAATTCATCGTTGGCGTACTCATTATTCCACCGCTAATTTCATTTACTTGGATTGCTGGTTTTGGGGGTACAGCAGTTAAAATTGCACTCAAAGAGAATGATAATATTGCTAACGTTGTTGATCAAGACTACACCGTAGCGTTATTTGAATTGTTATCTAAATTCCCTCTTGCTGACATTACGAGTGCTTTAGCAATTGCACTGATATTTATATTTATTGTCACAAGTGCTGATTCAACAACACATATTGTCTCAGGCATGGCAACAGGTGGCATAGCAAATCCTAAGACGAAGCACAAAATCATTTGGGGTATTTTAATCGGTGCAATTTCAGTATCTATGACAATTGCTGGTGGCTTAACAAGTTTACAAACCGCTTCTGTTGTCACAGGGCTTCCGTTCTCTATTATCTTGCTATTAATGATTGTGTCATTAATGCGTGCATTGCGTAGAGAACCAACGAAACATTTTAAAATGACACATATAGATGATGATAAAGATTATTCAATTCCACTTGAGCAACGTGAAGATGATGACACTAACGATTCAAAAGACGATTCAGCAAATGATAAGCAAAGCACAACTCATGATGAAAAAGAAGCTGAATTAAACAAACAATATAGAAATAATAAAAAAGACGAAAATAATAACGACAAATAAAATGATTCACCCCTCCTATTCTCTAGCTAATGGAGGGGCATTTTTATAAACTTGTAATATACATATATTTAACTGTTATGACTTATTTTTGCTAAACTAACGATAAGTTTTAAATTAAGGGGATGGTTTTATGAATTTAGATAATATACAGCCACATAAACTAAGAGAAATGATTAGTAATGGAGAACTTACTGATCCTACCAGTGGTATGGCTAAAGGATACGTACAAGCCAATGTCGTTATTCTACCTTCAAGCTACGCATATGATTTTTTAAAGTTTTGTTTTAGAAATCCTAAAACATGTCCACTTTTAGATGTATCCGAAAAAGGTTCTACTACCTTTCCTTTCTACGGTAAACAAGCAGATATTAGCACAGAGGTGGCAGAATATCGTGTCTATCGTTATGACGAGCTTGTTGAATCACCAACAAATGTCTCGCATCTATTTAATGATGATATGGTCAGCTTTTTAATCGGTTGTAGTTTTACCTTTGAACATGCCTTATTAGAAGCCGACATTCCGATTCGACATATTGAAGAAGATCACAATGTACCTATGTTCATCACTGATATACCCGCAGAACCAAGTGGCGAATTTGCAGGTAATATCACAGTAAGTATGCGCCCGATGACAATGCAGCAAGCCATTAAAGCAACTGAAATTACTACACACTTTAAAAATATGCATGGGACACCGCTACATATTGGTGATCCATCTAAAATAGGTATTGATAATATTACAAGACCTGATTTTGGAGAACCTGCCACAATAAAGGAAAATGAAGTTCCTGTCTTTTGGGGATGTGGTGTGACCCCACAATCTATCGCTCTAGATGCCAAGCCAGAATTAATGATTACCCATGCACCAGGACATATGTTTATTACAGATATACTTAATAGTCAAATTGGTGATTAATAACTAGTTATCTATTACTGTTTCAAATATCTCAAAAAATAAAAGGACGTTTAGATTTCATCTGAAAAATCTAAACGTCCTTTTTTATTCAAGATTTTATACTACAACGCATTACAACGTATGTTTTAACGGGATTCTATATCCTCTTGCGTTACAATTGGATAATTTTTGAAAAGTTTAGAACATACATAGCCTACAATTAGACCAATAACAGCGATAATTGCACCATAAATGAAAATTTTCAATGGATCATTAAATCCAAACATGACTAAGAAACCAGCTAGTGGGGTTGCCGTACCAGTAGCATCATTTATCATTCCAGATGAAGCGATAACCGCTCCGGCTAATGCACCACCTATAAAATTCGCAGTATATATTGGAACAGGATTTGCCGACACAATATCTGCTTGAGATAATGGTTCAATACAAACAGCAATTCTAGATTTACGATCGCCTAATTTCAATTTATTAAACATTGTGCCATTAATAAATGAAGAAGAGAAAGAAACCATAGCAGCAATTGCCATTGGCATACCAGTTAGACCAAGTAATGCCGTTAAAGCCATAGAGCTTAATGGCGCTGTTCCTACTACTGTAATAACACCACCAAGAATAATCCCCATAATAATTGGGTTTATTTCTGTAGAACTTTGAATGATGTCACCTATTTTTAATAGTGAATTATTAACTAACGGGGTAATACCAGTCGCAACTAATCTTGCTAAAGGTGCAATAATTAAAATACCTACGATCAAATCTATACCATCTGGTACTTTTCTTTCCGCGTATTTCATTAAATAACCAACAACATAGCCAGCGACGAAACCAGGTATTAAATCTAGTCCTCCACATGAGGCAGCTATAACTAAAGCATATACAGGTGAAACACCAATAGCTAATGCTACAAGTCCAGCTGCAGCTACACCACCAAGACCTCCAGCAGCATCGCCCAGTTCACCTAAAAATTTAATACCTAATAGGTCGCCACCTACGTATTTATGAAATGCTTCAACTAAGAATGTTGCAATTGCAGCATTTGCTAAAGCACCCATCGCACGCATACCCATAGGTGCTCGATATGTAAACAGTGTAAATAACGCTAACACTACAACTAAAAACAAAGTTCCAATTAATATATCCATCTTTGAAATGCCTCTTTCCTTTTCTTGAAGTAGTTATGTTTTTGTGTGGACATAATTGTTTCAATTCTAACTATAAGCAGATTTATCGATTCCTTTCTAAAAATCAGATTCATCTATCTTATATATATTCATCTACAATTATATTACTTACCTTTTCACTCACATTTTTATATCTTAACACATTTCACTATTATATTCCGAACAATTTTATTATTTTAAATTTAAGCACCGCGGAACATTTTTCTACATTGTTTTAATTTGTTTTTTAATATTACACGATTTAATGATAATGACTATTGTAGATTATTTTTATATTTCATGATTATTTACACTATGTACAATGAAAAAATGGTGGTAATATCCATTACGTAATGAATGTTACCACAGCTTTTTCTGTTAAATATTTATTAATTATCTATTTTATTTATAGGTTTAGCTGGTGTTCCGACTGCTAGTACATTTTCCGGAATATCCTTCGCCACAACACTACCTGCCCCAATGACTGCTCCATCACCGATTTGAACACCCGGCAACACAATAACGTTAGCACCTAACCACACGTTATTTCCTATGTTAATAGGTAATGCTTGTTCTAACCCTATATTTCTCTGTTGATATTGAAGAGGATGAACAGCTGTATAAAGTCCACATTTCGGACCTATAAAAACATTATCTCCAATAAAAATCTTTCCGCCATCCATAAAATAACAATCATGATTTACAAATACATTATTTCCTAAAAAAACATTGTAGCCATAATCTACTTGGAATGGGCTTAATATTTCTAAATTATCTGGCTTATCATTGAGTAAGTCAGTTAAAATTGCATTGCGTTTTTCTGAATTGCTCGGCTTTGTGTGGTTTAATTCAAAGCAAAGATCTTTCGCTTTATTCCTTTCAACATCCAAAGCTTCATCAAAGTTAGCATCATACCATTCACCTGCTAACATCTTTTCTTTTTCGTTCATACATATATCCCTCCATCATTAAGTTCCGTCAAATATACATACATATTCTAACACCTTTTACAATTTATCCTAGATGAATAAATAATTGATACATCATTGTTCCAGCATAATTTCCTATTACATAACCTAATGTACCAATAATAAGTATCGGGCCCACTAAACCTGACCAGCCTTTTCCAATAGCTAAAGCTGCTGCAGTAGTAGGCCCTCCCGCAGTTGCATTACTTGCTAACAATATTTCTTCAATTTTAAATTTAAAGAGCTTACCTAAAATAAGACTTAAACCTAAATTGAAAATCAAAATAATAATGACAAAAACAAATAACAACGGTGCAGTTGTAATAATTGTAGCAAATGAAGCCGGCGTGCCAATGACTACAAAGAATATATAAATAAGGAAAGTGCCGATTTCTGATGCACCTGCTAACTTCTCAAAGAAATCTCCCCAGATAGCAACAACTATTAATGTCAGTGTTGTTAACAATAAATAAGAATCACCAAAGAAAGATACAATGATTGTTAATATGAGATTACTTTTAGGTACCCATAGTTGTATCAATTCTGCTATTTTGAAACTAATCGCTACAAGTGCAATGGCACTTGCCATTGAAAATGCAATATCTAATAATTGAATTTTTTTTGGTTGCCAAAATGACTGTTGTGTCTCAGGTGTCGTTTCGGATTTATAATTAGTAGTAAAATACTTTTTTATCCAAGGCATTGATGGAATGGCTATAAGTAATATAAAATACAGTGCCATAACACTGTTATCAGCAACTACTGTCGAAGAAACCATGTCTCCAGGTGTTTGGAATTTAGAACTTAAAGCTGCAAAATTCACGCCACCACCAATATAGCTTCCAGTCATCATGGCGCCTATTTTAGACAGGTAAGGTATCCATTGATTTAAAGTAAGAAATGCGACCACTGTACCTATCATTGTCCCTACCGAAGCAATCATAAAAATGAATAATAATCGTCTACTTTCTTTCCATATCTTTAAAATGTTTGAACTAAATAATAATAATGGAATAGAAAGTGGCACGATAAAATCCCATACCGTATCATACACCGGTGAACTCGTTGGTATCACTTTAAAGTTTGATAAGAGCATTGCCCCCACTAGCGCTATAATAGCTCCCGAAATTGTACTTGCCCACTTGTATCGCTGTTCTAGGAATAAACTTATTGTTGCCCAAACTATAATAATTGCCCATAACATCCACGTGTCATCTTTAGCTATAAGTGCACCTAATACCATGAACATTCCCCCTTTGAAATAAATTTTTATTCTAAGATATTAAATACAGTTTACCAGTATTTTTCATTAATTTTTATAATTTTCTGAAAAAATACATTGTTTTGCTCTTTTTAAATTGATATTCTTGCAACTATAGACAATAACAAGGGGGGATTTTTGCAAATGAAAGAAAAAATCGGTTTAATCTTAGGGCCATCACTCTTCATCATTTTTTATTTTATACCCAGTATTACAGGTTTAGCGGATGAACCACGTGCTGTTCTTGCAGTCACACTTTTTGTAGCTACATGGTGGATTACAGAAGCAATTCCTATACCCGCTACGTCACTCATTCCATTGATATTACTACCTTTGAGTGGCGGGACAAATGAACAAGTAGCTGCGAGTGCTTATGCTGATCCAATCGTCTTTATGTATATGGGCGGCTTTATTATCGCACTGGCCATTGAAAAATGGAATTTACATAAACGCATTGCTATGACCATCATTTCTTTGATGGGTTCAAATAGTAATCGTATTATTTTAGGTACGATGATTGCAACTGCATTTATTTCAATGTGGATTTCAAATGCAGCAACCGCACTCATGATGTTGCCAATTGCGTTAGCATTAATAAAAGAAATTAAAGAGGCACAATTCCTCAAACCAGAATCAGCCCACAAATTCGGGAAAGCATTATTATTAACTGTCGCTTATTCAGCATCTATCGGTGGCTTAGCAACGCTTATTGGTTCAGTACCAAATGCGGTTTTCGCAGCCATCGCTTCCTCTACTTTAAATAGAGAAGTGTCCTTTGCACAATGGATGTCATTTGCCTTACCGTTGACAATTATTTTGTTAATCATTTTATACTTGTTAATGACAAAATGGTTATTTAAAATTGAAGACTCCGATAAAATATCTTCAGATTTTGCAAAGAAAGCTTTACATGATTTAGGTCCGATGAGTTTAGAAGAAAAGTTAACAGGTATTGTCTTCCTTTTCGTTAGTATCTTGTGGATTGGTGGCGGTCTCTTGCCTGCTTCTTTAAATTTATCAGATACAGTTATCGCAATGTTAGGTGCTGTATTGCTCTTCCTTATTCCTGCAAAATCTTCTAACGGCGCATTACTCGTATGGAATGATATGAGTAGACTACCATGGGGTATATTGCTATTATTCGGTGGTGGCTTATCCTTAGCTGCTGCATTTGAAGATTCAGGACTGACAAAATGGTTTGGTGGCATGCTAGGTTTCGTCGAACCACTACCATTAATCCTTGTCGTTATCGTATTATCGACGTCTATTTTATTCTTAACAGAAGTGATGTCTAATACGGCAGTTTCCAATATGTTAATGCCAATCAGTATTGGTTTAGCCGCAGCAATTAGCCAAGATCCATTTATTATTATGGGAATTGTCGCAGTATCCTCAACGTGCGCATTTATGTTGCCAATTTCAACACCACCAAATGCTGCGGTATTTAGTTCTGATGAATTAGAAATGCAAGATATGGTTAAAGGTGGATTTATTTTAAACATGTGTGCAATTGTGGTAATATCACTATTCGTATATTTCTGGTTACCTATTGTATTTGGTTTATAAAAAGAAAGTTCTTAATAGTTTGTATCGTTAGGATACAACTAAGGTATGATATAATTTCGATACTAGGGACGCATGTCACAAAGTACAAAACGGTATAGAATAAGAGTATAAACTTATAGAAGGAGTCATTTATTATGAAGACAATCATTAAAGGGGCTATCGCAGTATTACTGATATTAGGCGTAGTTAAAACATTCCAGGACCATGACGTGCAAGCAGAAGCAGTTAATTATTATAACCAAGCTAAAAATGGTGAATTGCTTCAAAGTATAGAAAGTGTGAATTTCGATTCATTAAAGCACTTACAATTCGATGATCTTATCCCTTCTGATTTCTTTTAAAGTTTATCAACTTTCTTCTAGATAATTACAGAATAAACGTCATCTGATATGCTAGGTGTCAACCTTGTCCCAATTTCGTATCGATACTGTAATTGTCGTACCTTATTAACATAAATTTCAAACAAATAGGTTTTCCAAGACAACCTTCAGACAAATAAATTAAGAGGCTGAGACATGATGACATGTCTTAGCCTCATTTTTTTATATTGGCAGTGGCCAACTGAATTGAAAATGCGCTTATATCAAGCTTTTAAAGAACTACTACTTCATTTATGAAGACAAGTAGTTCTTATGCAAGAGCTAAAGCTCTTGTATTCCATTTTATAGTCAGCTGTGCCGGGGTGGGACGACGAAATTTTATTAGAAAAATTAGATTTCTGTCCCACTCCCTTTTTTGTGAAAAAATATAAATTTTTAAAGGGTAAGTGTAAAAAAAGCATAATGACATATTTCGATAAAAATCGTATAATAATATAAATTTATGATGTCATATAATCTCCACCATTGACGTGGATAACTTGGCCTGTAATATACGAACTATCTGCGTACGTTGCTAAAAATACATAAGATGGTGCAAGTTCAGCTGGTTGCCCTCTACGTTCCATTGGTGTATCAGAACCTTGATTTTCAACTTTGTCTTCTGTGAATGTTGCTGGAATTAATGGTGTATAAATTGGTCCAGGTGCCACTGCATTAACACGAATACCTTTTCCAATCAACGTAGTTGCTAATGAGCGTGTGAATGCAACAATCGCGCCTTTTGTTGCTGAATAATCTATAAGATGTCCCGAACCTCTATAAGCTGTCACACTCGTGGTATTAACAATCGCATCGCCATCACTTAAGTGTGGTACTGCAGCTTGAGATAAAAACATCATTCCAAAAATATTCGTTTCGAATGTTTCTTTTACTTGTTCTGGTGTGATATCTTCAAAATTATCTTTTGGAAATTGAACGCCACCATTATTAACTAATATATTGAGTCCACCAAAATCATTTACGACTTTTTCAATTAAATCTTGTGATGATGCAACATCTTTCAAATCATGTGCATAGGCTTTTGCTTTTACACCTAAAGATTCCAAACGATTTACTACCGCTTCAGCATCTTCATGTTCATCATAATATCCAATCGCGACATCTGCGCCTTCTTTAGCATATAGTGTTGCCACTGAACGCCCAATACCTGAATCTCCGCCGGTAATCAAAGCAACTTTCCCGTTCAATTTTCCACCACTTTTATAATCTTTCATTTCTGAAAGTGGCTGTGGATTCATATCTTTTTCAATTCCTGGTTGTCTATCTTGTGTATAACCTTTAATTTGTTTATGAAATTCAGTTAAGTTCATTTGTATACCTCCATTTTTACACCTATTACTTGCTAGATACCACTTCAGAACACATACAAACATTTTGAATTTTTAATTAGTTTTGAGCAATATAAAATGAATACATTAACAACACACTATAACAGTGCCGCTATAGTGTGTTGACTGAGCTTTAAGATTATTAATTGGATTTAGATAGAATGTTTAATGATTCTACTTGAATGGATAAATGACATAATTGCAAATATGCAATAAACAATTGAATATGCACCCATAACAATATAGACAGGTAACATATTTGTAGTACTGAGGATTAACATAAATGCTTTAGCTGCAAAATATGCATGTAATAATGACACTACTAGTGGCAGTCCAAAATTAAACATTACTTTAAGACCTAACCCTTTGAGCATATCACTATGTGTGTATCCAATTTTGCGTAATATACGGAAACTTGGTATCTCATCTTCTGTTTCATCCATCTGTTTAATATAAATGATACAACCTGACGCAACTAAAAATGCTAGTCCTAAAAATGATGTAACAAATAATAATATACCCGCAGAGTCATTCAATTCTTGACGTACTAATTTTTGAGGGTAGATATCAGAATGAACCGAATGGGCCATTTTATTAGCTTCTTCCCAATTATTTTGATTTTTTAAATCATAACCATATTGAGTACGTGTTTCCTCACCTTGTGGTTTCAATTGATTATATTGCTGTTCACTTATGAGTAATACAGGTGAAGCAAAGCTGACATCGTTTTTAAAATTCACTTCTTTTTTAGCATCAATCACTTTAAATGTGTCCACTGGTTTAGTATCAAATTGAATTTTTGTATTTAAATTGAATTTCATTATACTTGCGGATGAAGCCATATTTATCATTTTCGCTTTATGATCCGTAATATCCTTATCATTAAAATATTTATTACTTGTTATAAACATTTTATCAGTTTCACCAAAATTACTACTGTAATCATAAAAATTCTCTTTAGTTACTTTTAATTCAGTAACTTCTTTATATATTTTGTTATAACCTATATCCTTTTTTTTCAATTTATCTTCAAATTGTTGGGCTTGCTTATTTTCCAAGAAATTAAAATCTTGTGGTGAGGATTGCTTCACTGTATCGTCAATCGTTGACTTACTGATTGCACCAAAGCACAGTACGGTAACAGTAACAGCAGATATCGTCGCTATTATTGTGAGTGACAATGCATTTTTCTTCATTCTGTGCATGATTGAAGACGTAAATACAACATCTGTTATAGAAACATTACCATTTTTTGAACGCTTCAATGTTTTAAAAATCAGCGACACTGAACTTCTAAAGAATAGATATGCACCTATAATAGTTAAAAATAAAATGGCGAATGGCGCGTACATTAATTGCTCGGCGAATTTGCCAAACAGTTCAGTAGACATATAATAGCCAAAAGCAATCATGGCTATGCCTAAAATGCCTGAGATAACTTCAATAACGGTCATCTTAGATTGGGTTGCTTCAGATTTTGTACTATCATTCATCATTGATAATATACTGCGCTTACGTAAAAAGATGAAGCTTTGTGCCATAATCAATAGGAAAGACACGATAATTAACAAAATTGTTTGTATAACAGCAGGAAATTGGAACGTTAATGATACACTCGTGTCTATAGTTAATACCTTGAGTACAATCATTAAGAGAATTTTCGAACCAAAGACACCAATAATTATGCCCATCAACCCTGTTATTAAAAACATTGCAGCTTGTTCAATTAATAATATGCGCATAATATTTTTTCGAGTTAAACCTATTAATTGATATAAAGCAAATTCACGTGTCCGTCGTTTTATAAATAATTGATTTGCGTACATTAGAAATACGAGTATAATCGCAAATAAGAAATATGATCCTACTTCAGAACCCTTTCTAATAATAGACATTGAATTTACGTTGTTTATACTCTCTGTATACTTTAATGTTACGAAACTAAAATATAATACAATACTGACAATCAATGAAAATATATACATCGCGTAATGCCGTATGTTTTGTCTGAAGTTCTTAATTACGATCTGATTAAAACTCATTTGCTACACCACCCAAAGCAGTTTGCATATGAATGATATTT
This sequence comes from Staphylococcus sp. OJ82, assembly GCF_000294465.1. Taxonomy (NCBI): domain Bacteria; kingdom Bacillati; phylum Bacillota; class Bacilli; order Caryophanales; family Staphylococcaceae; genus Staphylococcus; species Staphylococcus sp. OJ82. The sequence continues at coordinate 168,602 of NZ_ALPU01000003.1, read as the reverse complement.
TTGTAAAACGCTTGATTCGAGTCATCACCTTGGTAAATTTCAGAATGGACGCTGCCATCTTTCAACATAATGACACGATTAGAATAACTTGCTGCCACTGGATCATGCGTCACCATTACAATCGTTGCATCTATGCTTTCATTCAAATCTTCAAGCCTGTTTAGAAGATCTTGTGCACTTTTTGAATCTAATGCGCCAGTAGGTTCATCAGCAAAAATAATAGCAGGTTTATGTACCGAAGCGCGTGCTGCTGCAGTACGTTGTTGTTGCCCTCCAGAAATTTCATTAGGATATTTATGACCCAGTTCATGAATACCTAGCGCTTTTGTTACTTCATTATAATTATTTTCTTTTTCTGCTTTAGACATTTTTTGAATTGATAAAGGAAGCATGATATTTTCTTTTACCGTTAATGTGTGTAATACACTATAGTTTTGAAAAATAAAACCTATCTCTTTTTTACGAAAATCTGCTAACGCCTTGTTACTCATGTTATTTATTTTGTTACCGTTAATTTCAACTGTGCCACTCGTTATATAATCAATAGAACTTAAGACGTTTAAAAGTGTTGTTTTACCAGAACCTGAAGGCCCCATTATGGTAACAAATTCACCCTTTTCAATTGAAAAATCTATCCCCTTTAATACTTCTTGTTGCTGATGTCTGTTACCGTACTTTTTTGTTAGTCCTTCTACTTTTAATATCGACATGTTTGTTCACTCCTCGTCATCTTTTTCTCTATATAACTATCATAGCTAATTAATTTTTTCTTTTCGTTTGATATAACTAACAAAAAGCTATTTTTAAATGACAACTTTGTCACTTATATGAAATTTAGTTGATTCTATTTTTTTAAATCTACACTTCTGTCATATGATATAATAGTCTAATTGAATTTTAAATAAGGAGTACAAGAAGATGTTAAATAAACTTAAAAGAGAATGGCTCACTGCTCCGGGCACCAATATCGTAGCTGGTATCCTTGTGGCGCTTGCACTCATTCCTGAAGCCCTCTCATTCTCTATCATTGCCGGTGTAGATCCTATGGTCGGTCTATACTCTTCATTTATTATAGCAGTTGTTATTTCTTTCGTTGGTGGTAGACCAGCAATGATTTCAGCAGCTACAGGTTCTGTTGCCTTAGTCATTGTGCCACTAGTAAAGGACCATGGCGTTCAATATTTACTGGCAGCAACAATTTTAATGGGTATTATACAAATTATATTTGGTGTGTTAAAGGTAGGACGTTTAATGAAGTTCATCCCAAACTCTGTCATGATTGGTTTCGTCAACGCTTTAGCCATTCTTATTTTCATGACACAAATCAAGCATATATTTGGTATATCAATACCTACATATTTATTTGTTATTACTACACTACTAATTATTTACTTATTGCCACGCGTATTCAACAAAATTCCCGCGCCACTTATCGCAATTGTTGTACTTACTATTGTCTACTTAGCGACTGGCGCAAAAGTCGAAACTGTTGGTGATTTAGGTCAAATCACACGTTCATTGCCACAATTTTTCATTCCTGATGTGCCATTTAACTTAGAAACATTACAAATTATTTTGCCTTATTCTTTATCTATGGCGATTGTTGGACTTGTAGAAAGTTTATTGACTGCACGTATCGTAGACCAAGCAACTGATACGTATAGTAGTAAAAATAGAGAATCACGTGGACAAGGTATTGCCAACTTTATTACAGGGTTCTTTGGTGCTATGGGTGGCTGTGCTATGATTGGTCAATCCGTAATTAATGTACGCTCTGGTGCAACAACACGTCTTTCTACTTTTACAGCTGGTGTATTTTTGATTGTTTTAATTATCGTGTTTGGGGATTGGGTCGTTCAAATTCCTATGCCTATATTAGCTGGTATCATGATTATGGTATCTGTAGGAACGTTTGATTGGCATTCATTTCAATTTATGAAAAAAGCACCACGAACTGATGCGTTAGTCATGGTACTCACTGTAGCTATTGTACTATTCACGAGTAACCTTGCCTTAGGTGTTATCGTTGGTGTCATTGTAAGTGCCCTTTGTTTTGCTACAAAAATTTCAAATGTTACTGTAGATTACGAAGAAGTCGATGAGACAATTCACTACAAAATCAAAGGTCAAATTTTCTTTGTCTCTATAGATTCTATGATGAATCAACTTGATTTGGAATTACGCAATAAAATAATTTACTTAGATTTTAGTCAAGCTCACTTATGGGACGATTCCGCAGTGAATGCGATTGATACTTTAATAGAAAACTATCATAAGAAAAAAAATACAATTTATGTACAACACCTCAATAAAGACAGTCGTAAAATTGTTTCAGAATTAAGTAAAGTAAACAAACAACATCTTTTATAAAATATGAATCTATGAGATTGAAATATTGGTAAGTTTTTAAAACTACGCCTTTATTTCAATCTCTTTTTTCAAACACAAAAATTGACTTTTATACCTAGTGGGGGTATATTAAAAATATAGAAATTTAAAAAACGACTCTGTCACCAATATTTAGTTACATGTATGAAAGGAGGTTCACTTCATGGCTGAAAAGAAAAAAACGACTTTAGGTATCACCGGTATGACTTGTGCCGCGTGTGCAAATCGTATAGAGAAAAACTTAAATAAAATTAATGATGTAGACGCCACTGTAAACGTTACAACTGAAAAAGCAACGGTTGCTTACAATCCTAAATCGACAACGATTGATGACCTTACGCACTCCATTGAAAAAACAGGTTATGGCGTCTTAACTGAAAAAGCAGAACTCGATGTTATAGGCATGACTTGTGCCGCATGTTCGAATAGGATTGAAAAAGTATTAAACCGTGACGCTGGTGTTGAACATGCTAATGTCAATTTAACTACTGAAAACGCAACGATTGCTTATAATCCAGAAATGACTTCTATTGATGATTTGATTAAAAAAATTCAAAAAATAGGTTATGATGCAAAACCAAAACAAGCAGCCACTGAGAAAAGTTCGCAAAAAGAACAAGAGTTAAAACACAAACGCACTAAACTTATTATTTCAGCAATTTTAGCAGCACCCTTATTGCTTACAATGTTTGTACACCTTTTCAGTATGCAAATTCCTCATATCTTTATGAATCCATGGTTTCAATTTGCATTAGCAACACCTGTTCAATTTATAATCGGTTGGCAATTTTATGTAGGTGCCTATAAAAATTTACGCAATGGTTCTGCCAACATGGATGTGCTTGTCGCCTTAGGTACAAGTGCTGCATACTTCTATAGTTTATACGAAATGATAAAATGGCTAAGCCTTACAAATTATACACCGCATCTATATTTTGAAACGAGTGCAGTACTAATCACATTGATTCTTTTTGGAAAGTATTTAGAGACGCGCGCAAAAACACAAACTACAAATGCTTTAAGTGAATTGCTCAACCTTCAAGCAAAAGAAGCACGCGTGTTACGTAATCGAGAAGAACTTATGATTCCATTAAACGAGGTTGTCCAAGGCGATCACCTTATCATTAAACCTGGTGAGAAAATACCTGTAGACGGTAAAGTCATTAAAGGAACCACTTCTATAGACGAATCTATGTTAACTGGTGAATCTATACCAATTGAGAAAGTTCAAAATGATAACGTCATCGGTTCCACAATGAATAAAAATGGGTCTATTACAGTAGAAGCAACTAAAGTTGGCAAAGACACAGCGCTCGCTTCAATTATTAAAGTTGTAGAAGAAGCACAAGGATCTAAAGCACCTATTCAACGTCTTGCTGATATTATTTCTGGCTATTTTGTACCGATTGTAGTTGGCATTGCTTTACTCACATTTATTGTATGGATTACACTCGTACAAACAGGACAATTCGAACCAGCATTAGTTGCTGCAATCGCAGTACTCGTAATCGCCTGCCCTTGTGCACTTGGGTTAGCTACGCCTACTTCTATTATGGTAGGTACTGGAAAAGCTGCCGAAAACGGTATTCTTTTTAAAGGTGGCGAACATATTGAACGTACACACCAAGTCAATACTGTTGTATTAGATAAGACAGGTACAATCACAAATGGTAAACCCGTAGTCACTGATTTTGATGGTGATGATAAAGTATTACAACTACTCGCAAGTGCAGAAAAAGGTTCTGAACATCCTTTAGCTGAATCTATTGTGAACTACGCTAAAAAGAATCACATTCCATTTTTAGAAGTAGCACATTTCGAAGCGATACCAGGCCACGGTATAAAAGCGACAATTGATGGTAAATCATTATGTGTTGGTAATCGTAAATTTATGATAGAAGAAAACATTGCAATAAACAGTGCTGAAACACAATTATCACGTTTTGAACAAGATGGAAAAACAGCGATGATGATTGCCATAGATAGCGAATTAAAAGGAACAATCGCTGTTGCAGACACTGTTAAAGCTTCAACAAGTGAAGCAATTCAGCAACTTCATGATTTAGATATTGAAGTCGTGATGCTCACTGGAGATAACGAACGTACTGCACAAGCTATTGCAAAGCAGGTAGGCATCGACACAGTAATCACCGAGGTATTACCTGAAGAAAAAGCCACAAAAATTGTAGAGCTACAAGATCAAGGCAAGACAGTAGCCATGGTTGGTGATGGTGTCAATGATGCGCCAGCACTTGTACAAGCAGACATTGGTATAGCAATTGGTAGCGGTACAGAAGTTGCTATCGAAGCTGCTGACGTTACAATTCTTGGCGGCGATTTATTATTAATTCCGAAAGCCATGAAAGCTAGTAAATCAACAATACGCAATATTCGTCAAAACTTATTTTGGGCATTTGGTTACAATGTAGCTGGTATACCGATTGCCGCATTAGGGTTACTCGCACCATGGGTTGCCGGCGCTGCAATGGCGTTAAGCTCTGTGAGTGTCGTCACTAATGCATTGAGACTTAAACGCATGAAATTATAATTCATTTTTGAAATAATCATGATAGAGACATTCATTATTTTAAGGAGGTGATTTGTATGACTGCAGAAACAATTAAAGTAGAAGGCATGAGTTGTGATCACTGTAAACAAGCAGTAGAGTCAGCACTTACTAACCTTGATGGTGTTACAACAGCAGATGTTAACCTTGAAGAAAATAACGTTAAAGTAGATTATGATGACAGCAAAGTCGAAATGTCTCATATGAAAGAAGCAATTGAAGACCAAGGTTATGATGTAAAATAAATGAATAGCACACAAATATAGTGGACGCCTCATCTCTGATGCGCCCACTTTTTTATTGTTTATATTAATTTTAATACTGAGTTAAAAACCCTTTATAATGTATTAACACGGAGGGCTGTATCACCAGTGTTCAATACTTCTAATGTTGCATTTAGTGCATCCACAATTAAATTTTCAACTGCTGCATCTGTATAAAATGCAATATGAGGAGACAGTATAACATCTTGTCGTTCAATTAATTGAGTTAAAATATCATCTTTAAGTTCAGTGCCTCTTTGATCACTAGGAAACAATCCTTTCTCACCCTCATAAGTATCAAGCGCTGCACCTTTTAACGTTCCATTATCCAAAGCTTCTATAAGTGCACTTGTCTTTACAATAGAACCACGCGCACAGTTGATAAACACAGCGCCCTTCTTAAATGCTTTGAATAAATCTTCGTCAAATAAATAGTCATTTTCTTTACTACTTGGAATATGTACAGTGACAATGTCTGCATCTTTTACAACTTCAGTCACGCTATCTTTATAAGTTAAATATGTTTGGCATTGTTCATTCGGTTCAATATCATATGCCACAACTTCCGCGTCAAACCCTCGAGCAAAAATTTTTCCTACAATAGAACCAATGCGCCCCGTACCGATTACAGCGACTTTTAAATCTCTGATAGAACGTGATAATATCGCTGGTTGCCATCTGAAATCATAAGTTGCTGTTTTTTGTTGAATATCATTATAATTACGAATTAAATTAAGTGCTTGAGAAACTGTATACTCTGCAATTGAATGTGGCGAATACGAAGGTACATTTGAAATAATCAAGTTATATTTTTGAGCTAAATCCAAATCATAACTATCAAAACCTGCACTACGTTGTGCAATTTGTTTAATGCCAAAATCATGTAATTTTTTATATACTGTTTCATCTAAAGGAATTTGCTGTGATAAAGATAAACCATCAAACCCTTCTACTCGATCTACTGTGTCTAAAGTAAGTAAATCTTTATCTAAATCAACCTCTACTTTGTATTTTGTTGCCCATGCTTCTATGTAGGGAATATCTTCTTCACGCACGCCAAAAAGTTTGATTTTTGTCATCTAAATTCACTCCTATTTTATTATTGATAAAGATATTTAAGCGATTGAATACGTTCTGCTGCTTCCAACAATGCTTGATCATCAAGTGCCAATGAAATACGTACATAGTTACGCCCATGTTCACCAAAAGGTATGCCAGGTGCAACAAGAATAGATTGTTCTTGTAATAAATAGTCAACAAACGTTTCACCATCGTATTCGGGGGGTGTTTTCAACCACAAGAAAATGCCACCTTTCATCGGTTCAAATGGTATATCCACTTCATTAAGTTTTGCTTCAAATTGATTTCTACGTTTTTTAAAAGTTTCATTTTGTTCTTCTAAAAAATCATCATAATGATTCAATGCATAAGTAGCTGCATCTTGTAACGCACCAAACATACCAGCGTGTGTATGTGATTGGTATTTCTTTAAGGCTTGTATTATATCTTTATTCCCTACTGCAAATCCCACTCTAAATCCTGACATGTTGTAACCTTTAGATAAGGAAAAAATTTCTACTCCCAAATCTTTCGCACCTTCAGATTGCAGCATACTGGGATTCTTACCATCAAAACCAAATGCACTATATGCAAAATCATGAACAATTTTAGTTTTCGTATTTTTAAATTTTGCAACAGCTTCATCAAATACAGCCTTTGTAGCCACTGAGCCAGTTGGATTATTAGGATAAGTTAAATAAACTAGACGTGTATTAGCTAGCACTTTTTTATCTACTTTATCCCATTCAGGTAAATAATACGGTGGTTTAAGTACCAATCGCTCAGGTTGTGCATCAGCCAACATCACCCCTGCCAAATAGTCTGTATAACCAGGATCCGGTAGCAATACATTTTCTCCAGGATTAACGATACATGTTGGAAGCGCTACCAAACCATTCTTCGTTCCATATAAAATACAAACTTCATCTTCTTTATCTAATTCTACTTGGTACTGCCTTTCATAAAAATCTACAATTGCTTGTTTCAAGCTATCTTTACCATGAAATGCTACATACTTCTGATTCTCAGGAAGACGTATCGCATCAGCGAAACAATCAATAATACCTTTTGGCGTTTCGCCATCAGGGATACCGACTGCCATATTGATTAATGGTAAAGGCCCATGTTCAACCTTTTGCCCCATTGTTTTACCAAAGTAACTATCAGGAATTTGTGCTAATCTATCTGAAATTGACATTAAAAAGTCCTCCTATAAAAAAACTATATACCCAATGAAGTGGCATATAGTTTTCACATGTCACCTATCTATCAAGTCATGTCACTTGTTGGAAGTAGCACAGTACTTACGACATAAGTCTGCTGCTGAAGTCTCATAGGGCCAAATCCCTCAACTTCTCTGGATAAGTTTTCATTTATTTAATTAGCTTTAATTTTATCAGAATATTCACCCTTGTCAATAAACTTTAAAGTATAAAAAAAGAGTGACTCTTGTGAGTCACTCTCTAATCTATATCAATAAATTTTATGATTTAATGCTTTGAAACCTACCACCAGTTATTTTGAGAACGGAATGAAAGTGCTTCATCAATTGAACCATAACGTTGTTCAGCATAGTTAATCATACCTTTTGTTTGTGTAGCTACTGAACCAGTACCCCAAGCTTCTTTAGTTTGTCCTAAACCTGTGTAACCTAATGGGTTAACAGCATTTGGATTACCACTTGATTCAGGTAATACGATAGTATTCCACATAGCTTCTGTACCACCAGCAGCTAAGAATTGAGCTTTAACTGATCCACCAGTTGAAGCAGCTGAAGATTTTGCAGTTTCGTAAGTTTTAGTAGTTGCACTTGTTTGTGTAGTTTCAACTTTTGTAGTAGTTGAAGCTTTAGGAGCTGCAACTGGTTTTACGTCAACATTATTTGATTGTTGTTGCGTACTTACTTCGCTTGCTGCTTTTTCGTTAGTATTAGTAGTTGCTTGTGCGCTAACGTCTTGAGTTGTGTTTGTAGAAACGTTTGAAGATGCAGTTTGAGCACCTGCTACATCATATTCCCATGACCATGATTGACCGTCTGAAGTGAATGTATATTCATAACCGCCTAATACGAAATCATAGTTGTATGCACCAGCGTGTAATGGTTTTTCATTTAATTCTGCAGCATTACTTTGTGCTAATTCAGCTAAATGCGCTTTGTCGATGCTTTCTTCTGAAGCGTGAGCTTGATTGTTGTCTGCTGTTGCTGCGTATCCTGTTACACCTAATGCTACTGCTAATGATGATGCTAAAATTGTCTTCTTCATAATTAAAAAATCCTCCATTTAAATCTTTTTAAGTAAAATTATATTTTCGTTAATTAAATTATCCTATGTACTTCAAGCAATTAATTTTTATGTGTTATTTTTTCGCCACAAATAATATACCATAAATTCCGTTCAATTATATTACACTTAGATAACAAAACGTTACAGATACAGCTTCTCTTTGTAATATTGAAATATAACCGTTTTGTTTTGTAACGCTCTAAACAAATAAAATATACTTTTCATATATCTCTAAATGTTATTATATTGCGCTTCACGTCAATTTTCATACTAATTTTTTATATAGTCTGAAATATTACAAAACCATCTACTGTTACCCAACTGTAAAATTAAAATTCAACATAAAAATTATAATTTTGCGCGAAACTTGCACTAATTTTTGTAAAAATAAAAAAAGACCACTGTTATGTGGCCTTTTAGATTATCTAACTGTATTTTCAAAAAATCAATTTGACTGTTAGTTTATTACAATTCGTTACTCATTTCATATCCAAAACATATAACATTTTATGCTAAGAATTTATAAATGTTACTATCATACAGTTTTAATACCTTCATATAGAAAAGATTAATTAAGTACCCCATTATAAATGGAACTACAAAGAACGTGATAAATACTAATAATAAATTCATTAATATCGAGTCTTCCATAAATTTAAAGGCACTAATTGGCCCTACAAGCCCGATAATACCAAATCCGGCTGATTCTTTAGTACCTTCTATGCCAATAAGCCCACCTACAAACCCTGTGATAAGTGCGTTTGTAAAAATCGGTAATAAAATAATAGGATGTCTTACCATATTCGGTATCATCATTTTAACGCCACCTAAGAAAATCGTTATCGGTACGCCTGGTCTATTCATTTTCATTGTGCCTGCAACAAGTACACCTTCACATGCTACGATGCCAAGCGAAGCAGAACCAGCTGCTAGACCACTTATACCTATGGCTAGGGCTGTAGCCACGGTCGATATCGGTGAAATAATTATGAAACTAAATGCAAGTGCAATAAGCATAGACATTAATATAGGTTGTAATTCTGTAAATGAATTTACTAAATTACCTATACCTGTAGTAATCATTTGTATGTATGGCAGTATGAGTACGCCTATTAATGCAGCCAAGCCTCCAACAATTGTTGGTAAAATAATTAGCGTTAAACTACCGAAACGTTCTCCTACTATTAATATAAAAAACACTGCAATTGCTGCAGTAATCATTGTATTGATTAAATCCCCAACGCCTACAAGCATCCATACACCATCTTTGAATTGTGCAACCCCACTACCAACAAATGCCGAACTTGCAACTACTGCTGTAGCTAATGGCGTTAGATTGAAGCGCATTGCAATCAATGCTCCTACAAGAAGTGGTACTGTAAATTGTATACTTTCGACAACTTGTAACATTGTTTCAAATATTGGATACTTTGGTGAAAGCAATTTAAATAATTCACCTAAAATTGCATTTGGAATCAGACCTGCAACAATCGCTATTGCTACACCTGATAATACATTATTTATAAATTGTTTCGGACTGACTTTCATCATAGCAGTTCCTCCTAAGTTGTAATAATTACTAATATATCACATTATCTTAATTTTCAGAATATTTATTTCATATTTAATTTTTTAAAATAATCTAGTAAAACAACAACTAAAAAGCCCACAGATAACGATTAAGTAATCTATCGGCTATTAATTATATATTTAGTTGGTTTCTAATGGTTTTTAGTTTCTTCCATAATAACTTTTATTTTTCCATTAATTCAGAAGTTATTACGAGTCCTTGTGTTTCAGTTTCAAAAAATTCTAGTTTTTGCAGTTTATTATTTTCTGGTAATAAGCGATCAAATTGTTCCCAAATCCAAAAAGCGATATTTTCAGCTGTTGTATTCATATCCGGCAATGTTTCGTTGACTAATTTTCCGTCTAAATAAGGTTCAATTTCTTTTTTATATAACTTATCAACTTCATTAAAATCCATTGCTAGACCATAATCATCAATTGCAGATATAATTTCAATGTTGAATTTGTATAAATGATTCTCTAAATCTTTGTGAAATTTTTCAGTGAAATAAATACGATTGTTACATGTAAATTCATAATAGTTTTTTATACATACATCGTTATCTCGATATTTGAATTGTTGAGGTGGTTGCACATTATCGAAATTTGTCATTGAACTCACTCCTATTTCTCTCTTTATATCTATATACCCTTTCTCTTTCTTCTATAATTAAAGTAATTATGTTTTTCTATATTCATTATAGGTAATTAAGTATTGTAATAGTTTTTTTAGAAAGGATGAATGCTATGACTATTCACATTCAAAGAATTTATGATAAAGAACAAAAAGATGGTGTGCGTATACTTGTAGACCGCGTTTGGCCAAGAGGTGTATCTAAAGAGGATGCAAATTTAGATTATTGGTTAAAAGAACTTGCGCCTACATCTGAGTTAAGAAAATGGTTCGATCATGATCCTAAATTGTATGCTGCTTTCAAAGAAAAATATGAAAAAGAATTACGTGAAAATGACAATCAACAAGAAGCATTTAATGAACTTAAAGAAATCAAATCTAATACTAAAAAAGATATTATTTTATTATTTGCAGCTAAAGATGAAGAGCATAACCAAGCTGTCGTACTGCAAGACTTGCTAAAATAAGGTGGTGTTAGAATTGACCTCATGGAATATTCATGTACAAGATGACTGTGTTCAACAATTAATTAAAAAAGATGCAACATTAGCATTACTGATTAAAAAAGTCGGCAATCTTCAAATCAATATTCGTCCTAACCCATTAAAATCTTTAATTCGCTCTATAATAGGACAACAAATCACGGTAAAAGTGGCCGCATCTATTTTCGAACAGCTAACAGATGCTATCAATGATGAATGGACAGTTGATAAACTGTCAGAAATTGAAGATACGCAAATGAAATCCTTTGGTTTATCTAAATCTAAAATTAATTATATTCATAATTTAGTAACACATATACAACATGGAAAACTAGATTTAGAAAATTTGCACAAGTTAAGCAACGATGAAGTTATTCGTACGTTAACTGAAGTAAAAGGTATTGGGCAATGGACTGCAGAAGTTTTTTTATTATTTACATTACAGCGTCCAGATGTTGTCCCTGTTCATGATGTTGGACTGCAAAGATCAGCGCAATGGTTGTACGGTACAACTAAAGCGCAACGAAAAGCACAGCTTGCCTTATGTTCTGAACGTTGGAAGCATTGTGCATCTATTGGTGCATTCTATTTATGGGAAGCCATACATCAAGATTATTTAGCTTACGATTCCATATATGACATCAATGACTAATGTGTATACAGAAAGCTTTGCCAACTGCAAAGCTTCATAATATCGACAAAGCCTACGACTTTGTTGGCATTTTTTGTGCACTCTTTCCGCGGGGACAGCCTCAGCCTGTAGTCTTCAGCTAGTGCTTTTCCCGCAGAAGTCTGCCCAAATCACTGCCACTTTTTAAAATAATAATAATATAATCAATCATTGTTTGAAATTATGTAAAGACAAACGAAAATAAAATTGAATCTATAACTAAATTAGAGAAAAGATATTCCCTACATTTCCAATCATAATTGACCATTGAAATTAATGAACAAAGATTGTCTCAAGGAAAAACATCTATAAAAAAAATCAAATGCCTTTACAGCATTTGATTTGTCTACGTTCTGAGCTTTGGCAACATATTACCAAAACTTTTTATTATTTTTTATATAAACTTTTTTCGCCATCAGGCAGTTTTTCTATAAATGATTTAGGATCTTCGGCATACGTATTACCTACGCCACCATTCATTCTTTGGAAATGAAGATGAGCGCCTGTGGTTTGTTCGCCAGTATTGCCTGAAAGTGCAACGACATCGCCAGCTTGCACTTTGTCACCTACTTCAACCTTATAATCATTTAAATGCATATACCATTGATGATACTGACCATTTGCTTCCGAAATTTGTAAGACTTTCCCACCTAATTCGTTATTAAATGTGCGTGTTACCGTACCATCTGAAGCAGCTTTTATAGGCGTATCTTTAGGTAAATGATAATCTATACCATAATGTTTACCATCAAAATTACTTCTCTCGTATTCACCAAATGTTTCTGTTTCTCTACTTCCATCAAATAACATGCTAAATGAGTTACCATTATCTTCATCAGTCTCGTTACTGCTTTCTTCTGTAAAAGTTTTATTCATACTGTCTTGAATGTCGTCGATGTTAATAATGAGTAGTGTTAACGGAACTATAATAATAATAAGTAAAACAATTGTTTTTATCGTATTTTTCACTATTCAAATCACCTTTATTATATTTAAGTTGTGATATATTAGTATACTTTTTATAGTTTTGATACGCTAATCATACAACTTGAAAACGGCTCATACTTTAGTTTGATGTCACAAAAAAGTCATCGTATATTATTTATACAATGACTTTTCATTCAAATTATTTCAGATTATGCTTCAACGACCTTAAAGCTATATATTATTTTAAGCACTATAACTTCCAAGCATATTTTCCATTAGTTTCCATACGCTTTCTACATCCACTGCAGTAGCGAAATAAGCATTTTTTTCTTTATGCGTAATATCATTTAAATCGACTGCCATCGTCCCATATGTAAGCGGACTTTGGTGTTCAATATCTATGTGTGTATGTTGCATCGTAAATAAGTCTGGCTGTAATAAATACAAAATTGTACAAGCATCATGTATTGGGCCACCATCCATATTAAAATGTGTTTTATATGTTGATTTGAAAAACTCTAAAAGTTCAACGACAAATTTAGCAATTTGATTGTCGATACGCTTAAATCGATTAATGACTTCATCCGTTGCCAATACTTGGTGTGTGACATCTAGCCCAAATACATTAATTGTCACTCCACTATCAAAGATTCGTTTCGCCGCTTCAGCATCTACCCAAATATTGAATTCCGCGTTAGGCGTCCAATTACCGAATGTGCCCCCGCCCATAATTGTTATAGAATCGATATATTGCGTAATGCTTGGATCTTTAATTAATGCAGTTGCTATGTTAGTTAACGGTCCTGTAGCAACAATGGTAACTGGTTCTTCACTCTGCTTTAATGTTTTAATAATGACATCAGCAGCATGATCTGGTGTGGGTTTAAGAGATGGCACTTCAGGTAACTTCGGACCATCCAAACCAGTATTGCCATGAATTTGGGAGGCAAATGAAGCTGGCTTAATTAACGGACGTGTTGCACCAACTGAGACATTGATATCTCCTCTTCCCATAACTTCAAGCACATTCAATGCGTTCTTTGTATTTTTTTCAACAGATTGATTACCTGCCACTGTAGTTACTGCTAAGACATCAAGTGAGCTATTTTTTGCACCAGCTAAAATTAAAGCAATTGCGTCATCATGTCCTGGATCACAATCCATAATAATCTTTTTAGTCATATGCTTCACTCCAATCAAAATATTTTAGATATGTTGCTCATTTCAAATCTCAAAATTAAAACAATAGCTAATACTGAAAGTTCATTTAAAAATTCGCTATAACAAGAATCTTCTACGTAAACCTTACTGTATTCTAATCCTCCAATTCGAAATCTTGCCACATTTCTATCATACTACTTTTTAATATGGTAGTAACAATATTAACTAATCAATATTCAAACCGAAAACCATAGTAATAAACCAATTATGAAACAATGCAATTCATGTTAAAGCACGCCGTTTTATATTTATTTTTACTCATTACAAATCAAGCATATTGACATTCATGAACTAAAGCCAGATAATTTGTATAAATTATCTTATTTGCAACTTATTTAAGGAGGTGTGAAGTCAATGACCACAACACATGTTGATCCACGAATTACCAGAACAAAAAAATTATTGATGGATGCCTTTCGTGACATTGCCAAAGAAAAGAAGTTACAAACCATTACAGTGAAGGATATAACTGAACGCGCAACTGTAAACCGTGCTACATTCTATGCTCACTTTTATGATAAATATGACATTATGGATTATACATTGTCAGAAACCATTCTTAAAAATTTAAACGATAACTTAACCCTTGCTTCCGAACTTAATGAAGAAACATTATGCAAAACGTTTATCACAATTACGAGTTATATTGAAGAAACACATAATGAATGTAAATTAAATAGTGCTGCATATGGTGAAGTAGTTGAAAAGAGAGTAAAAGAAGAACTGGAAGATATTTTCTTAACGTTAATCGTACAAAAACATCCAACTGAAGATAGAGAAGCCTTAGCTACAAGTGCTCGCTTTTTATCGTGGGGGCTATATGGCACAGCTAAACATTGGTTTCATACGAGCAACACTTCTGCACATAACTATATCGAAAAAGCACTTCCTTTGTTTATGAGTCACGTATTAAAATAAATCCTACAAAAAAGCCTCTAAAGCAATGCTTATTTGTTCTAGAGGCTTAAAATTTTTCAAGAAACTATTTTTTGTTTTCATTAATAAAGTCTAATACATCACCAGTTAATGCGACGCCATTATTACTTTCACCTTCTACGCCACCGTAATGTAATCCTACTACTTCATTATTCGCATTAAAGATTGCAGAACCAGAGTTACCGCCAAATGTACTCGCACCGTATGTAAGTTGCGTGCCGCTATTTGTTAATACTTCTCCCTTACTTTCCCACATTGTAGCTAACGATTTATCACCCGGATAGCCAGTTACTGTCACAGGATCACCTTTACTAACACTTGATGCATCTTGGATTGTTGCGGGTTGTACGACATCACCTACAGACTGTCCTTTATCGTTAGTATTAAAATGTACAAGTACTAAGCCTTCTTGACCAGGGTAAGCTTGGACATCTTTTTCAGTAAACTCACCATACGGAAATGAACCTTCATTTTTAGCTGCAGGTGCAAATGTCATATCACCGTTTGAAAGATTAGCAACATGTTTATTTGTTAATACAGTATTTTCATCGATGACTACGCCTGTCGCTATATTGTCTCCCATATTAATGTAGCCTACTGATTGGTAATGGCCTGTAGTGGTATTTTTAATTTGTGTTCTGTCTTCATCAGGTAATATGACCCTTGGCATAACTTCTGATGACTGACTATTGGTTGTATTATCATTTTGTTGTGTTTGTGTTTGCTGATTCGTTGTATCGTTATTTTGAGTATCCGTAGCTGCAGAACTACTAAATGGTGCAATTGCAGATAACATAACTAAAGAAAAAGCTATACTACCTATCATTTTTCTTATAAACATAAATAACCCTCCATTAAAATATATTATACTATTAAAATTTAAAGAATTTTCCAAAAATAATCAAATCATAATATTAGTTTTTGAAAATATATCACCTTAATTTATAAGTTTTTTTAATAGTATATTCTTAGGTTATACCCTATCTTCTAAAATAGTATCATTTTCAAAACAACACATTTCTCTTTATGTTGTTTAAACGATAAATATATAAACATGTTGTTTGCTTTATATCTCGTAACGTAATACAATTCATTTAAACAACAGGTGTTAGTTAGATAATGCTTGTTGCTTAAATAAAGTTAGGAGGGATAGACGTGACAACAATTCAAAAACACAATGGTTTCAAACGGACTTTTCAACAGGGTCATTTGACGTTAGGCTTAACGTTACCTTTTGATAATTCTGAACACATCGCATTGTCGTTGGAACATCAAGTTGATTTAGCGCAATACGCTGAAACACTTGGATTTACGAGCCTTTTTGTACGGGACAGTCCGCTTTATAGCCCACATTTAGGAAATGTAACGACAAACTACGATCCGTTTGTATTTTTAACTTATCTCAGCGCCAAGACATCAAAAATCGCTCTCGGAACATCTAGTATTGTTGCTACATTACGTCATCCAATTCATATAGCGAAAGCTGCTACTTCTCTTGACTTGATTTCAAATGAGCGATTATTATTAGGCGTTGCTACAGGAGATCGATCATTCGAATTTCCAGCTTTTAAAGTAAATACAAACCATTTAACTGAACAATTTCAAACAGCGATAACTTCTATAAACGATTTATGGAAAACACATTCACCGCAAATCTCAAATTCTATATTTGAATTATATGAGGATGCCGGTTTACAAATATTACCAAAACACAAGCATATTCCAATGTTTGCTACTGGTTATTCAAAACAAAATATGTCTTGGCTAAAGAAACACATGGATGGCTGGATGTTTTACCCACAAGATTTTCAGCAGCAAAAGAAATTATTACTAGATTGGCATCAAAATGATGTATTCAAACCTTTTATGCATCCACTTGTTATCGATTTGTCTGTGAATCCAAATGAGTTGGTTAAACCTATTAAAGGTGGTTATCGCTTAGGTAGAAATACTTTAATAAAAATATTAAAATCATATGAGCGTATAGGTACGAATCATATTATGCTCCACTTAGTTGAAAATGAAAGAACTTATAAAAATATATTAACAGAGGTTGGAAATTATATTATTCCACACTTTCCACCTCATGAATTACAGGAGGAAAAAAATTATGACACTATTAGATAGAATTAATATACTAGCAAATAAAGAAAAAGTTGAAACATTGAGCATTGAAGAAAAACAAGAACAACATGTATTAAGACAAGAATATTTACAAATGATTCGTGGACAAGTTGTTAACACATTTTCAACTTTGAAAGTCGTTGATCCTTTAGGTGAAGACATTACGCCAGATAAAGTCTATGAATTACGTGAAAACATGAATACTTTAGATTTAAATTAAATTGATAACTTTATAATAAATATTCACAAAAAACGGCTGTGCACTTTCATATCAAAGCGCACAGCCGTTTACTATTTCTGAGGTTCACAAAGTACAATTACTTATATCAATCGTTTAAAATTTGTTGCATTGAACGATCAACACTGCTCGCATACATATTTCCAAATTTGACTAAGTGTACCATTAATAAATAAAGTCTATAAAATTCTAAGCGTTTCTCCGCACCATCGCTCAATGGATAATGCTTATTATATTCATCATAAAATGATTGTGTAAAACCACCAAACACGGTAGTAATACCTAAATCAAATTCTCTATCACCATATAATGGTGCCGGATCAAATAGTGCAGGCGAACCATTTTCTAAAAACATATAATTGCCTCCCCATAAGTCTCCATGCAATAAGGAAGGTTTACTCGTATGCTTATTCAGTGCATCTATAATGACCTTACGTACACGTTTATATGTTTGAGCATCGTTATCTGTCCATAATTTCAACCGCAATAATTCATCTTTTAAATGATCCAGACGACGTTCCACAAATAATGTTATCCATGAATCTGTCCAGCTATTATCAAATGAAATATCTCCACCTTCATATGGTAAATCAAACCCAAATTTTCCTGATGATTGTTGTTGGCTATGCATTTTCGCAACAAGCTGTCCTAATTCTCTTTGGCTACCAGTTGTGCCTTCATCTAAAAATGTTAAGAGTAAATAAGCATCTTCATTAATTTTTCCGCTTCCAATCACTTTTGGCGCAGTAATTTGCGCTTGTTCAAAAAGGTTTAAACCTGCAATTTCTGCTGCAAAGAAATCTTCATTACGATTACGTTGCACGAGTAAAAAATAAGTTTCATCTGGTGTTGTTACTTGAAATGCTTCATTCACATCTCCACCACCAACTGGAGATATAGATTCTATATGATTTAATGGAAGTTGTGCTTGCCATTCTTGTTTCATTTGTACCCCTCCATAACTATTAAGCTATAATATTGCTACTTAATTATTACCTTTTTCAACATATCTTAATCAATAATGCTTATTGTCATACTTTTTATGTGACACTTCTTAAAATTATCTTGATTTACTCTAGGCATATATTCAGTAAAATGCTAGTCTATTAAAGACATCATTTTCAATATAGCCAACAATATAAATTAACTTTTGGCTTAAATACATATAAAATTCGATTAACGGAGTGATAATCTCATGTATAAACTAATCAAACCTATTTTATTTCAATATGACCCTGAAAAAGCACATGGCATGACTATTGACGCACTGAAATTCGTACAAAAACATTCTAAATTATTACCAGTCATCGAACAGTTATTTCATTATGAGCATACAGCCCTACATCAAGAAATTCATGGTATTCATTTTGACAATCCTATTGGTCTTGCAGCAGGCTTCGATAAATCTTGTGAAGTTCCTAAAGCTTTAGAGAAAGCAGGGTTTGGTGCTATAGAACTCGGAGGTGTTACACCTAAACCACAGCCTGGTAATCCAAAACCACGTATGTACCGATTAGTTGAGGATAACGCTTTAATTAACCGTATGGGCTTCAACAATTTAGGTATGAACAAGGCACTTAGTAACCTACGTAAATATATCTATCAAGTACCTATAGGTTTGAATGTGGGTGTGAATAAATTTACTGATTATGAATCACGTTATCAAGATTATATAAAAGTAATCGATACATTTAGAAATGATGTAACTTTTTTTACTGTGAATATTAGCTCACCTAACACTAAAAATTTACAAAGCTTCCATGACAAAGATGAATTCTCACAACTTTGTTCCGCAATTCAATCATATAAAGACAGTCACAATATCAACGTGCCTATTTTTATCAAGCTGACTTCAGATCTTGATTTAGATAGTTTAGGTCGTATGTTGGACCCTATCGTTGAAACTTTTGATGGCATTATTTTAGCTAATACCACTCAGAAACGTGAACAGTTACATTCTGACAATCAGCATGAAACTGGTGGTTTAAGTGGTAGACCGCTATTTGAACGTAATCTAGAACTCATTTCTTATGCCTATAAACAAACAAATGGTCAGTTCTTAATTATTGGTACTGGGGGTATATTTAATACCAGTGACGTCATTACAATGATGCGTCATGGCGCTTCGCTCGTACAACTTTATAGTGCTTTAGTATTTGAAGGACCAGGACTAACTAAAAAATTAAATAAAAACTTGGCAAAATACCTTAAAACAGAAGGTTATGAGCATATAAATGATATTATAGGGTTAGACGTATAAAATTCAGTAATTATTTAGTTTAAAATCATATTACATTATCTTTATTAGGGTATGTAAATAATAAAGGAGGCGCTATTATGTACAAGAAAATACTATTAGCTTATGACTTTGGCAACACATTCGATAACGTTCCGCAAGAACTACAAAACTTAACTGCTGGCGTAGATGACGCTGAAATTACAATTTTCAATGTTATTTCTGAAGGTGACTTACAAACCTCAGTACGCTATGATGGTAAACATTTTGAAGAATTAGCGAACGAAAAAGGCAAAAAACTAGATCCATTTGTTCAAAAATTAGAAAATCTCGGTTTAAATGTTCGCGTGAGATTTAGTACAGGATACATCAAGCAATCTATTCTGCAAGAAGTTGAAGAAAATAAATATGACATTATCGTCATGAGTAATAAACGTGCAAAGCCAGACATTAAAAATGTTCTTGGGAATGTCACTCATAAAATTGCCAACAGCGCGAATCTTCCTGTATTAATTATAAAATAATAGGCATATAAATAAGGAAGCCTCCATCTAAATCTTGGAAGCTTCCTTTATTTTATTTAAATTGCTATGCAATTATTTTCGACTTATATTGATACTTAATCCTGTTGCTTTAAGTATCTCTCAATTACTTGTAATACACCAGATTCATCATTAGATGGTGCGCGGTGTTGAGCTATTTTTTCAAGTTCTGGGCTACATTTCGCCATAGCATAACTATGTGTGGTCAATGCTAGCATTTCTAAGTCATTATTAGCATCTCCAAAAGCTAATAATTCGTCTTGCTCTATGCCCCACTGGTTTAAAAGTGCTTGAATCGCTACACCTTTATTCACTCCAGGTAAAATAAGATCCACACTCTCAGCACCACTTGTCACGGCTCGTATTTCATGTGCATATTCACTTTCCAAACCAGTTTTCACTTGATTTACGATATTGTCATCTTTGATTCTCATTGCCACTTTAACAAACTGGTCATCTTTGATATCACTAAAGTTTTCAACTTTTTCAATATCGTAGTAATAGTTAGTAATAAAATTCATAAATTCATCGCTACAATCACTTTTAACATATGCTGATTTAATCCCACTTACTATAACATCAGAGATATTATAATCCACCATAATTGTCTGCAGAATATCAAAGGTAAGTTGTTGATCAAAATGTGAAGAAGACACTAATGTATCGTCAACGTATGTAACGGCGCCATTTTCTGCTACATACGTAATTTGTGCTTCCTTGCCTGGGAAATATGATCGTAATTGGGCATATTGATTACCACTTGCTACAATAAATTTGATATTACGTTTTGTTATTCCTTCAAATATTTTTTCAAAATATATTTCATCAAAGGTATGATTGGATTTAAATAACGTTCCATCTTTATCTACTGCAATTGCTTTTATCATCGGTATACATCCTTCCAAATTCGTTATCAACCCTAACAATATATGTTACTACTTACTTTACATCACAATAATATTAAATAAATGGCCATCTATGTCACTAAACAAACCACCATAAAACCCTTCTAACATCGTACCGCTTTGCAATACTTTACCGCCCGCTTCTTTAACTTTATTTAATAATGCATCAACATCTTGAGACTGAGATACAGAAATAGAAACTAATGCTTCATTTGAGCCTATATTAGAAAGCTGAGATGCTTTTTTAAATTGGCTACGTTCAATAAGCATAATAATTTTATTATCGATCGTTTGAATTCCTCTCATTTTATCCAAAACAGCATCATTTTGTTGAATTTTAAAGCCAATTGCACTAAAAAATACTTCACTTGCTTTAAGGTCTTTTACTGGTAAATTTAGCCATGCCGATTGTATATCCATTTTAACACGTCCCCTATTTTTACTCACCATATTATATTTCACTCTATAGAGGGCATTAATCATCTACTTTAAACTATAGAACCGTTATCCACTTACATTGTGATTATTTCCTAGGTTATACTATAAAAACTAAAATTTAATGAATTAATCATCATTAATATGAGTGAGCTTACGAATATGCGATAGGTCAATCTTTTCAATCAATTGTTCATATGTGTTCAACGCCTTTTTAGTCATTGTTAATCCTTCTTCAGTTAGATAGATATACATAGCGCGTTGATCTTCAACACATTCTTGTCTAAAAACGAGCGGACAATCCATTCTTTCTATCCTAACGATTAAACGCGACATTGCACTTTGACTCAAATCTACTATTTTAATTAAATCATTCATTTTATATTTTTTTCCTGTTGCTGTAAAAATTTCGTATAGTACATAAAATTCTTTTAAACTTAAATGATATTGTTGTTTTAACGTTTTTTCTATTAATGATTCTGTGTAGTGTACATATTTTGTCATTTCAATCCAATTATTTATTTTTTGCTGTTGTTCCATATAACATCCCCCAATACTTCTCTAACATCTATATTTATTCTGCTGTTTATTTTATAGCTTTACGTTACATTATAGATTGATTGTTTTGTTAACCCCATAATTTATCATTTAAAAAAGTGAGCGCATTCACTTAAGATTAACACATTCATTATTAAATAAAAAAGTACTCATCCATACCACTAGCACTATAATTTTAAATAAAAAAACATACTGGAAGGCTTTATAAATAAAAAGTCCTCGCAGTATGTTCAGCTCACTATGAATTGCTATTTAATAATTTCTCTTTTAAATCTTTACGTTCATATTCTAATGAATACGGATCATTCAACCAATAAATGCCTTCGTCTACTTTAAATGTATGATTGTTTTGTACCGCTTCAGTATTTTTCCAAATTTCTTTATTTTCAAATGATAAGTCAGACCCTTTTGCTACAGGAGTCACAACATAATCGCCAGCCATTTTAGGAAGCTCTTCTTCTGAGATATCAGCTAAATCATTTTCTTTTGTTGCTTTTTCTACTGTCTCTGGCATTTTCAACCCAAATGAGTCGTATAAAATCTCACTACCGTGACCATATGTTTTACCTAGCGCATAGATTTTTTTGTCAAAATCTTTGATGATAGACACTGTTGTATCTGCTCCAATGGCATCTTTGATTTCTTTACCATCATCTTTTGTTTTTTGCTCCCAGTCTTCAACCCATTTTTTTGCTTTATCTTCTTTGCCAACAATTTTCCCTAGCTCTAGGTGCTGTTCTTTATAATCATGTTTTGCATAATCAAAGGCAACAGTTGGTGCTATTTTTTTCATTTTTTTCAAGTTTTCATCTGTATTATAAGTAATGATTAAATCTGGTTTGAGTTTCGCGACGCTTTCTACATTTTCAGCATCTACCTTCTCCACATCTTTAAATTTTTCTTTTAATACTTTACTGTCATCAACGATATTCGCAACTCCTACAATATTCGCATCAAGTTGTTTTAAACCACCTGCATATGTTGCCCCTAAAACGACAATACGCTTAGGATTTTTAGGTATTTTCACTTTATCTCCTGAGTCTTGTTTGTAAGTTGTTTTTTCGCTATCTTTTTTAGACGACTTGTCTTCTGAGCCATTGCTACACGCTGCAAGTACAAGCACCAACACTAACAAAGGTAATAATAGTTTCTTCATTGTTTTATGTCCCCTTTTTTTATCGTATTTTAAATTATACAGGAAGCTGTATTAAACACAATAATATATAAAGAATTACTATTTGAAATTCTAAATGATTGTAGATGTTATATAAATAAACAGCCACTTTCTTAATATATAGAAAGTAACTGTTTTGTATATTCATGTCGTTGATTACTAAATAAATTCTCTACATTAAAATCGTCTACAATGATGCCATTTTTCATTACAATAACTCTTTCAACCAAATGATTTAAAAAGGCAATATCATGAGAAATCATCAACATGCCTTTTTGTGTTCTGTGATGATAATCTTTCAGCACTTCTATCATTTTTTGTTCTGCAATAACATCTAAGCTGGCTGTGATTTCATCACATAGAAGCATATCTGGTTCCAACATAAGTGTACGGATTGTATTAAATCGCTGTAATTGGCCACCACTTAATTCATCAGGTAACCTATCCAACAACTTAGTATCTAGGTCCATATATGTCATCATTGCTTTCATTCTTCGATGTACATCACTCATAATCGTACCTTTATAATACTGTATAGGTTCTGCTAAGGATTTCCCCATATTAAATTTCGGATTAAAACTATCATATGCATGCTGAAATATAGGTAATAATGTTAATCCATGTGTGATGATTTGTCCTTCGGTCGGTTGAAGTAAACCTAGCATAAGATGCGCTAAAGTTGTTTTTCCGGAACCACTTTCACCTACGATACCAATAATTTCATCCGCTTTTATAGTCAGGTTAATATTAGTTAAAATAGGATCTTGATCATATTTAAAATTTATTCCTGTTAATTCAATCATAAGCATTCTCCCTTCTTAGCTGACTACGGGAATTAAATAACTCCAGGCTATAGGGTTTTACATTGTGATTTTTAAAGGCTTGAACATGATTAGAATCTATTATTTCTCCGTGACGTATCACATGAATCCAGTCACTAAAATCTAAAACGTGTGATAAATTATGTGTGATAATTAATAAAGTTACTTGATGCACTTCCGCTAAATGTTTAATTAAGTTCATTACATTATAACCCGTTATCGCATCTAATGATGAGGTTGGTTCATCAGCGATAATGACTTCTGGATTTAACATCAGAACACTCGCAATTTGTACCCTAGCAAGTTGTCCTCCAGACAAGCTAAAGCAGTAGCGGTCCATGACTTGGTCAGGTACTAAATCTACCCATTGTAATGCTTTAATGACAAACTGCTTTGCCACTGCTTTCTTAACTTTATAGTGCATTCTGTAAATAGCCATAAGTTGTTTACCCAATTTTGTATGATCATTAAAGCTGTGTGTATAGTCTTGAGAAATAAAACCGATATCTTTGCCTAATAAAGTATGTATATCTATGACACTTTGGTTTTTGTAACGTAATCCATCAAATTCCATATCTAATGTACGTGGTACACGTTGAACGAGTGCTTTGGCAGTTAAACTTTTACCCGAACCACTTTCACCAACTAGGACATTCACTTTACTTTGCTTAAGTCCTAGGTTGATATTATGAATGAGCTTAGTACCTGAATTGTCTTTGATTGATAGATTGGATATATCGAGTATATTAGTCATCCAAATCACGCTTCCCTTTTAATAATTTATCTCGTAAGGCATCACCAGCTAAATTAAATAATAAAATTGTTAGTGTAATTAAAGTTGCTGGAACAATTAACAGTAATGGATATGAGCTAATATAGTCACGTCCAGCATTAAGCATTGCTCCCCATTCAGGTGAAGGTGGTTGTGCGCCTAGCCCTAAAAAGGATAGTGATGAAATATAAAGAATAATTTTACCAAAATCAACAGTCATCAGCACAATAATAGATGGCGTAACTTGTGGTAAAAAATGTTTCCAAATAATTGTACGCGTTGGCACATTAAATAACTTAGCCATTTGTATATAGGGTTTCATCATTTCACTGCTTATTACAGAACGTGTAAGTCTTGTATATGTCATCCATTTAATTATTGTAATGGCGATGACTAAATTCCAAATACTCGGTTTAAAAAAGCTGGCAAATGCAATCATCAATACAAATTCTGGAATGCTTAGTCCAATGTCAATTAAACGCATAATCACTGTATCGACGATTCCCTTTTTGTAACCGGCTAAAAGACCAAGTGGAACACCAATAATTACCGTAACGAGTAATGTAATCAAACTAATGAGTAAAGTATACCTTGCCCCAACGATAACTCGTGATAATAAATCTCTACCATAATCATCTGTCCCTAACCAATGAGTCAGACTTGGCGTTTCCAAAGCATTACCTAAATGCACTTCTAACGCACTATTAGTTGAAACAAAAAAT
Organism: Staphylococcus sp. OJ82; assembly: GCF_000294465.1. Lineage (NCBI taxonomy): Bacteria > Bacillati > Bacillota > Bacilli > Caryophanales > Staphylococcaceae > Staphylococcus > Staphylococcus sp. OJ82. The sequence goes on along the minus strand of NZ_ALPU01000003.1, from coordinate 143,075 downwards.
TGCGCTATTATAATGACGATGAGATAGAAAGAAAAACCATAGAAAATGAGATTGTGTTTATTAATATGTTTCATTACATCTCACCATCCTGACGCGCTACTTTAGTCTTTTTACGATTTTTATTGTATCGACGTTTTGGATCTAGCCATAATAACAATAAGTCACTGATTGTGTTAGCAAGAACAACAAGGAAACCAATCATAAGAACTGCACCTTGCACAACAGGATAATCCCTTGCTCTAATACTATCGACTAGGAAATGACCAATACCTGGTATACTAAATAAGTTTTCAATAACGACTGTGCCACCAATAAGACTGCCTATAGACATACCCAAGACTGTAACGACCGGTATAATAGCAGGCTTAAACAAGTCTTTCCATAAAATATAACGTTCAGACATCCCTCTGAGTCGAGCCGCTTCTACTTCTTTAGATTGGTACAGTTCTACTAAATTAGAACGCATTAATCTGACATAATAGGCACTCATACCTATGCTCAGTGCTATCATAGGTAATACGTAGCCTGCTAACGAATCTAATCCAGATGATGGAAGTAAGTTGAGTTTTTGTGCGAATACATAAATCAATAAAGTTCCTAAAAAGAATGAAGGTATACTAACAGTAAAAGATGTCACTGTGCGGATCAATGTATCAATCCAAGTATGATAGTATTTCGCTGCAATAATACCTAATGGCACTGCTACAATAAAAACGATAATGATAGTCAAAATAGCAATGAATGCTGTAGGTGGCGTATAATAAATTAATTCATTGATTACAGGCTCGCCTGTTTGATAACTCGTACCAAAATTCAACTGCACAATTTGTCCTAACCATTGAATGTATTGGATGACTACGGGTTGGTCTAAACCTAATTTTTGTTTGGTAGCTTCAATTTGTTCACTTGAAACGTTAGCTACATCTAAATGTAAAATTTTGTCGACTGGGTCTCCCGGCGTAAGTTTCATTAATATAAAAGTGATAGTAGAAAGGACAAACAATACAATGATCATTTGTCCAATTCTAGAAAGTATATTTTTTAATATCATTGTTTTTTATCCACTTTATAATCGATGAGATAGACGCCTTCAGGAGTTGCTTTTAAGTTTTCTACATCTTTACTCATACCGACGATATTATCATTATATGAAATATAGCTATTTGCTAAGTCATTGCTAGTTATATCAATAATTTTATTCGTTAAACGATGACGTTCTTTTGTATCTACTGTTTTATTAAATTGATTTATTAAAGCAGTCACTTTGTCATTATCATAATCACCTGCATTAATCGCACCTTGTGGTTTATACGCTTGGTTGAAGAAATAACCAGTGTCTCCTCTTGGAATCGTACCAAAGCTATAAAGTGATGCATCCCACTGACTTTTATCTTTTAGGTAACCTTGGATATCATCCACATTACGTAATTTAATATCAATATTGGCTTTTTTAGCATCTGATTGGATGACTTGTGCAATTTTGGGAAGTTCTGGACGTCCATTATATGTTGAAACTGTTAATTGTAATGGATGTTCTTTTGTATAGCCTTCTTCTTCCATTATTTGCTTCGCTTTATCTATATCTTGTTTCTGCACTTGTCGATTCTCTATAAAATCTAATTTTGTATTGAAAGGTCCAGTCGCAGGTTCAGCATGACCTTTAGACACATTTTTCGCAATACTTTCACGATTTATTACTTTATCGAGTGCTTCGCGTACAGGTTGCGTCATCTTATCGCTTGTATGGTTATATAAGAGTAAGCCTGTTCTAAATCCTGAGACACTTGATACTTTTGTTTCATCACTCTCTTTTAGTGTTTTTACTTTTTCCACAGGTACATCTGTAATAACATCTGCTTTCCCAGAGTCTAAATCACTCGTACGTGCGTTACCATCTTCTTGATAAGTAACATTAATATGATCTAGTTTCGGTTTACCTTGCCAGTAGTCTTTATTCTGATCTAATTTAATTTTTTGAGATTGCTTATAATCTTTAATTTGATATGGTCCAGTACCAACAGGGGTTTTATTTACATCGCCCTTTGCTTCCGTATCATAGATTGCTGAAAATGGACTGGCAAGCTCTGAAACTAATTCAGGATATGCTTCTTTTGTCGTAATCGTAACATTTTGTCCGTCTACTTGAATGTCCTTAATAGGAAGAGATCCTTTTACCAAGTCACTTTTCTCAATACTTTCTTCCAAACTAGATTTCACTGCTTTACCAGTCACTTTTTTACCATTTTGGAATTTAATATCATCTTTTATTTTTAGATCGAGTTGAGTTGGTGACTTTTGATTATATGATTCAACTAATAATTTTTGAACTTTTCCTTCAGCGGAGGCTTTAAACAAAGATTCTGCTGCGCCAATTTTCACTGGTACATCGGTTTCATAAGGGGCGATTGAAGTTGTTTTTAAAGGTAACTCAATGTTCAAAGTGTTTCCTTTAGATTGACTTCCAGATCCACTACATCCTGCTAAAGTAATTGCTGCGGTTGCAAACAATACCACTAATCTTTTCATTTATTTTCCTTCTTTCTAAAAAACCATTCTTAAAATCAATTAGAAATTTATATTTTAAAACTTATAACAATAGAGTTAACTACACTTTCAACCAGATTAATTTAAGTTTTCATGTTATATCACTCTATTTGTTGTTCTTTCATTTGATTACCCGCAAATAGCATAATCCACGTAGCAATAATAAATGGCAATGTAAATACCGGCAAACCAAATGGTGTTAATAATGTAGTCATGCCTGCATGTAATATGACAGTTAGCAGAATGCCTAACACAATACTTATATAACGCGGAATTCTAGTACTAAATGCGACACCTAAAGCTAACACTGTAAGTATGACATTATAGCCAAACAGACCATCATTAATTTGGTCGTGATTACCACCAAGTACCGTGACTGCTGCAAAACCTATAATATTTGCAATAATTGCAAATGTACCAGCTTTTCTGGAAGCAATAAAAATACCAATAAGAATTAATATACCTGCAATCATATTTTTAAGTAAAAATATTTCACTGAAACCCGTCAAAAATGCACTTATAAAGTCGATACTATGACCAGAAAATTTAATTTCCTGAACTGTATTCGGCAAAATATTAACATCTGCGTTCACAAATTTAAATTGGAATGACATGAGTAATACAATCCAACTTACAAATACATATGGCATTGTTAACATTGGCACACCAAATGGTTTGAAAAACTCTCTAAATGCCGAACCAATAGGCATTGTTATAATAATTGCCACTAATACAATAACCACACTATACCATTCTGGTACTAAGAATAATGTTAATGCAATGGCAGTAAGTACGGGATTGAACCCGGCCAATCCCGTGTTGATTTCCTCTTCTGAATAATTCGTGCGTTTTGCAAGCAATAGGGAAATGACACTTGCACTCAAAGCCATTAGCCCCACTTTCCAATTACCTACAAAAATACCTGCTAAAACAAACAATCCTGTCCACGAATTGTTCAATAATAATACTTGCGCAATATTCTTCAATATTATCCGAATAGCGTCCACAACGTCACCTGATTTCTATATACTTTGACTTAAATAATAATATATTAATATCCACTAAATTTAAAGAGATACATATCGCCTGTAATAAAATTCTTTTTTTTTATTTTTCACGCTCACAAGGGGTTATTCTTGTAGTTAAATACTATTCGGAATATCATTATATAGCGGACATAATTAACGGACACGATATAAATAATTGAAAGGTAGTGAAGCTCGTGCATTTTACACAACGTGAACAAGATAAGTTGATGCTAGTTGTAGCAGCAGATTTAGCACGCAGACGTCAACAACGCGGTTTAAAATTAAATTATCCAGAGGCAGTAGCTATAATTAGTTTTGAACTACTTGAAGGTGCTAGAGATGGAAAATCTGTGGCAGAACTGATGAGTTATGGGAAACAAATATTAAGTGAAGATGATGTAATGGAAGGTATTGCCGATATGCTAACAGAAATGGAAATTGAAGCGACTTTCCCTGACGGAACTAAATTGATTACCATACATCACCCAATCGTATAAAGGAGGATTTATATTATGAAACCTGGTGAAATTATAGTTAAACGTACAGAAATAGAAGTAAATAAAGGTCATAAATCCACAATACTTAATGTGAAAAATACTGGAGATCGACCAATACAAGTCGGCTCACATTATCACTTTTTTGAAGCGAATCCAGCGCTAGACTTTGACCATGAAAAAGCCTATGGTAAACGACTCGATATTCCTGCTGGTGCAGCCGTTCGTTTTGAACCGGGTGATGAGAAAGAAGTTCAACTCGTTGAATTTTCTGGCAAACGAAAAATTTATGGTTTTCACGGTGCTGTAAATGGAGCAATTGATGAGTCTCGTGTCTATAGAGATGAAACAGACACTTCAGCTACAGAAATCGTTGAAGAAGAAAATCAAGAAAACGAAAATGCTAATAAAGAAAGTGGGTATAAAGCATGAGTTTTAAAATGACGCAATCACAATATACAAGTCTTTATGGGCCAACTGTTGGTGACTCTGTAAGACTTGGAGATACAAATTTATTTGCAAGAGTAGAAAAAGATTACGCTACGTATGGCGATGAGGCGACATTTGGTGGTGGTAAATCTATCAGAGACGGCATGGCTCAAAATCCTAATGTAACACGTGATGATAAACAGGTTGCAGATTTAGTTATGACAAATGCAATGATTATCGACTACGATAAAATTATTAAAGCTGATATTGGTATTAAAAATGGCTATATTATGGCAGTCGGAAAAGCAGGTAATCCTGATATTATGGATAATGTAGATATTATTATTGGTACTACGACTGATATTATTTCTGCAGAAGGTAAAATCGTAACTGCAGGTGGTATTGATACACACGTTCACTTTATTAACCCTGAACAGTCACAAGTTGCGCTTGAAAGTGGTATAACTACGCATATTGGTGGCGGCACTGGTGCATCTGAAGGTGCAAAAGCAACTACAGTTACTCCAGGACCATGGCATCTACACCGCATGTTAGAATCTGCAGAATCATTGCCATTAAATATTGGGTTCACTGGTAAAGGTCAAGCAGTCAATCACACTGCCTTAGTAGAACAAGTACATGCTGGTGCGATTGGCTTAAAAGTACACGAAGACTGGGGTGCGACACCTTCAGCATTAGACCACGCTTTGCAAGTCGCAGATGACTATGATGTTCAAATCGCACTACACGCCGATACATTAAATGAAGCTGGCTTCATGGAAGAAACAATGGCCGCAGTTAAAAACCGCGTATTACACATGTATCATACAGAAGGTGCTGGTGGTGGCCACGCGCCAGATTTAATTAAATCTGCTGCCTATCCAAACATTTTACCTTCTTCTACAAATCCAACACTTCCATACACAGTAAATACTGTAGACGAACATTTAGATATGGTTATGATTACCCACCACTTAAACGCTGCAATCCCTGAAGACATCGCATTTGCTGATTCACGTATTCGTAAAGAAACAATTGCAGCAGAAGATGTATTACATGATATTGGCGTATTTAGTATGGTAAGTTCTGATTCTCAAGCTATGGGACGTGTCGGTGAAGTTATTACACGTACTTGGCAAGTTGCACACCGTATGAAAGAACAACGTGGTGCATTAGAAGGTGACAGTAAACATAATGACAATAACCGTATCAAACGTTATATCGCTAAATATACGATTAACCCTGCCATTACACATGGTATTTCAGATTATGTTGGCTCTATTGAAGAAGGCAAACTCGCCGATATTATCATGTGGGAACCTGCTTTCTTTGGCGTAAAACCAGACGTTATCCTTAAAGGTGGACTCATTAATACAGCCATTAATGGTGATGCTAACGGTTCTATCCCTACTTCTGAACCCTTGAAATACCGTAAAATGTACGGACAATTAGGTGGCAATATGCAAAGTACTTCAATGACTTTCGTTTCTTCAACAGCATACGAAAATGATATTGATAAAGTACTCGGCTTAAAACGTAAAGTAAGACCTGTTCGTAATATCCGTAAGTTAAGTAAAGCAGATATGAAAAACAACAATGCAACACCAAAAATAGATGTTGATCCACAAACATATGAAGTATTCGTGGACGGTGAAAAAATCACAAGTGAACCAGCTACTGAATTACCGTTAACTCAACGCTATTTCTTATTCTAGGAGGTAAAAAATGATCATCGAAGAAATTGTAGGAAATATCGCTAACATTGCTGATAGTGAAAAAGGTAAACATATAGAAAAAGTATACTTGGAAAACTCTGATTTAGTTAAACGTATTCAACGTGTAACGACAGACCATGGTAATGAAATAGGAATTCGTTTAAAACAACCTATTGATTTACAATATGGCGACATTTTATATAAAGACGATACCAATATGATTATCGTAGATGTGAATTCTGAAGATTTACTCGTTATTAAACCACGTACGCTTCAAGAAATGGGAGATATCGCGCATCAACTTGGAAACAGACATTTGCCAGCACAATTTACAGAAACTGAAATGCTTGTACAATACGACTACTTGGTAGAATCATTATTAAAAGATTTAGGGATTCCATACGAGCATGAAGATCGTAAAGTAAATAAAGCATTTAGACATATAGGTCATTCACATGACTGATCATGCACATCTACGTCTGTTTCAATTTTGTGATTCTCAATTCCCGACAGGTGCATTTAGTCATTCCTTTGGCCTTGAAACTTATATTCAACGTGACACAGTACATGACGAAGCAAGCTTTCAACAATGGCTCGCGTTATTCTTAAACGAACAATTGACATATGCAGATGGCTTAGCCATGCGACTCGTCTACGATGCGCTTAATCAAAATGATTCAGAATCTATATTGCGATTAGATAAAATTCTTTTCGTACAAAACTTACCTAAAGAAACACGCCAAGGTTCAAAACAAATGGGTAACCGCATGGTCAAACTCGCTTCTGAACTTTATGATAGTGACTGGATTGACTGGTACAATGCGCAACTAAAAGAGAAAAAAGCCAAGTTGCATCCTGCCATTTGTTTTACGATGCTCGGACATCATTTAGGAGTCGATATCGAAACAATTATTGATTATTATTTATATCAAAACGTGTCCAGTTTAACTCAAAATGCGGTACGCGCAATTCCTTTGGGACAAACTGCTGGTCAACGTATTGTACATCATATGATTCCACTTATGAAAGAGACAAGAGACTATATCATGACATTGGATGAATCCCAACTAGGTATTACTGCACCAGGATTAGAAATCAATCAAATGGAACACGAGAACGTCAATGTAAGAATTTTTATATCTTAGGAGGACAATTTTTATGACAGAGACAGTTAAAATAGGTATCGGTGGCCCTGTGGGTGCAGGGAAAACCCAGCTTATCGAGAAAATTGTTAAACGTTTAGCAAAAGACTTGAGCATTGGTGTTATCACTAATGATATATATACAAAAGAAGATGAAAAAATATTAGTTAACTCAGGTGTATTACCTGAAGATAGAATTATCGGTGTTGAAACGGGTGGATGCCCACACACAGCAATTCGTGAAGATGCATCAATGAACTTTGCAGCAATTGATGAACTAAAAGAACGCAATGAAGATATAGAACTTATTTTCATTGAATCTGGTGGCGATAATTTAGCGGCAACTTTCAGTCCGGAACTCGTTGATTTTTCAATTTATATTATTGATGTTGCACAAGGCGAAAAAATTCCACGTAAAGGTGGACAAGGTATGATTAAATCTGACTACTTTGTAATCAATAAGACTGATTTAGCGCCTTATGTTAATGCATCATTAGAACGCATGGCAGAAGATACAAAAGCATTCCGTGGTAACCGCCCATTCACTTTTACAAATCTTAAAACCGATGAAGGCTTAGACAATGTACTTGAGTGGATTGAACAAGATGTATTTCTTAAAGGATTAGCTTAATGTCTGAGTCAAATCCACAATGGACTGGCCAATTAGATCTAACTGTTTTTAATAACGGAAAAAAATCTGTTGCGCGTGATATCTTTTTTGAAAGAGCATTAAAAGTAATGCGTCCAGTCTACTTAAACGGCTCTGATATTCCTACATTTTATATTGTGAATGTAGGTGGCGGTTATTTAGATGGCGATCGCTATAACATGAACTTTAATGTAGACACTGATGCAAAAGTGATATTAACTTCGCAAGGTGCAACAAAGATTTATAAAACGTTGAATGATCATGTGGAACAATATCAAAATTTCAATATTAAAGATAACGCTTATGCGGAATATGTAGGCGATCCAATTATCGCTTTTGAAAATGCCAAATTCTACCAACATAATACATTTAACTTGAGTTCAACAGCTTCTTTATTTTATACAGATATTTTAACACCAGGATATTCTAAAGAAGGTAAAGCCTTTAGCTACACATATATGCATTTATTAAATGAAATTTATGTAGACGATGATCTCGTTGTATTTGATAATATGTTACTTGATCCAACTAAAAATAAAGTCGATGATATTGGTTACATGGAGCATTATAGCCACTTGGGTTCTTGCTATTTTATCCACCCAGATGTTAACCAAAAATTTATAGATAACGTATTCGATCAAATTAAACACTTGCAACAAGTATATGATTGTCGTTTTGGTATTACACAGTTACCAACACATGGTTTTAGCATTCGTATTTTATCTAACAAAACACAAGTAATCGAAAAGATTTTAACAACATTACAAACTTATGTTGTTAAAGAAATCTTCGATCGTGACGTTGATTTTTTAAGAAAATATTAGTTATTCTCTAGGTTGGACATAAATGCCATTCTCAAAATAAAAGGACTAATCCGTATTAAATGGATTAGTCCTTTTAAACATATAAATTATTTTTCAAACTAAAGACACAACTTTTAAATTAGATTAAGTAACCAAACTAAACTTATCACTAATAAAACAATCGTAACGATATAGATTAATAACTTTTGTCGTTTAGTTAAAGTTTTTTCTCCATCCGTAAACAAACTAAATAACGAACCATCCTTGCCCATTAATAATGCGATAGAATAAATAAGTAAGACTAAAGATAAAATAAATAATATTAATGCAACAAATACCATAATAGTACTCCTCTCACAATACAATCTGTTTTTCTTAGTTCTATGCCTATTCATTCTATCTTAATATTCAAATTTGTAAAACAAAGCCTATATAAATAATCATATTGATTTTATTTCTATTATACTATGGCAAATCTCCTTTTTTCTCTAATCGTTTAACTTTAAATGGTGCATAAATTAATACCATAATTAATACTAATCCTAAATATCCAATGAATGGATAAAAGAATGACATTAAGTCTGTAAATCCTGCAAAACTTACTGCAAAGCCAATTAAAATAGCTACGATATAAAATATTTTAAACTGTATTGTTTCAGGAGTAGTAAAACGTGTAGCAAGTGAATAGAACATACCTAAACACGTATTAAATATCATTAAATAGATAATGATAGACATAAGAACACCTAAAATTGGAGATATATCATTTACAAGCCCTAACATCGGCATTGGTAAATCCCCTACCGTTTCAATTTTAGAAAGTATCGCAAAATGACTTATCATAATCATTATGCCTAAAAAAAATCCTCCGAAGAAGCCACCCCATGCAGCTACCTTAGGATTCTTCTCACTACCACCCATAACAATTGCCATAGTTGCTCCTAAACTGATATTTAATGAAACGTAATTAACGCCTGAAATAAACCAATTCGGCACCGCTGACGTATGTTCTTTAGCTATGTCAGTGAGTTCAGTAAACGTACCTGACATAGTAAACAAGCAATAAACCGCAACAACGAGAATCGCTATAATCAATAACGGTGTAATATTACCGATAACTTTAACAACATTATCTACACGTAACATACCGAATAAAAATACTAAGAGAACCATTAATAATGTTCCAAGTACTGCTGGTATACCAAACTGTTGTTCAAAGTTCGAACCGCCACCAGCAAGCATTACGACACCAAATCCAAATAAAGCGATGATGAGTACAATATCTATCACCCATGCAAGCACTTTACCAAACAATGTACCGCCTGTTAATTTATGTATTACATCATTATGACTCTGAGCTTTAAACTTACTACCTAGCCATACAAGTACCATACCAATATATGAAAATAACATTGTTGAAACAATTGCTGCAAATATACCCAACTTACCGAAACTAGTAAAATATTGTAGGATTTCTTGTCCCGAAGCAAATCCAGCACCCACAATTATACCAATTAAGGCACTACCTATTAAAAATACTTTCTTCATAGTAATCCCCTTTGTACGTAGTAATATTTTTTGTTTAAAACGTAAAATCATCATTGTGAAATAGAACGCATTACATTCCAAACCCCTTTATACACGTCTATACATAGAAAATCCGTATTGCCTTTCACAATAATGTAAACGTTTACATATTCATAGTAACTCACTAATCTTTAATTTTCAAACCGCTGAAAATACTTATCCTTGATGGTATTTACATTATATAATACGCACTTTTCAACTAATAATAATATCATTATAGAGAAAACAAATTTTTAAACTTTTCACTATAAAACTGATACAATTATATAGTCCAATATTAAAAAATAATTATAGGAGTGGTCTCATGGTAGAAGAATACATATATAGAAATACCGTACAACCATCTTGGATTGACCGTAATAATCATATGCACGACGCACAATATTATTCAATTTTCAGTGATGCAGTTGTTGGTTTCTTTGAATCTGTAGATTTATCAATTTCATATCGTCCCGATCAAGAGATCACGATATTTAGCATTGAAGCACATATTTCTTTTTTAAATGAATTATTACTAGATGATCAATTTTATATCAAGTTTCATATACATGACTATGATGCCAAGAGAGTGCATTTGTTTTTAACGATGTATAATGAGCAGGACGAACGCACGGCTACTTATGAAGTCATTATGATGGGCGTAAGTCACCATACAAGACGTAGCATGAATTTCCCTGAACCTGTTTATGATAAGATCAAAACATATTTTGATAGCCAACAACCCTTCGACATTCCAAAACAATTAGGTCATGTGATTGGTATTCCTAGAAAATAACTCTGTGATACATAGAAGCCTTATCTTAAAACTAAACTTAAGTCCTAATAAGCCATTATCCAATATGACATACAAAGGCTACAAAAGTACTACATAGATATTACAACAGAACAGTGTCTTATAAAAAAGAACCTCCAAATATTGGAGGTTCTTTTTTATTATTAATTATTTTAGGTGATCTAACGCTTTTTTTAAATCTTCCACTAAATCTTCAGTGTCTTCAATGCCAACTGAGAGACGAATTAGCCCATCTGCAATACCTTCTTTGGCACGAATGTCTTTAGGAATAGATGCATGTGTCATTAATGCTGGTACAGAAATTAAACTTTCTACTGCACCTAAACTTTCAGCTAATGTGAAATATTGCGATTCACGGATAATTGCTTTGGCACTTTCTATATCCTCAACTTCAAAAGCAACAACACCAGTATGTCCTTCTGATTGTGCTTCGTGGATATCATGGTTTAAATGTTCAGCGATGCTTGGATGAAATACTTGTTTAACATTTTGATGTTGTTGCAACATTTCAATAATTGAAAGTGCATTACGTTGTACTTGTTCCATTCTTAGCCCTAATGTTTTAATGCCACGAATTAATAAATAACTATCTTGTGGTCCCAACACGCCGCCTGTTGAATTTTGAATAAATCCAATACGCTCAGCTAGGTTCTCATCATTTGTAGCAACTAGGCCTGAAACGACATCACTATGACCACCAATGTATTTTGTAGCTGAATGCAATACAATATCAATACCCAATGTTAATGGGTTTTGGAAATATGGCGTCATAAATGTATTATCAACAACTGATATCAAATTATGTTTTTGTGCAATTTCAGCTGATTTTTTAATATCTGTTACTCGTAATAATGGATTTGAAGGTGTCTCAATATATAACATTTTTGTTTCTGGTTTAATATATTGTTCCACTTCATCTATATGCGTTGTATCTATGAAATCTGCTTTTATTCCAAAACGTGAAAACACTTTTGTTAGAGCTCTATAAGTGCCACCATAAACGTCAGAATTTATCAATAAATGATCGCCTTCATCTAATAACATAATCACTGCTGATATTGCTGCCATACCTGAACCAAATGCATAACCATATTGACCATGTTCTAAATCAGCAATTAAGCCTTCTAATGAACTACGTGTTGGATTAGCTGAACGAGAATATTCATATCCCTGTCTCATATCACCGATGTCATCTTGCATAAATGTACTTGTTTGATAAATTGGTGTAGTTACTGCACCTGTATATGGGTCTGTAGTAGATCCGCCGTGAATTAATTGTGTTTTTTTATTCATTAATGATTCTCCTCATAATTAAAGATTTTTTGTGACATGTATCGATCACTACCATCAGGAAAAATCGTTACAATAACGCCACTATTGATGTGTTTTTTTACTTCTAATGCACCTTGTAAGACTGCGCCAGAGGAACTTCCTACAAGTAAGCCTTCTCGTTTTGCCAATAATGCTACATTTTCAAAAGCCTCTTTATCAGATACCTTAACAATATCAGAAACTAAGGATTCAGGTAAAAACTGAGGCCACTTTTCAGAACCGATACCTTCAATATCATGGGGATGTTGAGCTCCTCCACTTAATATAGAACCTTCCGGCTCAACTATGACATTCTCTACATTTAAGGAAGTTAAGTGTTCTGCAACACCTGTAAATGTACCTCCTGAACCTATACCAGCTACAAAATAATCTATTTCTGGCAATGCTTCTGTAATTTCTTTGCCCAACGTTTCTAAATATGCTTTCGGGTTGTTAGCAGATTCAAATTGATTTAAATAAAGTGCGCCTGTTTGCAATTCAAATTGCTTTGCTGCTTCTTGAGCACCTTGCATGCCTAGTGCTTGCTCAGTTCTTCTAACTTCAGCACCTAAGGCTTTAATAATAGCTATTTTTTCTTCTGCAAAACCTTCAGGTGCAAAAATAACTGCATTTATATTATGATGGTTGGCTGCAATAGCTACGCCAATACCCGTATTGCCTGCTGATGCCTCTACTACAGTTCCACCTTTTTGTATTAAGTTGTTCTCTAAAGCTTTTTCAATTAAATACTTCCCAAGTCTATCTTTAATACTACCGCCAGGATTGAATTGTTCTAATTTAGCATAAATTTGAACATCCTCATTACTAAAAGATTTTAATAATACCATAGGTGTATTGCCGATTAAATCATATGCAATCATCATAGTCCTCCACACACAGGTGTTTTTAATATTTTGTTTATTCCCTACTATACTGATATGAATTATAAATAGTTTCAGCCCTTTTTGCAAATTTTATAATTAAAATATTGTAAAACACTTAAAATAAATCCTTACTTTTTTAATAAGAATACTTGAATTCACTATATAGCTCTTGTATAGTATTAGTTATCAGAAAATTCAAATTTATAGGAGGATTTACATTATGAGTCAGAATTCATGGCATTTAGACACATTATCAATTCATGGCGGTCAACAAGTGGATGATTCAAAATCACGCGCAGTACCTATCCATCAAACAACGAGTTATGTATTTGATAGTACAGACCATGCACAAAAATTATTTTCGCTACAAGAAGACGGTAATATTTACACGAGAATTATGAACCCAACACAAAATGTCTTTGAAGAACGCATCACGGCTCTAGAAGGGGGCGTTGGCGCTTTAGCTACTGCTTCAGGACAAGCTGCAATACATCTCGCATTATTAAACATCGTTGAAACAGGTGATGAAATTGTTGCTTCTTCAAACTTATACGGTGGTACATATAATTTATTAAAAGTGACATTCAAAAAATTAGGTATTAAAGTCCATTTTGTAGATCCTAGTAATCCTGAAAACTTTAAAAATGCTATTACAGATAAAACGAAAGTTGTTTATGCAGAAACAATCGGCAACCCTCGTATTGATGTTCTAGATATAGAAGCTGTTGCAGATATTGCTCATGATAATGGCGTTCCATTAATTGTTGACAATACATTCCCAACGCCTTATTTATTACGTCCGTTTGATCATGGTGCTGACATTATTGTTCATTCAGCCACTAAATTTATTGGTGGCCATGGTACTTCAATCGGCGGTGTCATTGTTGATAGTGGTAAATTTAATTGGGATAACGGTAAATTCCCTGGCTTAGTAGAACCAGACCCTAGTTATCATGGTGTCTCTTATGCGAAGGATGTAGGAGAAGCTGCGTTTATCACTAAAGCACGTGTTCAATTATTACGTGATTTAGGTGCATCTGTATCACCTTTCAATGTTCATGAGTTCTTAATTGGTTTAGAAACATTACATCTACGTATGGAACGTCATTCAGAAAATGCTTTACGCATCGCTCAATATTTAGAAAAACATCCAAATGTAACATGGGTAAACTATCCTGGTTTAGAAAACAATGCTTACAATGAATTAGCTCAAAAATATCTACCAGATGGACAAGGCGCTATACTCACATTTGGCGTTGATGGTTCAGTAGACGATATTGCTAATTTCGTTGAAGGATTAAATTTATTCTCACACGTAGCAAACGTTGGTGATTCTAAATCATTAATCATTCATCCTGCAAGTACAACGCACTTACAATTGTCACCAGAAGAACAAAAAGCTTCAGGTGTACTACCTGAACTTGTAAGATTATCAGTTGGAACAGAAAAAGTAGAAGACATCATTTCAGATCTTGATAATGGTTTTAAAGCATCACTTGGAAATTAATGAAAAAATTTCCTTAGTGATGCTTATGCAAAAGCCTAGCTTTTGTAATCCTTAATTCCACTTGGAAACTAATGTTAAAAGTTTCCTTAGTGACGCTAAGAACCAAGTTCACACTCTGAAAATATAGCACGTCAAAAACGCCCAAACAAATAAAGGTTGGGCGTTTTTTAGACTGCGCGCTATTATCTCGTCACACAAACCGAAGACTCCTGCGTGTGTAAATTTTATATTTCAACTCCTATATTCTATTAATAAAGGTATTTACCTTTGTGTTTGTTAATTAATATTGGGATAATAACAATAATTGTTCAATAAGTTGGAGGTGCATGTTTGGATAATCAAAAAGATCAAATAACCATGAATGTCATATTACTTACCGGTAAAATACTTTTATCTTCTGGCGCTGAAGTATCGCGTGTTGAAGATACTATGCGTCGCATAGCAATTTGTATGGGCTATTATAATAGCCAAGGATATGTCATAAATGTGTTTATCAATTTTTCACTTAGTGAGGAACACGATACGCGCATTTTACGTATTAATAAAAATATCACCAACTTATTGAAAATATTTCAAGTTAACGCAATTTCACGAAAACTCACGAGTAATCAATTGTCTATAGAAGAAGCTTATGACCTTTTAAAAAATATAGAACGTACATCAGTAACAATTCCATTGTGGAAGAAAGGTATAGCAGCCGGCATTATTTCATTGAGCTTTTTATATTTACAAAATGGTACATGGCCAGATGCACTTACCGCAATCATAGCTGGTGCTACAGGATTTTTAATCGTAGAGTATATGCATAGTAAGTCACTGACTATGTTTATACCTGAATTTGTAGCTTCTTTTGTAATAGGAACAATTGTTATATTTGGGTCTAAATTATTCAATGTTGATAATATGTTTGGACCTGCCATGCTTGCTTCAGTTATGCCAATTGTTCCTGGCGTGTTAATAACAACCGCAATACAAGATTTATTTGGACGTCACATGCTTATGTTTACAGCAAAATTTTTGGAAGCATTAGTTATTGCTTTTGCGATTGGTTCAGGCATAGCAATTGCGTATTCACTATTTTAAGGGGGATTCTTCATGACTATTTTAATTACATTCTTATGCAGTTTCAGCGCCTCTTATTTCTTCAACGTGATTTACGATTCGCATAAAAAGGTATTTCTTCCCGCCGGATTTGCTGGAGCCATGGGTTATATCGTCCATTTTATTTTAAGCGAGCATGGACAAATGGATACAATATACACAAGTTTATTAGGTAGTTTAACTCTAGGTTTAATCAGCCATACTATGAGTCGAATATATAAAGCGCCTGTTGTATTGTTTATGATTCCTGGTATTATTCCACTTGTTCCAGGAAGCATTGCTTTCAGTGCGACACAACAGCTCGTTACGCTTAATTTTACTGACGCGACTAACACATTTATTCGTGCTATTTTGATAGCAGGTGCGATTGCTTTAGGTTTGTTGATTTCAGATCAATTATCTAAAACTTTGAACATACGAAAATACTTAGCTATTAAAAGAAATAAACTTTAAAAAGACTACACACTATTGTTATACATTTCAAAGAGGTTTATAAAAACGTTATTTGATAGTAATACAACATATGTGTAGTCTTTTATTATGATTCATTCACAAAATATAAACCCGTTAATACATTAGCTTCTAAATCACTTACTTTAATACTAATGGGACTATTTCGTACTAAATGATGTTCTTTTACATAGGTTTCTATACTTTCTTTATAAGGCAATGGACTTTGCGTCACGCCGCCGCCTAATACAATATGATAAATATTAAATACACTAAATAAATTTGTACACAGTTGTTGAGTTAAGTTTAAAACTTCCTCAATCATATGACTTATTGTTTTGTCTTTACCTTGAACATACATTTCAATGGCTTCTTTTGTACTCACTTCTCTTTTTAGAATCCCACTCGCTTTTCTGCTAATCGCTAATCCAGAAATCTCATTTTCAACACAGCCATATTGCTTACAGACAGGACATTGGTAACTACTATCGCTTTTAATTACTGTATGGCCAATCTCACCAAAGTTCCCGTCAATGCCAGAGATTAATTGTCCCTGTTTCATATAAGCCATGCCAACGCCTGTGCTAATCGTTAAGTAAATGAAATCCTCAGTTTGTGCTTTTATATACTGATGTTCTGCTAAAATTGCAGCATCCGTATCATTAACAAATCGTGGCTTAAATTCACTATTCTGTGTTATATAAGTACCCGCATTAAATCCATTATATTTTTGCAAATTGGGAGGATTTAAAAATAAGCCTTGATTATAATCACAAGGACCTGGCATCGCAATATTTAACGAAGTTTTATCGACATTTTCGAAATTCTCTACATAGTCATTCGCCAGGTTTATAATTTCTTCAAATTCCTTTTCGGGCACATCTTTATCCGTTTTAAATTTTTGACTCGCTACGATTTCTAAGTCTTCATTGATAAGGCCCACAATCGTTTTAGTTCCTCCAATATCAACACAAATTTTCAACATCAGGCACCAACTCCATCATTTATTAGTTTATCTTAATTATGTATAAAAAGAGGCACAGACAAAACTAATTTGCCTTGTGACAAATCAAATTCATCTTGCCTCTCCTTATTTATACATGGCTGACAATCATCGTCATGTCACCATTAAATTTTATCTCTGTATCTTCTGTTGTCAGTATAAAGTGCGTACCTTTGTTTAAACTATAGTCGCTTCCATCTACAGTAATTTGTCCGCTACCTTCAACAATTGAAACAAGACAGTAGTCATGCGGTTTTCTATAATTTAAGTTACCAGCGATCACCCAACGTTCAACTGTGAAAAAATCATTAGACACAAATTGTGTGTACTGCTGCCCTTGGATATTTTCATGTATTGGCGTCGTGTTAGGTGAATCTTCTGAAAGATGAATTACAGCTTTACTCTGTTCTAAGTGCAAATCACGTTTATTTCCATCTTTATCTACACGATCATAATCGTATATTCTATATGTCGTATCCGAAGATTGTTGCGTTTCTAAAATCATAATACCTTTTCCTATTGCGTGTACTGTTCCAGCTGGTACATAGAAGAAATCTCCTGCTTGTACTTTTACTGTTTTAAAAAGTGTATCAAATTGTTGTCGATCAATCATTTCGTTTAATTCACCCTGATTTTTAGCGTTCACATCATAAATAATCTCTGCATCTTCTTGTGCATCTAGAATATACCAACACTCTGTTTTGCCATATTCACCTTCATATTTTTGTGCGTATTCATCATTTGGATGGACTTGAACTGATAATTTATCGTTTGCATCTAATATTTTCGTTAATAAAGGGAATTTAGTATCACCAGTTTCACCAAATAATGCTTTATCTTCATTCCATACTGCTTCTAATGTTTTACCTTTATGTTTACCATTCTCAATTATATTCGGTCCATTAGGATGTGCTGATATCCCCCAACATTCACCCGTATATTCATTAGGAATATCATAATTGAATGATTTTAAAGCCGTACCACCCCAGATACGTTCTTGAAAAACAGGTTGTAAGAATAATGGCATATGCTCATACCTCCAATTATATTTCTTTTAGTATATCGTATATTTGTTCTGTATGTGTTGCATCGATTAAACTTTGACGGATATTATCATCCATTAGCGCTCTAGATAAACGCTGTAACAATTTCAAGTGAGTATCACTACTATCACTTGGTACTGCAATTAAGAAAACAATTTTTGGCAATGTGCCATCTAAGCTATCCCAATTCACGCCTTGCTTATTATTCATAACTGCTACGATTGGTTTTTTCACTGCATCTGACTTGGCATGAGGTACTGCCACATTCATGCCTATAGCCGTTGTCGACTCCATTTCTCGTTTTAAGACGTCTGCTTTCAGTTTTTCCGCATCTGTAATGTAATCATATTTATCTAATTGAACTACAAGATGTTCAATTGCTTCGTCTCTTGTCAATTTCTTCTCTGATATTTCAATTACCTCTTGCTGAAATACTTCAATTTCATCATCTGTTGTTGATTGTTTATCTTCTTTTTCTTCAGCGCTATTTTGCGCAGTTACTTCTGAATCATTCTGACTTTGTTCTGTCATTCCTGCTTCTGTATGCGCTGCATCTCCAGCTATTGCTGGTGTTTTTCTTCTTAGTGTTAACACTGAGAACATTGTCACAACACTACCTACAATCACTGCTATAAAGAACCAGAGCACTTGGTCAATACCACCAAGCACAGCTACGATAGGTCCACCGTGTGCTACTCTGTCACCTACGCCACCAATTGCTGCAATCGCCGCTGCAATCATAGCACCTATCATATTAGAAGGTATAATACGTAAGGGATCTTGAGCAGCAAAAGGAATCGCACCTTCCGTTATACCAAATAATCCCATTGTAAATGAAGCTTTACCCATTTCTACTTCAGCTTTATTAAACTTGCGTTTGTTGATAAATGTTGCAAGACCTAGACCAATAGGTGGTGTACATACTGCAACAGCAACCATACCCATGACTGCATAATTTCCTTCAGCAATCAATGCTGAACCAAATAGAAATGCAACTTTATTTACTGGTCCACCCATATCAAAAGCAATCATTGCTCCAATAATCAACGCTAAAATTACGATATTTGTTCCTTGCATCCCTTTCAACCATGTCGTTAAGCCTTCAAAAATACTAGCAATCGGTGCGCCAATTAAGAAAATAAAAATGAGACCTACGATAAGTGAAGATATTATCGGTATAATGATAATCGGCATAATTGGAGCCATTGCTTTTGGTATTTTAATATTTTTTATCCATTTTGCAATATAACCTGCTATGAAACCTGCTACGATACCGCCTAAAAAACCTGCACCTGCGTCACTACCATAAAAACTACCATCAGCAGCTATCGCACCACCAATCATCCCTGGCACAAGCCCCGGTTTATCTGCAATGCTTACAGCAATATAACCTGCCAAGATAGGAACCATAAAGCTAAATGCTAAATTACCGATATTTTCAATTGATTTCCAAAATGAATCTTCCGGTATTACTAACCCTTCAGGTGTGGCTTTGCCTCCTAAAGTCAATGCAATTGCCATCAATAGTCCACCAACAACGATAAATGGAACCATAAATGAAACACCATTCATCAAATGTTGGTATATCATTTGCATGCCACTTTTTTGCTCCTCATCATCTTGATTAGAAGCACCTGTCGCATTAGCTTCATGATGTATGTGTGCATCTTTATCGATAATACGTTGAATGAGTTCTTGTGGTTTATGAATACCTTCTCGAACACTTTCATTGATTAATAATTTCCCATCAAATCGAGATAAATCTACTTGGCGATCTGCGGCAATAATAATCCCATCCGCTTCTCTAATTTCTTTCGATGTCAAAACATTTTCAGCACCAACGCCTCCCTGCGTCTCTACTTTAATGTCTATACCCATTTCTTTACCTGCTTGCTCTAATTTCTCTTGAGCCATATACGTGTGTGCTATCCCATTTGGACACGATGTTATCGCTAATATTTTCATAACGTTCATCCTCCTTACTTTTAATTGTAAACGCATTCATGAATAAATAAAAAAGAATAATTGCCGTTAGTAGTGGCAATTATTCTTTCACTAACTGAATTACTTTATCCCTTAAAATTTGATCTTCAAGCACTAACAACTGATCTACATCATTTTCAGTTAAATTGGCTATCGTATGAATAATCTTTTTCATAGCTGGAATATCTTGTTCTGCTATTGCTAAGAAAAAGACTAATTTCGCTCGATTTTGTTTCCAGCCAAAACCCTGCATGTTTTTAAAAATCACCACGTGTGATTTCAGTACCTTTTCAGGATCGCCATGAGGAATACTAATCCCATTTCCTATAAAAGTAGAAGAAAATTTTTCTCTTTCCAAAGCACTTTGGATATATTTTTCGCTAACTGAGTGGTTGTCCCCAAAAATAATTTGCGCCTGTTCAAATACATAGGATGCTTCTGTTAGCTCTTGCTTGTCTGAGTGCACATCAAATTGAATGGCTGCTAATTCATCCTGATTTAGCACAGGATTTTGCTTATGGCGTATAAATGATTGAATTTTATTAGCATCTTCATTGGAAAATAATGGAGAAACCTCCATTACTTGTAATGTATCTGGCACCTGAAATTTATCTATAAAATGCGTCGTAATCAAAGCATCGACACCTGAAAAATCATACTGTGACACATTTTCTAATTTCAATGTATCTATCACGTGTATCCTATCATCTAAATTTGCTATTTTAGCTTCCAATAAACTTGAAATACCCAAACCATAGTAGCAAGTAATTACGATATTAAAACGATTTTTTTCATTACGATCTATTGATGATTGAAAATGTAATGCTAAAAATGCAATTTCATCTTCTACTAGATTTATTTTTGCGTCTTTAGACAAATGATTTACTGTTTCATATAATGTGTTAAAAACAAAAGGATAATGTTTTTTTATATCTTCAGTTAATGGATTGTTAATGTAGACATTTTTAGCAATACGTAAGTAGGTTCTACTAAAATGTGAATAAACATTGTCACGTAATGCTTTATCTTTAGTAAAATTCACTCCAACACTTTTTTCCATTTGATATATCATTCTATCGATATAACTTTTAACGAACACTTTTTCTAAGCCTAAATCGTATTTATTAAAATAGTAACTAATAAAAAATGAAAACAATTTAGCTGTTTCATCACTTAGACCATATGCTAATTTACGATTTATTTCGTCTATGCAATGCTGTGCTATAATTTGTGATTCTTCATCTACAACCCACGAAGCGTCATTGTCATTGTTTCTTTTAAAGATAATAATAAGATGTATGAGCAATTGTCGAATTCGAATATCGGAAGTTTGTATTTGGTAATCACTTAAGTTATTTTTAATAATTTGAAATATCATTTGGATATGTGCTTCCGGTATTTCATTTAGAATGAATTGCTCTACAGTCTGGTGTTTTGTAGAGAGCTGATTTAAATGGAGAATCGCATTTCTTATATTCATTTCGTTACCATTAACTGTAATACCTTTTTTCTTAGAAATATTTACATTAATATCAAATGAGGTACACCATGATTGTATTCTCTTTAAATAGTCATTTACTTCTGATCTTGTTAAGGCAAAGTCATTTTCCAATTGATCAACAGTCATGGGTTGTTGATGCATTAGCAATTGGTACCCTATTTTCAACAGTATTTCACTTTCTTTATTCGTATATGCTGTAACGATTTCTGCTAATTGTTCCACGCTATATAAGGTACGGTTCATTTTATAACCTCGACCCTTTACACTAACAATTAGTTCTTTCACTAACTCACTATTAATATATTTAATATCACTTCGTACAGTTCTGTTGGAAACATTCAAGTAGTTCGCTATTTCGTTTGCACTTAAATAATCATTACTATTATTTAATATTAAACGAATAAGTTTAGCATGTCTTTCTTGCATTTCTGCACCGCACTTTCCACATTCTTACACGCCTTATTAGTAAGCGTTACCTATAATATCAAATACATTGTAGCTATAACTCATTATATAAGCAAGGAGTTCACTGTTTATTTAACATCACCTTAATTTCTGCTATAAATGCTTATTTTAAATAAAAAAAGAGATAGCAACTGAATTTTTCATTCGTTACTATCTCTCAATTATTAATTTGTTACTTTACTAATTGTTTGTTTTATATATCGATGCGCCTCTTTGAGTTGCGCAATTTCTGTTGGACTAAGTTGAATTTCAAACCTCTGTTTAATACCTTCACGTCCCACTAATGTAGGTAGGCTAAAGGCACTCTCATTCAAACCATATTCATTACTTATTGAAGTTAACGGCATGATGCTCTGCTGGTTTAATGCAATTGCTTGTATTAAATAATTAACTACTTTCGATATCGCTACATTTGTCCATCCTTTTTTATAAAACACATCCATAGATACCTGATCTATTTCTGAAGTTATGCGCGTTTTATCGATAGGTGGAGTATCCGTCAATTGTTGAAATTCATCTAATGTCATGCCATAAATTCTAACTTTACTCCATACAGGAACTGCATGTTGCCCGTGTTCTCCAATCACAAACGCTTCAACATTCTTAGGGTCAACTTGGTAATATGACGCAATCAATGTTTTAAATCGAGATGTTTCCAAAGATGTACCAGTACCAATTATTTTATGTGAAGGATACTGAGATGCATTGCTCATATAAGTAATTGTATCTACTGGATTGGAAACTAAAATAACAATCGCATCTTGTGTCACTTGATTAATTTGTTTCATGACTCCTTCAATCATAATTCGATTACCTTTCGCAAGCAATACCCGGTCACCCTCATTAGGATCTGTTGGCACACTTGCTGTAATTACAATGAATGAGGCATCGGTTAAATCCTCGTAATTGCCCTCGCGAATATTGATGTGGGTTGAATTAGGTAAACCTTGCGTGTGCAAATGATCCAGTGCTTCACCACTTGCTTTTTCTGTATCTGTATCAATTAATACAATATCTGAGAATAAATTTAAATTTTGGACGTCTGTAAGTACTTGGCTTCCTACTTTACCAAGCCCAATGATTCCTATTTTGGACATTTTATCCCCGCCTTATTTATAGAATATTAATATATGGTACTTTTAATTACTATATAAAATGTAACCAATTTATTGTGTTATCTATGACAACCTATTTTTCATACGGAATGACGTCTTGACCGTATTCTTTTTTAATAAAGTCTTGTGTATCTTTTGATTGTAGTACTTTAATTAACGTTTGATATTTTTTATCATCTTTATGGCCATTTTGAACGGCGACTATATTTGCAAATGGTGATGATTTATCCTCAACTGCAATCGAATCTTTATGTGGTGTTAGTCCATTATCGATAGCATAGTTGGAATTCATAATAACTGCCGCGCCTTCTTTGCTGTTATATGTTTTTGGTAAAAATTCAGCACCTTGTTTGTTATTGAATTTTAAATCCTTTTTATTTTCTACAATATCCTCAAATTTTGCATCTTCAATATTTACACCTTTTTTAATTTTAATTAAACCTTTATCAACAAAAAATGATAAGAAACGTCCTTCTTCAGCAGGATTGTTCGATACATAAATTGTTGAGCCTTTAGGGATATCATTAATATCTTTATATTTTTTACTGTACACACCCATTGGCGTAGTTAAGACTTTTCCTACTTCTTCAATATTATAGTTATGATCTTCTTTTTCAGCTTTTAGATAAGGCACGTGTTGGAAAAAATTTGCATCTACATCGCCTTTATCTAATAATTTATTAGGCACTTTATAGTCATTCACTGTCTTAATTTCTAATTCATAACCTTCTTCTTTCATTGCTTTTTTAGCGTGTTTTAGCACTTCGCCATGTGGCGCAGGAGACGTTGCTATCGTGATTTTTTTATCCTCACCTTCACCCTTTGAATTTCCGCACGCTGCTAATATAACTGCTAATACTAATAACGAAACTAAACTTATAACCCTTTTCATCAAATCTCTCCTTATAATTTGTTTTAATTTACGACTAAAGCTATGTATAAAAAATACTTTCTCTTGGTTTTCAAGAGAAAGTATCCACCTTCCCTCATCTTTGAAAGTAAAATTACTTTCTGTGAATTAGCACCATTTCAAAAACGACGGTTGCTGGGCTTCATAGGGCACATCCCTCCACCACTCTAGATAAGAGTAAATCATATGTATTTGATTGTTTTAATCCTAGCATCGCACTCATGATTAGTCAATAAGTTTTTAGAAAATTCTAAATCATTTGTTTTCATAAATATTTCCACTTTCGTTCCATGTGAAACAATGCTCATTCTGATAGTTAACTTTATAATTTGAGAAGCTAAAGAAAAAATAACACCTTAATTTAATATATACATCTACAATAATAATATAAAATATATATAAAAATATGCGTAATAATTTTATGAAGTGGTATATATATTAACAAGATAGAAATAATACATAACACGAGGAGTTGCATAATAATGAGAATTTTAGTCTTAGGAGCAGGTGGTATCGGGGGCTACTTTGGTGGTCGCTTAGCTGAAGGTGGTCAAAACGTTACATTTCTAGTACGTTCAAAAAGAAAATCATATCTAGAGCGTAATGGTCTATCTATTCATAGCGAAAAGGGTGACTATCACTTTAACCCTCAACTTATTACAAGAAAAGACCGTGTGAAACCATTTGATGTAGTACTCTTGTCTTCTAAGTCTTATCATTTAGAACATGCACTTGAAGATTTAACACCATTTGTTAACGGTAATACAGTGATTATTCCATTACTTAATGGAATCGCACATCTACCAAAGTTACAATCAACTTTCGGTGAAAATAAAATTATGGGTGGTTATTGCGTTATTGAAACGACTTTAAACCCCGTTGGTGAAATCGTTCATACAAGTCCTTTTGACAAACTCTTTTTTGGTGAATTAAATGGTGATCAAAGTGAACGTGCTGAACAAATTGCTCAAGCTTTTTCAAATACCAAAGCTGAATTTATTTTAAGTTCAAATATCCAGCAAGGTATGTGGCATAAATATTTAATGATCACTGTACTATCAAGTCTTACTACACTCATGCATGCACCAATTGGACCAATTCGTGATAGCGTGGGAGGCATTGATTTTATTGAGTCACTATACAATGAAGTCGCTTCAATTATGCGTACACATAGTGCGCCTATTTCGGATAATATCGTCGATCAATATATGAAATCACTGCCGAAATTATCCTATCACTTCAAGACTTCTATGCAACGAGATATGGAAAAAGGATTAAATATTGAAGCAGATCATTTACAAGGTTATTTGTTAAATTTAGCAGCATCATACCAATTAAATGCACCTCTGCTAACTACTGTTTATCAAAACCAAAAAGTATATAAGGAAATGCTTCAATAATAACTATTTAAAATCGTTGTTTATAGAACTTAATGAGTAGTTGCATAGTGCCGACAAAGTTGAAGACTTTGTCGGCACTTTTTGTACACACTTTCAGCAGGCATGAGCCATCCTATAGTATTCTGCTAGTACTTTTCCCGCGGGGTCGGCACAAATCACTGCCTTGATTCATTGATGTAACTAAATATAGGACAACAAATATATAAATGAATTAGCGAAAAAGAATTCTTCCATTTCCTTGTAAATTTAGTAAAGAAATTGATAAACAAAGATTATCTCAAGGAAAAACATCTATAAAAAATAAACCAAATGCTTTTATAGCACTTGGTTTATTTACGTTTTGAAACCTCTCATGACATAACATAATGAGTAGATTTATTATGTTATTTTTTCACTTTCATTCTTTTAAATCCTTTTATAATCAGTGGATAGAACAGCGCTAAAATAGTCATCAATGTCAATACGATACTAATTGGGGATGCCAAAAAGATATCTGCTACATTGTTATTACTCACTATTAAGCTTTTACGAAAATTCTGCTCCATATCTGAACCTACGATTGCTGCCAAAATTAAAGGCGCAGCCGGGAAATCTAATAATTTCATAACTAAGCCGATAATACCGAAAATAATTAGAATATAGAAATCAGTGATACTATAACCTAATGTATATGTACCGATAAACGCTAGCACCAAAATAATAGGATATAACACTTTGGGTGGTGTACGTAATATTTTTAACAGTAATCCTATTAAAGCAATGTTCAAAATGACTAAGAATATATTACCAATAAACATGCTATTAACGAGTGTCCATATCGTTTCAGGTTCATTTGCAAATAATAAAGGTCCTGGTTGTAAACCTAGCATAACGACTGCACCTAAAATTACAGCTGTTGTTCCTGATCCTGGCACGCCCATCGTTAATAACGGGATTAAAGCACCTACGGAAGCAGCATTATTAGAAGCTTCTGGCGCAGCTACGCCTTCTATTTGACCTTTACCGAAATTCTTGCCATTTTTAGATATTTGTTTTTCGGTTGAATAGCTTAACATTGCCGCAATAGAGCCGCCGGCTCCTGGTAATACACCGATTAAGAAACCAATAGGACTTTGGCGAAGCATAGCGCCTCTTGTGTTCTTTATATCTTCCTTAGATAATTTCATTGATCCGACATCAGCTTTAGGTGGTTTCAATGCATCTAAATGTAAATAATTATATAATACTTCTGCTACGGCATATACCCCAATGATAACGACTAAGAAGTTGATACCTTCACTTAAATGAGGTAAATCAAATGTGAAACGATAAATACTTGTTTGTAAATCTACCCCTACTGTACTAATGATTAAACCAATACTTGTCGCAATGAACCCCTTGACCATCTTCCCTGACGATAAAGTTACAATAGCTGAAAGCGTAAATAAGAATAATAAAAAGTACTCTTGAGGACCAAATTTCAAAGCAAAGGCAGATAACGGTTTAGCTAAAATGATAAAACCAATAACTGCTACAATACCTCCAATTAACGAAGCTATAGCTGAGATCGTTAGGGCTTTTGAACTGAACCCAATAAGTGAGAGTAAAATAAAGACACTTTCGTTGAATTCATATTAAAATGAATTTATTCGGAGGTGTTTTTTCTATGAAAAAAGTAGTGTATTCAGTAGAAACTAAAAACAAAGTAATAGAAATGAAAATTCAAGGTTATTCTACTAAACATATTATGGAAACTTTAAGTATTAAAAGTAAAACTCAAGTACAAAGATGGTGGAAATGGTATAGAGATGGTGAAAGCAATAGGTTTCATCAACAAGTCGGAAAACAATATTCGTATGGAAAAGGAATTGAAGAATTAAATAATGAAGATAAATTAAAACTAGAAATTAAACGTCAACAAGCTGAAATTGATGTTTTAAAAAAGTACAAGGAATTGGAAAGGAAGTGGCGCCAAAAGTAATAATACAAGTGGTTAATGCGTTGAAATCAAGTTATTCAGTTAAGGTAATATTAGGGGTTTTTAATATCTCAGAATCTACTTATTACCGCTGGAAACTTAAAAATTATGAAGTAGATTCAGTTGAAGAAAAAATAAAATATATTTGTCGTAAACACAACTATACCTATGGTTATAGAAAAGTAACTGCCGAATTAAATAAACATAGCGTCAAAAAAGTAAACCATAAAAAAGTACAAAGAATTATGCAGGAAAACGAGCTGAATTGTCGCGTTAAACCTAAAAAATCTAAAAGACCAGGTAATCCATTTTATAAAACAGATAATTTGCTACAGAGAAATTTCAACGCAAGCCGTCCATTAGAAGCACTTGTAACGGATATTACTTATTTACCTTTCGGTAATACAATGTTATATCTTTCGTCAATTATGGACGTGTATAACGGAGAAATAATTGCTTATACGATAGATAATCATCAAAATCAAAGTTTAGTAAACGACACATTGAATCAATTAGAAATTCCAGATAGTTGTATACTCCATAGTGATCAGGGCAGTGTTTACACATCTTATGAATATTATAAATTGTGCGAAGAAAAAGGCATTACCAGAAGCATGTCCCGTAAGGGAACGCCAGCTGATAATGCCCCGATTGAATGTTTCCATTCCTCGCTAAAGTGCGAAACATTCTATCTAAACAAAGAGCTCAAAAGCTCTAATAACATTGTAATAGATATTGTCGAAAATTACATTGAAAACTATAATAAAGTTAGAATTCAACAAAAGCTAGGCTACTTATCTCCTATAGAATTCAGAAAATCAGCAGCCTAGAAAATAGTGTTTTTATTAAGTTCCCATTTTAAGGGTTCAGTGCCATTTCTCTCCCATTCCTTTTTTGTGCACGCTTACCGTGGTCATAGCCTCAGCCTGTAGTCTTCGGCTAGCGCTTTTCCCGAAGGAGTGAGTCAAATCACTGCTTTTTTAATGAAAATGGTTATTTTACAATCCAAAATTTCATACAATTGTATAGTACATTCATAAACACACTGCCATATCGCTAGAGATTAAATTAAAATAATACGGGAAGATAATTAATAAGAAGGTGAAATAATGTTAGATAGAGAAGAAGTTTTTAATTATGTGAATCGTAAGTATGATGTAAAACCAGATTATCCTTGGCAAACTTATTCGAACTTTGCAGCTTTAAGACATAAAGATAACAAAAAATGGTTTGCTTTAGTGATGAATATTTCTCAAGACAAAATAGGATTAAATGGCACTGATGAAATAGATGTATTGAATTTGAAAGTCAGACAAGAATTTATTGGTCCTTTAAGAAAAAAAGAAGGGTTTTACAAAGCCTATCACATGGATAAGTCCAATTGGATAAGCATCAATTTAAATGAGATTAACTCTATAAATCATATTAAAGATTTAATAGCAGAAAGTTTTGAGCTAACACATTAACTCTGTTCATTTTTAGCAAAACTTCACGTTAAATTGATATTAAAAACAGGTGAGCATCCTTTAGTTATAAGATGCTCACCTGTTTTATTTTAATTATCTAATTTTACTGTTCTTCTGCTTCTTTTTGATTCGTACGTTTTTGTAATAATATTGCTACCGCTGCTAGGATTAGGGCTAAGACGGCGATACCGATAAGTCCAAGGTATTTAGCAATATTACCAAAGACAATACCTACGACTAAGAAATCTGTATCTGAGAATGTCGTTGCTGCGCCACCAAGTTCTCCTAAGAATGGCAAGAACAGTAGTGGTAAGAATGTAATTAACAAGCCATTTAATGCTGAACCTGCTATTGCACCTCTAATACCTCCACGTGCGTTACCAAAAACGCCAGCAGTTGCCCCTAAGAAGAAGTGAGCTACTACGCCTGGAAGTATAACTACGCCACCAAATAAGAATAAGACGAACATGCCCAAGACCCCAACAATAAAGCTGACAAAAAAGCCAATTAATACAGCATTTTGTGCATAAGGGAAAACTATAGGACAGTCTAATGCTGGTTTTGTATTAGGTACTAATTTTTCAGAAATACCTTTAAACGCTGGCACGATTTCAGCTAATATTAGGCGTACACCTGTTAATATGATAAACACACCAGCTGCAAAAGTAACCCCTTGAATCAGTGAAAATACAATAAAGTTTTGGCCGTCACTAATTTCTGTATGTACGAAGGTTGGCCCCGCAAATAATGCTGCCACAAAATAAAGTAATGTCATTGTGAGTGAAATACTGATTGTACTTTCTCTTAAAAAGCTTAAGCCTTTTGGAAAATTAATTTCTTCAGTTGATTTAGATTTCCCTTTAAATAACTTTCCAACCTCTCCAGCTGCCCAATAACTGATTGTACCAAAGTGACCTAGAGCGACTTGGTTAGTTCCAGTTATTTTCTTCATCGTTGGTTGTGCTAACGCTGGTAATATAGCCATAATTAATCCTAAAATAATAGATCCCGTGATTACTGTCAATGTCCCAGTGATATTACCTACTGACAGTAATATAGCTAAAAAGGCTGCCATATAAAATGTATGATGACCAGTTAAAAAGATATATTTCAAATTCGTAATACGTGCGATAATGATATTAACAATCATCCCAAACACCATAATTAATGCTGCTGTTGTGCCATATTGTTCTAAAGCAATTGAAATAATTGCTTCATTATTAGGTACAACACCTTGCACGCCAAAAGCGTGTTGGAATATTTTTCCAAATGGTTCTAATGATTGTGTTACAACATTCGCCCCTGCGCTTAACACTAAAAATCCAAGTATTGTTTTAATCGTACCGGACGTGATGTCAGTGGCAGATTTTTTCTGCATAATTAGACCTATCAAAGCGATTAAAGCAACTAATATAGCAGGTTGACTCAAAATATCAACGATAAAATCTAGTATAGGTTTCATAACGTTGCCCCCTTACTTATAATTTATAAAATGTTCAAATCACTTAATTTCTCATTCAATTTATTTTGTAACTCTTCCTTATCTAGAATGTTATCTAAAACAATAACGTCCCCTAAGTGCTTTGTATTTTCTTCTAAATCTCTACCGCAAATAAATAAATCTGCCATATCAGGACTCGCAGACATAACATCACTGTGTTCTACTTTAATGTCTGATGGTGCATTTAAATTTTTCAAAGCTTCCTGTGCATTCATTTCCACCATAAAGCTACTTCCTAAACCGTGACCACATACAACTAAAATTTTCATTTTCATCATTCTCCTTTAAATATATTTATTATTTCATCAATGTCTGTTGCTACTAATAATTTATTAACTGTGTTCGAATCCCCTAAGATGGTTGCTAAATTCCTTAATATTTCTAAATGGCCTTCGTTATCAACAGCGCTTAATACAAACACGAGAGAAGCATGATGTCCATTTTCAGAAAAGTTAATATGGTGATTCAATTTCAATAAACTTAATCCTATTTTTTTGACATCATCACTCGGTCTAGCATGCGCTATTGCGATTTCAGGTGCTATTACAATATAGGGCCCTAATTCTTCTACGCTATAAATCATCTTTTCAATGTATTGTTGTTTAAAGTACTCTTGTTCTAGCAGAGGTTTAGATGCTACACGAATTGCATGTTTCCAATCATCCACTCGATCTCGTATCAGTACTTTATCTGATGATAAAATTTCCAGACTCATTTATATCCCCCTTATTAATGTTGACTTACATCACGAATACATGACATGATATCTGCTATATTTCCAGAAAACAGTGTTGCTCTCATTGCTTCGTCCATGATTAGCTCGCTAAATTGTCGCAAAGCATTTAAATGTATCTGCGGCTGCTCCGTAGCTAATGTAATAATGATATGCACTGGATCGTATTGCTGATGATTAAAGGTCACACCCGTTTTAAAATGAACTAAACTAAAGCCTACAGGTTGTTTAACATGTTTATGGTTAGCATGAATCAATGCAATATGAGGACTAATTACCATATAAGGTCCAAATGCATCTAATTGTTCAATAATGTCAGCTGCATAGGCCTCATCTACGATTTGGTCATTTACAAGCGGTGATACACATTGTCGAATTGCATCATTTCTTAAAAGTGTTGGCTGTTGTGTCAATATTCGAGATTGTGGTAATACTTCTTGTAACGTTGGTCCTAACCCTTTGACATCATTTACATATCGTTCTCTTGAATGGTTGATAATTTCATTTAATTGTTTTCGATCATCTTTATTTAAAAATGGTGAAACCCTAATTACTGATACACTTGCTTGTTCAAAAGGGACAGTAGAAATGATATAATCAATACCTTCATGTTTTAGCATTACTTCATCTATTTCATATATAGAATAAGCATCTACAATTTCTAATTCCGGATAAATATGATCCATCCTACTTTTTAATAATTGAGAAGTTCCTATACCTGATCCACAAAGTAATACGACTTTAATGGCATTTGTTGTCACTGCTGAAATCCGTTCAATCGCAGAAGCAAAATGCAGTGTGATGTATGATATTTCATCATCAGTAAAGTCGATTTGGTAATTTTCTTCAATGCCCCATACATGTCTTTTGATTCCCTCTATAATATGGTCATACTGCGCATGAATCTCCTTATTTAAAGGGTTCGCATGCGTCATATCAAACTTCAATCGATGAATTGCAGGTCTCAAATGTACGATTAAACCATTTGCTAATTTGCTATCAGACATTAAATCTAATCCTAACTCTCCACTCATACGTTCAATCAATTGTTCTGTTAATACCTCTAAATCGTCTATTTGTTGATTGAGTTCATTCACTTCTGACGTTTTAGCACCTAATAAATGCAAAGTAATAAAAGCTGCCTCACTTTTTGGAAATTCAATCTGAAAAATATCTTCTAATTTTCCTTTAATTTTAAGCGCAATATGAAATTGCTCTGTTTTAGAGAGCTTTTCATACTCTTTATCAGGTATGTCGAAGGCGAAATGTTCATTTGTACGATGCAGCGCAATCAAAATGTGATAAATCAATCCGTCAATTGCACTTTGAACTAACTGATATTTCGCATCTAATAAGATAGAAGTGACTGTTAAACGAATTTGTTCTAACTCTTTATTCGAAAAAAGTTGATGTCCCATATGATGTGTATGCGTTTGAAAATATTCATGTACACGTGTGGCATAGGCTTTACGATAAGCATTTTCCTCACCCTGTATCACAAACCCTTTATTTTTCTTGTACTCAAGAAGCAAATCGTTTTCTTCTAACCAAGATTGAACATTTTTCAAATCTTCAACAATCGTACGACGTGTTACTGAAACTAAAGTTGCTAATACTTGGGATGATGTGGGTTCAATCGATTCAAACAACTTCAAAGTGATATATAATATGCGTTCTTTCTTTGAATAATGCATCGATGTTCCTGTATATTTTGGCTCTAATGTTGCCAACTGAGGAGCTGTTGTTGTAATCTTTATCCCATCATATTTATTCCGATGTATCGTTAAATCTAATTTATCTTCCATAGTTTCAATATATTCAAGATCATATTGAATTGTTCTTTCAGATACATTGAACTGTGTTGCTAAATTATGAATTTGAACAAAGGCTTCACGTTCAAGTAAGTACGTTAATATATGATGTTGTCTCTTGCTTAACACATCAGCAACCTCCTTACAGTTATATTGTAATCGCTTTCTTGCACGTGTGGATGTGTAATCTATTTCGTCTCACAATACGAAAAGTTGCACACCTAATTTAAAAATACTATTTTTAAATTATAAAATGCATAGACCTAATTTGATACATCTTTATTTATTTTTCAAAACAAAAAAGATGTAAAAGTAACTAAACTTTTACATCTTTTGCTGACATTGATTCAATACCATAACAAATCATACAATTATTTATTATTTTTTACTTCTTTATACAAATCTATCATTTCCTGTGCAAGATCTTTAAAAGTGATAGCTGTCATTAAATGATCTTGACTATGCAATGTTAACAGCGTCAAATTGATATGTTCACCTTGTGCTTCCTTCGTTAACATGTTTGTTTGAACATGATGCGCTTCAAGTAATGCATCTTCAGCTTGTTTTAGTTTCGTTTCCGCTTCATCAAATCCACTTTTTTTAGCTGCAAATATGGCTTCCATCGCACTACTTTTAGCATCACCGCTATAAGTAATGAGCGACATTGCAAATTCTAAATTTTTCTCTTCTTCAGACATCATCCCACCCCTATTCGCTCATTAAACGTTCAGCAGCACTTAATACGTTTGCGCCATTCATCGTACCGTAATCCGTCATTTCAATCACTTCTACGGGTATGTTTTTTTCCGCACCTTTTTTAGTATATTCATCTTTTTTAAAACGCACTTGTGGTCCTAACAACAAAACATCTACTTGAGCATCTTCAATTTTCTGATCTGCTTCTGTCGTTGAAACTGCAAATATTTCACGGTCTAACTCTTGTTTTTCAGCTTCTTTTTGCATTTTCTGAACTAACAGACTTGTACTCATTCCTGCTGCACATACGAGCATTATTGTTTTTTCTGCCATATAAATCCCTCCATTTATTAATACCATACCCTATCTGTTAATTGATCTCGCTATCATTGATAATGTGTGACGTTGTCCACGTATCGCTTTACTTAATTCAAAAATATTTTCTACAGGAGCTAAACCACCATAGCCTGCGTCACCAATATGTTGAATATCCACACCGCATATTTTATTTCGAATAGCAAAATCCCTAATTGTACTGGCGTCAGAACTCTCTTGACTTGTCCCTATTGCTGACATAACTAAACCACTATGATGATGGACGGCTTTCACTATGTCTTTTAGTTGTGCTTCATCAAACCCTGGCACTGTTCCGATAGATGGTACTAAAATAATATCAGCACCTGCATCAATAAATTTTTCAACATATGCTTTTGTAATTACAGGTTCATCTACACCTGCGCTGTGCATTTTTCCTGCTATAATCAATCCTGAAAAATTTGCTCTTGTCTCAGCAATTGCACCAACAATCTTTTCATTAGATACGCCAGTACCTGGGTTCCCTGTCATGCAAATAAAGTTTATGCCTAATTTTTCTAAAGCCTTTACTGTTTTCGGACTTGCTTGACGTCCTTTAGCAATATTTAATTTTTCTTCTGCCATGCTCGCTTGGTCATCTACTGGTTCTAAATTGACGCCTATAGGTCTTGCAACAAGACGTCTCAATTCTTTGATGACGTGTTTGTTCTCATCTATATTTTCTACTTTAGGATTGAACGCATCTAATCCATTCAATAAAATCAAATCTGCTCCGAAGGCACGTGATAGTTCTGCATTTGTTATATCTGGTATGACTGGTGTGCGCGTAACAACATTCTCTGCTAACACTACCCGACCATCACTTGCTTTAATACTTTGTTTTAATTCTTCAGCCGTCATTTTCACTATTTCTGAAGCATTCGCACTTAATAATCTCTTAACCATATCATCTACTCCTTTATTTTGATTCTTCCGTTTCTTTTATTCCGTTCGCTTCCTTGTCTTCTAAATATAAATTATATTTCTCCATCGCTCTATAAAATGGGTAATAGAGTAAAATATCGATAATGATACAGACAATTTGAACCAATGAACCACTATAATGTCCTGTTGCTAAAAACCCACTGATGATAGGTGGTATCGTCCATGGCATCGCTGTACCATTTGTAAGGTGTACGAGACCACTCGACATTGCGAAATAAGTTATCGTCGCATTAATCATTGGTGCTAATACAAATAGAATAATTAATCTCACATTAAGTACAACAGGTAAACCAAACAATGTCGGTTCATTAATATTAAATATACCTGGCATCAGTGTAAGTGGTGCCATCGTTTTTGTGATTTTACTAGAACGCTTTTTAAAAGCTAATATCGCAATTACGATTACTAGTCCTATTGTTGAGCCACCGCCACCCATAAATACAAAGTTATCAATGAATGGCTGCGTTATGATGTGCGGTAAGTCTCCGTGTGGATTGGCTTGATATGCTAGACGGTTTTCATCAATATTTTTCAACCAAATAGGTTGCATAACTGCATTTACTACGTTTGCACCATGGATACCGACAAACCAAAATGCACTATTAAGACCAACTAAGATAATGGTACCAATTAAGCTACCTCCCATCAGACTTAACGGCACACCTAATGTATTAACAATCAATTCATGGATGTTGCCAAAAGGTAAATTATCCAATGCGATATATACAGCAAGCCATAATATGATAATAGCTGCCCCAGGTATTAATGCACTAAAACTTTGTGCTACTGCTGGTGGAACCTGATCTGGCATTTTGATTCTAATGTTTCTATTGATAAACCACTGAAAAATTAACCCTGAAATAATACCAATAATCAGTGCTACAAATAAGCCCTGACTTCCCATATATATTTGAGGTATTGCCTCTTCAGGTACCTTATCTCCAGTCATTACATTTGGTGTGACAACTAAAAACGCTGACATCGCAATAATACCGGCTGAAACCCCATCTGTATTGTATTGCCGGGCAATACTATGTGCGACACCGAAACTTGCAACTAACCCCATTAACCCGAATGTCCCATTCACTGCTTTCATTAAATATGGTTGAATTCCCTGTGCTTCTAGCCACTCTATCCAGCCTGGTATCGCAATACCACTGATTACTAAAAATAATGAACCAATAATAATCAAAGGCATTGCAACGATAATGCCATCCCTCATTGAAATTAAAATTTTATTAGATCCCAATTTAGAAGCGACTGGTAACAAATGTTTTTCTAATGCGTCATTAAATTTACTCACATCAACACCCCATCGTAGATTCGATTTTGAAAACGCTTTCAATGTTTTAATTAATTATAATTTATAACTAATAGAGTGTCAATATAGTTGCAACTTTTTATTTTTAATATAATAATAAGAGTATTAAGAAATTATGGTGATAAAAATGAAAGCAAACATGACAAATAAACAGCGTATGATACGGGGTCAAATTTTAAATGAAATATATGTACGCGGCCCTATATCAAGGGTTGATATAGCAAAAAACACAGGTATTACACCCGCAACAACAACTGCAGTAACCGCAGATTTAATACAAAATAATCTCATTAAATCTACGGATATTGAAGTTGATAACTATGCTATTAACACTAAAAAAACATCAGGACGCAAAAAAATATTACTTACAATTTGTAATAAATACAATTACTATGTTGGTATTGAATTAGCCAGAGATTTTGTAACGTTATGCTTAAGTGATAATCTTGGGAATATCGTTGATCAAAATATAATCGATATTACTGCAACACAATTTCTAAAAAAAATCACACCAAACTTTATCTTGGAAGAACTTAATCATTTCTTAAAACAACATGCAGCTTACGATATTCAGGCAGTTGGCATTGCTTTACCAGGTCACTTTGATGAAACATCTCAACAAATTGCTTCAAATAGTGATTGGTCTGGTTTTGATTTGGAAGATTTACTTTCTCGTATTAGCTTTCCTGTATTTTTAGAAAATAATGTACATTGTATGAGCCTATATGAACATTTACTTACATCAGAAAATCATGGCGAAAATTTCATCTTCTTCCATGCTGTAAAGGGCATTTTTTCATCTAGTATGTATCGTGGCAATTTATATGGCGTTTCTAACTTTTCTGTAGGGGAAGTTGGACATACTATTATCCATCCAGATGGCGAACGTTGTGAATGTGGTCGTAGAGGATGCTTACAAAACTATTTAGGTGGCATGAATATTATAAATAAAGCTAAAGTCATTTATAGAAGTGCTCAAAGTACTTATCTCACAAGTTTAGTAGCAGACTCAAATGATATAACTTTAGATACTGTTATAGAAGCATATCGTTTAGGCGATAGTGGCATTGTACAAATTATTAAAGATGCCATGCGTGCAGTTGCAATTACGCTCAATAATTTAACCATGTTAGTTGATACCAATAAAATTTATTTGCATGGCCCATTATTTAACAATGATATTACGAATGTCATTTTAAAAGAATACTTGAGTTACCAAAACTTATACGGGGGATTAGGTGAAATTGATTTTCAAATGAAGTCGTATCAGCCTATTAATGGTGCAAAAGGTGCCTGTGCCCTTGCCATCCACCAACATTTAATTTGGTCAGAAGTATAAATGAAGCCAAAATATAATAGTTCAATAAAAGTGGGAGAAGGAGATTATTTATCTCCCTCCCTCTTTTTTGATTTCTAATACTTCTTACAACAAATATTCACTATAAAAATTTATAACTCACAAAAATTAAACAAAAATAACTTTTTAAATTATGAATTTTTATATTTTATGAAAAAGCGGTGCGCATAATATATAACTGTGATATTCTATTTTAATAAACATATTACAAGGGGGATTTTTATGCATTGCCCAAATTGCGGGGAGCCAGTTACAAACACAGATTTATTTTGTGGTGAGTGTGGCGCCAAATTAACACTTCAAGATCAATCATCTACTGACAACCCAACTACTAATCAACATACATCTCAGTCTGATGTATCACAGAATCAGGAATCATCTCAGACATCTTATCAGCCCAAACAACCAAGGCAATCAAACAAAAATAATACTAAACATTCTGATGATATTTTTAATGAGGCAAAATTATTTTTCTCCAACTCATTTTCTAGGACAGATGATGAAGTTATAAGTAAACATCAATTTACATTTAAAACACTTTTCAGTCTCATTATTGCAGGATTTATAGTTACACTTATTTTATTATCTTTAGTTATACCAGCAGAGATAGCATTTTTTGCAACAAGTAAGGCTAATATCGTTTTTAATATTACCTTTTACATACTCATAGCTATTTCAATACTTTTTGGTATTACCTTATTATTGATTAAACTGCTAAACATTAAAATCAGTGTACATAAAGCACTTTCAGATTTTGTATTAGTTAATACTTTTTCTGTAATTGCGTTCTTATTAGGTTTATTATTTCTAGCCATTAATGTACCAAGTTTTGGATCAATGCTTGTTTTAATTTCTATGCTATTTACATTAGTATCACCAATTTATCTCACAACAAAGCATAGTCATAAGCATCCACTTCGCATGCCCGTGGTTTATGCTATTTTAATTTATATTCTTATTTTAGGTGTCATCCTTCGCATCTTTATTGAAGGTACAGTTTCAAATTCTTTAAGTGTTTTAGATTCATATTTTAATACAGATTATTAAGGAGAGAGTTAATTAATGAAATACTGTAGTAATTGTGGAGCCGAAATTAAACCAAACCAAAAAGTATGTACACAGTGTGGCACCCCTGTACATCAACAACGTAGTACAAATAACAACGACAATCATAATAAAAAATCAAAATTACCATTTTATATTACAATTGCTGTCATTGTAGTTATCCTTATTGCATTATTTACAGCTTATAAAATAATTGAAAGTCAACTTTCACCGACAAAACAAGCTGAAGCCATTTCAAATGATTTAAAGAAAAATAAGCCGAGCAACTTAGCTCATAATTTAAAAGCAAACGGCGAGTCTCTATCTAAAGACGAAGCCAAAGCTGTCTATAAATATATTAATGAAACAGATAGCCCTGAACGTGTTGGTAATGAAATACAAAGCGCTGCGCAAGATATGAAAGATAATACAATGGGTGGTTCTTCTGTTACAGTTGGCGATAATGAACTCATAAACATCTCTCAAGATGGTAAAAAATGGGGGATATTTAAAAACTATAATTTTAATGTAAATGAAGAGTCTGTCACCATTCTTCCTGAAGAAGATAGTACGTTATCTTACAAACATAACGACGATACGAAACAAGTGAAACTAAAACAAGGTAAGACAAAAACACTTGATGACTTCCCTATTGGAATATACGATTTAAAAGCTACTCAAAAAGTAGATGAGAAAAAGTTTGATGGCGTCGTTCATATCGATATGTCAGAAAGTAGCGATGCTGAGCCTCAATTCAAACAAAAGCGCTTCACTGTAAGTACTGATTCAGCATATATCGATTCAGATTCACTAAAGCTTTATATCAATGGTGAGAAACAACAAGACTTTAATGAATACGCTAGCGAAACATTTGGTCCATACTCTCCTGATGAAAAAGTAGAAGTATATGCTACAACTGAAGTTGAAGGTAAACAATTCACATCAAATGTAGAGAATGTTTCAAGCCCTGAAAACGATGAGGAAGAAGTTGATGTGACTTTAACCTTTGATGATGAAGCTATTAGCGACCATGAAGACAAAGTATTTGAAAAAGAAACTCAATCTGAAGAAGACGAAGACCCATCCAGTTCAGATGATGAGGAAGTCACACGTGATAATGTTATAGACAAAGTCGAATCATATGAAGGCGAAAGTTTAGACACTGATACTTATACTTATAAAGAACCTGAAGAAACAGATGATGGTTGGGGATTTTCATTTACCGATAAAGACGGTAATTTAGCTGGATCATATACTATAGATGATGATGGTTATGTCACAGAATATGATGAAGACGGTGAAGAAGTCAATTCTGGATATTAATATTGTTTTATAACAGCCTACGTTGTATACGTGGGCTGTTTTTATTTAAATATATCTTTCTTACTTCTTTTGAAAATAATTTTAATTATGTGTTGTTATCCACGTTATTCGAACATCTTCAATCCCCCTTTTTTTATCACTCTACTCCACTTTCATTTATTTTTTTAATTGTAACGATTTTCGTAACTTTTATATGCAAGTGTATATAAATGTAATATTACATGTTAGAATTTTATCGTAATAAACTCATAATGTTTATAAATCCACTAGATCTTGGATACCTGGACTATTTATCCAGGTTTCTTATCATTTAAGAAATAGGTGAAAAGATGAACTTCGTAGAATTAACAGAAAAAGAATTCACTGATTTTATTAATCAAAACTTTGTGCATTATACCCAGTCTACTTCTCATTTTCATTATAGAAATAATAAGAAG
Source organism: Staphylococcus sp. OJ82 (assembly GCF_000294465.1). NCBI lineage: Bacteria > Bacillati > Bacillota > Bacilli > Caryophanales > Staphylococcaceae > Staphylococcus > Staphylococcus sp. OJ82. The sequence goes on along the minus strand of NZ_ALPU01000003.1, from coordinate 102,273 downwards.
AAGGATGTACATTTAGTAGGTGTTAAAGAAGATAAGAAAGTGATAGCAGCTTGTCTATTAACAGAAGCTAGGGCATTAAGATTTTTTAAATACTTTTACTCTCACAGAGGTCCGGTTTTAGATTATAGTAATCCAATATTAACTAAATTCTTTTTTGAAAATTTAAAAGTATATTTAAAAGCTCAAAAAGCATTATTCGCTTTAATAGATCCATATATTTTAGAAAATATTAGAGATGCTGATGGAAAAATAATTGAGCACTATGATAATGAAAAGCTTAAAAATGCATTATCAAAATTAGGTTATGCTCATCAAGGTTATAGTATCGGTTACTCTACTACTAGCCAAATTAGGTGGTTATCTGTTTTAAATTTAAAAAATAAAAATGAGAGTACCATATTAAAAGAAATGGATTATCAGACACGTCGTAACATTAGAAAAACTTTTGAAATGGGTGTAGAAGTAAAAACACTGGATATTTCAGAAACTAATGTATTCTTTGAACTATTTCAAATGGCAGAAGAAAAGCATAATTTTAAATTTAGAGATAAATCTTATTTTGAGGAAATGCAAAAAATTTATGCCAATCAATCCATGTTAAAACTCGCGTATATCAATTTAGAAAATTATAAACAACAATTGCAAAAGAAAAATGCTAATCTTCTTTTAGAAATTAAAGATTTAGAGAATAAATTACAAGAAAACACTAATTCTAAAAAAACAAAAACGAAATTGTACCAGTTAACACAACAACAAAATAGTTATGAAAGAAAAATTAATGAGACGATTGAATTAATCTCAACAGAAGGAAATATCTTAAATTTAGCTGCTGCATTTTATATATACACGAAAGATGAAGTTTATTACCTATCTAGTGGTTCTAATCCTAAATACAACCAATTTATGGGATCTTATCGTTTGCAATGGGATATGATTACATTTGCCATAAATAATGCTATTCCAAGATATAATTTTTATGGCATTACTGGAGACTTCAGTGAAACTTCTGAAGATTATGGCGTACAGCAATTTAAAAAAGGCTTTAATGCACACGTAGAAGAATATATTGGCGATTTTATAATTCCAATCAGAAAGTATTTATATAAACTATATTTATTAAATAAAAATAGACACGTTAAATGAATTAGATTCAGCTAGATTCAAAACCAAACGCTGTAATGGTATTTGGTTTTGAATTTATTTTTGTTCATTTATCTCATTATTTAATATTTCTTGAAAATGGCAGCGCCTTAGGCCAATTTCTGAATAACCCGAAGATTACAGGATGAGGTTGCGCCAGCAAAAAGCGCACAAAAAAATGCCAACAAAGTCATAAACTTTGTCGACATTCTAAACCAATACAAACTTGTATCGTCTTCTGTATATTTATTTAATTTAAAGCTGAGTCATCGACGATAACTTCTACATTCGGATGTTGGTGCAAGATTGAAGCAGGAAGTGATTCTGACACTTTACCATCCAGTAATTGTTGGATTGCTTCTTGTTTATTACTTCCAAACGCTATCAGAATGATACGCTTCGCATTCATGATAGATGCTAAGCCCATTGAAATAGCTTGTTTAGGTACATCTTCAATATTATCGAAGTGTTGACTGTTGGCTTTGATTGTTGAATCCGTTAAATCTACTACGCGTGTTTCACTTTCAAATGATGAAAATGGCTCATTAAAACCAATATGTCCGTTTTCACCGATACCTAAAATTTGAATGTCTGCTGGCCCTGCATCTTGTATACATTGCTCATAAGCTATACATTCTTTTTCTACATCTTCTGCATCACCTTTAGGTAAATAGATATTGTCTTCATTCCAAGTGCTATTATGATTGAATAAATTCTCTTTCATATAAGCATGATAACTTTGTTCGTGATCTGCCGCTAACCCAATATACTCATCTAAATTAAATGTCACCACATCATTTAATTTTGTGTGATTAACATTAATTAATTCCGATAAGTATTTATAAATATCAATCATTGTACTTCCCGTAGCAAGACCTAACACAGCATTAGGTTGCGACTTTATTTGTTTTAAAAGTTCTATAGCAACATATTGACTCGCCGTTGTGCGATCTTTCAAATTTATAACGTTCATATTTCTACCCCATTCTTTCTAATATCACTATATATTTTCATAATTAACATTTAATATCCTATATTACATAATTATCTGTTTTTTATCAAATTAATATAAAATGAATCATGCATACAATACCATTATACGCCTGTTTATGACTGTCGACTATCTAATAGTTCTTCTACTTCATTTTTTATCGTAGTTACATGGGGGCCATAAACAATTTGAACGCCGTTACCCTTCTGAATAACGCCTCTTGCCTCGGTCGACTCTAATACTTTTCTATCAACATCTTGATTAGTCTTTAAGGTCACTCTTAATCTTGTTGCGCAACAATCAACGACATCAATATTCTCTTTACCACCAAGACCTTGAATAATCGTTTTAGCACGATCAGTTGCTTCTACAGTTTCAGCGACTTCCCCTTCTTCACGCCCAGGTGTTTTGAAATTAAATTTCGTTATGCAAAATCTGAATATTATATAATAAAGTATAAACCAAACGATACCTATTGGAATTACCCATAAGAAATTCGTCTTAGCGTTGCCCTGCAATATACCAAATAATAGATAATCAATGAAACCACCACTAAATGTTTGACCAATTGTAATATTAAATATGTCTGCGAACATAAACGCTAAACCATCTAAAAAAGCATGTATGACATAAAGGACCGGTGCTACAAATAAGAAACTGAATTCTAATGGTTCTGTAATTCCTGTTAAAAATGATGTTAACGCTGCAGATAACATTAATCCGCCAACGACTTTTTTACGTTCTGGCTTTGCAGTATGATAGATTGCCAATGCTGCACCACATAAACCAAACATCATGGTAATAAATCTACCAGACATATATCTTGATACACCCGAATAATATTTAGTAACATCAGGATCACCCAATTGAGCAAAAAAGATGTTTTGTGTACCTTGTACAATTTGTCCTTTCACTTCTAAAGTACCACCCAGTGCTGTCTGCCAAAATGGTAAGTAAAAAATATGATGTAAACCAAATGGTCCTAAAAGCCTTAAAATAAAACCAAAGAAAAATGTACCAATAACGCCTGTCTTATCTACGAGGCCTCCAACACCAAATATCCATCCTTGAACAGTTGGCCAAATAAAGAACATCACGACACCTAATAGAATAGAACCTAATGCTGTGATAATAGGAACAAAACGCGAACCTCCAAAGAAGCCTAAATAGGCTGGCAAGGATATTTTATGGAACTTATTATGTAAAAGCGCTGTCATGACACCGGTTATAATACCACCAAATACGCCTGTTTCCACTGTTTGTATTCCAAGGACTGTACTTTGTCCTTCTTTAGCCAAATTACCGTCTGCTAATGTATCAGTAATAATTAACAAACCATTCATTGAAGCATTCATAATGAGGAACCCTAACATGGCAGCTAAACCTGCTGTCCCTTTATCACTTTTGGCTAAGCCAGTCGCAACACCCACTGCAAAAATGACAGGTAAATTTTGGAAGACAATATTACCTGCAGATGACATTAATATAAATATATTTTGTAATAGTTCAATATCCAATAAAGGATATGCTTTGATTGTATTTGGATTACTTAATGCCCCACCAATACCTAACAATAAACCAGCTGCTGGTAAAATCGCTATAGGTAACATAAAGGACTTACCGAATTGTTGCGCTTTCTCAAATAGCTTACTCATAATTGATTAACATCCTAATTACCATAAATATACAAGCAAAGAAAATGATAATCAATACAATTCGTCATTATGAAAAACATTTTCAAAAAGATGTAACGCTTTTTATGTAAGCCCTTCATTATAAATCCCGTTTAGTTCACTTAAACAACAGTTTTCTTTATATATTAAGTAATCTTTTTGACCTATCAAAGGCACTTTACAATCTACATTGTCATATTAAAAGTTTCTCGGCAGTGTTTTGAGCCAACATTTTCGGTAAATAATAGTGGCTCAAGACTATAATCTGTGACTTCGTATGGTGTGCAAAAAAATGGGGAGGGACAGAAATCAAAATTTAAAATTTGATTTCGTATTCCCAACCCTTACAGCTATTACTTCGCTTAAAATATATCGCCTAGTGTCACTGACATAATTGCTTTTATAGAATGTAATCTATTTTCAGCTTGATCAAATATCACAGCGTGTTCACCTTGAAATACGTCATCCGTAATTTCCATTTCAGACAAGCCATATTTTTCATAAATCTGTTGTCCTACTTCAGTGTTTAAATCATGAAATGCTGGCAAACAATGTAAGACGATTGCCTCAGGATTCATTGTATTCAGTAGCATCGATTCATTGACTTGATAAGGTAATAACTCATTAATACGTGTTTCCAAAACAGATTGATCCTCACCCATTGATAACCATACATCTGTATAAATAGCATCTGTTTGATAAATCGCTTGATTCACGTCATCCGTAATTAAAATTTCACTCTGAGATTGTGCAGCATAATCCTTAGCTAACTTTTGAATTGCTTCATCAGGTTGTAAAGATTTAGGTGCAGCAATATGTACGTTAACGCCTAATATTGCTCCAGTAATAAGTAAATCATGTGCTACATTATTTCTAGCATCACCTACATAAGTTAATGTTTTGCCTTCTAAAGTTCCCCAATTTTCTTTTAATGTAAAGAAATCCGCAATCATTTGCGTTGGATGCCACTCATTCGTCAAGCCATTCCAAACTGGTACATTGGCATTTTTAGCTAAAGATTCTATATCTTTTTGATGATAACCTCTAAATTCAATACCATCATACATACGTCCTAATACTTTTGCAGTATCAGCTGTAGATTCTTTCACACCTAAGTGAATATCTCCTTGGCCGAAATACTCTGGGTATGCGCCCAAATCATACGCGGCAACACTAAATGCCGAACGTGTTCTTGTAGAGGGTTTTTCAAAGAGTAACGCTAAATTCTTTCCTTTTAAATAAGGATGAGGGATCCCACGTTTTTTCTTTTCCTTTAACTCTCCAGTAAAATCTATCAATGTATTCAATTCTTCTGCTGAAAAATCGCATGTTTTCAAAAAGTGTTCCCCTTTAAAAACTTGTAACTTATTTAAAGCTGTTGTGTTCAACCCCATTTTCATCACTCCAATATTTTTATAAGATTTATATACATAATATACGTAATTAACAAATAAAACAAGTATAAATATACTTTATTCTGTATATTATTGAATTAAAGTTCAAAATATTATCTTACATCATTTGATAAACAGCACTAATTTAAACTAATGTTTTTAACATTTATGCAGTTTTTCAAAGCATTTATGCAATGTGTTTTTTAATGAATCACACTTGTGAAATTTATTTTTTGAGTTATGCACGAATGCATATTACACTACTTTTTTATACTACAATGTCCCTGAACTACTTAACTGACGGAGGTGATCGATTCTGTTAAATGAAATTGTGGCTGTAATCAAACAGATTATTGCTCAAGTTATTTCTGGAGAGTTCCAAGAAAATTAGTCTTTCATTTCCACACCATTTCAAAACGATTGCATAATTAGCTTTTTAAAATAAGAGAGTCCCATTCTAATTTCCAAACTAGAATGGGACTCCAATAACGATAAATATTTATTTTTTAAATACATGCTTTTTTACGCTTATGTTGCTTCTTTCTTACTAAGTTTTGCACGTTCTTCAGGTGTTTTTAAGAAACGTGTCATAATTGCACTTGCCACATATAATCCAAAGATTAAGTACATCATTCCTTTTACACCAATACTATCGTAGAATAATGCTACTAACCCAGGTCCAGCAAATACACATAGCCCTGCGCCTAAGTTTAATATAGCCATCGCTGGTCCTTTATCGCCATCACCTACAAGAGAAGGTACAAGCGCAGAAATTGGAACAAATCCTGCTAGACACATACCCCATAAAAATCCTACAGTACCAACGACAAATACATTACCTGTAAATAATTCTGGTACAAAATATAATCCTAATGTAAACACAGCACAACCAACACCACCGATGTATGAGATTGTATTCTTCCAACCAATCTTGTCACTCAACGCACCGAATATTAAATTAAATATAATATTTGCGATAAAAATTGTTCCCCAAATATTGAGCCAAGTCGTCGTTGCAATACCTTTGGATGATAAATATATTGGTAAGAACAATGGAAATGCATATTGTGCCGCTTGATTAATTATTCTTACGATACATGCCACTGCAACACGTGGCTCTCTTTTTAATATCGTAATTCCAGCGCCCATTTCTTTTACATGTTCTTTAACACCATGCCCTTTATCTTCTATTTCAAATTGATCTCTGTTTACAAATACAGCTAAAAATGTTCCGATAAGTACCCATATAATGGCTGTCCATAAAGTGAACACATGACCAAACCATTGAATTGCAAATGAAGAATAGAATGAACCAAGCACACTTAAACCACCTGTAAATACAAACCAGAACCAACCTACTGCGGCACCTAATCGTTTTTGAGGTGAACGGTAAGCCACCCAAACTAAAAATGAATAAGCAAACAACGGATAACCAAATCCTCGAATAGCATACGATGGAATCATTAATTCATAATTCATCGTAGGTATCGCAAATCCTACAAATATAATATGACCAACAATATATAAACCTGTGCCTAATAACATAACTTTACGCGGTCCAATAATTTCGACCAAAACACCAGAGAACCAAGATCCAATTGCAATCGTCACACCATAACAAGTCGTTAAAATTGCAGTTTGTTGAACGGATAAGCCATGATCATGAAGATAAGGACTAATCCATGCAAGTTCTAATCCATCCCCCATCATAAATATTAATACGCCAATGTAACCCCATAATAAGGTTGGTGGCATTCCCATTTTCGTTAATTTTTTATTCATATTTAACACACCCCTATGTAATTAAATTGATAACTTATGGCTACTTATACAATTACAAAACATACTAAAAACTTGAGTAATAAAAAAATTTCAATTATATTCTTCCATGATTTATTGATTAGAAAACGCTTCCATATATTGCCTTTATATTATTGTATTTTTCTAATAATGCAAATTTATTTTCGTTTCCTTTCGTTTTCTTTCGATTTATAATTAATAATAGATGCTTTTTGTATTATTACACCTTCTATAGTACTCTATTAAATAAACACAGCTATTCTTTTGATATGTTTAATAAATTATTTAAGTTATATATTAATTACAGATGATTGATTTTTATACTGAAAACGTTTACAATAATCATGATTTAATCATCATATGACTAGATGATATTAATTTGTAAGTTAGGGGTTAAAATATATGCTGTTATTAATTGCTTTAAGTGCTGTAATTGTACCGTTTATCTTTTTAGTGCTGCTTCGCATGTCAGCTTTAAAAGGTATGATAATCAGTGCAATTGTTGTTACGTTATTGGGAATATTTGTTTGGGGTATGAAAGGTAATGTCGTAATTGCCTCATTATTACAAGGTACGCACAAAACGTTTACGATTCTATATATCTTATTCGGTGCGCTTGTATTACTTAATACTTTACGACAAACTGGGGCTGTAAATCGTATTAATTCAGGCTTCCAGAAAATATCTGGAGATATGCGTGTCCAAGTGATTATCGTCGCTTTCTTATTCGGATCACTTATTGAAGGTGCGTCTGGTTTTGGTACACCTGCAATGGTTACAGCACCATTAATGGTAGCTTTAGGTTTCAGACCAATGATTGCTGTAGTATCTGCATTAATCGCAGATAGTGTGGCCGTATCATTTGGTGCGGTTGGTACGCCTGTCCTTGTAGGATTGAGTACATTGAAAGATGCTGACAGTGAATTCTTCCAATCTACTGCTGAACGTATTACTACATTAGATTTATTAAGTGGTATTTTCATTCCAGTTATTGTAATCATTACTTTAGTTGTTTTCTTTGGTAAGAAAAACAAATTAAAATCTATACTTGAAATGTTACCATGGCTCGCTTTAATTGGTGTTGTTTATGCAGGTTCAGCATTTGCTTATGCATTCTTATTTGGCGCAGAGTTCGTTGCAATTTTAGGTTCATTAACTGGTCTAATAGTAGCAGTTATAACTGCAAGTAAAGGTTGGTTATTGCCTAAGACTGAGTGGAAAGATGGCTTAGATGATTCATATGAAACTAATGAGTCTGAACACTCAATGAGTTTGCTAACAGCTTGGGCACCGTATTTAATGGTAGTTGTCTTATTACTACTTACAAGAACGGTACCATTTATTAAAGATTTCACAACAAGTGTTTTAGATTTAACTTGGACTAATATAATGAATTTTGAAGAGATTTCATCAGATTGGGAAGTATTATATTCACCCGGAACCATCTTAATACTATCCGCAATATTTGCGATACTCATTCAGAAAAAACCGTTTAAAGACCTAACTAAAGCTAGTAAGGAATCATTGAGTACAATTAAAATTACAGGTATTACGCTTATTGCGACACTAGCAATGGTTCACGTCTTCATTAACTCTGGTATTAATGCCAATGACTTAATTAGTATGCCTGAGTACATAGCTAATGCTATGTCCCAATACTTAGGTCCAATTTGGTTATTTGTCGCTCCATTCTTAGGTGCCTTAGGTTCCTTTATTACCGGAAGTGCAACAGTATCAACGCTTACATTCTCACCAATTCAAATGAACATCGCAAACGCAATTGGTGCTGAACCATTCACTGTATTAGCAGCACAAATTATCGGTTCCGCTGCAGGTAATATGATTTGTGTTCATAACGTTGTTGCAGTTTGTGCTGTGGTAAATATGCCAGGTAAAGAAGGTAGTGTTATTAGAAAAACACTCGGACCAGCACTATTATATTGTGCACTTGCAGGTATTAGTGCATATATCTTCACACTATTTTTCTTCTAATTTAGTTGAAGTTAATAAATAAAACAGACTAAGTGCTTTGATTAGCATTTAGTCTGTTTTTATATGTTCTTTTTTAATGCTGCAAAACACCTAGGATATCCAATAGATTAAAGTGTATTTTTACTTTATAACTTCGTTATATTATCATACTCCTTAATATTTTGATAAAGTACAATTAACTTATTAATTAAATTTATTTGCCAAACTAAACAATGGGATTGGATGGGGATCTACAAATGAAATTTAAAAATGTTACATTATTAACATCTGAGTTGGAAGAAACTTTGCAGTTTTACGAAGAAACATTAGAATGTCCTGTTCAAGTTATTGATCAAGATTCTTTTATTGTTCAAATTGGGGAAACTCAATTACATTTTCAAAAATCTGAAGAAATCAATCAACCGTTTTACCACTTTGCAATAGATATTCCTTATAATCATTTTTATGATATGAAACAACATTATCAAAATATCTTATTTTTATTAATGGAAGATGGTCAACACACAACTTATTTTGAGTCCTTTGTTGCACATTCACTTTATTTTAATGATCCTTCAGGTAATATTGTCGAACTCATTGCAAGGGTATCTAATATGACGGATGATCCTGAATTTTCAAGAATTAGTGAAGTTGGATTTGTATGTAATGAGCTAGACGATGTATATCAAGCTTTAATCAATCATCATCTTACAACTCATGAAGCACGCTCATTTTCTCCAGAAGGTTTAAATTTCATGTGTGACTCAGACGATGAGTGTTATATTTTATTGACGCCAGAAAATAAAAAATGGTTTTTTTCTGATAAAGCATCTACTGCATTTCCGATAGCTATTGAAACACAAGACTTCAAATTAACTTACGACGACAAACATCAATGGTCTTTAGTATCTTTATAAATTTATACATAAAAAAGGATGGGAGCAAGACATGTATTGCTCCCATCCTTTTTATATTCAAAATATTATTCTCTTACCTGTGATTTGTCACTGACAAACTTTTTTAACGTTTTATCTAATCCATCTTTTGCTTCTTGATCATAATCATAAGTGCCGTCTTCATTAGAAGTGATGTGTTTATCTAATATAAATCTACCTTTGTGAATTGTATCTGCACCTAATTCTTTAATCACTGGATCTAAGCTATATTGAATTGCTAATACATGTGCAAAGGTTCCGCCTAATGCTAACGGCAATACTGTCTTACCTGTGAAAGCACCTCTTGGTAATAAATCTAAATACGTTTTAACAATACCTGAATAAGCTGCTTTAAATACAGGAGATATGATAATAATACCATCTGCGCTTTCTATTTTCTGATGTGTTTCATTAATAGACGCATTAGAAAAATCCGCTGTAATCAACGCTTCTGCGTCTAATTGATGAACGTGTACAACATCTGTATCAATACCTTCACCTTCTAGATATTTTTCAGCATACTCAACAATACCTGTTAAACGAGATTGTAATTTATTTCCACCTGCAATGATTGCTACACTTGCCATCTTTAATGTCCCCCTTTATTTATTCAAACTGCTTATACATTTTCAGACACCTGACAGGTCCTCAATTGTTAAAACCAAACATGTTATTGTTGTGCGCTTTGTCTCTATCAAATTTAAATTTCTGCTGTACTATAACTATATTGTTCATTTAATTGCGGTTTATATTGTGATCCTGGATGCGTTGATCTTAAATACTTTTCACCTTTACCGAATAAATTTTCTCTAAGTGTTGTATTTTCTTCATCATAATCTTTACGATAAACGCCACGTGCTTGTAATATTGGAACGACTTTTTCTATGAAATCTTCATATGAATTTGGTATCGTTCCATAGGCAATATTAAATCCATCTACATCAGCAACTTCAACCCAATGCTCTATTTCATCAGCAATTTGCGTAGGTGTACCGACAAAGCGAACTGAGCCAATACCTAAGCCATGATGTTTAATAGCCTCTTTCAGTGTCCATTTACGTGTCGGATCTTTCGCATAAATATCTAACAAGCTTTGAATTGCGTCTGTTTCAATATCTTCTAAATATTGATCAGGATCAAATTGAGAAAAGTCTATGCCTGTGTGTCCACTTAACAAAGCAGCAGTTCCTTCATAAGTGATATGTTGGATTAACTCTTGATGTAATTGTTCTGCTTCTTCTACCGTATCACCAATAACGGGAACAATCATAGTAAATACCTTTAAGTCTTCTTTATTTCTGCCTTGTTGTGTTGCTCTAGAACGAATGTCATTTACATCATTAGCCAAACCTTGAAGTGAATGATTCACGACAAAGATTGCTTCTGCATGTTTACCTGCAAAGTTACGACCTTTATCTGAAGCACCTGCTTGGAATAATACTGGTGTACGTTGTGGAGATGGCTCTACAATATGTGGTCCAGGTACATTAAAGAAACGACCTTTGTGATTAATTAAATGTACTTTATCAGGATCTGCATACGTGTTGGTAGCTTTATCTTTTACAACTGCATCATCTTCCCAACTGCTTTCCCACAATTTATACGTTACATCTAAAAATTCATCTGCACGATCGTATCTTGTTTCTTTAGGCATACGTTCTGTTAACCCTAAATTTTCCGCTTCACTTCCTAGGTAAGATGTCACAACGTTCCAACCAATACGACCATGTGTTAAATGATCTAATGTAGAAAATTTTCTCGCAATATCATACGGTTGAAAATAAGTTGTAGATACAGTTGGTGCAAACCCTACATGTGCTGTTGCTTGCGCCATAGCAGAAATTACTAATAAAGGATCATGATCTGGGACTTGAACGGCATGTTGTACAGCTGTTTTATAATCATTGCCATATTCACTATATGTTCCTAATACATCAGCGATAAATAATGAATCGAACTTGCCTTTTTCAAAAAGCTTTGCAAGCTTCACCCAATAATCTATTGTGCCATGTTGCGCACCTTCATGTTTGTCATGTTTCCATAGTCCAATTGCGTGTGGTGCTGGTGAGTTCTGAATAAAGCCATTGAAATGTATTTGTTTTTTTCCCATTGTTATTACCTCCTATGAGTTTAAGTGATACCTGTACTTATATTTCATGTTTCCATTTTCATTTATCATGTAAAATATTTTTATATTAATTCGATATAATTAATCGGATATTATTTAAAAATTATTTTTCAATCGTACTCAAATCTCCAGCTGGTAAACCTAATTCCCAAGCTTTTAAGACACGACGCATAATTTTACCAAAACTTGTTTTCGGTAATTTATCCATAAAATCAATTTCTCTTGGTGCAGCATGTGCAGCTAAACCGGTCTTAACAAATTGTCTTATTTCAACTTTGAGTTCATCTGTTTTCTCTACGCCTTCACGCAATGTGACATACGCTTTGATTATTTCACCCCTTACGTCATCAGGGATGCCAATAACACCTGCCTCAGCAATCGCTGGATGTTCTACAAGTTTAGACTCAACTTCAAACGGGCCTACTCTTTCGCCTGATGTCATAATCACATCATCTACTCTACTTTTGAAGAAAAAGTAATTGTCTTCATCACGATATGCTGAATCTCCAGAAATATACCAACCATTCACAAAATATGAATTGAATTTTTCATCATTTTTCCATATTTTTCTCATCATGGAAGGCCATCCTGCTTTTAACGCTAAATTACCTAAAGTATTGGGAGGTAGTTCATTGCCTTCGTCATCGACAATACTTGCAGTAATACCTGGTAATGGTTTACCCATAGAACCCAATTTAATTGTCTGACTTGGATAATTCACAATCATTAATCCACCGGTTTCTGTCATCCACCAAGTATCTAGTATACGTCTGCCATATACTTCATTGCCCCAACGAATCACTTCTGGATTTAATGGTTCACCGACTGACAAAATACTTCTTAACGTTGATAAATCATATTGCTTAGTGAATGCTTCGCCTTTACTCATCAACATACGTAAGGCTGTAGGTGCGGTATACCATAATGTGACTTTATATTTTTCTATCATTTCATACCATAATTCTGGTGAGAATCTTCCACCTATGACACAATTCGTTACGCCGTGAAGCCAAGGGCTGAATATCCCGTAGGACGACCCTGTCACCCATGCTGGATCTCCAGTACACCAATAAATATCATCTTCTTGTAAATCTAATACATATTTCCCTGTAATGTAATGCACAATCATCGCATCCTGTGCATGTAAGACGCCTTTAGGTTGGCCAGTTGAACCAGACGTGTAATGCAATACAAGTGGATCTTCACGATTTAGCCATTCAATGTCGAAGCTATCACTCGCATGCTTGAACGCTGTATGAAAATCAATATGTTCTGGCGATACATTGTTACCCACAACTATAATTGTTTCTAAGTCTGGTAGTTTTGAGTAAGGTACACGAGGTAATAAATCTTCCGTTGTAACTAAGACTTTAGCGTCTGCATTGCTTAAACGTTCTTCTACTGCTTGATCCATAAATGCTTCGAATAATGGGCCACATATTGCTCCAGTTTTTAAAATACCTAAAAATGAAAAATAAAGTTCTGGCATTCTAGGCATATACACAAACACTCTATCGCCTTTTTCTACGTTAGCTTCTGTCTTTAATAGATTCGCTACTTTATTTGAAGCTAGCTTTAAATCTTCGAAAGTAAAAGATGCTTCTTGTGCGCTGTCTTTATAATTCAAGGCAATTTTTTGCCCTTTACCGTTGTCTACGTGACGGTCTATACATTCATATGCCATATTTACTTTTCCTGTTTCATACCAAGAAAATGCTTTTTCCGCTTCTTCCCAATCAAAGTTATTATATATATATTCATAATCTTGAAGATTAAAGTTTCCTTTTTCACCTTTTAAAATTTCAGTTGTCATGTGTATGCCTCCTATAAAGATTTAAAAATCATTATAGATGGAACTTTCTGAATATTCAACCTATCATTTAATAATTCCGATATATTTAGTATGATTTAAACCTTTAAAACCTAGAGCCACATATCTTAGAAGTTTTACAAATAATTTTAATATTTTTAATTGTTCCACAATTTCATTTTAAATTATTATAACTTAAAGGAAATTTATTATTCATTTGATTATGATTGCTTTGGTGTGAGAATTGATAATAAAAATAATTATTATGTTAGATTATATTTTATAATTGATGAGAATAAATATGTCATTATCATCTCAAGAGATATAGAGGTCTTTTGAGATGATATTTGAGACTCATAGATGTATTTGGTTTATTTAGGCAAACTAAGGATAGTAGGCGCTTATATAGCATTGTAATGAGCAGTGGTTGTGGTGACTCCCAAGCTAAAAAGGGCTAACTATTTATTGTTAATAAATAGTTAGCCTTTTTTAAATATATTGTCTATCGTACTAACGCTGGATGGTTGTACCAACGTTTTGACCGCTTTGTAATTTTTTAATAATATGTGATTCATTACCTGCCGCAATGACTACTTTTTCACAACCTGATTCAATCGCTTGAACCGCATCTTGAACTTTAGGAATCATACCGCCATAAATTGACGCTTGATCGATATAGTGATTGATACGTTCAGCATTCAGTGTAGCTTGCACTTTTTCATCAATGATGACACCAGGAATATCACTTAATAGATAAATTGGAGCCTGTAAAAATTGTGCGATTTTATATGCTAATGTATCTGCATTAATGTTATACAATTGCCCTGTGCTTCTATGTTGACCTATAGATGCAATGACTGGTACAAATTGTTCTGTTAATGAAGCAAGTACAGAAGTATCGACATCTGTAGGTTCACCGACATAACCATATTTATCGTCTAATGGGATGACATCAAATAATTTTGCATCTATGCCATTGATACCAACACTTTGAATATCTGATTTATTAATTTTGCTAACGAGACTTGGATTGACTGATCCAATTAATGTCTGACTTGTTACTGAAAGTACTTCTCGCGTTGTCACTCTTAAGCCATCTTTAAATTGTGTAGGCACGCCTTGTTGCTCCAAAGCTTCATTAATAAAAGGTCCACCGCCATGTACAATGATGGGTTTAAAGCCTTGTTGTCTTAAAAATGCAATATCTTCTATTGTTGAATCGTGTAGATTTGTCAGAGTGCTGCCACCTATTTTAATTACAATATAGCTCATCTGTCACACTCCTTAGGTTCTATATGAAGCATTGATACGTACATATTCATATGAAAGGTCACAACCATATGCTGACGCTGCGCCTTCACCATTACCAACTGATGCTTCAATGTAAATATTATCCGCTTCTAATTGTTTTTTTAAATGTAACTCATCAAATTCAACTGACATGCCATCTTCAACGACAGGCACATTACATAAAGAAACATTCGTCTGACTTGGTTCTATGTCTTCAGAAGCATAGCCCATCGCTGTAACGATTCTTCCAAAGTTGGCATCTTCACCATGAATTGCTGTTTTAACGAGACTTGATGATACAATACTTTTAGCAATTTTTCTTGCTTCTGCAACATCATTTGCGCCTTTAACTTTAGCCGTAACTAATTTCGTCGCTCCTTCACCATCTTTAGCTATAGATTTAGCAAGATACTGGCTCACGAAATTTAACGCATATTCAAATTTTTCCCAATCTGGATGTAACGTATCGAGTTTATTATGGTTCGCCTGTCCATTTGCCAAGCCAAGAACCATATCATTTGTACTAGAATCTCCATCAACTGTAATCATATTAAAAGAGTTATCAATCGTTTGTTTTAAACAATTGTCTAGCGTATCCGCATCAATTTTGGCATCTGTAGTAATAAATGACAGCATTGTTGCCATATTCGGATGAATCATACCCGAACCTTTAGCTGTTCCTCCAATTGTTACAGTTATACCATCAATTTCAACTTGCACAGATAAATGTTTAGTAAATGTGTCCGTCGTTAAAATAGCTTGATTGAAAAACTCACTTTGATTATATTGTTCTTTTAAAACGTTTTGTGTGCCGTGTTGTATCTTATCCATAGGTAAAAACGATCCTATAACACCTGTAGACGCGACACCCACGCTTTCTTTGGATAAATTTAAATGCTCTGCTACCCATGCTTGCGTGTCTTTGGCATCTTGTATACCTTTTTCACCAGTACATGAATTAGCATTTGCTGAATTCACTACAATGGCTTGTAATGATTGATTATTTTTAATCGTTTCTTCAGTTACTTTTAACGGTGCTGCTTTAAAACGATTCAGTGTATAAGTTCCTGCTGCAGCAGCTGCTGTCGTAGAGTATATCCATCCAAAGTCTTTTTTCTTTCTTCTTAATCCAACGTGCATGCCTCCAGCTATAAAACCTAATGGAGAACTTACATCCCCTTGTAAATCTATCTTCAATTGATTGAGTGTATCTAACGTTTCAATATCTTTCATCCCATCTCACCTTTCTTTTTATATTACGGATATACAGGTAATTGTGTTAATCCTGTTGCTTCGTTCAATCCATACATTAAGTTTAAATTTTGTATTGCTTGACCACTTGCACCTTTGACTAAGTTATCAATAACAGAAACAATCACTGCTGTTTGACTTTCTTCGTCAACATACATGCCGATATCACAATAATTACTACCGTATACTTCTTTAGTTTTAGGATAATTACCTAAATCTCTAATGCGTACAAATGGTTTACTATCATAATATTGCTTGAAAGTTGCATGTAAATCTTCGCTAGTAGTTTGTTTGTTTAATTTCACATATATCGTAGAGAGTATGCCACGTGTCATTGGTACTAAATGCGGGGTAAATACTACTTTGATATCTTCATTTGCTAAATGCGAGACATATTGTTCTATTTCAGGCTTATGTTTATGCTTACCAATCGCATAAGCACTTAAGTTTTCATTCATTTCAGCGTAATGGACGTGTTGTGCAAGCGACCTTCCAGCGCCTGAAACGCCTGTTTTGGCATCTATAATAATTGAATCTTCTTGAATTAGTTTTTGATCTATTAACGGATGTAACGCTAATAATGTCGCAGTAGGGAAACAACCTGGATTAGCTACTAGTTGTGTATTCGTTTGATCTATTTCAGACCATTCTGCAATACTATAGTTTGCATCATTTAATTGTTGTTGTGTCGCAGCTGCTTCACCATAAAATTGTTGGTAGACATCTCTATTAGTTAATCTGAAGTCACCTGATAAATCGATGACTTTTATATTTTTCTTTACCAAATCTGGCGCTACATGTTTACTTACATTTGAAGGTGTAGCAAAGAACATCACATCACAGTCAACTGTTTCAGTGTCTAAAGCTTCGTAGTGATGCGTTAAATGAGTTAAGTGAGGAAATGTATCTTTTATTGGTTCATCCGCTTTAGAATGTGAAAAGATATATTTAATTGTTACATTTGGATGGTGTTGTAATAATCGAATTAACTCCACTGCACCATAACCACTGCCTCCTACTATCCCAACTTCTATCATAACGTTCATTCCTTTCTGAATATTCAAACTTTTTTAAGTGTTATGCTTTACTTTTTTTCTAAAACTTCTGTTATTACTTTTATAACTTTATCAATTTCCTCATCTTCAATAACAAGTGGTGGTGCAAGTCTAATAATATTCCCTTGTGTTTCTTTACATAGCACACCTTGTTCTATCATCTGTTGACAATAAGATTGTGCTGCTTCAGTTAATTCAATACCGATAAATAATCCTCTGCCTCTCACATCTTTTATGATGTTGCTGTCTATCAGCTGTAAATGGTTAAGTAATTTTTGTCCTTGTTCAGCAGAACGTTCGATTAAGTTTTCGTCAATCAACACATCTAATGCTGCGATTGATACTGCACATGCAAGTGGATTACCTCCAAATGTTGAACCATGTGTACCAGGTGTAAGTACTTTCATCACGTCATCGTTAGCTAACACTGCTGAAATCGGATAAAGACCGCCACCAAGCGACTTACCTAATAAGTAAATGTCTGGTTCTACACCTTCCCATTCCATTGCAAACATCTTACCTGTTCTACCAAGACCAACTTGTATTTCATCTGCAATAAATAGAACGTTGTGTTCATTACATAAGTTTCGAACCTCTTGGATGAAATAATCTGGCGGTACGTTGACGCCACCTTCACCTTGTATTGGCTCAAGTACAATTGCGGTTGTATTTTCGTTAATGAGTGATTTCAAGCGAGTGATATCTCCGAAATCCATATATTGCATATTATCTAGCAAAGGTCCAAAACCTTTTTTATAACTTTCTTGCGACGATAACGATAAGGCACCTAGTGTACGACCATGGAAATTACCATTCATTGCAATAATTTCGCCTTGGTTTTCCGCTATACCTTTAACATCAGATCCCCATTTTCGTGCGATCTTAATTGCCGTTTCAATGGCTTCTGTACCTGTATTCATAGGTAATACTTTTTCTTTATTGGCAAGTGAACATATTTTCTCTTCCCATTTGCCCAAATTATCGCTATATAATGCACGTGATACCATAGTTATTTTTTCACTTTGCTCTTGAAATGCTTTTATAATTTTCGGATGACAATGCCCTTGATTGACGACTGAAAAACCTGAAATACAATCAATGTAGCTATTATCTTCAACATCCCAAACTTTAGCACCGAGACCTTTCGTTAAAGCCAGTTTAAGCGGGCTATAATTGTTCGAACTGTATTGATCTGTTAGTGCAAATAAATCATTCATCGAAACCCTCATCCCTTTTCTATAATTATTCTAAATTTTGAATTAATATCCATAAATCATACACGTAATTTTACAATTAGTCAAAGATTAATTTAAATAATAATTAAATAAACAATTGCCTTAAAGCCTTTTTTCGAATTTTTTATATACTTAACATTTCTATAAATACTGTGATGACAATCTGTTTAATGTATATAAGTTGTATTATTTAGTGCAGATGGCTTTTAAAAAAACTGTTATGTAATTATTTTATGGCAGTAACCGCCCTACTATTTTCATAAAAATGGCAAACTAAGTTTCCTTTCCACTTAGTTTGCTTAATATTAATTATCACTATCTAAGATTTTCATTTGCTATTATAGAATTTTGGTTTGTGCTCAAATTTGAACTTTTATCTTTATTGATTTGCTTAGTAAATTTAAAACAGATACTACGCCGTAGCATGCTGTATCAAATTTATAATAATTAGATATGAAATCATACGGGGCATGAATCTCGTTAATACAATTTTTCACGATACTTTTTAACAATAAGAAGGCAACGCTTACAAAGTATAAATAATTCATAAAGTGCTACCATTTATTTGCGTTTTTGCTAATCTATTTTACGTTTAAAACAAGTTGAATGCATTTTTTATACAAACTCTTGTATACGAAATTATTATACGCATATAAAAAACTCAAGTCAAAACAACTTTTAAATCGACAATAACTGTATATAAATGTATTTTTATACATATTAACCATGCTTAATGTATAAAGATGTGGCACAATTCATTCGCCTTCAGTCCTATAGATAAAGTCCATAGCGTGTCATTTTACCATGTTACTCATTTATTCATTAAAAGTATATTCACAGTAAATATCAAATTTACACGCAATTGCCTTCAAACCTTTTGATGCCAACACTTGTAGCCATTTTATAGCCTTTCAAATCACAAATTTACCCTTATTTTACTTTTTTAATGTATTTATACACAAATGAAGCAGTATCTACAAGGAATTGTGTTTAATCCATTTAGATACTACTTTTTATGATGTTACTCAAATATATAATTATGCTTTTAGTAAGGTCATTACATAAATAAATCTAGTATTAGGACAACAATTAATCCAGTAATTGATGTCGTCAATAATAAGACACCCCATGTTTTAAAGGTATCCTTTATGGAAATATTAAAGTATTCTTTAAATAGCCAGAATGAAGCATCATTTACGTGTGTAATGGTATTACTACCTACTGCAGTAGCGAGGACCATAAGCACAGGACTTACATTAAACGTAGGTATCAGTGGCCCTACAATACCTGCTGCAGTAATCGCTGAAACTACACCTTGTCCAGTAGCAATACGAATTAACGCTGTAATGAGCCAAGCCATGATAAGTGGTGAAATATTAGTATCTTTCATAATATCTGCTATATAGTTCCCAACATTAGCTTCTAGTATTACTTCTTTAAATGCACCACCTGCACCGACGATGAATATAATCGTTGCAACACCTTTCAAGCCGCTTTCAAATGTCTTCATCATATCATCCATATTTTTACCTTTTCTAAGACCGAAAATGACAATAGCAGTTAAAATAGCAATAATAAGACTGATTTCTGCACTTCCTAAAAATGTTACAGTTTCATGTAATAATGTATCCTCAGTAATAAATAAACTTAGAATTGTTGAAATCGAAATTAAAATTGCAGGAATAAGTGGTATAAATAAACTCATTCCAAAACTTGGCATTTCACTTTCTGAAAAAACCTTGTTCTTTTTTAATAACGGAGGTACTGGATAATCCATATTTTTCATAAACTTAGGTAGTACAATACCTGCCATGAACACACTAGGTATAAAGACAATAATTCCTAATATATAAACCATACCCATATCTGCGTTGTAAGCATCTACAAGGGCAGTTGGTCCTGCTTGAGGTGGAAATATACTATGCGATAGTGTCGTGGCAGCAACCATAGTAATCGCTAACTTCATAAATGATGTTTTTGCTTCCACTGCAATACTAATTACTAATGGTGCTAAAATCATAAATGCCACTTCATAAAACACAGAAATACCAAATACAGCACCTACAATAATTAATGCCCACTGCACATGTTTAGCACCAAATTTATTTATAAGTGTCGATGCAATACGTTGTGCTGCCCCTGAATCCACCATTAATTTACCAAGTACTGCACCAAATCCAATAATAAGTGCTAGACTTCCTAACGTTGATCCTAATCCTTCTTTAATTGTTTCTAATATTGCAACAGGTTTCATCCCGTTAATAAAACCAACCACTATTGCTGAAAAAATGAGCGCTAGAATACTATTGATTTTGAGCTTAATATTTAAGAATAATAGTAAGGCAACCCCTATTACGAGTGAAATGAGTGGTAGATGTTCGCTTAAAAATGACAATTTCATGTCCTCCCATCCCTTAATAAATTATGAAAGCGAATTCACAACTTCTAATTATAATAGATTTGATTTAAAATAACAACGTTGTTATTTTAAAATTGCTTTTACTTTAATTTCTCAAAAGATATTCAACTAATTAATATAAAAATAAAAGCATACCCGTCACTGTATAAGTCTCTTTATAACAATAACGGATAGGCTTTTTAATTTTGTTTATTATACGTATCAAAGTGCCATTGCTTATCTTTCAGGACATCTCTATAGAATGGGTCTGTGCCGATTACTTTAATACGATCTGCTAACGCTTCTACTTCGTCTAAATGATGTGTCGTTAATATAATCAGACATTGTGCTTTCATTTTATTGAGCAAGCTATGAATGTCATATCTTGATTTCAAATCTATACCTACAGTTGGTTCATCTAATATTAATATTTGCGGATTACTTAAAAGCCCTATTAATACATTCACTTTTCTTTTCGTGCCACCTGATAGTTTCGACACAGCAACTGTTCTATCTGCTAAATGAAGTTGGGATGCATACTGGTCTATTGTGTCCTCTGTTATAGGATTTTTACATAATGCCTTAAAGCAATTGATATTTTCATTTACTGACATGTGTTCAAATAATGCAATATCTTGAGGCACATATCCAATCATATCTTGAAGTTGCTTTTTTGCAACTTGGTCACCAAAGTAAGTAATATTGCCTCGATCCGCATCCTCTAATCCTGAAATCATTCTTAGCAGTGTGGATTTTCCAGCCCCATTTTCACCAAGTAAAATAGTTAACTGTTTATCTTCAAATGTCATATCTAGCGATTCAAAGATGCTTTTACGACGGTATTCTTTTTTAATATTTTGTAATTTTATCATCTCATCACTCCTATAATTGTATGAAGATATAAATTAAACTCATCACTAGTGCATATATAAGGGTCATAAATAGTCTATGACTTAATGTATTTACTTTAAATAATAGCCAAGCTACGCCCAATTCATAAATTAAAATAACCAATAGCGATTTCACATAAAATATCAATGATAAATTTTGTTGAAATACGATTGTTGTCAGACTTAAAAAAATCATTAATATAATGGTATGTGCAATAGCATATGTGCCAAACAATTTAAGTCGACTATAGTGGAACATAAATAACCTTGCCAGCGCTCCATTTTGTTTCAATCTTTGATGTAACACAATTTGAACACTGCTAACACATAATAAAATCGCAAAGACAATACTTAATGATATAGAAGTATTAGAACTATGATTAATAACATAATGCGCTATCTTTGATTCTGGTGTTTCTTGATTTAATTTTTTATTAACTGTATTTAACGAATAATCTCGACCGTTATCTTCTAAATGCGACTTCACTATATTAGGTATTTGCTGTTCATACAACGAACGACTAATCATTTCTAACGTAATATCACCTATAAAGTCATCTCTGCCATATAGGGTTAGTGCATTTTTTAAATTATTACTATGCAACTTGTCACTATAATTTTCTGGTATTTGTAAACTCACTACCGCTTCTTTTCTAGTAACGCGTTCCTCAATAGATGCTTCATCAAGCGGAACATGCTCAATTTTCACAAATTCATTATTATCTATACCTTCAATCAATTTTTTAGATGACGACGAGCGTTCTTGATCTTGGACTGCAACTGGTATTTGAAATGATTGATTGAGTGTCTTGTACACACCCCACACTGCCAATAGTGTAAATAATAATAATATCGTCAGTAACACGTATTGTTTCCACTGTTTTACGACTACGATAAAAAGGTAAGGTTGAATCATCTACGATACCTCCTGACAATGACAAATATTAATACAACAAATGATAATAGCAAGCTAATATAAAACATAAGCGGCGTTTCTAAAATGTAATTATTTAATATGATTTCCAACATTTGATTTGTTACAAAACTAAATGGTTGAGTCGTAAAAATACCATTGAATAAATGCTTAAAATATATGGTAGGTATGATTAAGCCTGATAGCAGCAAAATCACAAGACTTAATATACTTTTCAAAATATAATTCATCCATTTAAATGATATTAAATCAATAATCGTCAGCCAGATTATCAGCATCAAGATATAATATATAAGTTGAATTACTAGAGTAGACCAATTGTAGCTTTCAAAATCATTCGGCAATACATTGAGCATCCAAAATAAGCCAACTACAGCCCAAATACTCGTATAAAATAATGTAAATAAACTTCGAATAAGTGTTAGTTTCTCAAATGAAAAATGATACATGCTTAACCTAGATTTTAATGCTGTTACTTGATTCATTTTTAAAATTGAAAATAACGATAAAGCGAAGATAAAAATAGACGCTAAATAGCCAGTTATCACATAATAACTCGCAGTATCATAGATTTGTACAGGTTGATAATCAAAACCGCCTGTACGGTTTAACCCTGTAAACAATAAGTCTGTTAATAAAAGCATCGTGTCTTCTTTTCCAGCGTCCTCTGCAAGTGATGTATAAGCAAGTCCCCCACCCATAGACAACATGAGACGATTGTACACTGAATCTGTTAATTGATTAATGACTAAACTTTTAGTCGATTGTTTATCATATGTATAAACCGAAATAGGCAAGTTACCATTTTTATAAAATGACTTAGTCATCCCTTTTTCAAACACATAGTATCCTTCTAACTTCCGAGCTTTTAACAATTGGTGTGCTTCTTGTTTATTATAGCGTTTGATACTAATGTCTTTGCCTAAGTTTGTGCCATTGCCCATCGATTTAAGTATTAATGCAGTTTCTGTCGATTGATCGCGATCCACAACACCAATTCTAAATTTGGAATCATCTTGGTTAAATTGTTGTATGACAAGTAAGACTGAAAACAAACCAATGATAATTAACACCAAATATAAAAATAAATGCCATTTTTTCAATAAAAAGGAGTGGTAAATGCGAAACAATTGTAATGTTCTCATTTAACCACTCCTTTCATTAATATTTTAGTTTAAATTTCTATAATGCTTATTTATCTTCAAGATCTTTCACAACATCTTTCAAGATGTCTTCAGCATTATCAGAAATTTCTTTTTGTAATTTACTGAAATCACTGTTAGACATTGTATTTAAGTCTTTCGCACCAGCTTTATCAAACTTAATGTCTTCTTTAAGTTTAGTTTCGCCTTTTATGTTAACTGTAACAGGTTCATATTGAACTTCAGTAGTAATGTCGAGATCTTGTTTTTGTGAATTATTCTTCACATCAGTCTCTAATTTATTTTCATATTCAATTGTAGTTTCATCGTAGTTTGCACTGATTTCGATATCACCTTTATCAGTACGTTTGTTACCGTCCACTGTTTCTTTATTTGTAACTTTGATATCTGATTCTTTAATACCATCATCAAAACCTAAAGTATATTTATCGTCATACTTATCATCTTCTTTTGTTGACTCACCTTTAAGCGAAATCTTAGCCTCATCAGCAGATACGTTATAATCCATAACTAACTTGTCATCATCGATTAGACTTGTACCCTCTAATTTAATTTCAGCACCGCTGTTATCTTTCAATGTTAAATCACGTTTAAGAATTTGATTGTCATCTTCCCATATTACAGATTTAATACTTGGGAATTCATCTTTATCAGCATCTTTCACTTCTTCTAAAGCCTCATCAATTGAATCATCATATTCTTCAGCATTAAATTGATCTTCTGCAATGCCTTTAATATCTTTATCTTCTTTAGCTTTTTCTAGAACTGCTGTCAAAATTGATTTCGTTTCAGCTTTGCTAATATCCATTGTTACTTTATTCGTATCTTTCTCTTCGCCATCAACATCGATCTTATCGTCTTCTTTTTCAAAATTATCATCATCAAGTTTATCGATAATTAATTCACTATAGCGTTCACTAATTTCTTCAACTTTTTCTTGTGAAATTTGTGTCCCAGATAATAGAGAATTTAAATTCAATGTATCATTCGTGATTGCTGAATTATTGCTGTTCATACTTGATGAACTACTTGAAAAATCGCTTGATGAACTACTTACTGTTTCACCCGTTAATTTTTCATAAACATCTACGAGTTCATCATTTTTAGCTTTGTAAACATCATCTAAAATTGGTGCTGAGTAGTATTGATTATCCTCATCTGCTGCCCATTGAAATTCCCCAATTTCATTATCGGCTACAGTAGGGTTTAATGCTAATGCTGACTTTTCGTTCTCTGGATCATGTCCCATTTTAAATCCTATTTTAGAAGCATCTACTGCAGATTTTGGTATATCAGATGATTTAAGTAATTTCTCTGGTACATCTGCACTTGCATCTAAACTAATTAAATATGACTCATCTTTCATTTTGTCTTGAAATTTAAATTCATTTTCAAAACGGTCTTTAGCGTATTCTTGCATTTGCTTAGCGGTTTCTTGCTCACTTAATAAATATGTGTTCTTCGGTGAATTTTTCATGAAATAATAAGCAGCTGCACCGCCTATCCCAACAACGAGTATCAACCCAATAACGACTGCTATGACAATCTTCACTGTCTTTGACATATCGTCCAACCTCCCATAAACTTTTATTTCTTTTATAATATCACAAAACTTATAATATTAATTAATTAATTTGATAATTTTTATAAGTTTTTGCATCTTTTTAAATTATATATTTATACTTTTTATACTGATGATATTATTTAATTAAGTGCAATGTATTGTGCTTAATTGACGATTGCACAAATTATTACAACTCACTTTTAAAGATTCATCATATAAAAAGACGCAATGCTCATAAATAAGCATTGCGTCTCTTATAATTCACCTTATTAATCTTTTTTAACTTCATCTTCCCACCAAAGTGCATCTTTAGGATTTTGAATTACGTCTTCATATTCTTCTTGATTTTCAACGTTTGGATAATTTCCTCTCAATGATTTGTTTGATGTTGATTTAAACATTGTTAAGAAAATGATAAGTCCGATGACGTTAATAAACATCAAATAATATGAAGGTGAAATTTCTTGACCTGTCGTTTGTACTAACATTGATAAAATAAACGGTGTTAAACCACCAAATATTGCAGCACCAATATTATAAACAAGTGACAAGGTACGTAATCTCACTTTTGTATGGAACATACTTGGTAACACCGATGGCATTACGCCTTCAAATGTTGACATGAATAGTGCGATGATAAATAATCCTAAGATAACAACTGGTATCATTGGAATACTCATGAGCCAGAAGGCAAGCACAGAGAATAAACTAAAGCCAATTAAACCAAATAAAATTGTATTCTTATTACCAACTTTATCACTATACCAACCAAAGAAAAATACAGCTGGTATCATCACTAACATCGTGACCGTACTCAGTATAGAACTCATAGTGCCCCCTAAGTTAATGGTTGAGTTTAAGTACGATGGCATAAAGGATAACACCATGTAATTAGCCACATTTAAGAATGCGACACCTGCGAAACAAACGATGATATCTTTCCAATAATATTTAAATATATCTAAATAAGAATATTCTAATTCTTCTTGTTCTTCTAATGTCGATTCATAAGCAGGACTTTCGTCTAATCCTGTACGCAAGAAGATACCTACGATACCTAATGGCGCAGCAAGGATAAATGGAATTCTCCAACCCCAGTCTGCCATTTGTTGATCGCTTAACAATGCATACATCAAACCAGCTAGGGCCGCCGCCATAATACTACCTGCGAGTGTACCAATTTCTAATCCACTACCTAACTTACCACGTGCTTTATCTGGCGATGATTCTGCTATGTAGGTCATCGCACCAGCGTACTCTCCACCAGTTGAAAATGACTGAATCATACGTACTACAAGTAATAGAATTGGCGCCCATATACCGATTTGATCTTGCGTTGGTAGTAACCCAAGCATCAATGTTGAAGCTGCCATAAGTAATATTGTTGATGATAATACAACTTTCCGTCCATATTTGTCCCCTATATGACTGAAGAAGATACCACCAATCGGTCGTACTATAAATGCAAAAGCAAATACAGCAAATGTAGATACAATTTGCATCTCTTGCGGTAAATTACCAAAGAAATTGGCACTTATAACTACCGCTAATTGCGCATATAACCCGAAGTCAAACCACTCAATTGCGTTACCAATACCTGTGGCAACTACACTTTTTTTAGCTTGATCGGAATCTACCCTATTAACTTTTTCTTTTTTAAACTTCACAAAAAAAACACCCCTTAATTTTTGTCTATCAATATAACATAACATAACCTGTGTACAAATTTTTAAACAATTTAGATTTAATGTTCCTTGTATTTTACATTTAAAATGCATAATTACTTATATATCAAAGCGATACAGTGACCTACTTTAATCTCTATATTCATTATAATTCCCATAACATTGGACTTTATGGATTTTAAAATTAATTCAATTAAACAAAAACAGTTTATTTTAAATCACATTATGTTATATAAATACTTTTTACACCCCAAAAATCATTCTTAAATTAATTTTTCAGAACGCTACATATTGTTTTCTTTGGTATAATAGCCTCATAAAATGAACATATGGAGGCATTCAAATTATGAAACAAATTTACTTTAACCATGATGGTGGTGTAGATGATCTCATTTCATTATTTCTATTAATACAAATGGATGATATAGAGCTTATTGGTGTAAGCGCAATTGGTGCAGATAGTTATATCGAACCAGCAGTAAGTGCATCTCAAAAAATAATTAACCGCTTCTCTGACCAACCAATACATGTTGCCGCTTCAAAAGAGCGCGGTAAACATCCTTTTCCAAAAGATTGGCGTATGCACGCATTTTTTATGGATGCGTTACCTATTTTAAATGAACCATCAAACCAACACTCTTTATTATTAAAGCAGCCTGCCTACCAAGATATTATAGATAAATTACAAGCTCCGTCCCAAAAAGTCACTTTACTTTTTACAGGTCCCTTAACAGATTTAGCCAAAGCTATCACAGTAGAGCCTACTATTGTTCAGAATATCGATTGCCTTGTATGGATGGGGGGTACATTTTTAGATAAAGGTAACGTTGAAGAACCTGAACATGATGGAACAGCTGAATGGAATGCTTTTTGGGATCCCGAAGCTGTGCAAATTGTATTTGATACGAATATCAAAATAGAAATGGTAGCTTTAGAAAGCACGAATCAAGTACCTATGACATGGGATGTTAGACAAGCATGGGCAAACGAACGTCATTATCCTGGTGTAGACTTCTTAGGTGTAAGCTATGCTGCTGTCCCACCATTAACACACTTCCAAACGAATTCCACTTACTTCTTATGGGACGTATTAACAACAGCTTACGTTGGCATGCCTGAACTTGTTCAACAACACAGTGTGAATGTGTCTGTACATACTGAAGGAGCTAGCCAAGGACAAACGTATATTGACGATGTGAATGGTAGACCTATTTCACTAGTAGATCACGTTGAACATGACGCTTTCTTCAAATACATCACTGATTTAGCTAAAAAAGTCATACACTAAAAAGTAAATAATAGTTTTACTAATAAAAAAAGAGGGATTTCCAATTTTTTGGAAGATCCCTCTAATCATTAAATATTTTTAACAGACTATATTAATAACTATTCGGAGTTAAATATTGTTTATCGATGACATCTTTAGTAATTGTTTCTAAACGTTGTTTTGTAACATCATTTTCGTCATCATAGCTTAGTGCGTGGCGTTTTGCTAACTTATCATCGTATCTTTTAAGTGGATACATTTTAAAACTATGTCGTGTGTTGTCATCAAGTGGATTGGCTATTTCATAATGCGTAATTAAAGACTGCCATTTAACATTTTTAATCGTTACGCCCTTGGGCAATTTCTCAATATTAAAACGAATATTACCTCCTAATACATTACTTTCATCACCTGTACTTTGCCCATTCAAAAAATTTCCCAGGGAATAAGCTACTAGCGTCTTATGATTATCTTTTCCTTTTACCCATTCTATAGGTTGAATGACGTGAGGATGTGTCCCAATTACAACATCTACGCCTGCATTTGCAAATACTTCAGCATATTTATTCTGTTTACGCGTTGGTTCATGTTTGCCTTCACTTCCCCAATGTGCCGACACAATAATCGCATCACTTTGTGTTTTAGCTTTCGCTACATCTTTTTTAATCTGAGCTTCATCAAAATAATTGATATGATACGGTTTTTCAGGAGAAATATCATTTGTGCCATATGTATAACTTAATATTGCAACTTTGATTCCATTTCTCTCAACAACAGGTATATGATCTCTCGCTTTTTGTGAATTAAACGCGCCAGTATATAAGATATCGTCAAATTGTTTCCACAAATTTATCTCATTCCGCAATCCATCGGTTCCTTGATCAAGCGTATGGTTATTCGAACCGTTAACAATGTCAAATCCCACATCAACGATATCATCCGCTATATCCGTCGGCGTATTAAATTGTTTGAAGCCTGAAAATCCTTTTTCATCTCCACCAATTGGTGATTCTTGATTTATATAAGAAATATCTGCAGATTCAATATCTTTTTCTAAGTATTCATACATAGGTTTAAAGTCGAAATTACCATCAACTTGTAACGCATCCTGATAAACTACTGGATGAATTAAATTATCTCCAACTGCATAAAATGAAACTTTATCTACTAATTGCTTTTGGTCATGCAAGCATAATCCACTAAAAAATATAAAAACAGTAAATAACATTGTCATCATTATTCTATATTTCCACATAGCTTCCCCCCTTTGACCATTTCAAATAAGTTTCACTTTACATATATTAATTCTATTATAATTAAATATCTCAAAATATTATAGAGGATTTACAATATACTCAAACTTCCTTAACAATATAATAAGAGCTTAGGTAAAATCTCTGTTTGTATGAGTTCTTCATAGTGATTGAATTCGTAGAATTCTGTTTCTAGAATTGTTTCAACAATTTGATTAACTGCATGTGCGATATCATTGTTAGGAATCAAAATTTCAGTTTCCATTGGTAGTGTTAGCTGAGTCATATTATAAGTTTTATACATAAGACACCTCGTTTTAAAGTTATGTTAGAGTAACTTTATTATACGAAAGTGGCTTGTTTTTTGTATGAATTTATATAATTGTGCCGATTTTGTAAAGCGCTGACGCCTAGGGGAATAGTATGAGTCTGTAAAACAAATAATATCTCAACTCTATTGCTATATTGTCAGTAGATGACTGAAGTGAAAGCGCGTATAATATTAAGCTTGTTTCACTTCTAGTCATCTTTGCCGGGGTGGGACGACGAAATCTTATTAGAAAAATTAGATTTCTGTCCCACTCCCATACCCCAGGCAAGCATGCGCTTTCAAAATCGGAATATTTTAACATAGAAAAGCAGCAATCCATTAGAAACTAATAGATTGCTGCTTTTAATTTGAGAATGGGATATTTATGTCTCAGCCCCAATTGGATTCAGCTTATAATATTATACGTGCTTAGTAATTGTTTCTGCTGGTAAACGGTATGAACCATGAGCAGGATTTTTTGCTTTTCCTATTGCTATAATCATAACAGGTTCATAACGTTCTGAATCGATATCAAAGGCTGCGGCTATTTGATCACTTTCAAATCCACCTATTGGATTCGTATCATAACCATAAGCTCTGGCAACTAACATGAATTGCATAGCAGCTAGACTACTATCAATTTTTATAATATCGTTCATTTCAGTTTTTTCTAAACTTCTATAGAAAGGTAATACTTTCCCAAGTAATTCATCTTTCACATCTTCGGGCATTAATCCTTGCTTGACAGCGTTATTATAGATTTCCTCACCGTATTCATGACTTTGCATATCCCCAAAGATAACTACCATTGCGGACGAAGAATCATTTTGACGTGTATTAAAGCGTATAAGCGGGCGTAATTTATCTTTACCTTCTTCACTCTCTACAACTAAAAAGCGCCATGGTTGCATATTGACTGATGATGGTGCCTTTGTTGCTTTTTGAATCATTTCATCCATCTCTGAGGTTGATATTTTGACTTGCTCATCAAAAAGTTTTACAGATTTTCTATTCATTACTATATCTTCAAAGTCGTTATTAATCATTATTCATTTCTCCTTAACTATTTTTAACAAAAACAAATTATACTCAATTTATTTCAATTTACAAATCATCTGTTTGAGAATGAAATGAATACCAACGAGAACTTAAATAATCATTAACAATACTTCATCAAAAAATTAATATAAGGATACGCTTTTCCAAAAAATCTATTATACTCTTTTTAATTAAATGCAATTCATCCACTTAAACTTCACGAGTGCAAAATCGTAAATTACTCTAATCTGTTATTTGCATAGACATTGTTATATTTCTATCACAGAAACCCATTTTTTCGTATAATTTTTTAGCAAAGTTATTCGCAAAAACATTCAACCTTACTTCTTTGATATTTTTCGCTTTAAAATACTCGCCGACAAATTGTATTAATTCTTCAGCGACCCCGTGTCTTCTATATTCATCAAATACATACAACTCATATATAAAGCCATACTCTTCTTGAATAAAATAATCTGTCTTGTCATCTATAAGCACGAAACCTTTCATGTGTCCTTCTTCTATTAATACATAATACTCAGCACCTTCATTGATTAATTGTTTTGACGCTGATCTCATCGCATGATCTGATAAGTCAAATTCTGCTGTTATTGCTTCTTTAAATACAGTCGGTATCGTTTCATTGATTATTTTCAACTCTTCTTGGTTTGCTTTTCTAATTGTCATCATTACGCACCCTTTCTGCAACACACTTGCTTTGTAAATACTTACAATCATTGTTATATCACTTTACAATTCAAATAATTTTTATTACTTTGACAATACCCTAAATCAAAATAATTTAATTTCAAGGCTTTGCAAAATAAAAACTTTGTTATTCAAAAAATTTAATATCAATATAATTCTTCTTAACTACTGTATATATTGAATTTTTATAGTAAAATAGGATAGTGACTTTATCTATATAACATTAATTACAGGCGACTTCACTATATTATCAAGAAGGTTTTTGCAATATACAAAGACCTATTTTTTTATAGTGAATACTGTACATGATACAATGGATGCTTTACAATCAACAGATCATCTGATGATTGATTACCATTGTTTCTTAATAGAGCATTTAAATAACTTACAAAGCTATTATCAATAGCCGAAAATATTATAAAAAGTTCGATATATTCTACCTTATATCAAAATATAAAGAGAAAATTTTAAAAAAAGAGGGAATAAATAATGAAGTCCATATCTGTCATAGTGACTTATTACAACTCAGAAGACTATATAGAAAGTTGTTTAACTAGTCTTAAAAAACAAAGATTTCAAGATTTCGAGTTAATTTTAGTTAATGATGGTTCAACTGATAATTCAAAAACAATTGCAACACAAAGTATTGCAAATTGGGATATACCAATAAAAGAAATTGATTTACAACAAAATACAGGTCATGCACATGCAAGAAATATTGCCATGCAAGAAGTAGATGCACCATATTTTATATTCATTGATTCAGATGATTATTTAGCTTCTTATGCACTTGCATTTTATATGAAAAAAATAAATCAATTTGATGCACTTATTTCACCAATACATTCATTTACACTGGATATACCACAATATATAGACCAAGACTTAGTGCGTGTGGAATATTTAGATACAAAAACTAAATCAAATCAATTTTTACGCAAAAATTCAGCGTGTAATATTGTCTTTAAAACCGCTATCGCACGTGGGCATAATCTACAGTTCAATGAAGGATTAGATGTCTTTATTGACTGGTCATTCATATTAGATTTTATAAAATATTCAAATGGTTTTGTACGTGTGAGTCGCTTCCCATTTTATATCAAAGGCGAAGTTTACGACCCATTCTTAAAACCAAGATTATCTAAGCAAGATTTCGGTATTGTCTTCAATGATTATGTTTATAGTTTTTCAGATTCTATTCAACGTGCGCCTTTAAAGGAAAACAAGCGTTTCATAAAAAATAAAATGAAAAGTTTATTTAAATATTCGTTTGAACCTTCATTAAGAAAAACACCTGAAAGATACGAACAAAATAGTGAGTTATTACCAAGCGTAACGAGAAAACTATTTCCTACAATTTTCAAAAATGAAAAACCTTTATTTATCGCAGAAGCGCTCATGCTTATGTTTAATAAGAGAAAATCAGCATTTAAAATTAATCAGTTTAGAAATAAAGCTAGATTAGCTAAAAATGTTGTTTTACGTAGAAAAAATAAACATCGTGCGCTTTATCAATTAACTGATTCTGAAGATAAAGTAAATCCAAAAACAATCGTATTTGAAGCTTTTGGTGGTAAAAATTACAGCGATAGTCCTAAATATGTTTATGAATATATGATGAAACATCATCCAAATTATGAATTTATATGGGTATTAAAAAAGCCTAACAGCGTACAAATACCAGGGCCTGCAAAAAAAGTTAGAAAGAATTCTAAAGCATACTACGATGCTTATTCTAGAGCAAAATACTGGGTATCAAATGCTAGGCTCCCACTGTTTCTAAATAAAAAACCTAACCAAGTCTATATCCAAACTTGGCATGGTACACCATTAAAACGCTTAGCAAACGATATGAAGGTCATTCGTATGTCTGGAACAACAACAGATCGTTATAAACGCAATTTCAGAGAAGAAACAAATCGTTGGGATTATCTCGTTTCACCAAATGCTTATTCATCAAAAATATTTGAAACAGCGTTCTGGATGAGTCCAGAACAAATTCTCGAAATTGGTTATCCTAGAAATGACGTTTTAGTTAATCGCTCACAAGACGAAGCATATCTTCAAGAAATCAAAGAAAATTTAAATTTACCCGAAGATAAGAAAGTAATTATGTATGCTCCTACATGGAGAGATGACGAATTTGTTAAAAAAGGTAAATACTTGTTTGATTTGAAAATTGACTTAGATAACTTACATGAGCAATTAGGTGATGAATATGTAATTTTATTAAGAATGCATTACTTAATTTCTAATGCTCTTGATTTAAGGGGTTATGAAGAGTTTGCAATTGATGTTTCAAATTACAGTGACATCTCTGAATTATACTTAATTTCAGATTGTTTAATCACGGATTATTCATCAGTCATGTTTGATTACGGCGTACTAAAAAGACCGCAATTCTTTTTCGCTTATGATTTAGATAAATATGGTCAAGATTTACGTGGTTTCTATCTTGATTATCATAAAGATTTACCAGGTCCAATTTATCAAGATGCTTATAAATTAGCTGATGATTTGAAAAATTTAGACCAAGTAAAAGTAGATTACAAAGATAAAATCGACACTTTCTATAATGATTTTTGTTCATTAGAAGATGGTAAATCGTCTAAAGCAATTTCTGATTTAATTACTGGTCGACAAGACAAGTAGTTCTTAGATAAATGTTTCAGCTCTTGTATTCCATTTTAAATTAGCCTTGTGGGGCGGAAATAAGCAATCAAATTTCAAATTTTGATTGCTTATTTCCGCCCCTATTTTCATTTAATTTTTGAGCTAATAACTGCCAAGCTTTGTGATAATTATCATCTAATTGTACAGGTTTAAAACCAAACTCAAGATACATATTGATGGCTTTATAACTAATCGTTTGTGAAGTTAAATAAGCTTTATCATGATATAACGCTAAAATATTCATGGCTGCACTAAGTAATGGTTTAGATAACTTTTTTCCTTGATATGGTGGTATAATACCCACCCAATGAATCCTCCCCATCATTTGAGTATCATCACCTAAATAGCCATACCACGCAGTTGTCGTACCCACAACTTCTCGCTGTTCATTTTCAATGAAGATACAACGTTGTTCCATCTCTGTTACATGATTCCCAAATTCTTTATTAAACCTCTCTAATGCCATTTCCTCAGTTGTAAACTCACCTGCTAGCGTTTCTATATAAGCCCATAATTTTTCATCGCCTTTACGGAATTTCCTAATGACAAAACCTTTAGGCACATCATACTGTGGTATGTCGTCTAACTGGGTTCTCATCATTTGTACTTTAATATTTTCCATCCTGCCACACCCCACATCTTTAAATTTGTTATATCAACTTATATTTATAATAGCCTTATTCCCATCATAAAAACACATATTACAACTTCAAATAAAAATTTATATATTATGCACATTATAAATTTATGAAAAACATAAAAAAACTGCCAACCAAAAAATCATACATTTTTGGTGACAGTGAAAATATCTA
Organism: Staphylococcus sp. OJ82; assembly: GCF_000294465.1. Lineage (NCBI taxonomy): Bacteria > Bacillati > Bacillota > Bacilli > Caryophanales > Staphylococcaceae > Staphylococcus > Staphylococcus sp. OJ82. The sequence continues at coordinate 66,905 of NZ_ALPU01000003.1, read as the reverse complement.
TACTTATCTAGGATGTTATTCAAATCTATACTTCCTTATTTTGAAACACCTATCGTATTCAACAATACAATACCTATGAGTATAAACACGATTGCTATAATACCTGTGAGATTTAGATTTTCATTAAATAAAACAACTGCGAGTACTGTACTCAATATTAATCCCAAACCAGCCCAAGTGGCATAACTTAAGCCTAATGGTAGATATTTCATAGCTAAACTAAAAAAATAAAAGCAAATAATAAATGAGACAGTTGCTGATAAACTTGGGTATAATTTACTAAAGCCTTCAGAAGCCTTGAGTGAAACGGTTCCTGTTACTTCAGTAATAATAGCAATCACTAAATATAAATAAGCCATAATACTCCTTTCCTAAATCGAAGCACTTGGAAAGTTAATCGTTTTTATATTAACCTTTTTAACAATCGCTCTACTTCTATTTAATCAATATCAAAGTCTTTTTTACTATTGTAGCAATTGTTCACTTTGCCATTTCCAACTCTAAAATAGTATCACTTTAACACCTACAAATAATAAGAAACTGGTGAAAATCATTGAATTTATGACTTCACCAGTTGTTATTTCAAATTATATATTTGTTCATTTCTTTTATTTTACTGTTCCTGCATCTTTGTCATGTACACCATGACGATAGAAATCGATATATTCTGGTTCCATAGGTTTTTTACCACGGATAATGTCTGATGCTTTTTCTGCCATCATTAATACAGGTGAGTGGATATTTCCGTTTGTAGTACGTGGCATTACAGATGCATCTACAACACGTAAGTTTTCCATACCATGTACTTTGAATGTTTCAGGATCAACAACTGACATTTCGTCTGATGCTGGTCCCATTCTACAGCTACATGATGGGTGTAATGCAGTTTCGCCGTCACGTTTTACCCATTCAATGATTTCTTCATCTGTTTGTACTTCAGGTCCTGGAGAAATTTCTCCACCATTAAATGGATCTAATGATTTTTGAGACAAGATGTTTCTAGCTACTTTGATTGCTTCAACCCATTCACGTTTATCTTCTTCTGTAGATAAGTAATTAAATACGAAATCTGGTTTTTCAAATGGATCTTTAGACTTAATCTTCAAGTAACCACGAGAGTTAGAATACATTGGTCCTACGTGTACTTGGTAACCATGAGCATGTGGTGCTTTCGTACCATCGTATCTTACCGCGATTGGCAAGAAGTGGAACATTAAGTTTGGATAATCTACATCATCATTTGAACGTACAAATCCGCCACCTTCGAAGTGGTTAGATGCTGCTGCACCTTTACGACCTAAAATCCATTGTAAGCCAATGAATGGCATTTTCAATTTGTTAAGGCTAGGTTGCATTGAAACGGGTTGTTTACATGCATGTTGCACGTATACTTCTAAATGGTCTTCAAAGTTTTCCCCAACACCTGGTAAATGTAGACGAGGTTCAACACCAACTGAACGTAGGTGTTCTGTATCACCAATACCAGATAATTGTAATAATTGTGGAGAGTTAATTGCGCCACCAGATAAAATAACTTCTTTCGCATTCACTGTATGTTCTTTACCATTCTTCTTGAATGTTACACCAGTTACTTTATTACCTTCAAAATTTAATTTAGTTACAAACGCACGTGTTTGCACGTCTAAGTTTTTACGTTTCATAGCTGGATGTAAGTAAGCTCTTGATGCTGAAACACGTCTACCGTTATGCACTTGGCTATCAAAAGGACCAAATCCTTCTTGACGGAAACCATTAACGTCTGGTGTTTTATTATAACCAGCGTCAACACCAGCATTGAAAAACGCTTGGAATAACGGGTTTTTAGCAGGTCCACGTCTTAATTTAATTGGACCGTGGTGACCACGATACTGATCATCTTTAGTAGAACCAAATGTTGTTTCCAAACGTTTAAAGTATGGTAAACAATGCGCATAATCCCATGATTCCATGCCTTTTGGTTGTGCCCATTTTTCATAATCCATTGGGTTACCACGTTGGTAAATCATACCGTTAATGGAACTTGAACCACCTAATACTTTACCACGCGCATGTCCAACTTTACGTCCACCCATATGTGGTTCTGCATTTGTTTCATAAATCCAGTCATATAGTTTATTCCCTGCTGGATACATTAATGCTGCTGGCATTTGAATTAATAAATCCCAAGAATAGTCACTACGTCCAGCTTCTAATACAAGTACATCTTTAGATGCATCTTCACTTAAACGGCCACCAAGTACCGAACCGGCACTGCCACCACCAATAATGATATAATCATACGATTTTTTCATTTTTGATAAAACCTCCTAAATTTTTAATTATTAATATTTTGTATTTGTGTGTAAATTACCTATTGTTTACCAAACCAATTTACTGGCTCTGGGTTCGTATTACGTAGAATATGTTTCTCAACTTGATATTCTGCTAAACCTTCTTTACCAAGTTCTCTACCAATGCCTGATTGTTTATAACCGCCCCATGGTGCTTGTGCAAAGTATGGATGGAAGTCATTAATCCAAACCGTACCCATCTTCAATTTATTAACAACACGTTCAGCTTTACCGATATCTGAAGTGAATACGCCACCTGCTAAACCATAAATTGAATCATTTGCTAGTTCGATTGCTTCTGCTTCTGTTGAAAAGCCTTCAATTGTTACAACTGGACCAAACACTTCTTCTTGTACAATACGCATTGAAGTATCACAATCTGTAATGACAGTTGGTTCAAAGAAGAAACCATCTTGTAAGTCTTCACGTTCTGGTCTTTTACCGCCAATCGCAATTGTTGCGTTTTCCGATTTTGCAACTTCCATATATTTTTCGATTTTTTCTCTGTGCTCAGCTGAAATAACTGGACCCATTTCGGTTTCTGGATTAAATCCATCACCTAATTTAATATTTTTAATTCTTTCAATTAATGCTGCTTCAAATTTATCTTTGATATCGTTGTGTACTAAGATTCTTGCCCCAGCAGAACATACTTGTCCTGCATGGAAAAACCCACCATTCAAAGCTTGATCGACTGCAAGATCAAAATCAGCATCATCGAAAATAATATTAGGATTTTTACCACCAAGCTCTAATGCAACATTCGTTACGTGATTAGCAGCTTGTTTCATAATATGTTTTCCTGTTTGAATACCACCTGTGAAAGATACTAAGTCTACTTCTTTATGCGATGATAACGGCTCTCCTACTTCTGAACCTTTACCTAAGACTAAGTTAATTACACCTTTAGGGAACCCCACTTCCGCCATCAATTCAAATACACGAATTGTTGTTAGCGGTGTGATTTCACTCGGCTTCATAACAAGCGTACAGCCTGTAACTAATGCTGGAGCAATCTTCCATGAAGCTTGTAGTAAAGGATAGTTCCAAGGTGTGATTTGTGTGACAACGCCTACTGGTTCTTTTATCACTTTACTTTCAGTATTAGGGATTGGTGAATCTATTATTTCGCCACCATCTTTATCTGCTAAACCAGCAAAATAATTAAATACATTCGCAATGTCGTCCATGTCCGCATAAGATTCTTCTAATGTTTTACCTGTATCTAATGTTTCAAGTCTTGCTAATTCTTCACGGTGTTCAACGATTAAGTCAGCAATTGCGCCAACTTTTTTGCCTCTAGATTCACTTGTTTCTTGAGACCATTCGCTACCTTCAAATGCATTTCTCGCAGCTAAAATGGCACGTTCACTATCTTCCGAAGTACCTTCTGCGACTTCAAAAATGACTTCTTGGTTATATGGATTAATAATTTTTCTTGTTTCTTCGTTCGAGCTATTTACCCACTCACCATCAATATATTGACGACGAGATAATTGATTTAAAAGTTCCATGAAAATTACCTCCGTTAAGTTTGTTAAATTTTTATTTAACGAATTTTACAAGCTTTATGTTAGCATAGTAATTGAAAGGGTGTCAAACGAGTTTAGTTATAAGCTGATTAGGGATTTGTATAATTATAAAAATGTAATTATTTTGCATTACTTAATCATCAATATCTTAAATTCGTATAAAAAATTATCGGAGGTGTACATCGTGGTACATTCAAACAACCCTGATAAGCAATTGGATGAAGCAAAAGACATCGTTATCAATGCAATTGGTGAAACGATGGACTTATACGGGATTAACAGAAGTGTAGGTAATTTATTTGGTACTATGCTCTTTGAAGACAGCATGACATTAGATGAAATGCGTGAACAACTACAAATGAGCAAACCTAGCATGAGTGCTGGAGTAAAAAGGCTCCAAGAATTCGATCTTGTCAAACAACAGTTTACACGCGGCAGTAGAAAACAACATTTCATTGCTGAAAAAGACTTTTTCAATTTCTTTAGTAACTTCTTTACCCGCAAATGGAAAAGAGAAATTGTAATTAACTCTGAGGCTGTTTATGATTCAGTAGCTATACTTGATAAGGTCATCAACGATAAAAATGCTGATGCAGCGACTAAGACAGAAGCTAGCGAAGTCAAAGCACAATTAATCGATACATTACCCTACTATGATTGGTTAGATAATTTAGGCCAAGCAATCGAAAGTGGAGAAATATTTAAATACTTCCCAATTCCCGAAAATAAGAAATAACACTTATTTCAATGCTTCAAGAGAAGTTTTACAACTATAAAAATGACAGTTAGATTCTTTCTTAGAAATCTAGCTGTCATTTTTTTCATTTCAGATACATCTTCATTGAAAAATCAGTGTAAAATACGTATTTAAAATTCCTGATACGTCACAATCCACTTCCATCTCCACTACAAAAATAAGCAGTGAAGCAATCTAATGTCATAGATAGTCCACTGCTTTTTATATGTTTTTATCTATAAGTTGTCGTCATTTTTCTTTTCTCTCACTTGTGTAATTCTCAGTGAGCGTCTTTCTACTTCTTTATATTTATCCGCACGACGCTCAAGTTTGAGTCGATCCTCATTTAATGTCCGTAAGAAGGAAATCATCATCATGACGAAGACAATGAGTACTGGCACACTAGCAAGTAAGGAAGCTGTTTTTAACACTTCCAATGATCGCTCACCACCAACTAGCATTAATGCAAATGGTAATAAACATAATGCGAATGCCCAATATAAACGGTTTGCTTTTAAAGGTTCTCCAACCACTTTTTTCTGAGATGCTGCTGCTAAAATATAAGATCCAGAATCAAAAGTCGTTGCTAAGAACAGTACCGCAGAAATCAAGAATAAAATAATAACTAAATTAGGGAATGGTAATTGATGCAACACTTCAATTATAGTTGCTTCTGTACCATGTGTGTTTAAATTCTGAACAACATCAAACGCTCCCGTTATTTGTAAGTAAACTGCATAGTTACCGAAAATACCAAAGAACAACATACAGCCTAAAGTACCGTATATTATCGTACCTAGAACGACTTCTTTCATAGTTCGCCCTTTAGAAATTCGAGCAATAAACAACCCTATAAACGGTGCATATACAATCCACCATGACCAATAGAATATTGTCCAATCTTGTGGGAAGTTCGTTTCCTTACGTCCACCGATACCTCCGAATGGTTCTATCCATGTCGCCATTTGGAAGAAGTTTTTTACCATATTACCCATACCTGTTATCGTTGTTTCCATAATAAACACAGTTGGACCAACAATCAGTACAAATCCGAGTAAAACAAATGACAAAATAACGTTCCCGTCACTTAATACTTTTATCCCTTTTTTCAATCCAGAATAAGAACTGTATGCAAATAGTGCAGTTATGATAAATAGAATCGCACCACGCATGACCATACTATCTCCGTCTAAACCAGTTAATCTTTCTATACCTGCTGTAATCATCGGTACGCCAAGTGCGAGTGATGTTGCAGCGCCTCCAAGTAAACCGAAGATAAATATAATATCAGTAACTTGTCCAATAAAACCATCTGTCTGACTTTTTAAGATAGGTCGTAACGTTTGGCTGATTTTAAACACTGGTTTTTTCTTCACGAATATAAGATAACCAATACATAACGCTGGCAGTACGAATGTTGCCCAAGCGATAGGCCCCCAGTGGAACATGCCATACATTGTAGCGTAGTTTAAAGCACTATCCGTCATTCCTTTACCACCGTGTGGCGGGTCTTGATAGTAAAAGGCCCATTCAATAACGCCCCAATATAAAATATCTGAAGCAATACCAGCACAGAACAGCATTGCTGCCCAACTAAAATTATTGAATTCAGGTTTATCTGTAGATTTACCTAATGTCACATTTCCATATTTTCCAAATGCAATGTACAAAACAAATATTAAAATTGCCAATCCAATAAATAAGTATACTGAACCAATTGTACTTACCACAGCTTCATTCATTTTCGTAATAATATCTTGACTGGCCTTTGGAAAAACCATCATAGGAATTACTGCAATTAATAAAATTACGGAAGACCCTATAAAGGTCGTCCAATCCATTACTTTATTCTTTTTCAATTGTTGAACACCCCTCATAGTAGATTTGTATGTAAAATTACCGCTAATAAATTTAATGAATTAGCAAGAACTATTTAATTATTCACAAACATGAGCCTAACGAATTTTAAATAATAATGCAAATTACATTCAAACGAATTATTTGTAAAAGATGAATAATTATATAAAAACGCCAATTAATTTGAATATGAAAATTGCTAAAATCACAGTGTTAAGTTTAAACTTAACGAAATTAATGAATCTTACAAACTTAACTAACTGTATTTTTATACATATAATATGAATATATATTCTATTTTATTTTTTTATTTTATTTATGTATTTGGTGATTTTTCATAAAAAAATCGTTTAATTTTTACATTGCTTGTTTTTTGTTAATATTAGTGAAAAGCATAAAATAATTATAAATATAAATGTCTTTAAATTACGTCATATTAAAATGACTTCGAGTTTAAATTAATGGCATTCAAAACTAAAAAGGGATAGGGGAGTGTGTACAAAAAGAGTGTCGACAAAATCCGAGACTTTGTCGACACTCATAATCTATTTTTATAATTTTAATTTCATTTTTCTATGTACCAATTATTGTTATCGAATATTAATATTTTGCAGCATCAGATGATGGATGTAAAATTAACTCTACATCTTTGTCCGATAATTCATAATCGTAAAATTTTTGATAATATGATTTAATCTCATCTTTCATATTATATTTAAATTTATCAGGATGGTTATGTTGTGCCATCCATTTCAACATTAATGGAGCATCGCCATTTGGTGGGAACCAACGATAAATACCTAAAGGTACCTTATAAACTTCTTTGTCTTTCACTGCCTTCACTTGGCTCCAATCTTGACCATCCGTTTTATTTTCAATCAAATCTTCTGGTTGTGTTTCAGTGAAATTAGTAATATAGATTTTATCCGGATTCCATTTATAAATTTGTTCCATATTGACTTCTTTTTGTCCTTCTACGCCATCTTCTCCAACTATATCAACTCCGCCAGTTGCTTTAATCCATTTTTCACTATGGAAATTTGATCCAGCTACAACGATAGAATTATCTGAGTGCTGATGTAGAAATAAAACTTTGGGTTTCTCTGATTTTTTTGTGTCTTTTAAGCTTTCATCAATCATTTTTTGAGATTTTTCACCCTCTTGCATAAAATTATTAGTTCTCTCACTTGTTTTACCACCTTTGATTTCTGAAGTTATTTCTAGCCAACTGTTAAATGTAGTCAATGGATCATCATCTTCATCATTTACAGTATCAAGACCAATTGTAGGTATACCACTTTCTGTAACTTTATCTAAGGTTTTCTTTTCAGATGCAAGTTCAAAGTAGACATCTGGATTGATTTTAGATAATTCTTCTATATTTATATCACCGTTTTTCACAAATTCAGTAGATGCTTTTTTAATATCAGGAGATATTTTAGCTAGCATTGAATTTTCTGCAGCATTGTTGGCATTTGGATGTAATCCTTTTATTTCTTTAGTAGAATTCGTCCCTACAAACCAAGCAGAAAAATAAGGCAGTATGCCCCCTACTACAATACTATCCGGATCTTTTTTAATCTTCACTTCACGATTTGTTTGATCGGTAACAAGTTTTTCCTCTTTCGTTAATTCTTTATCTTCTGAATTACTCGCTGTACTGTTTGAACTGCATGCAGTAAGTAATGTAGCTGATAATACAATCCCAGATAGGATACTATATTTTCTATTCATTGCTGATCTCCTGTTCATATCTATTTTCTAAACTAAGTCAAAATAACCTAGTGTAATTTATAAGTACTAGACCTATATGCATCCATAAAAATTGATTAAATACTTCCAATAGCATTCTAAGTCTATATTTATGCATATTTATCTATATATAAACTATTCTAATGATAATGATAATCAATTTCAATATGTATTTTAATTATCTTACTTTTAATTGAAAGTATTCTATAATATAGAAGGAATAATAAAGTCTTGAATAAAGAGGGTTTGAAAATGGATAAAAAACAAATTGTAAATTATTGGGATAAACGTGCCGAGTCTTTTAGTAAAGATAAACAGGCCGAATTAGAAAGTAGTCATGCAACAGCTTGGTTGAAAGAGATAGAAGCAATTACTCGATTAAGAGATGGTTTAAAAGTCTTAGACATAGGTACAGGTGCTGGTTTTCTAGCAATCCTATGTGCACAACAAGGCGCTGAAGTATCAGGTATTGATCTTGCTCCTGATATGATTCAATCTGCAAAACAGAATGCACAACAATTAAATCAAAATATACAATTTAAAGTCATGGATGCAGAACATCTAAATTATGAAAATGAAACTTTTGATGTCGTTATCGCTCGAAATGTGACGTGGTTAATGCCTAACACACAAGCTACTTACAAAGAGTGGTTACGTGTGTTAAAACCAAATGGTCATCTTATTAATATAGATGGTAACTATGGCAAAGATTCCTTTATTAATTACGGTTATATCTCAACAGATCACGCACATAACACACTGGAAGATGAGATGTTGCAGGAAAGCGAAATCATCAAACAAAGCATACCTATTAATCATCAATCAAGACCACAATATGACATAAACATCTTAAAACAGTTAGGATATCAAAACATTCATCTTGATACTGGTGTTTATGCTCGAGTATATAAAGAACAAGATGCTTTTTATAATCCAACACCTATATTTTTAATATCAGTCACTAAACCTATGACCTAGTTTAATGTACATTTTTTATATTAGATAGAATATTTATTATATTTTAGTATCTTAAGTGCCTTGAACTTGCGTTATGCTTCAATTTTTATCATACTAAAAGAGAATACAGTAAAAGGAGTGGTAAGAATGAATAAAGAACAATTTGATAAAGTGAAAAATGGTAAAGGTTTCATTGCTGCATTAGATCAAAGTGGTGGTAGTACACCAAAAGCGCTTAAAGATTACGGCGTTACTGAAGATCAATACGATAGCAAAGATGAAATGTTCAAACTCGTTCATGACATGCGTACACGTATTGTATCATCACCTTCATTCAGCGCTGATAAAATTATTGGTGCAATTCTTTTCGAACAAACGATGGATCGCGAAGTAGACGGTAAACATACTGGAGATTACTTAGCAGATAAAGGCGTTGTTCCCTTCTTAAAAGTTGATAAAGGTTTAGACGAACAAAAAGATGGCGTTCAATTAATGAAACCTATGCCAGATTTAGATGCTTTATTAAGTCGTGCCAATGAACACAAAATTTTTGGTACGAAAATGCGTTCTAATATTTTAGAACTAAACAAAGATGGTATTGATTTAGTGGTAAAACAACAATTTGATGTTGCTAAACAAATTATCTCTGCTGGATTAGTTCCAATCATTGAACCAGAAGTTAATATTAATGCTGAAAATAAAGCAGAAATTGAAGCATATTTAGCTGACTCAATCTTAGAAGAACTAAACAAATTAAACGATGATCAACTTGTGATGTTAAAACTATCTATCCCTACAAAAGCTAACCAATACCAAACACTTATTGACCATGCTAATGTTGTACGTGTTGTTGCACTATCAGGTGGATACAGTAGAGAACATGCAAACGAAGTCCTTAAACAAAACAAAGATTTAATTGCTAGCTTCTCACGTGCACTTATTAATGATTTAAATGTAAATCAATCAGATGAAGAATTTGATAAAATCTTAGGTGAAACAATCGAATCTATTTATGACGCTTCAGTCAATAAAGCCTAAATAAATAATTCCTACACATTATTTATTTCCCAGGAAAATCAGAGCGCTTGAGATTTGAATACCTCAGTAAACTAATAAAAGCAGTTTTCTACTCAAAATGTAGAAAACTGCTTTTTTCATGATTAGGTTTTTTTATTTGTACATAGAGGTACTTTTTTCGTAACAACAAACACCTAAAACACATATTTTTTGTATGCGTCCTACTAGAATGTGAGGTGATTTGAGATTATAAGTTCATGAAGTTCCTATGGTATGTAATCAGCAATAACATACTAATTACCTTCATCAATTTCAGGATAAACAATGTATCCATCATCTTCTATAATCGGCAAAGCACCCCATTGTCCTAATTCATGCTGTTGCTGAATAATTTGTTGTTCGTTATCAAGCATAATATGATGTACAGACCATTTGTGAGCAGTTAGCCAATTACTCACAATTAATCTATGACATCGCGCTGGATGAGGTTCTGAACACATGTATGCTACACGTTTTGAATCCCCTAACACTTCTAATGCATTGATTCCTTCTTGAAAATCTTTCGTCAAAGTATAATCAGCGTAATTATGGAAAGACTCATTATTCCATGCTTCATTTATTGTTCTACCTACACTTTCAGAGGCTTTCCTTCTACCACCTAACAACGTATTATATTGATATTCAATGTTTGCTTCAGTGAGCCATTTTCTCATATTCTCTTCATTAAATTGAGGATTGCGTTTACTCCCTCTATACGCACGTACATCCACAATGACCTCTATATTAAATTGTTGAAGCATATCTATAAATTGCTGTTCCGAATGATTCGCGTGACCTATCGTATATATTTCCGACATTCTAATCCCCCTAACCGTTGAAACATCTTGTATTTATACTATATAACCTAATTAAATTTTTATAATCTCAACTATTTAATTTTGCGATATATTGACTATAAACTAATTCTTAAAATATACTAGCCATCATTGAAAAATATCTATATACTAAATTTAATTTATAAAATAACTTTATTTAAAGATTAAGGGGACAAAAATGAAGAATTATTTACATAGGTGGGTCATAGAAGCACTCAGTTTTATGGCTTTAGGATTATTCGGATCGTTAATTATCGGGTTAATTTTGGATACAATAGGTAGTCAAACATTACTGCCTCAATTAGACTTAACATTTTTAACTGAAATAGGTAAGGTTGCCATGTCTGTGACAGGTGCAGCGATAGGTGTTGCAATTGCATATGGATTAGGTGCAAAACCACTCGTTGTTTTTTCTTGTGTCATTGTAGGAACATTGGGGTATACCACTTTTGAAGGTGGTCCTGTGGGGGCATATATTGCTACTTTAATCGTAGTTGAACTGAGTAGATTATATGCAGGAAAAACAAAAATCGATATTATTATAACGCCCTTACTAACAATTATTATTGGTGGTTTCATTGCAAAAAGCTTTGGTCCAGCGCTCAATCAATTTATGACTGGCTTAGGCAAAATCATCAACGCTGCTACTGAGCAACAACCATTCATAATGGGGATTCTCGTAGCTGTCATCTTCGGTTTAGCTTTAACGGCGCCTATTTCTAGTGCTGCACTTGCACTTATGCTTGATTTAAGTGGATTAGCTGCCGGAGCGGCGACAATTGGTTGCGCAGCTCAAATGGTTGGATTTGCAGTCAATGGCTTTAAAGACAATGGCTGGGGCGGTATATTATCCGTTGGAATTGGTACAAGCATGTTACAAGTTCCAAATATTATTAAGCACCCTATGATACTCTTACCTCCAACACTTGCGAGTGCAATTGTTGCACCTATCATGACAACATTGTTCCCTATGACGAATAATGCTGCTGGTGCCGGTATGGGAACAAGTGGATTCATCGGTCAAATTATGACTATTAATACGATGGGTGGCTCACTACAAGTTTGGATGTTAATCCTTGTATTCCACATCCTCTTACCTGCAGCTATTAGTTTTTCATTATATAAACTATGTTTAAATAAGCAATGGATTAAACCTGGAGATCAACTTATCCATATCGCTAACTAATTTTTAAATAGTGATAATTGAATCTGACTCATATGTGGAAAAGCGTGCACAAAAAGCAGTCCGAATATAAAATTCGGGCTGCTTTTTGTATTTATCCTATATTAAAATAATATTACCTATCTTCTTGTATTGGTACTTGCTCACTACTCACAACATTTCTCTTTTGTGTAAAATAGAGTACAAATGCAATGAAATACCAAACTAAGACAATCAACCATTCTGATGGCCAAGCCAATGATGATGGCATGCCAGGCAAGTATATGATTAAGAATAACACACTTAATACAATTGCAATTATACCGACTGCTTTACCATTCTTAATACGATAAGGGCGTTCTAACTCTGGCTGTGTTTTACGTAACTTAAGGAATGAAATAGCCACGAGTAAATAACCTAATACAACACCTATACCCCCTGCATTAACAATCCACTGAAGTGCAGGTCTACCTAATAATGGTGCAACAAATGCAAGTACACCTAAGAATAAAATACCGTGTGTAGGTGTTTTAAACTTGGGATGTATATAAGCAAACCATTGAGGAATCATCTTATTTTTGGCCATGGCATATAATATTCTGCTACCACCAATAATGAAAGCATTCCAACTCGTAATAATACCGGCGACACCACCAAGTACTAGCAAGATACCGAAACCACTATGACCGAATAAATTGACTATCGCATCAGCTGTAGCTAAGCTACTTGTCGTCAATGCTTGTGGAGATAGTCCTGTGGATACACCAAAAACAATCAATAAATAAAATATGACTGACGCAATAATAGAAAAAATTAAAATACCACCAATTTTTTTAGCTGGTGCTTTTACTTCTTCAGCTATTTGCGGTATGACGTCAAATCCCACAAATAAGAAAGGAATCATCATTAAGACAGACATTGTACCACCAACACCATTTTCAAATGGTTGTAAATTATTAAAGTTACCATTAAACCCTGCACCAAACACAAGTAGTAATCCTACTCCAACGATAAATATTGTAAACACTGTTTGTATAATCGCTGCTGGCTTAACGCCGAAGTAATTAAGTGACGTTAAGATGATACTTCCTACAGAACCGATGAGTACCCATGTCAGATAAACATCCCATCCTGCGATATTCCACAATAACCCTTGATGCTGAAACGGAATTACATAATCTATCACAGTTGGCAAAGCAACCGCTTCGAATGTTATTACAGAGACATAGCCAAAAAGTACCGACCAGCCGGATATAAAAGCAATCCCTGGAGAAAATGCTTTTTTCACAAAAACAAATCCGCCTCCTGTTTCAGGAATAGCTGCAGCTAACTCTGCATATGTAAGTCCTATCACAATAACTAAAAATCCACCTATTAAAAATGCAATAATACTTCCTACAAAACCTGCTGTTGAAACCCATTCTCCTGATAATACGACCCATCCCCATCCAAGCATGGCACCGATAGCAAGAAACAAGACATCAACAATACTCATTGATTTATTAAATTCTGATTTCATTGAACATACCCCATATCATTCATCAAATTTCAAAAAGTAATATATCAAGGCTGAAATAACATCTAATTAATTACGATAATTCCAACCTTGGAATTACTTTATTTCCGCACTTTGTTTACGTTTAAATCATTTCACCTTGTAATTGTTGAAAATCAAAATTATCTGCTAAGTTTCTATTGATAGATATTTAGTTTCTAAATATGGTTCAATTCCTTCTGTACCGCCTTCTCGACCATAACCACTTTCTTTCAAACCACCAAAAGGTGCGTGTGCTGCAGAAGGGCCACCGTCGTTCCATCCAATGACGCCGTACTCTAATTCATTAAATAATTTCAATCCAGTACGATAATTATTTGTGAAGAAATATGAAGCTAACCCAAATTCAGTATCATTTGCAATGTCTATCACTTCATCTAAATCATCATAGGTCATGATTGGTGCCACAGGTCCAAATGTTTCTTCATGCATCACTTTCATGTTCAAATCTACATTAGAAATTACTACTGGTTTTAAGAAATTGCCACCTAATGCTTGGATCTCTTCTAAACTACGAGATAACTTGCCACCTTTGTCTTGTGCATCCGTAATATGTGTTAACACTTTCTCGACAGCATTGTGATCTATTAGAGGACCTATTTTAACTTCTTCCTCTAAACCATCACCTACTGTGAGTGCATGTACTTTTTCAGTTAGTCTTGCTGTATATTGTTCCGCTATATCTTTATGTACAAAGATACGGTTTGCACATATGCATGTTTGTCCAGCATTTCTGAACTTAGAAGCAATCGTCCCATCAACGGCTGCTTCAATATCTGCATCATTATGTACAATAAACGGTGCAAGACCTCCAAGTTCCATCGTTACATTTTTAACTGTTTGTGCTGATTGTTCAATTAATGTTTTACCAATGGCTGTCGATCCAGTAAACGTTATTTTATTAATTTGGCCATGTCCAGTAAATATATCACCCGCATCTTTACCTGATGCAATAATATAAGATATCGCATCTTTCGGAATACCCGCTTCATGTGCAAGTTCTATTAATTTGATTGTAGTTAAAGGTGTCTTCACTGCTGGCTTACAAATGATTGTACATCCTGCTGCTAAAGCTGGTGCCATTTTACGCGTAATCATTGCTGCTGGAAAATTCCAAGGTGTAATTGCTCCAACCACACCAACTGGAAATTTATCTATAACCATTTTCTTAGAAGGTGTATGGGCCGGAATTGTACGTCCATAGACACGTTTCGCTTCTTCTGCATACCATTTCACATAAGAATTCGCATAATCTACTTCCCCTTGAGCTTCAGCTAAAGGTTTACCACCTTCAAGGGTAATCAGACGTGCAAGTTCATCTTGGTGTTCATCTATAAGTGTAGCCCATTGGTTTAATTTACTAGCACGTTCATGTGCATCTACAACTTTCCATTCTTGAAAAGCTTGATGAGCACGGTTTATCTGTGCATCAATCTCCTCATGCGTCGTGTAATCTAAACGTTCAACTACTTCATTCGTTGCTGGATTATATACTTCTAACTGTTCCATATCCTTCACTCCTTAAAAAACGTTTTATACTCTATGTCTATCATTAACTTATACTTTTTAATATTTTGAAAATGAACTTCATTTTTTAAGAAACGCTATAATTTGAAGTCACTTCATCAAATACATGCGTTAAAATGTTTAAGCCTTGGTTAAGTTCTTCATCAGTTATTACTAATGGAGGTAAGAAGCGTATAACATTGCCTTTAATTCCTGCAGATAATAACAATAAGCCTTTGTCATTTGCTGTTTGTGTGATTTTACCTGTCAGTGCTTTATCAGGTAAACCTGTTTCAGCATCTACAACTTCAAAAGCTACCATAGCCCCTAGACGACGAATCTGTGCGATATGCTTGTGTGACTGACTGAGTTCTTGCAAATATACTTCAATATCATGGCCAAGCTGTTCTGCTTTATCATTTAATTGCTCTTGCTCTATAATATCAATTACTTTTAACGCAGCTTCACAAGCTAATGGATTACCTGCATACGTACCTCCTAATTCTCCTGGCGCTGCACTATCAATGATTTCTGCTTTACCTACTACACCACTTAAAGGAAATCCCGCAGCAAGTGATTTAGAAACTGTGATTAAGTCTGGTTCAATACCAAAATGTTCAATTGCAAAGGTTCTACCTGTTCTAGCAAAACCCGTTTGTATTTCATCTACTACAAAAACGATACCATTATCTTCACAAATTTGTTTTACTGTATCAACAAACTTTTGATCAGGAATAATAAATCCACCTTCACCTTGTACGGGTTCCATTACAATACATGCAACGTCACTTGGATCTACAGTTTCAATGAAGAAGTCATGTAATTTATGAATCACTTGATCTACATATGCATCTTCCGTTAATTCTTCAGATTTTTCAGAAATATTAGGATATGGTGCTTGATAAACTTCAGGCGCAAATGGACCGAATCCATATTTATAAGGTTTCACTTTGCTTGTCATAGACATTGTTAAATTTGTACGACCATGAAAACCACGTACAAATGATACAACGGCTTGTCTACCTGTATATTTCCGAGCAATTTTCACTGCATTTTCTACTGCTTCAGCACCAGAGTTTAGTAAAATAGCTTTTTTAGCAAATTCACCTGGCGTAATCTCTGTTAATTTCTGTGCTAGGTTAAGGTAACTTTCATACATCATGACATTAAAGCCGGGATGAATGAATTTATCTAGCTTTTCTTTTAAATGTTTGGTAATTTCTGGGTGCGTATGACCGACATTAAGCGTACCAATAGCACCAGCAAAATCAATAAATGTATGACCATCTACGTCAGTAATTGTTGCTCCTTGCGCTTTATCTGCAACATGCAAATTTCCATTACCAACACCACGTGCTACATACTTTTCTCTTTTTTCTTTAAAATGCTCAAATTGACCTGACATTAAAAAACCTCCTCATGCTTATTAAAAAAGATTTATGGTTGTCTAAAAATTTAAGGCATTATTGGTATTATGTAAAGACCCAGTTTAAGCAAACTAATGGTACCAGTTTATTCAGAAAGCACTTGTTTCAAACGCTTTACAGCTTCAGGTATCTGTGATTGTTCAATTTTTGAGAAGCCAATAATTAAAATTTTAACCGCCTCATTCTTTTGAAATGTTTTTACAGAAAAGCGTTTAATAGTATAAAGTTCTAATTTTTGTGCTTTTGCGCGTGTTTCAATTTCTGTATATTTATAAGGAGAAACTACTTCTATGATGAAGTGTAAACCTGCGCGTGTATCTTTTATTTGAATGTCATCTTTAAAAACATTTTCTAAATGTTCGATTAATAGAGACCTTCTTTTTCCATATAGTTGATGCATTTTTTTTATATATTTTTCGTAATGACCTTCTTTAATCATTAAATTGAGTGTTAATGCATTTAACATAGAAAAATCTGGTATCATATTATCATTTTGTAATTCAAACTGCTTAATCAATTTTGATGGTAAAATCATATAACTCATACGTAAACCTGGCATTAATGTTTTGGAAAAAGTACCCAAGTAAATCACGCTGTCATTTTTATCAAAACTAAACAATGACGGTATATTGTCTGTTTCATACTTAAACTCACTATCGTAGTCATCTTCTATAACATAGCTATGTGTTTGGCTTGCCCAGTTTAATAAATCGATTCGTCTTGAGACAGGCATAATGGTGCCCATAGGAAACTGGTGAGATGGTGTTACAATAACAGCATTAGGTTGCACTTGTTTGAGCTGATCTATAGATATACCTTTATGATCTAATTCTATTGCTGTGGTTGATGTATTCGTTTGATTTAGTAATGTTCTAAAACGTGAATAACCAGGATTTTCTACAGCAATCGTTACGTTTCTTTCCAATAATTGAATTAACTGCATCAATAAAGTATTCGTTCCTGATCCTATAACGATTTGTTCAGGATGACATTGTATCCCTCTTTGATATGACACAAGTTTTGCAATAGATTGTCTTAGTTCTATTGGGCCCTTAACGTGTGGAATAGTCGACAAATAATAATCATAATCTTGAAATACACGCTTTGTTAACTTTGCCCATGTGTCGACTGGAAATTCTGATATATCTGTACTCATATGGGAAAAAGAGTAATCAAATGTAGTTCGAGTTGTATGTTCGTAGCCCTCTAATGAAATTTGTGCGTCAGGATCGACGATTAATTTATCTAACGGTTCTATAAAATAACCTTTTCGTTCCTTTGTATAAATGTAACCTTCAGCTAATAGCTGTTCGTAAGCTGATTTCACACTGTTCACACTCACATTAAGATGCTTTGCCATATCTCTTTTTGAAGGGATTTTTTCATGACTTTCATATTTGAATGCGAGTATATCATCTTTTAAGCGGTTATATAACTGTCTATAGATATATTTTTCTGTGTCTTGTTGCATAACTACACCCCTTCGCTATATTACAATTTGTTTATGATACACATGGTTAAGTCTACTATACTAATAAAATTGTTTTTTCTATTTTGATTTAAAAAACAACGGTAGCCACCATGAGGTTAACTATCGCTGTTGGTATTGATTTCACGTCAAGAATTATCAGACATTAGAATCAAATATTATAAAATTGGAGATGCTAATTTAGCAATAGATTGTTTAAACTTAATCCAATGTGAACGCTGTTCGTAACGTTCTTCTGTGAGTTCTTTTGAAACTTTAAGGTCTTCAAAGAATGCTTCTTTTAATTGTTCCGCGATTTGCGTGTCATACATAAATGCATTAATTTCAAAGTTTAATTCAAAGCTACGAACATCCATATTTGCAGTACCCACGCTTGATACTTCATCATCAATCATAATCATTTTAGAATGGATAAATCCATTCTCATATGTGTAGACTTTCACACCGTCTTTAATCAGCTGAGCTACGCTTGTAATTGTCGCCCAATATACAAATATATGATCAGGTTTACACGGTATAATCAAACGAACATCGACACCAGATTTCGCAGCAATACGCAGGGCATTAATAAACCCTTTATCCGGAATAAAATAAGGACTGTGCATATAGATGGACTTTTTAGCATTCATAATCATCTTCATATATCCAAATTCAATTTGATGCCAATTATCACTTGGTGCACTGGCAGCCAGTTGCATAGACACGTTGCCACCTTGATAGGCATTATTCGGGAAATATCTTTTATTATATTCTAGCTGTTCACGTTTAGCTTGCGAGTTCCAATCATGTATGAAACTCAATTGTAGTGCATCGACACCGTCGCCTCTCACTCTTAAGTGTGTATCTCTCCAATAGCCAAACTTCTCGTCTAAACCTAAATATTCGTCACCTATATTAAAACCACCTACATAACCTGTCAGTCCATCAATAATTACAATTTTACGGTGATTTCGGTTATTTACTCTAAAGTTTATAAAAGGTATTTTAGATTTGAAAAATGCCTCGACTTGTCCGCCCTCTGACTGAAACTTTTTAAAATTAGAATTATGTACCGATTTAGAACCTACGGCATCATAGAGTAGTTTAACCTCTAGACCTTCTGCAGCTTTTTCTTCTAATATTTCAATAATTTCACTACCTAAGCCGTCTAATTTTAAAACGTAATATTCCATATGAATATAGCGCTTAGCATTGCGTAAATCTTGCTTCATTTGATCATACAAATCATGACCATCTGTGTAAATATCGATATTATTGTTATTACTTAAAAAAGATTGTTCTTTCGTTAATAACGTATTAGCAATATCAGCATGTTTTCTTACAATAGGATTTTTTGAATCACTAATTTTGTTTGTATCATCTTGAAGTTGTGACCGTAACCTTTTCAACCCATCTTCAATTTGATTATGCTCAAATCCGCGTTCACGTTTTTTTCTAACTGCACGTCCGAAGAATATATACACAATAAAACCTAAAATCGGCATAACGAATAATAAGAATAACCATGCCCAAGTTGAGGTCGCATCTCTTCTATCCCTATCTAAAAATACAATAAGTAAAGCGAGCACGATGTTCATTAGAAAAAAGAAAGCTAACACGATTCTATATATCGGACTTATACCTGTATCAAACATCAATTGCATAAAATCACCTCACTACTTCTCTTTTATGAAATCTGTTATTTAAAAATTAAATATTGCATCAAAACTTCCATTTTATTCACATATAAATTGAATGTCATAAATAATAACGTTCAATGAATAATATTTCAATCGATATAATCATTTCAATTATATTCTATTATGAGTATTTTTACCATTTTAAATACATTTCATTTAATTTATAAAAATATATGACAGCTTATTTTCAAACTATTTATTTTGTTTTGATTGTGCTTGATTGTTCTATAGTACGTTTACGTCCCGCTTGTGAGCCAAATAGCGTTATAACAATCGCAGTAATTAATAAAATACTTAGTGAAGCGGTCCATTTACCTGTCATATCATGCAAGATACCAAATAATAACGGACCTACTGCTGCAACAAGATAACCTACTGCTTGAGCCATTCCTGAAAGCTTTGCTGATGTTTGAATATGTTCCGTTCTTAAACTAAAGAACGTATTTACTAAGCCAAACGCAAGACCACCCGCAACGCCGATTAAGATAGTAGAAATGATTGCTAGATGTGGCAAAACTAGCATAATTGTCACACCCACAATAAAACATATACCTGTAATAAAGGTTAAGAGGAATTGCGATTTCATTTTAGTCGCAAATATAGGTGTAATGAAGGTAAATGGAATAATAGCAATCTGCATAATAGATAAATATGCGCCTGCCTCATTAATAGTCATACCACTCTGAGATAAATATGCAGGCAGCCAATTAATCAACGAATAAAATATAAGTGATTGTCCTCCCATAAGTATCGTAATTTGCCATGCTAATGGAGATTTCCACACATTCACACTTTTCCGAGGTAAAGCTGTGGCGGTTTCTTGTGTTCCTTTTAATTGAAATGACCATATAATAATTGTTATAAGTGTGATAATTCCTATAACACTGATAGCGATATTATAATTAAATGCCTTTACTAAGGGCGCTGTCCCATATGAGGATAAGCCACCAAACACATTCATCACAACGGTATAATATCCCGTCATAATACCGATATGTAGTGGAAATTTCGCCTTAATCATTGCTGGTGCTAGTACATTACCAAATCCGATACCAATACCTATCAGCACTGTTCCTATGTATAACCATGAAATGCCCGTAATTGATCTGACAAGGACACCAATAAAGATTAAACAAAGTGCTAAGAAAATTGTTTTTTCTAATCCCATTTTATTACTTGTTCGAGCAGCAAATAATGAAATCACAGAGAATGCCAATAATGGCACAACTGTTATAACACTGACTGCACTATTAGACATCGCTAAATCTGTCTTAATGTCAGGTAACGCAACACCAATAGATGTGATCGGTGCTCTTAAGTTAGCGCCTACCAATAAGATTCCTATAAACAATAACCAATTAAATGGTTTTATTTTTCTATACTTTTCCATATTGTACCGCCTTGCTCGCTTTATTTTAAAACAACACAATATATGGTACGATATGTACGTTATATTGTAAATAGGAGGATTCACTTGTATAATATTCAGAATATAGTAGCCAGAAATTTATCTGACTACCGAAAAAAACACAACCTCAGTTTAGATAAAGTTGCAATAGCAACAGGTGTGAGTAAAAACATGCTGAGCCAAATTGAAAAAGGCACTTCTAATCCAACGATTACAACGTTATGGAAAATCGCAAATGGATTACATTTATCATTGTCTCAATTAACAGCGATGAATAATGATAGCGTAGACTTTATTGATGAATCAGATATCATCCCTATCATTGATGAACAAATAGCGATTTATCCTTATTTTCCTTACGACGATAATAAAAAATTTGAAATGTTTAAAATGGAGATACAAGCAGGAGGCAAGATGCTTTCTGAACCTCATCATACTGGGTCTGAAGAATATATTATTGTTAACAAAGGCCAGTTAAAAATAGCAATCGATACAACAATGTATACGATCAATAGTAATCAAGCTTTCCGCTTCAATAGTGACGTGCCTCATCGTTACTTTAATCTAACTGATGAACCTGTTGTATTTACCGCAACGATTCATTATCAATAGAACATTCAATTTAATCCTCATAATATTATGAGCCATTAGTCTCCTAACAGAAATAGAAATCTAATGGCTCATTTTGTATTCAAGATATTTTAGAGTCTTGTTGATTCCTTAGGCATTTCGTCATGAATCTTTCATAAGCTAAAATAGCTTAAAGTGTCGTGTATATTTGACACATACTTACATGTCAGATATATTGTACATGTAATATATATTTGACACTAAAGAAGGGTAATAAATCTATTATGAATAAAGTTAAAAACTTTCGTACTGCTAAAAACATGTCACAGCTCACACTTGCGCGTTCAGTAGAAGTATCTCGTCAAACCATTAATATGATTGAAAACGATAAATATAATCCCTCGCTTAATTTATGTATAAAGATTGCTAAAGCATTAGATGTCACCTTAAATGACTTATTTTGGGAGGATGATAATCATGAATAGTAAAGATAAATGGCTTTATCAAAGATTTGCAGGAACAACGAACTATCCCGATGAATATCAAAGACATGAAATTGACAAATTACTTGCTAAACTTTCAATTATTTCACTATACATATTCTTAGCTTTACTTTACTTATCTATATTTTTTGATATTGAGCGTTCATTTATTTCACCTTTTAGTATAGGCGGTATCATATTGATAATTATATTGGCGTGCAGGATGTCTATGAGTCATTTTGCAGCAGATGCCCTTTCAATAGAAGTTACTGATAAAGAAACGTATCATCAAACATTAAAAAATTCACGTAATAAGAGAATTATATTTCTTATTGTAGCAATCATTTATATACTACTTGTTAACTCAGTCATTGCTCCAATGCTTGCAGGAAACGCATTGAATATGGAACGTCTAACTGACTTAAACACATTTTTCCCTGTAATAGTTATTGCAGTATTTACAATTGCTAAAGATTCACGTGTAAAACTTATTGATCAAAAGGAGACGTATAATGGAAAATAACAAGTTACTTCGTTTAATTCCTAACTTCAGGTTTACTGATGAATATGAAAGACAGCAATTACTTCATGAATACGCTAAATATTTTGTGTGGCTATTTTGGGGCATCATGATTATTTCTGTAGCAGATATATGGATAGAATTTTACTTACACCGTATACCTATCTTAGGTATTTTAGGTTTTGCTTTAATTATGATATTATCTCTAATTATGATCATCGCTATTAGAAGCAAAAAAATAGATGTAGTAGAGGCTTATTCAGAAGAATCATTGAAAAAAGAGATGAAGAAAGTGCGTAATGGGAGTTATATTTTTGCTGGAATGATGTTCTTGATTGCAAACTTTAATCAATATATTCTCCCTTTTATTATACATAGTATGCTTCCTGAGAAATCTGATATACTGACTAACTTATTCATTTCTATTGGATGCGCCATTATAGCCGGCTTGTTTGTTTATACCCTTGGTCGCAGAAAAGTTACGCGTGCCTATATGGATAAATAAATATAAAGAACCACGTACTCATAAATAATTGAGCACGTGGTTTTATACTATGTCGGAAAAGTATAACTTAAATCCCAACCAATATCATATTTATCTACCAGTTTAGCGTACTTAGCACCCCAGAACATATCTGCTAGTTCCATCTGTACCTCTCCACCCTCTTTGAGACGGTTATAAACTTCCTCTATATCTGCTTTATTTTCAAACTCTAACACAATATAGACATTGCGATCTTGTAACATAGTATCATCATCTTTCGGAATATCAGACAGCATAAATATTTGACCATCTACCTCGAGTTGACTATGAATAATTCTATTCGGGTCATCAGCAACTGATTCATTCGCTTCGCCATAAGTCATGATTCCTTTGGTCGTCCCACTTAATATTTCACTATAAAAACCTAGTGCTTCTTTACACGTACCGTTAAAAAACAAATAAGGCATTACTGTTTTAAGCATAGTGACACTCCTTATTAAAAATTTTATATCACTTTAACAGTACCCACTCTCACACATAACTAGTCTCCACTTTTTTAAAACAGACACTGACCGACGTCTTAAATATTTCATTCGCTTTGAAACATGATTATAAAATCTAAAATAATAGATGTTATTACAAGAATTTTTCAATATAAAATGCAGATTCTTCAATAGATTTATATTCCGTATTAATCACAGTCGCGTTTAATTTTTCAAAAATTTCCTCAGCATATACTAACTCCTGTCTGATACGTTCAATACTATTGTAATTTGTAGGCCCATGTAATCCTAAAACTTTTACACGTTCATTACGAATATTCAAAATGTAATTAGGACTAGCAGTTAAACCAAATACTTTCAACTTCTTATATTTAAAGACTTCATCTGGTATATCAACTTCTGGTACTAAAGGAATGTTTGCTACTTTATAACCCTTATTCGCTAAATACATACTCAAAGGTGTCTTTGATGTTCTAGAAACTCCAACGATGAGCGCATCCGCTACGCCGATATCAGTAAAATGCTTACCATCATCATATTTCACTGAGTATTCCATTGCTTCAATTCTTTTAAAATAGTTTTCATCTAATTTGCGTAAAGCGCCACTTTCAAGAATAGGTGAACAATTGGTAAGCTGCTGAATAATCCCTATTAAATCTGACATATAGTCGACATAAGGGATTTGTTCATTTTGTGCGTACTTTTGACCTACTATATTAAATTCTGGGTTCACTAACGTCGTAACAACGACTGCCCCTCGCTCTTTTGCTCGTTTCAAAACATTGATTAATTCTGTTTCACTTTTAATAAATGGAAACTTCTTAATCTCTATTTGTGATACTTCTGGAAACTGAGTTAACGTGGCGTGAATCATGCGTTGTGCAGTTTCACCAATTGAATCTGATACCACGAACAAAGTGAGTTGTGGTGTTTGAGTATCATTAAACACGTAATCGACCACCTTCAACTTCACTTTGTGCAGTAGAAAGCAATGCGCCTGGTACTCTATATGGAGAGCATGAGACATAATCGATATCTAAATTATTAAAATATTGTATTGATTTATGGTCACCGCCAAGTTCACCACAAACTCCTATTTTAAGCGTTGGATTGGCAGCTTTCGCTTGTTCCGTTGCCACTTTAACTAATTGTCCTACCCCTTCTACATCTAACGTTTGGAAAGGATCAATATCTAAGATGCCTTGTTCAGAATATGCACCAATAAATTTCCCAGCATCATCACGTGAAAAACCAAATGTTAACTGTGTTAAATCATTCGTACCAAAGCTAAAGAAATCACATTCTTTTGCTAAATCTCCTGCAATTAGACAAGCACGTGGTGTTTCAATCATTGTACCTATGAGGTAATTTACAGATTCTCCCGCTTCTTGCTGTAATACTTCAATACGTTCAGTGATTTGTGTCTTTAATGTCGTGAATTCTGCAACAGTTGAAACAAGAGGTATCATGATTTCTGGTTGGCAATCAATACCTTGTGCTTTTAATCTTAATGCACTTTCCATAATCGCTTCTACTTGCATGACATATAGTTCAGGATAAGTAATAGCTAAACGACAACCTCTATGACCAAGCATTGGATTCACTTCGTTTAAATTTTCTATATATTGTTCTAATGTTTTTACTGGTACGTTTAATTGTCCGGCAACAGATGATTTTTCCTCCGCTGATTTTGGTAAAAATTCATGTAGTGGTGGATCTAACAAACGAATAATTGTCGGACGTTCTCCAGATAGTTTTAATATTTCTTCAAAATCTGCTGTTTGATATTGTTTAATTTCATTTAAAGCTGCGATACGTTTATCTTGTGTATCTGACAGAATGAAACGACGCATTTCAACGAGACGTTCAGGTCCAAAGAACATATGCTCTGTACGTACAAGCCCAATGCCTTTTGCACCAAATTGATAGCCAGCTTGGATATCTTGAGGCGTTTCTGCATTCATACGTACGTCTAATTTTGCTACACCGTCTGACCATTCCATAAACTGTTCGAAAGCTTCACTTCTTTCTGCTTTCATTGTTTCAACTTCTCCAACATAGATGTCCCCTTGAGCACCATCAACAGATATCATATCGCCTTCGTGCAATGTGCCACCAGGATAATTTACAACTTTATCGACAACATTAATTTCTAAATCTGAACAACCTGTAACACAGCATTTACCCATACCACGTGCTACAACTGCTGCGTGAGAAGTCATTCCGCCATGCGTCGTTACAATTGCTTCACTTGCGACCATACCTTCAATATCTTCAGGTGACGTTTCAGGGCGCATTAAAATAACACTTTCACCTTGTTCAAATTGTATTTTAGCGGTTTCTGCTGAAAAGACAATTTTTCCACTCGCTGCACCTGGACTGGCTGGCAAGCCTAATTTAGAAATAACTGAAGCATGCTCTAGCGCTGTTTTATCAAAATTAGGATGCAATAATTGATCAATCGATTTTACTTCGACATTCATCACAGCTTCTTCTTTTGTAATTACACCTTCTTCAACTAAATCTACTGCTATGTGAATCGCTGCATTCGCTGTACGTTTGCCATTACGCGTTTGTAAAATATAGAGCTGTTCATTCTCAATCGTGAATTCTATATCTTGCATATCTTTATAATGTTTCTCTAAACGTTGCGATACATCTACAAATTGTTGATGCACATGTGGCATTTGATCTTTTAATGATTCTATATCTTTAGGTGTACGTATACCAGCTACGACATCTTCACCTTGTGCATTTAATAAATATTCACCAAATAATTTTGCTTCTCCAGTGACAGGATTACGTGTAAACGCAACACCTGTACCACTGCGTTCGCCACTATTCCCAAATACCATTTCTTGAATATTAACTGCAGTACCTATATCATGTGGAATTTCATTTAATTCTCGGTAGACTCGAGCACGATCGTTATCCCACGATTTGAATACTGCTTCAATTGCTTCTGTTAGTTGATCAAATGGTTCTTGTGGAAATGGTTTGTATACTTCATCTAAATAGACACCTTTAAAATGTTCACAAATTTCTTGTAACCCTTCTGCCGGAATATCAGCATCATTTTGATATTCATATTGCGTTTTATAAGCATTAAAATATGTATCAAATGCATTCATTGGTATGCCATATACGACCTCACCAAACATTTGTAACAATCTACGATAACAGTCATAAGCAAAGCGAGCATCATTTGTTTTCGCTGCTAATTTTTTCACGTTATCATCATTTAGCCCTAAGTTTAAAATTGTATCCATCATGCCAGGCATAGATATTTTCGCTCCACTACGTACTGAAACAAGTAATAATTGTTCCTCAGATGAAAATGATTTTTCTATACGTTGAGAAAATGCTGCTAATTGGCTATTCAATTGTTCTGATAATGCTTCAGGTACTTTAGAACCATGTTTCAAGTATTCAATACACGCTTCAGTTGTAAGCGTGAAACCATCTGGAACAGGTAACCCTAAGCGTTTCATTTCAGCCAAATTGGCCCCTTTGCCACCTAGTAAATCTTTCATTGATTTTTGACCTTCGTCAAATGCATAAATATATTTTGTCATACTAAATCACCCCTATTTTTAAAACGTTATACTAATTGTTATTGAGTATGTCATATTAAAAAGCAAAAAACAACTATAATATTTGAAAATTTGGAAAATATATTTATTTTTTCTTTATTACAAATTCATCTGATTCAAACAAATGGTAGCTGCTTTAAACACAAAAAAAGCCCAAGCAATCATTATTAATGCATTGCTTGGAACTTCTTATGTTCACCAGTTTATTGTCATATTTGAATGTAAGATATCATTTAATTTACTATGCAACTATGATGCTTACAATATAAGGAACCTGCTTCATAGGTAGTTTTCATATCACCATCAATAAAATGTTATATTTCTATCAATCATAAAACGCACAGTTAATCTATTTAATATTTTCATTTGATATAAACTGGTTCTATTCATTGATAAATGTTAAAAGATTAAGTGAGTTAAATAGATAGATTTGTGCTATATAAACAATCTAACATTTATAACTTGTGGTATTTACAATCATTCAAAGTGACATGTTACAGACCAAATGTCTGCTTTAAAGTAGGTGAATATTTAATATATAATCATTTGATAAAGTGATAAAGAGGTATACTTGCAATTGAATTATGTCGCGAGTAACAAAGGTGGAAATTATTAGTTTTGAATATGCTCAACTTTTAAGTTGAAAATAAGGTGCTACTTCCTCTGTAGTGTAATACTTATTTTATAGCTTCGTGCTTCGCAAAATACTTTTCTAAACAATAACTTTTATTTCTCCTATATCTTGTTCACGCTCCTTCATCTCGAAATACACCAATAACACATTGATGTGAGTTATTACTTAACAACTCAATAATGGCGCCATTTCCAAAATAAAATTTCAAACTGAAAACAAAACGTTTTGCATCTATAAAGATTTTCGTTATTTATTTTATAGAATTATTTAGCAATAACTTAATTTTATTATATTGTTGTTCGTGTAATTTGTAAAGTGGTTTTTAATAATTTTCTAAAAATTGAAGTTCTAATATTTTACACCCATTACAATTTGAAAATTCAATCATGATAAATATCAAAATTCTAAATTTTATAATCATTTGCTTTTCAAATCACACCTAACCATTCTCGCTTTAACACCACATCGCAATTTGTAATTTCAATGCCTCCGAATACTTTTTAGGGTTCAATCCTGTAACTGTTTTACATTTTTCTAACCTATATAACAGTGTATTTCTATGAATGTATAAATGCTTTGCTGTTTGCGAGATATTCAAATTGTTA
This sequence comes from Staphylococcus sp. OJ82, assembly GCF_000294465.1. Lineage (NCBI taxonomy): Bacteria > Bacillati > Bacillota > Bacilli > Caryophanales > Staphylococcaceae > Staphylococcus > Staphylococcus sp. OJ82. Next base: position 38,232 of record NZ_ALPU01000003.1, on the reverse strand, counting down.
TGAAAAAATATTTTCAATGTTGCAATACTTTGCTCATCTAAATCCCCTATTATTCTTTTTTTGAATCGTTCTCTAATTTCGCTGTCGATTTGATATAACAGTGTTTTTTCTTCTACCTCTTCAAATGATACAAGTGGTGCTGATTGCTCATTTAACATAAATACGAGCTCACATTCTTCATACGCTTTTTTAAAATCATTTAAATTTGTAAATATAAGGCTTGAGGTCATATGCACTTCTAATTGTAAGTCTTTAAACATTTGATGAATTCGATTTATTTTCACATCTAATGCACATCGGTCTTCATCAGTAGCAAGAATTACGATACGGTTATGATTCGTAAACGCAATGACAAAAGAACTAGGGTCAATCTTACTTGCTAATGTACGCACGGTGCTGTTCTTAGAGAATATTTGTTTTTCAATATTGATGATAATGCATTTGCCGAATGTTAATAGATTAGTATTAAGTTGATTACTCAAATGTTGAATAAATGATTTTGACGGTTCACTTTTCAGCAATTCTTCTATAAATAACTCCTGACTACGTATATTCCCCTCTAATTCGTATGTAAAATAATTTTGGTATAGCAATAATTCCGTAGACATTTTCACTAAATCTGATACATGGGTGAGTTTTTCAGGATCACCTGTTATACCAATCACACCGACGATGTTATCTTGAAAAATAATCGGTAAATTTACGCCTGGTTGTGTTCCTTCTAATGTCGCACTATCTTCCTTTGATAATATAACTGTTTCTTCTCGTTCTAATACTTTACGTGCACCTTCATGAATTGTGCCTACACGTTTTTTATCAAATGATGCTATGATTTCTCCGTTAAAATTCATGATATTAATATTGCTCTGTGTTCTTTTAGCTGTTTCTTCTACAATTAATGTTGCCATTCCCTCTGTGAGTATATTCATATTTTCACCACTTATCGTTTTTATACAAATTTATAGCTTTATATTTGTATAGTTTAACTCTATTTTCAATAAAATAAAATCGATACAATGAAATAATAAACAAAAGTAAGCGTTTACAAAGGAGGATTCACAAGTGAAAATCATTTTAGCACCGGATTCATTTAAAGGGAGTATGACAGCAACCCAAGTCTCAAAATATATGGCAGACAGCATTACAGAAGTATATCCACAAGCTGACATACATGCTTTACCCGTTGGTGATGGCGGCGAAGGTACGATGGAAGCACTAGTGAATGCCACAAACGGAAGCTTTCATACTGCTTCAGTAACAGGTCCTCTTGGAAATCATGTAACTGCTCAATATGGTGTGCTCGGTGACGACACATGCGTAATTGAAATGGCAGAAGCTTCTGGGCTAAAACATTTAACTGATGACACTTTAAATGCTATGACAACAACGACTTATGGCACAGGCGAATTAATTTATGACGCTTTAGAAAAAGGTTACAAAAAATTTATTTTAGCTATTGGCGGCTCTGCAACAAATGATGCTGGTGCAGGTATGTTACAAGCTATAGGCGCCAAACTATTAGATGAAAACGGCAAAGATATCGCCTTTGGAGGAGGTGCTTTGCAACATATTAAGCAAATAGACTTAAGTCATTTCGACACTAGAATTAAACATTGTGAATTTATTATTGCGACGGATGTTCAAAATCCTTTAATAGGTCCTGACGGCGCTTCACATGTTTTTGGTAAACAAAAAGGTGCCACAGAAGATAATATTAAACAACTTGATGACAATCTCACGCATTGGGCAAATCTTGTAGAAAGAAGTACGAATATGAGGCTTCATGATTTGCCAGGGGCTGGTGCAGCTGGCGGACTAGGAGGTGCTTTCAAAGCATTTTTACCTAGTCATTTTGAAGATGGTATTCAAGTAGTAATAAAACATACGCAATTAGAACAGCTTTTACCAAATGCAGATCTAGTTATTACTGGAGAAGGCAAAATTGATTTTCAAACTTTTTATGGTAAGACACCTATGGGCATCGCAAAATGTGCGAAACAATTTGATGTCCCTGTCATCTTTATCGGAGGCTCTATCGAAGTAGATATAGACCAATTTGATGAGGTTGGTGTGGTAAGTGCTTTTAGTTTAACCGATGGTCCATTGTCACTCGCAGAGACGTTAGCAAATTCGGAAAAATTAATAAAAAAAACGACTAAGAACATCATAAGAACATTTTTCCATAACCACTAGCATAATTAAGGGGATGTTTCGTTATGAGAATTAAAGATACGATTGAAAAAGTACCTGGTGGCTTGATGGTTGTTCCGTTATTATTAGGTGCTGCAATCAACACGATTGATCAATTGCACTTGAATTTTATTACGAATGGTTTGAAATTTTTAGGGGCTCCAAAGACTGAAGAAGGACATTATGAAATGTTGCAAATTGGCGGTTTTTCTCAGGATTTATTTAAAGATAGTGCGCTCGTTTTAATAGCCCTATTTATCTTTTGTGTAGGGAGTCAAATGAATTTAAAGATTGGTGGCAAAGCGTTAAAAAAAGGTATGATATTAACATCAACGAAATATTTTTCGGGGTTAGGCGTTGGTCTATTACTTGGCGCTATATTTGATCCATGGACAGGGTTATTCGGTTTATCTACAATAGCAATTATTGCAGCAATGACCAATAGTAACAGCGGAATGTATGCTGCGCTAACAAGTGCATATGGTAACCGCTCTGATATCGGTGGTTTATCTATATTAGCTATTAATGATGGTCCTTTACTTACATTAATATCCTTAGGATTTATCGGTACGAATTTTCCAGTCATTTCTTTCGTTTCTGTGTTATTACCACTCGCAATAGGTATGCTCTTAGGTAACTTAGATCCTAAAATCGCAGAATTTTTACGACCAGGAGAATCATTACTCATTCCCTTCTTTGCCTTTTCATTAGGAGCAGGAATGAATTTAGCTGAATTCTTTAATTTCTCAGTATTATCTGGTGGTCTCACATTAGCATTACTTACATTTGTCTGTACAGCTGTGACAGGTGTAATTGCCTTTAAACTATTTAAAGAGAAAAGTGTCATCGGTCCTATTTCAGAATCGTCTACTGCAGGTAACGCCGTTTCTACACCTGCTGCAGTTGTCGCAGCCGCTTCAACTGCTTTAGCTAGTGGTAACTTGAGCCAAAGTGAATTTGCTATGATAGAAAAAGTAGCGCCTATCGCGACAGCTCAAATTTCAGTTTCTGCTATTACTACGGCGATTTTATGTCCAATTGCTGTTATCATGGTAGATAAATACCAGAAGCGCAAAGGCATTGATGGCACTCAGGAACATTTTAAAACCAATCACAAAGCATTTCCTAAGTTAAAACAAGCCACAAATGCCGCTAATTATGAAAGCGCTTTAACTAAAAAGGAGGATTAACTTTGAAGACTACAATATTATACGGCAAATCAAATGTTGAAGTTGACTTGCCGGAGCAAAGCGTTCTAATTGAACCCAAAAACATTGATCCACTTGAAGATCATGTAACAGCAATACGTACAGCCCTAAATAATCCAATTGGCTCAGAACCATTGCAAGACATGGTGAGTGCTAACCAAACTGTATCTATTGTTATTAGTGACATCACACGACCGACACCCAATCACATTCTCGTACCATTACTGATAGAAACATTAGCCCACGTACCTTTAGAAAACTTTGTGATTATCAATGGTACAGGTACACATCGCGATCAAACACGAGAAGAACTTGTACAAATGCTTGGTGAAGACATAGTGAGCAAAGTGAAAATTGTACATAATCATTGTAATGATAAGGATACGCTTAAAAAAGTAGGCCATAGTCAATATGGTTGTGATGTATACCTGAACAAAGATTATGTTGAATCTGACTTTAAAATTGTCACCGGTTTTATCGAACCTCACTTCTTCGCTGGCTTCTCTGGTGGGCCTAAAGGTATTATGCCTGGTATTGCTGGCATAGAAACAATTATGACCTTCCATAACGCTAAAATGATTGGCGATATACGTTCAACTTGGGGCAATATGCAAGATAATCCTGTTCAAAATATGACCCGGGAAATCAATGCAATGTGTAAACCAGACTTTATGCTCAACGTCACGTTGAATAAAGAGAAAGCGATTACCGAAGTATTTGCTGGTGAATTATATGAAGCACATGATAAAGGGTGTGAATATGCCAAAGCACATGCTATGTTCAAGTGTGATGAGCGTTTTGATGTCGTGATTGCTTCTAACTCCGGCTATCCTTTAGATCAAAACTTATATCAAACAGTTAAAGGCATGAGTGCAGCACATAAAGTAGTTAAAGAAGGTGGCAGCATTATTATGTTATCTGAATGTAGCGATGGCTATCCTAATCATGGTAATTATGCAGAGATACTAAAAATGGCTGACTCTCCTCAAGGGCTTGTCGACATGATCAGTGATCCTAACTTCGCGATGCTTGACCAATGGCAAGTACAAAAACAAGCTGTGATTCAAACTTTCGCTGATGTTTATTTATATTCTAAACTCAGTGACCAACAAACCAAAGATGCCATGTTGCATCCAGTGCATAATATAAATGAGACACTTAAAGCATTAGAAGATAAATATGGAAAAGATATGAAGATAGGTGTTATGCCACTTGGACCACTTACTATTCCATACGTAGAATCATAATTTAGGAGGAATCATTATGTTAACTAAAGTATTAACTAAAGAACAACAATTAGAACGTGTATTAAAAGATATGAATCGTGTAATCGTCGCGTTTTCAGGTGGTGTAGATAGCAGCTTTGTATTAAAGAAAGCCATCGATGTACTCGGCACTGATAATGTAAAAGCAGTTATTGTAAAATCCGAGTTATTTAGAAATGAAGAATTTGATCAAGCCCTGCGTCTAGGTAAATCACTTAATGCCAATGTGATAGAAACTGAAATTGAAGAATTAAAAGATCCAAATATAGTTGAAAACACACCAAGTAGTTGGTATTACAGTAAACGTTTATTATATTCAAAACTTGAAGACTTGAGAGTAAACTACAACTTCGACTATGTCGTCGACGGTATGATTATGGATGATTTAGATGACTTCAGACCTGGACTCAAAGCAAGAACTGAATTCGGTGTTAGAAGTGTGCTACAAGAAGTTGAATTATATAAATCTGAAATTAGAGCGCTAAGTAAATCTAATGATCTCCCTGTATGGAATAAGCCTGCTTTGTGTAGCTTGGCTTCTCGAATCCCTTATGGTGAGCCTTTAAATTTCACAAAGGTTAACAAAGTAAATGAAGCTGAAAAATTCATTTTAAGCTTCAACATTAATCATGTCAGAGTACGCTATCATAATAATATCGCAAGAATAGAAGTAGACGACACAGATATCCCAGTAGTGATTCAATTTAAAAATCAAATTACACTTCGCTTGAAAGAACTTGGTTTTGATTATGTAACTATTGATTTAGAAGGTTATCGTACAGGTAGCATGAATGAAGTCATCAATACACAAGATGAGATTTAACAAAATAAAGGTGGCGAAACTATGACTGAAAACCAAGACACAATAGAGTCATTACTTTTAGCAGTTAAAGAGAACGAGCTTTCCATTACAGAAGCCAAAGATAAATTAAGTCATTATGATGAATTAGGTTTCGCAAAAATTGATTCACACAGAACAAAACGACAAGGCTTTCCTGAAGTTATATTTGGTGAAGGGAAAACTGTAACCCAATTAGACGAAATCGTACACACTTTAATAAAGCATAATGAAGTCATCTTAATTACTAGAATCGATCAAAGTAAAGCAGACAATATCATTGCTAAGTATCCACAACTTGAATACCATGAGACAGCACGTATTGTTTGTACACCCGTTAATACAATTAACAAAACCGAACATTTTGCAGCGATTATTTGTGCGGGTACATCTGACCTACCTGTAGCTGAAGAAGCAGCTATTACAGCTGAAGTTATGGGTATTTCAGTACAGCGCTTTTATGACGTAGGTGTTTCTGGCATCCATCGTCTTTTTGCACATATCGAAACCATTCGTCAAAGTAAGGTGTCCGTAGTTATTGCTGGTATGGAAGGTGCATTGTCTAGCGTCGTTGCTGGCTTAGTGGATCATCCAGTTTTTTCAATACCTACGAGTGTTGGTTACGGCGCCAATTTAGATGGCGTTACCACACTCTTATCTATGGTTAATTCTTGTGCACCTGGCTCGAGCGTACTCAACATCGATAATGGATTTGGTGGTGGCTATAATGCCGCAATGATTATAAAAATGATTGAAAATGCTTAGAACGGAGTGAAACATTATGTCCAAAGCGATTTATCTTGATTGTCATGCTGGTATTGCTGGAGATATGCTATTGTCTTCGCTTGTAGATTTGGGTGCAGATGTCACCTTTATTGAAACACAATTAAAAACATTACCGCTCAATCATTTCAAACTTAACTTCTCAACTCAAAACAAAGAAGGCATTCAAGCTATGTCACTTAAAATTGATTTCGAAGAAGCACACCATCATAGAAAAGCATCAGATGTCTTTAAGATGATTAAAGAGAGTAGCTTACCAAGCAGAGTGAAAGAAAGAAGTCTCCGGGTATTTGACGTGATTGCACACGCAGAAGCTAAAATTCACGGTATGTCTGTTGAAGATGTTCACTTTCATGAAGTTGGCGCTATGGACTCTATCATTGATATTATTGGCGGATGTCTTGCACTAGAAGATTTAGCAATTGATGAACTCTATGCCTCGCCTATCCCAACTGGTAACGGTAAAATCAATATCGCACACGGTGTCTATCCAGTACCTGCACCAGCGACTGCTGAAATACTCAAAGGTATCCCGCTTGCGTCCTTTGATGTTAACAGTGAATTGACAACACCAACTGGCGCTGGTTTTATTAAAGCATTAGTTTCGGAAATCGGTCCTTTACCTGCAGTAACCATGGAGCAAATCGGTTATGGTTGTGGCACGAAAGATTTCGATTTCCCCAATATTTTACGAACAATTGAATATACAGTAAAAGACAACACACCAACACAAGTCCAAGTGATAGAGTGTCAGATTGATGATATGACACCAGAGATGCTCGGTTTCTTTATCGAACAAGTACTGGATGACGGTGCGCTAGATGCTTACTTCACTCCAATTACGATGAAGAAAAGTAGGCCCGCAACACAACTTACAGTGATTAGTAAATTTGATGACGCACAATACTTTGAGGATTATATACTTAAAAATACAAGCTCTTTAGGTGTAAGAAGTTATGCAGTCAATCGCAAAATTCTCCATCGTCAGTTTCAAACAATTCACACAAAGTATGGTGCTATATTAGTAAAAATAGGCATGATGGATAATAAAATTATCAAAGCGAAACCAGAATTTGAAGATGTAAAAAATGCAGCAATCCAATCTGGCAAAACTTTCTCAACTGTATACAATGAAATTCAGCACGAAGTTCATAACCACATTAAAATAGAAGATTAAAATAGTCTATCACGAGCTAAAGACTACAGGCTGAGTCTGTACCCGCGGATACCCCACACAAAAGACTGCTCCAAAATTAAAAAATCTATCAACAACATAAAATCCAGCACTCACACTCAAGTGAAGTACTGGATTTTTTATTGCTTAATTATTTTAAAGAAGGACCCACTTTAATATTTGCACTATCTAATGCAAGTTCTAATACTTCAATAACTTGAATACTATGTTCTAACTTTTCTTCTGCTAAATCGAAATTTTTATCATTAATAATCTGAACCATCTTCACAAATTCCTCATACATACGATGTTTTTGTTGGTTAACTTGATATGATTGTGTACCACCGTCATTAAATGTAAGATCAAACGCTTTCAATTCATTTGTTGGACCTTTAATATGAATTGTTGCATTTTCACCTTGAATGTAAGACTGATTGTCAGAACTAGAGTCTTTTGCACCAATACAAACAACTTTCATTTCACCATAATCAAGATTTAAGATACCAGATGTATCAATATCATTTTTAACATTAGCAAAATAAGTAACACCTTTAGGCATCCCGAAGAGTCCAACTGCTAAATGGATATTGTATACATTGATATCCATGAGTGCACCTCCGCCCTTCTCAGGATCGAAAGCAGGTTGAATAATGCCTTTTTTAAAATTATCATATCTTGAAGAGTACTGTGAATAATTAAATTGGGCTATTTTACATGTACCTATTTCACTCACTGATTGTTTTAACACATCATAATTACTCAAATACAGGTTAGTAATAGCTTCGATAATAATAACGTTGTTCGCTTCAGCCAATGCTTTTAATGTTGTTAATTCTTCTTTAGTTAAAGTAAATGGTTTTTCACATATTACATGTTTCTGTTGCTCAATTGCTTTGCGTGCATAATCAAAATGCAGATGATTTGGTACAGCTAAATAAATCGTTTCCATACCTTCATCTTGAAGGAACTCATTATAATCCGTAAAAATTGTTTTAATATTAAACTGTTTCTGTAAACTTTCTACATTTTCTGGATTTCTTCCTGTTGAAACAATACTATGAAACTCAATGTCTGAAATTTCTTCCATCACTGGTAATGCTTCTTTGACGATCTTGCCCGCGCCTACGATACCTAATTTCATGTTGGTCTCTCCTTCTCACTTAATCTAAATTATGCTACGTTATCACTTGGTGCAATATTAAATTGTTAATAGCTATTTTAAAACCCATTCAATATATCATTATATTTGAATTCATCATGTAATTCAAAATCTACAGTCTTGATACAATTCGTATTTTGTTTTGAAAATCTCACTAGTGGTATACAATTAATATAAAGGTATAACATGAGATTATTTTTTATATTCTTTAAATAAAGGAGGCATTTTTGTGTCCATATTTTATTTTTTAATATTTATAGTAATTGTTTTAATTATTTATTTCATTTTCCGAAAAAATTATAAAAAAGAAGCTGCAGTTAATAAAAGAAAACGTAAACGCGAAAAAAGAGTAGCAAACTATATTAGCGAAGCTTTTAAAATAGAAAATTTAGAAGATGTTAAAGAAAGTAAAACAACAATTGCTTTGGTTTATCCTAAAGAAACATTAGATGTTGAACCTGAACAAGTCGTAAAAGTAGAAAATCAAAGTGAAGAAAAAGTCGTAACAGAATTTGAAATGCCTGAAGGTATTAAAAGAGAAGAATTATATGACTTTTCTCTTAAACACACTAAATTTTATATCGCACATGATCGTTACGCACGTCTTAAAACGGTTGATGAAAATGAACAAACAAATAGTGGCATTATAAAATAATTCAATTGTTAAAGGAGTATGTATATGACACCAATTGTTAAAGCTTATTCAAATGATGAAGACATTGAAATTAATATCAACACATTAAAAGATCAAAAAATTAATGCAAAAGATATTTATGTTCTATCTCATGATGCAGATCATACAGAACGCATCGTGAAAAATACAGAAGTCTCAGGTATTGATTACAATCGTTCTGATGTTGGCGAAGATGAACAAAATCAAGGTGACCAACTAAGAGATAAGTTACAAATTCTTGGCGTTTCTGAAAGTGATGCGCAAGATTACGAAGAACTTATGGATCAAGGTAATGTACTACTCATTGTTACAGATCAACGCGCAGCTAATGTACTCTAAAATTAAATTATTTAGCTAAACTAATGTACCCCGTATTCTTTTAATTAGGATGTGGGGTACATTAGTCTTTTATACATATTTATTATAATTGATTAAAGTTATTTTCTTGAAGATCTGTAATTTTAGCAATTTCTACTTTTTGGTCTTTAGGCTCCAATACATGTAAATACTGTTCATCGTCGTTATCTTCAATTTTCTTTACAGTAATGCGGTCATGTTCTATAGTTTCGATAATTATTTCTGAATGCTTACTTAAAGCCTCTTTAATATGTTGCTTATCCATGCTACAACCTCCTTAAGTAAAAGCTGATTATATTTCGAGTCTCTTCATCTTCTACCCTTAAGGTATTTTTCAAATCAAAGAAAACATAACCAACCTATTTATAAACCATTGAATATTGTTGTGACGAAAGTGAATGTAACAATTAAGGCTGAGACATGAATTTATGCCTCAGCCTTAATTATCAATTTTTATTAACTTAATATTACATCTACTAATTCTTCTGCAGTAGCTTTATCGAAATAATATGTAATGTCTATTTCACTTAAAGCTTTTAATAAATCCTCTTTGACTACACGTACGCCTTTGAGTTGTTCTTCAACGTCTTTAATGTCGCCTTGTCCAAAAAAATCTCCATAAATACGACATGCTGAAATACGTCCTTTTTCTACCGAAAGAGAGATATCAATCGTGCCTGCCGCTAATCTCGCGTCTCTATTATATTCATAGCGTGGGGAACCACCAAAATTCCATTCCCAATTTTTATATTTTGACGCTAACATTTCATCAACGGCTTCCCAATCAGCATCAGTTAATTCGTAACGCTTTGCGTCATTCATATCATCAATGTCTAAAATCTCTTTAACCATCAGATCTTTAAATTCATGGATCGTTACATTTTGATATTCCGGTGCCAAATATTCACGAATATTGCCTACACGTGATCTTACGGATTTAATACCTTTGGATTCTATTTTTTTACGATTCGGCTTCAATACTTTAACCATAGGTTCATAATCTACATCCAATAATAAAGAATAGCCACCATAGATACGTCCCTTAATCAAAGTCATTGCTGCACCAGATACTTTTTTATCGTGAATGGCTAAATCATTACGTCCACTTTGCACAACTTCTGTTGCACCCAGTTGATGTAAAGCATGTATACCTGGTTCGTAAAAGCGTTTAAAATTACCATAAATTGTATCGTCTTTTTCTAAAATACAACACATATTCACTGCACCACTGTCTACATAAACTGCGCCACCACCTGTATCACGGCGAACAACTTGAATACCATGTTCGTCTAAATAATCTTGGTTAATTTCTACCGCAGTATTTTGAAAACGACCTATCTCCACTTTTGGATCACAGATATACGGGAATAAGATATCCTCATTTAAAAATATATTTTGGCTAACGTGAATTTGCATCGCTAATGCAACTGTACCGTCTGTTATATATTCGCCATTGCGAATAGGTTCAATTAAATACATATTGTTCTCCTATATAGTTAATTTTTTGTTGGCTTCAGTTATGAGTGTTGAAATATCTTCGGTTAGATGTATTGTTCTATCTCGAATATTTTCTGGAATACGATATGCTTTCTTATTCATTGTCATAAATAAAGCATTTGGATTATGTCGTGTCATGCGTTGAAAAGGTTGTTTCACATATTGTGGTGTCGTATAGCCGATACCTATTTCTAGATATAATACTTTATCTTCTTTATGTGCATCAAGGAACTGATTATAGCGAGATAACTGCGCATGAAAATCAGCATCCTCTACCATACCAACTTGTGCTTTTCGTTTATTGATTTCCATGGGCGCATCACATTCAGGACAATGCGGCAAGAGTTCTCGTGGTACTTCCATATTCTCTTGTTCTACAATCATTTGACGTATTGCAGCATCATCACGGTAAGTCTGCGCATGACAATGTTGACTACATTGCCACAAGATATACTCTCCTTGAATATGAAAAACTTTATCCAAATCAAAATCAGCTACCGCAAATGCATTATCTGCATTCGTCGTGATGATATGATAATCTTTATTACTTAAAATTTGATTAAGCGCAGTGTAAGATGCGCCTACAGGTTGGTCTAAATAATTCAGCGCAACAAATCGACTTTGAAAAGCCCAATATTCTTGCCAACTTTCGAATGTATGAAGGCTTGCTTGTAGCATATCAAAGAAACCGTATTTTTTAATAAAATCCGGGAAATTTTGAGTGAAACGTTCACCTATATACGTAAAACCATCTGACGCTGACATACCGGCACCTAGCCCAACCACAACTGCGTCCGCTTCATTTAAAGCATCTGCTAATATATCGGATTGTCGATTATAACTAGTTTTTAAGACATCCCAAGTTGATTCAGTCATAATGTTTCAGTCCTTCCTTATACAATGCAGCATCTTTATCTGTAAACACATTGAAAACAACTGTGATATCAGAATCATGTTCTCTTTTATATTGCATTACAGTCGAAATTGCTATCTGTCTAGCCTCATCTTGAGGAAAACCAAATACGCCTGTTGAAATACAACAAAAAGCAATACTTGATAAGTTTTGCTGATCCGCAAGTTCGAGACAGCTTCGATACGAGCGCGCAAGTAAATCACGGTTCATTTGTGACACCGGTGTTTTACGAATTTGTGGCCCTACTGTATGAATGACATATTGAGCAGGCAAGTTATAACCAGGGGTGATTTTTGCTTTACCAACACCTTCACGTCTACCTTGTTTATCTATTAAATCTGCACAAGCTAAACGCAACTGGACGCCTGCTTTAGTATGGATGATATTATCAATACAGTTATGATTCGGCTCAAAACAGCCTAACAGCTTACTGTTAGCAGCATTTACAATAGCGTCTACCTCAAGCTGCGTGATATCACCTTGCCATAAATATATATCGTCATTGAGATATGGGGTTAATGATGTTAACGACGTAACTTGTTGCGCATTGTAATTTTTCAAAAATGCATCTTGCACCTCAATAAAATCAGCTTCAATCGGTGTTGCTGGTCTTACATTTACTAACCCTCGAAACGTTTCGAAACGTTCTGTTTCCGTATCAGGTAAGTCTGCAATGACACCGTCATGTGTTTCTTGCCACAAATACTCAATTAAATACGCTAAACGTTCTGTTTGTTGCATAATTTATGCCTCAGGAAGTGCATTAAATGCTGCTTCGTCAACATTTTCTAATTTAACCAACCAATTTTCTTCAGCTTTTTCAGAATTTAAAAGCGTTGGTTCATCTTCAGCTTTTGTATTACGTGCAACAATTTTACCTGCTAATGGTGATTGAACGTCTAATACTGTTTTAGAAGCTTCAATACTAACAATTTCGTCATCGACTTTAATGTCGTCGCCACCCATAAATTCAACATAACCTACTGTTCCTACATCATCTTGCAATTCAGGTGTCATACTGTATACGTACTGCTCTCCAACTTTTTCTACCCATAAATAATTAGCTAATTTTTTCATAAAATATCTTCCTTTCATCAATTTGTTATAAATATATTTGCGCGAGTAATTCGATTGTACGACAGCGTTGCGCTATGTCTGGTATCAAAGGTACAACCATCACTTCGTCAGCATTAAATGTTTGAATCATTGTGTCTATTTGTTTTTTTGCACTTTCTTTTGTACCTACAATTATACGAGCTCGGCTTTGAGTAATCAAACGTTCATCTCTTTCAGAACGTGAATATGATTGCGCTGTTTCGATAGAAGGTAGACGCTCAAATTCGGCAAATTGTTGTTTTCCTAGTAGCCAAACGTCTAATGATTGAGCTAGTGCATCTGCTTCTGATGCCGTATCAGCAACTGCAACAAATGTAGTGAGCATAACAGTAGGTTTCATATTTAATGCCGTAGGTTTAAAGGCTTCTCTATAAGCTTGTACACTGCTTTCAGCTTTTTTAATTGCTTTTTCATTAGGTAATAAAAAAGTTCCCAGTGTATATCCCATGCCTTGACGTCCTGCCATTTGTGCAGACGGTACACTCGTACTTAATAGCCACATTTGAGGCACAGTAGTAACACGAGGTTGTGCAAATACTTGTTTAAAACGTTGCTCTGGTTCACGCTCAGTTAGATAATGTCGCACATCGGTAATAGACTGCTCGTAGTCTAAGAAATGTGTTTTCGTTTCATTCATAGCTTGTTTTACACTGGGTGTACCTGAATTATTACCGATACCTAAGTCTACACGCCTAGAGTAAAATGCTTCTAATAATCGAAAATTTTCAGCCACTTTAAACGGACTATAATGCGGTAACATCACTCCACCCGAACCGAGTCGGATTTGCTTCGTCTTTGCCAGTAATTGCATCATCAATAATTCTGGACTACTACATGCAAACGCCGGTACATTATGATGTTCCGTCATCCAAAAGCGCTTATAACCAAGTTTGTCTGCTAATTGCGCTAAGCGTACTGTATCCTGTAAGGCATCTTGTGCTGACTTGCCTTCATCAATAACAGCGTAATCTAAAATATTCAATTGAACCACGTTGGTTACCACCTCCACCAATACTGACCTTATATACTTTGTCGTACTTATAATGTAAGCACTTTCGTTTGAGTGTATATCGTATCTCAGTTATGCTAAAATTCATGTACAAAACTTTAGACACGTATCTGCAAAACATGTTTCCCTTTTTTAAATTACCCTCACCCTCTAGGATAACTGATATAGAAAATTTTTGTTACATTTTGCTTGAAAAAATTACCATATTTTTTATTTAATTGACCACGATATCCTATTAGTGTTAATTTAAAATTACATATTACAACGAAGATCGAGGTTATAGTTATGAAAACTCATTATCAAGCATTATTCGAACCATTAACATTCCCCAATGGCGTCGTCTTCAATAACCGTTTTGTGCTATCACCTATGACTACGAATTCCTCAACACAAGACGGACATATTACTGAGCAAGACTTACGCTATGCACAACGCCGGGCACACGCTGCGCCCTTACAAGTAACAGGTGCAGCCTATATTGAACCTTATGGTCAATTATTTGAATATGGTTTTAGTATCACTGATGACAGTTGTATACCTGGTTTGAAAAAATTAGCAACTGCAATGAAAAAAAATGGCAATAAAGCCATTTTACAACTGACTCACGCAGGACGATTTTCAAATCAAGCCATCTTAAATTATGGCCAAGTTTATGGCCCAAGCGCTATGTCCTTAAATTCTCCTATTCAACATGACGTTCTAGCTATGTCTTTAGATAAAATCACTTCTATAACGCATCAATATGCGGAGGCAACTTCTCGTGCTATACAAGCTGGTTTTGATGGTGTAGAAGTTTCAGCTGCCCAACGCTTACTTATACAAACATTTTTCTCTACCTTTTCTAATCAACGTACAGATCAATACGGAAATCAAAGTTTAGATAATCGTGCTCGTATCGGATTGGAAATACTAGCTGCTGTACAAAAAGTCATTGATAAAGAAGCACCACCACAATTTATTTTAGGCTATCGCGCTACACCTGAGGAAACACGAGGGAGTGATGTCGGTTATACAATAGACGAATTCAACGAACATCTGGATTGGGTATTAGATACAGCGAATATACAATATTTAGCAATCGCAAGTTGGGGGCGTCAAATTTATCAAAACAAAGTCCGCTCTGACGGCAAGCACACAGGAAAATATGTCAATGCTGTCGTCCATGATTACCTTGATGGTAGAATTCCTGTCATCGCTAGTGGTGGTATTAATTCACCTGAAAGTGCGCTTGATGCCTTACAACATGCAGATATGGTTGGAATGTCGTCTCCATTTGTGACGGAACCAGATTTTGTCTTAAAATTACAAGAAGACCGTCCAGAGGATATTGATTTACATGTAACCATCGACGATATTGATGAACTCGCAATCCCGTATGCGGCATTTAAAGATATTGTTAAAATGATGGACTACGGCGAAGGGTTAAAAAAAGAAACCCGTGACGAGTTACGTAAACTTGAAACAAACTATGATCAAGTAGATTATAAAGCAATAGAAAAAGATTAATTTAAAATACAGACAAACTGAGCAGATAAAACAGCTTAGTTTGTCTTTTTTATATCGCGTATTTGCTTTGTAAAAACGAATTAATATCTCAAAATATGTAAAAAGCATTGGACCTTATCAAGTCCAATGCTTCCTTGTTACATTTTATGTGAATTTAACCATTTTGTTTGGCAAATGCTTGGCCAATTGCATTTAATTTATGTGGTGCGTCATGTACTGCCATCTTCACTTCAACTAGATGCATCATGTCTGGTTGTGCCTCGATTTCGAGGAATGTATTTTGTAGTGTTTCACTCGTTGTCACATCGTGCACAATGACTTCATCTTTTCCACCGAAGACTGTTGGTAATAATTTATAATCCCACATTTTAATATCGTTGTATGACGCATTTTCTCCATGAATTTTACGTTCTACTGTATAACCATCATTATTGATAACAAAAATAATCGGCTTGATTTGCGCTCTGATCATCGAAGACATTTCTTGTACTGTTAATTGTAAGGAACCGTCTCCAATTAATAATAAATTTCTACGCTGTGTGTTCGCCATCTGCGTACCCAGTGTCGCTGGTAAAGTATAACCAATTGACCCCCATAATGGCTGTCCTATAAATTTATTGTTACTGTATAACGCTAAATCATAAGCACCAAAGAATGATGTGCCTTGTTCAGCTAATATCACGTCGTCTTGCTTAATAAAATCTTGCATCATTTTGAAATAAGTTGCTTGAGATAAAGGTTCTCCATTCAAATCGTATTGATTTTCTTTAGGACGTTGAAATTGAGGGAACGTTGCGTCATTAACGTAATTAATTGTATTTAAGCCATCCAATAAATCGATAAGTGATACT
This sequence comes from Staphylococcus sp. OJ82, assembly GCF_000294465.1. NCBI lineage: Bacteria > Bacillati > Bacillota > Bacilli > Caryophanales > Staphylococcaceae > Staphylococcus > Staphylococcus sp. OJ82. The sequence continues at coordinate 21,693 of NZ_ALPU01000003.1, read as the reverse complement.
TCCATATCTTTCGTTTCATTCATTTTAAAGTGACGATGATTAATCATAACGACATCATCAATATCAAATTGATACGAATATCCTGCAGTTGCAGAATCTGTTAATTTCGCTCCAATATTTAAAATTGCATCACTTTGATCCACGTAATTTCTAATATCTTCTTCTGCTAATGAGCCATCATAAATACCCATGTAATATGGGTTTTCTTCATTAAATGAACCTTTGCCTAATGATAATTGTGCTACAGGAATTTGCGTTTGATTCACAAATTGTTCAAGCTTTTCATGTAAATCGAAACTATTAATCTCATGGCCTGTGATTATGACTGGTTTATCCGCACTTTGTAACTTTTCTTTGATCATATTCACATACTTAGCAACATCCATCCCCTGATGTTGTGGCACTTCAAACGGTTGGTCTACTTCAATTTCTACGCTTGCTACGTCAATTGGTAAATGTATATGCACTGGGCGTTTTTCAGTTAATGCAGCTTCAATTACTCTAGGAATTTCTGACTGGGCATTTTCAGGCGTAAGATACCCTTGTGTCGTCGTAATCGGTTCATACATTTTTCTGTAGTCATCAAAATTTCCTTCTCCTAAGGAATGATGCACATACTTCCCTGCCTTTTCTACTGCTCTTGTAGGCGCACCGGTAATTTGAATAACCGGCACACGTTCAGCATATGCACCAGCAATACCGTTAACAGCACTGAGTTCTCCTACACCAAATGTTGTTACCATTGCACTTATCCCTTTTAAGCGCGCATAGCCGTCAGCCGCATAACTAGCATTTAATTCATTTGTGTTACCAACCCAGTCCATATCATCGCGACTAATAATATCATCTAGAAAAGTCAGATTAAAGTCACCTGGCACACCGAATACTTTATCGACGCCTACAGCGCTGATACAGTCCATTAAATATTGTCCTATACGTTTTTTCATTCATCATTTCCCCTTTTTTATCCATCTCTATTACACTACAAACTTAACTTAATAGAGATAAAAGGTCAATGATGTTGACTTTATTTTTTACTATTTTTTATATGTTAATTCTAATTGATGAATCATATGTGTCAGCATTTCATTATGTGGGGTCGCCACACCACAGGCTTTACCGTATGTAACAATTTGTCCATTTAAATAATCTATTTCTGTTAGCCGCCCTTTATATAAATCTTGATGCATTGATGGATAATGTAAACCTTGTGATTCAATTGGATAAGCAGCTTCAATTTTGTTAATTAAATTTTCAAAATTGAGTTCTAGTCCTCGTGCATGAGCCACAGCCACGATTTCTTCAATAATAGTAATAACCATTTGTCGTGCTTGTTCATATAGTGAAAATTGGTTTATTGTTTTATCTAAGATCGTGCATAATGGATTCAGTACACTGTTCAATGTAGCTTTTGACCATATAGATTCAAAGACATTATCACTGATTGTAGAATTTAATTTTGCATTATTAAAAATTGTATTAATTGCTTCTGTACGATAGTCTTCCCCACCGTCTGCGCGCTGCAGTTCTATTGTTCCTGTACCTTCTAACAGTATTTGTCCAGGCCCTCTTAAACCTGCTGTCCACATCGTTACTGCTAAAAATATTTGTGATTTTGGTATAATTTTGGCAAAACGTTCTTCATGTCCTAAGCCATTCATCATTGTTAATACCGCCGTCGTTTCTTTAATCGCATTAGCTTCATTCAACGCCTCAATCATTGCTTCTGAATCCATTGCTTTTGTTAAAATGATAATCAGATCATATTGTTCATCGATTTGTTCTGGCAACTGCGCTTTGATATTAATATGATATGTATCTTTTTCGGTTTGTATATTCAAGCCATGTTGCTGAATATTTGTAATATGTTCTGTCCAATAATCTATTAAAGTTACATCATATCCTGCTTCGGCAATTTGCGTTCCAACACGACCACCCATTGCTCCTGCCCCTGCAATTGCTATCTTAACCATACAATCATCCTTCCTTTTATTTCATAATAGTAATTCAGTAAGTTAATTCCGCTATAGTTAGAAAATTCTTAATTTTTAAATAGTATAAAGTTGTTTAATCATTTAATCTTTCTTATTCTCGTCTTTTAAATATTTTACTTCTTGAAATCCTGTACGATAAGAAGCAAATCCTTCCATTATGGCATACCAATCATTGCCAACTTTTTTCTGTATATCTTGAAATAAATCATTTTGTGCCTTATTAAGTTCTTTTACTAATTTGGTTCCTTTTTCTGTGGGGTACAAGGCTTTAATACGTTTATCCGTTTCGGTTGGTTGTTCAGTGATATATGCCTCATCTTTTAATTTTTTCAACGTTGCATGACTGCCTTGTTTAGAAATCTCTAAACTTTTCAATAAATCTTTTATTGTAATTCCAGGTACTTTTTCGATAAAAAATAAGAACCTATGATGTTGTCTATTTAAGCCATATGCTTCAATAATTTCATCTGCTGTATTTATAAACGTTTTGTAAGCAAAATAAAATAACAAATTCTCATAATCATTATTATTACTTTCCATTATTCACATTCCTTTTTTGTAATTTTTAGCGCATCGGCGGGGGATTACTAATTAATATATTTATAACAGTTCAGTTGATTGTTACAAGTGCTTTAAATGTGGCTCCAATAATACGGAAAGTTCTCCTACTAAAGTATCTATATCACATGGTTTTGATTCTTCAATCCACCATATAATAACGCCTACTACAGCAGAAGATAAAAACTGGGCAGTAATTTCACTGTTTTGTTTATTTATGGTGTCGCGCATTTTCTTTGATAATGTTTGCTTAAGCATATTAAGATCTGACTTTTTAACCAAAGTTTTCAAAATATCGTACTGATCGTCAATCACGTACATGACTTCACGCAACGTTTCTTTATTATTTCCTGATTCTGCAAGATAAATATTGCATTTATCAACTGCTGCGCCCAAAATATAATCAATTGCATGATCTAAAATGTCGTACTTATCTATAAAATTCAAATAAATCGTACCTCTATTTATATTGGCATGTTGAGCAATATCATTCATCGATATTTTATCAAAGTCTTTTTCTCTAATCAGTTCAACAAAGCTACGAATAATAAGTTTTTGGGATTTTTCTTTTCGTTTATCCATTTTAACTCCTTTTAATATCAACAATTTTTAATATTTGTTCATTAAACATCAACAAGGTTGTATTGTTCATTGAGTTTAAATCTTATTGATGATAACTTCAAGTTATTAAACAATTGTTCAATAATTAAATTGGAGTGATAATGATATGAAAATTTTAATATATGGTGCAGGTGTACAGGGGCAATTTTTAGCTCACGCACTAAATACCAAAGATAATGACATTACAATGTTTGCACGTGGAAAAACTTTAGAGCACTTGAATCAAAAAGGTTTGAAACTTCAGCATTCATTGCAAAGAAAAACGACAAATGAACATATAACAACGATAAGTACACTTTCAGAACATGATATTTATGATGTTATTTTTGTAACTATGAAATATTCAGATTTTTACAATGTCGTACCAACATTAGCTCAAAACAAAAGTGAAAACATTATTTTCATTGGAAATAACATGAATCCTAAATTACTACAAAGCACATTGACCCAACAGAGTAATCACCTTAAGCATATCACTTTCGGCTTTTCAATGACTGGTGGTTCAAGAGAAGCAAGCCATACTAATATTTTAAGATTTAATGCTGGAGAGCTCAAAGTAGGAAACATGCATGGAGAAATTACATTCTCAGACAAACTAAATTCAATATTTAAAAATGCGAAAATCAAACTAACTTATGAACAGAACTTTGAAGATTGGTTGATGTCACACGCTGCTTTAGTCTTACCTTTAAACATGCTATTTATTCTAAAACAAAACCAAAATACTAACGCGCAGACGTTAACCAAAGAAACGATAGCTGCTTTTACTGAACTACATCAATTGTTAGAACACAAAGGCCATACTATAAAACCAAAAGCACAGTCTATTATATTTAAAAATTTCAAAGGATTATCCAATATAGTATTAAAAACAGTTATGAACATTGGCCTCATCAATCAAACACAAGGTTCTTTTAAAGAGCTTGAAGCACTTTATAACGATGTTAAAGTACTCAATCAAAATACAGCACTAACTACAAGTCATCTAGATGCTCTATTTGAAGCGAGCAAATCCGTCAGTTAAAACGACTCAATTCATTGCAGTTAAAAAGGAGTGGGTATACGAAATCAAAATTTAATTTCGTATACCCACTCCCACTATGCTGACTAGATGATAGGTTCATTCTTTAATTTAGGTTATTTTATTTCAATTGTACGTTTCTTTAGAAATGAAGCATATCCTAAAATCACGTAAATCACAGTCACGATTGCAAATATCACTTCAAATATCATTACAAAATACAACACACTTTGTACTTTATGAGGTAAAGATTCAATTTCAAGTAAGTTATAGAGTGATGTCGCTGTTGTCACCCACGGGAAGGTTAATGCTGAGAATGAAAATCTAAAATTCAATTTATATAATTTCGGTATAAATGTTAATGAGTATATAAATATGAGTTGAGAGATAATCAACATCGTTATAATGTAAAACATTTGTGTATGTACTACACTTAATAAATAACCGTTTAAACAAAGTGAAGCTGGTGCTGCTATGATGATTGTCATAGGAAATTGATTTTCGTTATATAATCGCCATGTCTTTTTAAACAGTACGACACATATTAATACTAAAAAGCATAGCGTCGCAATATACACGATCAATTCCCCAAAGAATGGTGAAAAATCTTCAGCAGTTTCTGAAATAACGCCAATTCCCACAAATGTAACAAACCAACTGGTACTCGGAACGATACGTTCATTTTCATGTAAATAAATATGGTAATAAATAAATAACCCAATAATAACAAACTGCAGTATCACAACGAACCACCACAACCAAATTATGATTTCCCAGGTAATATTCAGTTGGTGGTATAAGATATAGAGTAATGTCAGAAACGTCATTGTAAACGTGGGAAAAGTCGCACATATATTACGGTCAGATAATTCTTTCAATACAATGCTAGGAAATTGTATACATTTTAGTATAAATAATCCAACCACAATAACACTAATAATTAAAAATATTGTAGCTAAAACATTCCTATCCATAATGTACAAAAGATTACTTAATGCTGAAATACCCAATGCTAAGCCACAAATAGCAGTCGGTATTACACTTATAAATTTTCGAAACATATCATTTATTAATCCTTTTTATTTATATTTGAATATTACATACATTATAACTATACTATTTTATCGAATTCCAAGCGTTACATCTGTTTATATTGCTTTGAAAGCCGATATGATTCTTCTCATTTATCAAATGAATTTTAACACTAATAAGTGACAGATAATACCTCACTGGGAATAATCTTTTTTTATATAAACAAGCAGCCCACTGTTATTAATTATAGACTGCTTTACATTATTTTCATTACAATTGTATATTAATCTTCAATAATGTCTAATCCATCTTTACGTAATTGTGCTAACCCTTTTAACATTTGTTCAATATCATGATTCGAGTGTCGTTCCCATGTAGCTAATTTTGCTACAATTCTCAAAGGTTCCTTCGAGCGATATGAGCGAGTTGGGTTACCAGGAAATTTTTTATCTGTGACATTAGGATCATTTTCAAATGCCCCAATGGGTTCAATAATATAAATATATTCTTGTGCCGGTTCGTCAGCTAATGTAGCCGAAAGTTCTGCCCCCCACTTAGCTGTGTCTAAAGCGCCAGTAAAATAAATATGGTTCATTTTACGGTTTTGATAATTAGAAATTCGCTGTGTTTGTAGTAAATCACCTATTTGTAATTCAGCCTTTGTCCCATGAAAAAATGGTCCTTGATCCAACACTTCTTTTTGTTCTACCATTGTTCAACACTCCTTCTTCATCTAAGCTATTCACCAGTATAAACTGATAAACAATAAAGAAGTAGTCTATAATAATATTATTATTTAATGTATAATTAAGACAAAGGACCTCTGATTTTAAATCATATTAAAAAAGAGCAGAAGAAAATCAAAATTCGGAATTTGCTTTCCTAATCCCCTCCAGAAATACAATTTTACAATCTTTCTAAATGAATCATTTCATCTGCTTTGTCTGTAAAAATACCATCAACGCCCCAATTTGCTAATTGATTTGCACGTAATTGCTTATTTACTGTCCAAACGTTTAATACATAGCCAGCATTTTTAATTTTTTTAACACGTGCTTCTGTCAATTTCGCATCTTCTATATTCACTATTTTCGAACCACAATAATCTAATAACGTTCTCCAATCATCACCAAAAGCTGCTGATTTAAATATTACAGCTCTCTCATAATCAGGTATAAACTGCTCTGCTAATTTCACTAAAACCAAATTAAAACTTGATATCAATACATTTAACTCCGAATCTAATCTTTTTAGTTTATCTGCAACTTGTTTAATCATACTTTCTGATAATACTGTGCCATTCGGACCTGTAACGCCCTTCAATTCAATGTTTAAGTTCATGTTATAGGCATTTGCCAATTCAATAACCTCATCAAACGTAGGTAGTTTTTCTGCTTCAAATTCTGTGCCAAACCAGCTACCTGCTGATGTATCTTTGATGTCGGAATAATTTAATTGTGTCACTTCTCCTACCATATTCGTTGTTCGATCTAAAAAATCATCATGGATTAAAATCAACTGTTCATCTTTAGTAATCGCTACATCTAATTCTATCCATTTTAATCCAGGCGTATTCCCAGCTTCTTTATAAGACGCGAGCGTATTTTCTGGTGCTTTACTTGGTAAACCTCTATGTCCATAAACAGTAAACATACCATCATCCTCTTCAATTTAAATTTAATGTAAGTATGATATGGTATTAAAGATATTTCAAATATTCTTTGTTAATTCTGCATATTACTATAAAAAAACGTCCTTGAATTCTATAACAGAATTTCAAGAACGTTTTATTTTATCATTTTAATTTATGCTTTTGAGTTTACGTATGAAGTTGGGTCTACTGAATAACCGTTACCAATTCCGCCTTCCATGCGTTGGAAGTGTAAATGTGGTGCAGTAGAGTTACCAGTGCTACCTGACTCACCGATTTGTTGTCCTTCTTTAACTTGGTCACCTTTTTGAACGTTTAATGAATTCATGTGCATATACCATTGATAGTTGTCACTGTTTTGTTCTTGGATTGTAACTTGGTTTCCGCCACCATAATTACTCCAACCACTTTGAACAACAGTACCATCTGCTAATGAATACACTGGTGTGTTTTCATCCATTGCATAGTCCACACCGTAATGTGCCCCGCCACCATGATATTGACCATATGGTTGCATTTGACTATTACTTGTTAACCAATTTGATGAACTTGTGCTGTTATTATTGTTTGATGATGTATTGTTATTTGAAGCTTCTGATGTGCTCGCATTGTTATTGTTGTTTGATGATGCATTGTTATTTGAAGCTTCTGATGAAGGTGCCGCTTCTTGTTGTGTAGCTTGTCCTTCATTAGAACTATTTGTGTTTGTTGATTCTGTAGCAGGTGCATTTGTTGTGTTCTCTACATTATTTGATGTTGCATTTTGTTTTACATCTTCAACACCATTACCGTCATTGCGCGTATAACTATTTTCATAGTTTTCGTTTGATGATGTATTATTTTGTGTATAAGATGCGTTGTCGTTAGCTGCTGTGCTTTGTTCTTGTGATGAAGTTTGAGCAGAAACTTCATTATTAGAACTTTGTGGTGCTTCTTGTGATTGCGCTGGTGCTTCATTTACATCGTAGCCACTCTGTTGAACAGCTTCATGACTTTTATCAGCACTATAGTTGTTATCATTATATGCACTTGTTGCATTCGTATTTGTTGAGTTTGTGCCCTGATCATTCATAGGGAAATAGTAATAATGGTAATTTCCTTCTTCATCAATTAAATAGAAATAATATTGTTGTTGATCAAACATTGATTGATCCCAGTTTCCATCTAATGTATGGTGATAATTCCCATTATTATCTTCATCAATATAACCATATTCAAATATACCATTTGTAGATTGGTTACTTGAATATTGCGTACCTGATTGATTATTCTCTGATGCTTCTGCGTCTGACTGTGCTATGCCCACTGCTCCCAATGACAATGTAGCAAGTGTTGCTGTAACGATTTTTTTCATAATTAATAAATCCTCCCAAAATTTTTCCTTAGCTAACAATAGCAAAGAAATTATATAAAGAGAATAGCAGAAACTGTTTTTTAATTTCTTAGTAATTGATTTGAGATACCTGTAATTTTTTTGAAAATTCTATCTAAAGCTTCTAAAAAATACAGTCACTTCTCAATAATCTAAGTCCTCATATTATTAGATCTTTTAAAATAAATAATGTATTTTTTATATTATCTGTTAAGTGATACTATAGATATATTAAGAATAAAGGGGTCATATAATGGAAGATTTGAAAAATAACTATGTAAATAGAGGTTCAAAAGCATATATTAAAATTATCGTTGCACTTTTCATTTCAGGATTTACTATTTTTTCAATTCTATATAGCGTTCAACCATTAATACCCCACTTCACACAATCATTTAATGTGAGCGAAACTGTTGCAAGTTTGGCATTGTCGGCAGCAACCCTGACATTAGCTTTTGCTATGTTATTTTTCGGTGCAATATCGGAAGTAATTGGACGCAAACCTATTATGATTTTTTCTGTAATTTCGGTGTCATTATTAGCGCTAGTGCAACCGTTCATTACAGATTTCAACACCTTCTTAATTGTTAGACTTATACAAGGCATTTGTTTAGCAGGCTTACCCTCTATCGCCATGGCATATATCGGAGAAGAAATTTCTGCACATAGTTTACCCGAGGCAATGGGTATTTATATTAGTGGCAACGCCTTTGGTGGTGCGTTTGGTAGAATATTCACTGGATTTATTTCAAGTATTTATGGGTATCAAGTCGGCTTATTCTCTATTGCAGTTATTAGTGTTATTGCAGCAATATTATTTGCTTTCTTACTACCAGCATCTCGACATTTTGAGAAACAACACTTTTCTGTTAAAGCATTAGTATTGAGCTATAGTCAACATTTGAAAAATATTCGTTTACTAAAACCATTTATGATTGGCTTTCTATTATTAGGCTGTAACATCGCTGCTTTTAACTATATTGGCTTTGTGTTGGCAGCTAAACCTTATCAATTGCATGACAGTATTATTAGCTTTGTTTACTTATTATTCTTAATTGGTATGATATCTTCTATATTAAATGCAAAATTACGTAATAAATTAGGCACATTAAACGCTTTAAAATTCAGCATATTACTATTAATCGTTGGTATTTGGATTACACTTTTACCTTTTTTAGCTTTTAAAATACTCGGATTGGCATTCAGTGTTTATGCATTTTTCAGTGGTCACGCGATAGCAAGTGGCGTAGTTGCAAGTCGTGCTGAACATCATAAAGCGCAAGCATCTAGTTTATATCTATTATTTTATTACATGGGGTCATCTATTGGCGGTACATTAGCAGGTATCTTCTATGGGCTGATACAATGGCCAGGTGTTGTATTTATGATCACAGCTTTCATGATTATTGCATTTATTATTTCATTAACAATCAAACAGAAAACAGCTTACAAATCTTAAATTTAAGATTTATAAGCCGTTTCTTTTACTTCTTCAGTGTTTTTATCCAATTATATTAATGTTATTGTATAGGTGTCATTTGTGCTTCAAATTCATCAAGCAGTGTCCGGACTTCATCTGTTGTACTCGTACTCATCAGCTGATGTCTCAGTTCACCTGCACCTTTGATGCCACGTACATAGACTTTAAAGAATCTGCGCAATGGTTTAAACTGACGGGGTTCTTCTTTTGTATATTTATCGAATAGATCAAGATGTAATCTTAACAAACCTAATAGCTCTTCACTCGTATGCTCTTTTGGTTCTTTTTCAAATGCATACGGATTTTGGAAAATTCCACGTCCAATCATTACACCATCAATGCCATACTTCTCTGCCAGTTCGAGTCCTGTTTTTCTATCCGGAATATCTCCATTAATCGTTAATAATGTGTCCGGTGCGATTGCATCACGAACCTTTTTAATTTCTCCAATCAATTCCCAGTGCGCATCCACTTTACTCATTTCTTTACGCGTACGAAGATGAATCGATAGGTTCGCAATATCCTGTTCGAATACGTGTGTCAGCCAATCTCTCCACTCATCGATATCAGAATAACCGAGTCGAGTCTTAACACTTACGGGAAGACCTCCTGCTTTAGCTGCTTGAATAATTTCAGCTGCAGTTTCAGGATGCTGAATTAGTCCTGAACCTTTACCTTTTGTTGCAACATTTGGCACAGGACAACCCATATTTAAATCGATGCCTTTAAAGCCCATTTCTGCCATACCGATACTCATTTCACGGAAATGCTCTGGCTTATCTCCCCAAATGTGAGCGACAATAGGCTGTTCATCTTCAGTAAATGTTAAGCGTCCGCGTACACTGTGTACACCTTCAGGGTGGCAAAAGCTTTCTGTATTTGTAAACTCCGTGAAGAAAACGTCAGGTCTGCCTGCTTCACTGACAACGTGACGAAAAACAACATCTGTAACATCTTCCATTGGTGCCAAAACAAAAAATGGACGTGGTAATTCACGCCAAAAGTTTTCTTTCATATATATTTAAACCTTCTTATCTATTATTATCTCGAATTTTTATCCATGACGATATTACCACAAAAAGTCAATTTACACAAAAGTATTATGACTGTTAAAAAACCTGAATAGAGTACTTCTACACGTGTATATAACTCCTCTAACTTTTTATTTATTTAAATCCATTTTCTCTTTTGAATATATCATTTAATTTGTGACTCTATAACTATACATACTGCTTAATAGTCCCACGCAAAGTATAATTGACGCGAAAATCAGTGCTGCATTATAATTTCCAGATTCACCGATCAATACACCAGAAAGTGCTGGTGCAATCATTTGTCCCAAACTATAAATAACCGTTAATGAAGCAACTAAATTTATTTTACTATTACTTTGAAACATTAACGTTTGTGCTTTAGACATAAACAATGTCGTTAAACCAAGAAACGTAGCACCAAATAAAATAGAACTTATCACTAAACTCGTTATACTTTCTGAAAAAACAGGCAATATTACGGCAATAATTTGTAAAATAAATGCTAAATTAGTTGCTTTACTGTACCCTAATTTTTCAGCCATCATAGACCATAAAATCGTCGATGGAATAGCTCCTAATCCTACAAACATCCAACTTAACGCTGCATAATCTGCAAATTCAGGTATGGATTTAACGATTGCTACTAAAAATGTACCTGTAATTATGTAACCCGCACCTTCACAAAAATACGCTATTGAAAATCCCCAAATAAATTTTTTATTCAACTTAACTTTCGGTTTATCTTCCTTTTCATTTAAGGTTTGTGTTTCATTTTCAACATTTGAATTTTGGCGCATACCAAAAAACACAAAACTTCCCATAACTAAAGCAAAAACGCCCAGCAAAATCCACGTTATCTTCCAATTATTTTCTGTAGTGAATAAAAATATGAATATACTACTTGTGAAAATGCCTAGACCCACACCACTATAAAGCATACCTGAGATACGACCCTTGTTCGCTGCTCTCAATGCTTCGAGCGCCACATTTGAGGCTAAAACAAAAACCGTTCCGCTCGTTATCCCTGCGATTAAACGGAAAATTATCCATAATGTAAAATTATCAAATAATCCCATCAATATTGTTGAAACTATATTGATTAGTAAATAAACTTTCAAATCTGTAACCTTGCTAAACACAACTATCCATATAGGAATAATTGCTCCAATTAAATAACCTAAGTAATTAATAGTTGCAAGTAATCCTGCACTCTGGTTATCCATATGTCCCGTTTGTTGCATAAACGGCATAATAGGTGTGTATGCAAAACGTCCAATTGCCATAACTATAAACAAACAAATCATACCTAATATAAGTTGCCGATAAGCTTTTTGCATTTCTCCACACCTTTCTTTACTAATTACTCCATTATACGCCTAAGCTATATTTTTAGAAATGGCACATCATCAATAAGTTATATACAAAAGAAGACGGAAGCTCTATTTAAAGAGCATTCCGTCTTCTTTATTTTGTAATACTTTAATGATATTTTATCTTTATAATATTAATACTTATTAATGTTCTTCTGTATTTTTACGACGTCTTCCAATTAATATAAATGCACCAATCATAGCTAATAATGAACTGAATAATCCTTTATTTTGGTTCTCATTTTCACCAGTAGTAGGTAATTTATCTACATGTTTATTATTTCCTTTATCTAGATTATTTTTATCATTATTCATATTTGAAATAGTACCTTTTTCATCATTAGTTTGTATAACATCGCCTTTGGAAGCTATATCTGTCCCTGATTTATGATTAACTGAATCATCGGAATGTTTGATGTTACTATTTAAATTTGTGTGTTCTTTTCCATCTTCCCCTTCAATTCCATTCAATCCTAATTGACTATTTAAATCAAAATTATTGCTAGATTTATCATGATCATTCGCTTGTTTTGTTATTGAAACACTACTATTATTCACAATAATTGTTGTTGTTCCAGACATATTTCCTGACTTATCAATTGATGAGACTTGTATAGTATCTCCAGGGTTTAAATCTATTATAGAAGGGATATTAATTACGTAGTTTCCTTGATTATCAGCCCTTCCAGTTACGATAGTTCCATTTGGGAATTTAACTGTAATTGTTGATCCTGGTTCACCTGTTCCTGTTACTTTCGTATCTCCACTCGTAACTTTATTCACTGTTGGTGCTGCTGGTGCTGTCGCATCTTTAACTGTCACTTTTGTTTCTCGTGACACATTACCTGATGAATCTGTTGATGTGATAACCAATTCTTCATTTCCATCTAATTTTTTATCAACCGGTAAATCAATCACGTAATTTCCTTGGTTATCTACTGTACCTATTATGACACTTCCATCTGGGAATTTAACTATGATTGTTGATCCTGGTTTACCTGTTCCTGTTACCTGTGTACTTTCACTTGTAACTTCATTTACCGTTGGGGCTGCTGGGGCTGTCGTATCTTTAACTTTCACTTTTGCTTCTCGCGACACATTACCTGCTCCATCTGTTGATGTCACTACAAGTTCTTCGTTACCTTTTAATTTTTTATCAATTGGTAAATCGATTGCGTAGTTTCCTTTATCATCAGCTACACCCGTTACCACACTTCCATCTGGGAATTTAACTGTGATTGTTGAACCTGGTTCACCTGTTCCTGTTACTTGTGTACCTTCACTTGTTACCTCATTCACTGTTGGGGCATCCGGAGCTGTTGTATCTTTAACAGTTAATCTTGTTTCTGCTGACACATTGCCTGCTCCATCTGTTGATGTCACTACAAGTTCTTCGTTACCATTTAATTTTTTATCAATTGGTAAATCGATTGCGTAGTTTCCTTGATTATCGGCTGTACTTGTTACCACACTTCCATCTGGGAACTTAACCGTAATTGTTGAACCTGGTTCACCTGTTCCTGTTACCTGCGTACTTTCACTCGTAACTTCATTCACCGCTGGTGCGTTTGGTGCTGTCACATCTGTTACAGTTACTTTTGTTTCTGCTGATACATTGCCTGATGCATCTGTTGATGTCACTACAAGTTCTTCGTTACCTTTTAATTTTTTATCAATTGGTAAATCGATTGCGTAGTTTCCTTTATCATCAGCTACACCCGTTACCACACTTCCATCTGGGAACTTAACTGTTATTGTTGAGCCGGGTTCTCCTGTTCCACTTACTTGTGAATCTTCACTCGTCACTTCATTTATCGTTGGGACTGCTGGTGCTGTAGCATCTGTAACTGTCACTTTTGTTTCTGACGATACATTGCCTGCACCATCTGTTGATGTCACTACGAGCTCTTCATTCCCATTTAATTTTTTATCAATTGGTAAATCGATTGCGTAATTTCCTTGGCTATCTACTGTTCCCGTTACCACACTTCCATCTGGGAACTTAACTGTGATTGTTGAACCTGCTTCGCCCGTGCCTATTACTTGCGTACTTTCACTTGTTACCTCAGACACCGTTGGTGCGTCTGGCGCCGTCACATCCTTAACAGTTACTTTTGTTTCTGGTGACACATTGCCTGAATCATCTGTTGATGTCACTACGAGTTCTTCATTTCCATTTAATTTCTTATCTACTGGTAAATCAATCAAGTAATTTCCTTGATTATCGGCTGTGCCTGTTACCACACTTCCATCTGGGAACTTAACTGTGATTGTTGAGCCTGCTTCTCCCGAACCTGTCACTTGCGTATCTTCACTTGTTACCTCAGTCACCGTTGGTGCGTTTGGTACCGTCGCATCTATAACCGTCACTTTTGTTTCTGGTGACACATTTCCTGAATCATCTGTCGATGTCACCACGAGTTCTTCATTTCCATTTAATTTCTTATCTACTGGTAAATCGATTGCATAATTTCCTTGATTATCTGCCGTACCAGTTACGACACTTCCATCTGGGAACTTAACCGTAATTGTTGAACCTGCTTCGCCTGTTCCTGTTACTTGAGTTACTTCACTTGTGACCTCATTCACCGTTGGTGCGTCTGGTGTTGTCGTATCTTTAACAGTTAATCTTGTTTCTGGCGACACATTTCCTGAATCATCTGTTGATGTCACTACAAGTTCTTCGTTTCCATTTAATTTTTTATCAATTGGTAAATCAATTGCGTAATTTCCTTGATTATCTACTGTTCCCGTTACTGTGCTTCCATCTGGGAATTTAACTGTTATTGTCGAACCGGCTTCGCCTGTTCCTGTAACTTGTGCACCTTCACTTGTCACTTCATTAACCGTTGGGGCTGCTGGTGTTGTCGTATCTTTAACAGTTAATCTTGTTTCTGGTGACACATTTCCTGAATCATCTGTTGCTGTGATAACCAATTCTTCGCTTCCATTTAATTTCTTATCAGCCGGTAAATCAATCACGTAATTTCCTTGGTTATCTACTGTTCCCGTTACCACACTTCCATCTGGGAATTTAACCGTAATTGTTGAACCTGCTTCGCCTGTTCCTGTTACTTGAGTTACTTCACTTGTGACCTCATTCACCGTTGGTGCTACCGGTGCCGTCGCATCTGTAACTGTCACTTTTGTTTCTGGCGACACATTACCTGCTCCATCTGTTGACGTAATAACCAACTCTTCATTTCCTACTAAATCCACATTTGTTGGAATATCAATTGCGTAGTTGCCTTGGCTATCTACTGTACCTGTTATGACACTTCCATCTGGGAACTTAACCGTAATTGTTGATCCTGATTCACCTGTTCCTGTTACCCGCGTACTTTCACTCGTAACTTCATTCACCGCTGGTGCGTTTGGTGATGTCGCATCTGTTACAGTTACTTTTGTTTCTGGCGATACATTGCCCGCACCATCTGTTGATGTCACTACCAATTCTTCATTTCCTACTAAATCTACATTTATTGGAATATCGATTGCGTAGTTTCCTTGGTCATCCACTGTTCCCGTTACTACACTTCCATCTGGGAACTTAACTGTAATTGTTGAGCCGGCTTCGCCTGTTCCTGTTACTTGTGAATCTTCACTTGTTACTTCACTCACCGTTGGCGCTACTGGCACTGTCACATCTTTAACAGTTTCTCGTGTTTCGGGTGACACATTGCCTGCTCCATCTGTTGATGTCACTACGAGCTCTTCTTTTCCTACTAAATCTACAGTTGTTGGGATATCAATCGCGTAGTTACCTTGGTCATTTACCGTACCAGTTACAACACTTCCATCTGGGAATTTAACTGTAATTGTTGAGCCGACTTCGCCTGTTCCTGTTACTTGCGTACCTTCACTTGTCACTTCATTCACCATCGGTGCTACGGGTGCTGTCGTATCTTTAACAATTACTCTTGTTTCTGGCGATACATTTCCTGCTACATCTGTTGATGTCACTACGACCTCTTCATTTCCTACTAAATCCACATTTGTTGGAATATCGATTGCGTAGTTCCCTTGATTATCGGCTGTGCCTGTTGCCACACTTCCGTCTGGGAGTTTAACCGTAATTGTTGAACCAGGTTCACCCGAACCTGTCACTTGTGTACCTTCACTTGTCACTTCACTCACCATCGGTGCTACGGGTTCTGTCGTATCTTTAACAATTACTCTTGTTTCTGGCGATACATTGCCTGCACCATCTGTTGATGTCACTACGACCTCTTCATTTCCTACTAAATCCACATTTGTTGGAATATCGATTGCGTAGTTTCCTTGATTATCGGCTGTGCCTGTTGCCACACTTCCGTCTGGGAGTTTAACCGTAATTGTTGAACCAGGTTCACCCGAACCTGTCACTTGTGTACCTTCACTTGTCACTTCATTCACCGTTGGTGCACTTGGTGCTGTCACATCTTTAACAGTTGCTCTTGTTTCTGGTGATACATTGCCTGCTCCATCTGTTGATGTCACTACGAGTTCTTCGTTACCATTTAATTTCTTATCAATTGGTAAATCGATTGCGTAGTTTCCTTGATTATCTGCTGTGCCTGTTGCCACACTTCCGTCTGGGAGTTTAACCGTAATTGTTGAACCAGGTTCACCTGTTCCTGTAACTTGCGCACTTTCACTCGTAACCTCAGTCACCGTTGGCGCTATGGGTGCTGTCACATCTGTTACAGTTACTGGGTCTGATGCATAGCTAGTTTTTCCATTCTTAGTGGCAGTGGCAGTCAAAACTGTTCCAGCTTTTAGCGGTTGATTTAACTGTAATGATTTTGTTGTTTCTCCTTTTCCTAAAACAACCGTCCCAATAACATTGTTGTTATTATCCTTAACCACAACAGTAGAACCTTCAACACCTTTGACTTGGAGGTTTGTATTTTGATCGTTAACTGGTGCAATGGCAGGCTTTAATAATGCTTTCATATCAATTACATTAAATGTATTTACTTCAGCATTTCGATAATTCGGTGACTCAATAGCCACTTTATATTTTCCAGGTGGTAATTTTGACACGTTAAAACTAAACGTACCATTTTTATTTAGCGCGCCTTGTTTTATGACATTGCCATTTGGATTTAAAATTTTCACCTTTTGTCTTGCTGCTGATTTATCTAATGGGACATCACCTCTAATAATAGTATCCTCTGTTGTGATGTCATTTACGATGGGTTTCCCTACTAAAGGAGAAGTTTGATATCTTAAAACCTCGTCCCCATCATTTTTGCCATCTCTATCTGTATCACCATTAAATGGATCAGAATGTGAATTGTGAATTTCATAATTATCCGTTAAACCATCTTTATCTAAATCTTGTATATAGTAGGTTGCAGATCCAAAGGTGTTATTAATTATTCCTCCATTTCTATCTGTAAAATACCCATAGAATGCAAAATCTTCTTTTACTTGAGTTGTACTAGATATTAAATTACCGTTTTGATCATAGGAAGCATTTCTAGTCAATATATTATTAGGACTTTGATTATATTTAATTACTATTCTAATACCTACTGTTTCTGGCAAAGCATTATTAAATTCTATTAATTGATTTAAGTCACTATGTGTAATAGATCCTCTACCTTTCGAATCTACACGTAGCGTCGCTACTTTATTGGCTGCATAATATTTCTTGTCAAAACCATATAACCCGCGAAAATCTTGTTTATGTAACTCTATTGAACCGATATAAGGTAATAAAGCTGGGTCAATTTGGTAATGATATGTCCATTGTTTATATAGACCTGCATCCATTATTTTCCCACGATAGTTAAATATTCCATTTTTTAATATTTGTTGGTCTATAATTGCACCACCAAAGTTGCCGATTTTAGGATCGTATTGTACTGTTCCACTACTTGCTTTAAAAGAATTATTAGCATTAGTGGATTGTGACGGTGGTATATTATTTATTTCTCTCTCTGCTGCTGTCAAAAAATATCCACTCGTTTCTGAAGTTTGGATTTTTTTATTTTCAGAATTATCTTTAACATAGATTAAATAATTTAACTTATCATGTTTATTGTTCATACTGTTCAGGATATTTTTAACTGTAGTATCAAGATATATGACCCCATTAGAAGCTGTATATTGACTTAATATTTCACCACCGCCAAATAAACCGTTATTTGCTCTAATGAAATTAACTTGCCAAATGTTAGTTAATCTACCTTGTTTATTAGATAATCTAACAAATTGTACTGGTGATGTACGACCAGCTGGGTTAACAGTAATTCTTGTCACATGGTTAGCAATTATTGGATCAAGTTGTAAGTTTATTTTATATCTATCCCCTGAATTTGCTCCTGTCATATAACTATGGATTTCAAAAGGAATCGTTTTACTATTTAAAACACTATTCTTTGCTAATGATTCAGGATCAAAAATTAAAGTTTGAAATGTGTAATTTTCTGAATACTCTAATGCTTCTAAAGCACTATCTTCGGTCATTGCTTTGCTTGATGTTTTTCTATTTATAATTGAACGTCTCTTTCTCACTTTAGCAACCGCATTATTTGATTCTTTTGTATTTAGTACGCTTTCAGTGTTATTTCTGTCTGGGACATTATGTTCACTCGCTGGCTTAATATTTTCGCTTTGAGTATTCACTTCATCTTTTGCTTCTAATTTATTACTTGTATTATTTTCTTCATGGTTAATATCTTCTCTGTTTTGGGCTTCGCTTTGGTTTATTGTAGCTTTCTCTGCTATGTCATCTGTTTCTCTATTCTCGAATTTTTGAGATGAGTTATCAAAATTATGAGCAGCTTTCATTTTATTTTCCGTTTTTACAATTTCACTATTTTCTTCATTAGTTTTATTAGCTTTTGACTCTTCAATTTCTTTTTCAATTACATTCGACGTGTTGTTATTATTCTCTTTATTGTCAGTGACTTTATTTTTAGTAGTGTTTACAGCTACTTCTCGTTCTTTATTGCTAGTGTCTATTTCAGCTGTGTTATTTACTGTTGGTTTATTTTCAACAACACTTTGCTCTGAAGCACTATCACTAGTATTTAAATTATCGTTATGAATATCATGGCTTTCTGAAAAATCATTGACTGGATTTTGTTCGTTGCTATTTGCTTTTTCTGTATCAACTAAGTGGTTATCCTCTTCATTCACATTAGTACTGAGTGCTTTGGAGTCTTTTGAAAGATCGTTTTCTGCTGCATTAGCATCGTTAGAGATTCCGAATACTAACACGCTTCCCACTAATAATGACGCTGTGCCAACTGAAAGTTTTCTAATAGCATATTTATTCATTCTATTGGGTGTTAAATCATGATTGTTTTTCATTGCTTTCCTCCATTAATCTTAGTCGTTTGATATAATATCACAATTGTATTATTTTTTTAAGAGTTTTATATGGATTTAAATATAAAAATTAAGTTAGAAAATTATTTATTAGGTTTATGAAAATATACAATTAGAAATATTTTTAGTAACAAAAAAACTATCACGCATTAGCGCAATAGTTTGAAATGTCTCATTATATTTATTTATTTTTCATTAAAATAGACCTGTTGGCTTTGTATCATAACTTACAAGTAGATTTTTAGTTTGTTGATAATGGTCTAACATCATTAAATGATTTTCTCGTCCGATACCGCTCATTTTGTATCCGCCAAAAGCAGCATGCGCTGGGTAAGTATGATAATTATTAACCCACACACGTCCTGCTTGAATTCCTCTACCAATACGATACGCAGTGTTCTGGTTTCTCGTCCAAATACCTGCTCCAAGACCATAGATAGTATCATTCGCCATTTCTAGAGCTTCTTCATTTGTTTTAAAAGTTGCAACAGATAATACCGGACCAAATATTTCTTCTTGGAAAATACGCATACTTTGGTCACCTTTGAATATCGTTGGTTCAATATAAAATCCATTTTCTAAATTCTCTTTTTCTTGTCTAACATTTCCACCTACAAGAATTTCAGCGCCTTCTTCTTTACCAATATCTAAGTATTTTTTGATTTTTTCTTGTTGTTCGTTTGAAGTTTGTGCACCAACCATTGTGGTTTCATCTAAAGGATTTCCTAATTTTATTTTATTAACTTTTTCTATACATAAAGCTATGAATTTTTCATAGATATCTTCATGAATCAGTGCTCTTGAAGGACATGTGCATACTTCACCTTGATTTAGTGCAAACATGACTAAACCTTCTACAGCCTTTTCTAAAAATTCATCATCTTCATCCATAATATCTTTGAAGAATACATTCGGTGATTTACCGCCCAGTTCAAGTGTAACTGGTATAACATTGTCACTAGCATTCTTCATAATAATTTTTCCAGTTGTTGTTTCACCTGTAAACGCAACTTTATTTATGTTTTTATGCGTCGCTAACGCCTCACCAGTCTCATTTCCGAAACCATTTACTATATTGAGCACACCTTCTGGTAGAATATCTTCTATCACTTCAATAAAATGTAAAATCGATACCGGCGTTTGCTCTGCGGGCTTTAGTACTACTGTATTACCTGTTACAATCGCTGGCGCAATTTTCCAAGTTGCCATAAGTAAAGGGAAATTCCAAGGAATAATTTGTCCAATTACGCCTAATGGTTCTTTGTAATGATATGCAACTGTATCATTATCTATTTGTGAAATGCCGCCTTCTTCTGCACGAATCACACCTGCAAAATACCTAAAATGATCTACTACTAATGGTAAATCTGCTGTAAGTGTTTCTCTCACTGGCTTTCCATTATCAAACGTTTCTATCACTGCTAAATATTCTAAATTTTCTTCAATACGATCAGCTATATCTAATAATAACTGTGATCTTTCAGATAATGATTTTTTACCCCATTCTACTTGCGCTTTCTGGGCAGCTTCAACAGCTAAGTCCACATCTTTTTGTGTAGACTTAGGTATCTTGGCATAACTTTCACCTGTAACTGGTGAAATATTATCAAAATAGTTCCCTTCTTGTGGTTCAGTCCATTTTCCACCTATAAAATTAGCATATTTCGATTTTACTTTGTATTTTGCATCTTCTTGATTTGGATTTGTATATATCACTGTAAAACCTCCTTTATTGAGTCTAATACCCTCAAAAAAATAAAGTAAGCGCTTTCCTATATAATGTTTTAATTTTGATAAGAAAAGGCTCTCCACCCTTAATGGATGAAGAGCCTTTACAATATCACTTTGATTATGACATTTTGTTTTCGTCTTCTTCTTTTTTTCTACGACGCATCACAAGCAATAGTAAGCCGCCTAAACCTGCAATTAATGTGCCGAATAAAGTGCTATTACGTGTTTCATCTTGACCTGTTTCCGGCAATTCATTTTCTGAATTAAGTTTGTTGCTATGAGCACGTTTTGATTCACCTTTGTTAATGCTTGAATTAGTGGTGTTTTTATTCACAGTAGAATTGCTGTTAGTTTTTTCTATTGTTGAATTCTCTTGTGACATTATATCTAGTGATTTGCTTTGAGTTTCTTCTTTACTTGATGTTTCGTTTGTATTTGATTTTTCACCTATACTTGCTGTTTGTTCTGTTTTTGGTGTTTCACCTGTATTTGGCGTTTCACCTGCA